>MHHG01000043.1 GCA_001805965.1 Omnitrophica WOR_2 bacterium RIFOXYA2_FULL_38_17 | reverse complement strand
GATGTTCCTTTTTTCTCCTTAAGCGGTTCAGACTTTGTTGAAATGTTCGTTGGTGTTGGTGCTTCAAGAGTGCGAGACCTATTTGAGCAAGGTAGAAAAGCTTCTAAGGTTTCAGGCAAAGGCGCAATTATCTTCATTGATGAAATTGATGCTGTAGGAAGACTGCGTTTTGCGGGAATCGGAGGAGGCAATGACGAACGGGAGCAGACCTTGAATGCCCTGTTAGTAGAAATGGATGGATTTAATTCACAAGGCGGGCTCATTTTGATTGCGGCTACAAACAGGCCTGACACGCTTGACCCAGCGCTACTAAGACCAGGAAGATTTGACCGCCAAATTGTTGTTACCCTGCCTGATATTATAGGAAGGGAAGGCATATTAAAAGTTCACACAAAAAAATTAAAACTTGCTGCTGATGTTAATCTGAAAAAGATCGCTCAGCAGACAGTTTATTTCTCCGGAGCAGACCTCGCTAACGTATGTAATGAGGCCGCCTTGCTAGCTGCTCGCAAGGATAAAGAGTCCGTTGGACAAAATGATTTTCATTCAGCAGTAGAAAGAGTCACCATGGGCCCTGAGAAAAAGAGCCGCACAATTTCCAAGAGGGAAAAGGAAATGACAGCTTATCATGAATCCGGACATGCACTTTTATCTTTATTAATCGATGAAGTTGATACATTTTCAAAAGTATCTATTATCCCTAGGGGCCTGGCAGGTGGCTACACGCTTACTCCGCCGACAGAGGACAAGCACTATCACAGCAAAAAAGAACTGCTAGGACAAATGACAGTTATTCTCGGCGGGCTTGTAGCTGAAGAGATCCACTCTAATGACACTTCTACCGGAGTATCAAACGACCTTGAAAAGGTAACTTCTATAGCTAGAAGCATGGTCTGCGTATACGGCATGAGCGAAAAACTGGGGACATTGGCTTATGGGAAAAGAGAAGGCCAGCACTTCCTTGGTCGGGATCTAATGGAACAAAAAGACTACAGCGAAGATACTTCAAAAAAGATCGATGATGAGGTCCATAATTTTGTCAATCAATCATACACCCGAGCGAAGGAACTTCTGACTAACAACATAAGCAAGCTGGACCTAATAGCTAAAAGATTGATCGAAAAAGAAATTATTGATATTGATGAAACAAAAGAAATGCTTGGCTTAACCGAGAAGAAAGAAGACAATCCGGAAACAGAACAAGGCAAAGCTGAAAACACTTAAGCAGGCAATAACTATATTGTTCATCCCTTTAAGACAAAGCCCTGCTTTAAAACATTACAGCAAATTAAACAAGATAATATGAGGCTTGGGTCAAGCACCTAATAACTCGACAACTACAAGATACCTCTATATATTTTTAATGATGGCAATTTCCAATAGTAGAAAACGCAAAAAATACACAGTAATTGCTGGCTCCCATAAAATTCACCTTGGTGATAAAACTAAAATTATGGGAATTGTTAATTTAACTCCTGATTCCTTTAGCAATGATGGACTCTTCCAGTCAGGATATACTGCTGAAAAAGCTGTCAGCTTTGCAAAAAAATTAATAAAACAAGGCGCTGATATAATCGATCTTGGCGGAGAATCAACTAGGCCAGGCTCAAACAGGATCTCCGAAAAAGAGGAGATAGCGCGAATTATTCCTGCAATAAAATTATTGGCAAAAGATGTTTCTGTGCCAATTTCAGTTGATTCTTATAAGCCAAGAGTGGTTAAAATGGCTTTAGATGCGGGCGCAACTATCGTTAACGATATAATGGGCACAAATCCTGACAAGTCACTTCTAAAAATGGTAAAAGACTGCAATGCTGCTATAGTGCTAATGCATATAAAGGGGATTCCTGAGAATATGCAAAGAAATGTCAGTTATTCCAATTTGATTGAAAATATTTATAAAATTTTGCAAAAATCAATTGAAAAATGCTTTGAAATCGGAATAAAATCAGATAGAATCATAATTGACCCCGGCATCGGATTTGGTAAAACACTGGAAAATAATCTGGAAATAGTTAACCGCTTAAATGCCTTTAGGTCATTAAATAAGCCCCTATTAATCGGCACTTCCCGTAAGTCTTTTATAGGAAAAGTATTAGATAAGGAAGTAGACGATCGCCTAATAGGCACAGTATCAACTGTCTGTACCAGCATCATAAGAGGCGCTCATATTGTTAGAGTTCATAATGTGGCTGCCATCAAAGATGCTGTTATCATGACCGATGCCATTGTTAATGAAAAAATAATTCAACCCGACAAAGAATAAATTAAAACAATGAATTTTATCATCTGGAACATTATAAAACCTATTATAGAAATCGGGATACTTTGGATCGCCTTTTATAGGATCCTGGTATTCTTCGAGGGAACTCGTGCCTTTCAAGTTCTTAAAGGCATAACTATCTTATTAGTGGCTTTTCTCGCTTCACAGATCATTGGACTAAATACTATCAACTGGCTTCTTACAAAGTTTTTTGCAATTTCAATTGTTGCCCTGATGATAATCTTCCAGCAGGAACTTCGCCAAGGTTTAGCCCGTCTGGGACAGCATCACTTGTTCAGCTTCGCTTTAGAAGAGGCTGAGATCATAGAGATCATAAATGAGCTTACTTCTGCAATTTATAAACTAGCAAAGCAAAAAACCGGATGTCTTATCGCGATTGAAATTGAAGCAAAACTCAGCACATACATAGAAAGCGGCGTTCAGCTTGATTCAAAGATATCTTCAGAGCTTGTACAAAGCATTTTTACGCCACTAACCCCGCTTCACGATGGCGGCGTTATTATAAGGGGAGACAGAATTATTGCTGCTTCTTGTTTGTTCCCTTTATCAGACAATCCCAACTTTAATAAAATAATCGGTACAAGGCACAGGGCAGCCTTGGGAATAACTGAACAGACAGATGCCGTCGTTCTTATGGTTTCTGAGGAAACCGGCGAGATTTCCGTAGCATCAGAAGGAAGATTTATACCTATTGTTAACAAAGAACGATTAACAAATATTTTAAAAAGCATACTTGTGGTAAAAGATAATCCCAAGAAAAAGAAAAATGAAAAAATTCTTAACAAATAATTTAGCGCTTAAGATTATTTCCTTAGCCTTAGCCATAATTACATGGATCTATGTTAACGGAGAACTGTTAAAATAAGGCTTTATTATGGCACTACTCGGAGTAAACATTGATCATATCGCAACTCTACGTCAAGCAAGAAGAGAGTTTGACCCCGACCCGATAAAAGCTGCATTAATTTGCAAAAAGGCTGGAGCGGACAGCATTGTTGCACATTTGCGTGAAGACCGCAGGCACATTATTGATGAAGATATTATAAGGCTGAAAAGCGCTTTAAAGGTCAGGTTCAATCTTGAGATGTCGATCGCTAAAGAAATTGTTGAGATTGCATCTAAAGTAAAACCGGACCAGGCCACGCTTGTCCCTGAAAAACGTCAAGAAATAACGACTGAAGGCGGGCTTGATGTCGTTAAAAATTTTACCAAGATAAAAGAAGTAAATAAAATATTGTCCGGTAACGGTATAGGGGTCAGCTTATTTATTGATCCTATAAAAGAACAGATCGACAAAACACTTGAAGCCGGCGTAAAGATCATTGAGATCCATACCGGTTGCTATGCCCTGGCAAAAACAAAAGCAGGGATCGAGCGCCAAGTAAAAGTGATAAAAGACCTGACAAAATATGCGCAGTCACTGGGATTAACAGTTAACGCAGGGCACGGCCTCAAGTATAACAACACAAAAACAATTGCAAGAATACCAGGTATGCACGAATTAAATATCGGCCATTCAATAATCGCCCATGCAGTTTTTGTCGGCCTGGAAAGAGCTGTCAAAGAAATGGCAAAGATCGTACACGGGAAATAAAGATTTTTTATTATGGTGATCGGAACAGGCATAGATATAATTGAAGTAAGCAGGATAGAGACTGCAATAAAACGCTGGGGGAACAGCTTTTTATTACATATCTTCACGGACAAAGAAATCGAGTATTCACAAAACCACAAATATCCAGCTCAACATTTTGCTGTAAGGTTCGCCGCAAAAGAAGCTGTCTACAAAGCAATTGGAGAACACCCGCACATAAGCTGGAAAGACATTGAGATCTTAAATGATGAGAACGGAAAGCCATACTGCTTGTTTAAAGACAGGTTTTATAAAAATAAAATATTAATCTCACTTTCTCATACCAAAGATTATGCAGTTGCCAACGCTATTATCACGACAGAATAAAAAAGCCCACAAAAATAATTTCGGCCATATATTGATCATTGCCGGGTCAGGCCGGATGCTTGGAGCAGGCGCACTAAGCTGTATTTCTGCTATGAGGTCCGGTGCCGGCCTTGTAACTTTCGCGATACCTAAAAGCTTGAATTTAACTGCGCAGAAAAAAATTTCGAACTGTATTATGACATTACCTCTGAGCGAAACAAAAAACCAGACCTTGTCGTTTGCTGCGTTCAAAGAGCTAAAAAAGACCTTACAAAAATATGACTGCATAGCGATCGGACCTGGACTTGGCACAGATAAAAGCACACAAAAACTTATATTAAAGATAATTGAATCATCACAAGTGCCATTGGTAATTGATGCTGATGCTTTAAACGCCGTTGCCCAAGACCCGAAGACCCTTTTAATATCAAAGACAAAAAAGATCCTAACTCCTCATGCGGGTGAAATGGCGCGATTAACAAAATTAAAAAAAGCCGACATAGAAAAAGACCGTAAAAATACAGCTTTGTCTTTTGCCATTGGGCACAACTGCATTTTGCTCCTCAAAGGAAACAACACTGTTGTCGCAGGCCATGACGGTTCAATCTATATAAACAAAAGCGGCAATTCTGGAATGGCGACAGCAGGAAGCGGTGATGTACTAACAGGGGTCATATCGGCTTTTGTCGGACAGGGCCTTGAATGTTTTGAAGCCGCTAAATTTGGAGCTTATATACATGGAAAAGCAGGGGACTTAGCCGCCAAGAAAAAAACTAAAATATCCATGACCGCTTCTGATATTTCCGATCACATCCCAAACGCTATAAAATCCTCAATTTAAGCAATGCAAGACAAAACACCTTCTAAATTATTTCCACCGAACAGCGAAAAAAAGGTGCTGCTACATAGCTGTTGCGCACCTTGTTCAGGGAACATTCTAGAAAGAATGGTCGATTCGGAAATTGATATTACTGTTTTTTATTATAATCCCAATATTTATCCCCAAGACGAATATGAACGGAGAAAAAAAGAAAATAAGATTTTTGCATCAAAACTAAAAATCCCCTTCATAGACAGCGATTACGATCAAAACATATGGATTGATCAGGTTAAAGGGATGGAGACTGAGCCGGAAAGAGGAAAAAGATGCACAAAATGTTTTGACATAAGAATGCAAAAGACAGCCGAGTTCGCGAACAAAAACGGATTTAACATTTTCGCAACCAGCCTTGGTATTTCACGATGGAAAGATCTGTCCCAAGTCAACAACAGCGGGATTAACGCAGCTAAAGCATATACAGGCCTAACTTTCTGGGATTTTAACTGGAGAAAGGAAGGCGGCAGCATCCTAATGTATCAAACATCTGAACGTGAAGGATTCTATAGACAAAAATACTGTGGCTGTTTATTCTCATTGGAAAGCAGAAAAATCATTAATTAAACATACCTTACACGAGAAATAACCCCTAAAATTTCCTTCTTTTAGTCTTGTAATTCAAATAAAACATCGTTAGAATAACTAATTATAGTCGCGCTATTCATAATAATAGTAATAAAAGGATATATATAATGAAATTAATAATACAGATACCTTGCCTAAATGAAGAAGAATCCCTGCCAAAAACTCTTTCGGATCTTCCAAAACATATAGATGGAATTGATATAATTGAAACTCTCATTATTGATGATGGTAGTACTGACAGGACCTCCGCAGTAGCAAAAGAATGTGGGGTCAATCATATTGTGCGTTTTACAAGCAAAAAAGGACTGGCAAAAGTGTTTCATGCAGGATTAGATGCCTCATTAAAAAAAGGCGCTGACATAATAGTTAATACTGACGCTGATGGTCAATATAAAGGCGAAGACATCCCTAGATTAGTAAAGCCCATACTTGAAGGAACCGCAGATATAGTTATCGGCAACAGGGACATTGAAAATATAAAACAATTTTCCTGGATCAAAAAGCGTCTTCAAAGAATAGGATCTGCTGTAATAAGAATTCTCTCGGGATCAAACATTCCTGATGCCACAACCGGATTTCGGGCTTACAACAAGGAGGCCGCTCTCAGATTAAACATAATATCAGAATACACTTATACACTTGAAAGCATTATTCAGGCTGAACATAAGGGCTTGGCTATTACCAATATTATAGTGCATACTAATCGAGTTGACCGCCCATCAAGGCTTTTTAAAAGCATTCCACATTATATAAAAAGATCTATCGTTACAATGATACGAGTATTCGCGATGTTCAATCCTTTGCGTATGTTCTTAAATCTTGGTTCTGTTTCATTATGTATCGGTACTCTAATAGGATGCAGGTTTTTATTCCATTATTTAATGGGCGGCGGCTATGGAAAAATACAATCTTTGATTCTTGCTGCAGTATTTCTAATTATTGGTTTTCAATTACTTATTATGGGGCTTGTTTCAGACCTAATATCAGCAAATCGCAGGTTAATTGAAGATACATTGCTCAGAGTTAAGAAAATTGAAATCAACATTAAACGAAAGGATATCAACGAATAAATGATAGAAAATATACAAAAAAATATTGCTGTTATTGGCACAGGAGGTTGGGGGAAAAATCTTGTTAGAAACTTCCATGAGATCGGAGCTCTAAAAGCCATATCAGATTCTAACAAAGAGAACCTTAAGAAGATAAAAGACAAATATGGCATAAAAGAAGCTTATACAAATTATCAAGACATATTGAGCGATAAGACTATAAAAGCAGTAGTTATTTCATCGCCAGCTGCAACTCACTATGAAATAACTAAAGCTGCACTATTATCTGGAAAAGATGCCTTTGTAGAAAAGCCTCTAGCCTTAAATATAAATGAAGCAGAAGAACTAATAAATACTGCTGATTCAAATAATAGGGTTTTAATGGTCGATCATTTATTGCAATACCACCCCGCTGTAAACAAATTGAAGCAGCTAATAGACTCTGGTTCGCTAGGAAAGCTCCAATATATTTACTCAAATAGACTTAACATTGGAAAACTTCGCAGCGAAGAAAACATCCTCTGGAGCTTTGCCCCTCATGATATCTCTGTAATATTGGGATTCGTTGAAAAAGAGCCGATAAGTGTAAAAGTTTTTGGAGAGGCATATCTTCAAGATAGAATATATGATACTACAATCACTGACTTGTCTTTTTCAGACAGATTAAAAGCACATATATTTGTTAGCTGGCTTCATCCTTACAAAGAACAAAAGCTTGTTGTAATTGGAAGTAAAGCAATGGCGGTTTTTAATGATTTAGAACCTGAAGAAAAACTCGTGCTTTATCCACATAAAGTTGAATGGATACATCAAGTCCCGATAGCAGCAATTGCTGAAAAAGAAGTCGTTGACATAGATAAGAAAGAGCCTCTTAGAGAAGCCTGTTTACATTTTTTAAATTGTATTGAAACAAGACAGAAACCAAAAACAGATGGCAAAGAAGCTTTAAGAGTTTTAAAAGTGCTACAAAAAGCCCAAGAATATTTAGACAAGGAGTAGATATGACTACTAAAAAATATTTTGCACATAAGTCAAGCTGCATCGATAAAGGATCAAAAATTGGAGAAGGAACTGCTATTTGGCATTTTTGTCACATTTTTAAAGGCGCTACCATTGGCAAAAACTGCAAACTAGGTCAAAACGTTGTCGTACATTCAACAGCAATCCTTAAAAACAACGTGAAAATACAAAACAATGTCTCTGTTTATGATGGAGTCACATTAGAAAACGATGTGTTCTGTGGACCTTCATGTGTCTTTACAAATATTATTAATCCTCGAGCAGCAATTTGCCGCAACTCTGCAGAACATTACAGAAAAACCCTTGTAAAAAGAGGCAGCTCTATTGGCGCAAACGCAACTATAATTTGCGGTGTGACCATTGGAGAGAATGCTTTTATCGGTGCTGGCTCAGTTGTTACTAAAGATGTCGGAGATTATGAGCTTGTTTATGGCTCTCCAGCAAGAAGGCATGGATGGATGTGCCAATGCGGAAATAAACTGACGTTTAAAAAAGGCAGCACTACCTGCGTAGAATGTAAGCTTTCGTACAAAAAAGATAATAACATAGTAATCAAATCATAACTTTATTTATAAGGAAGGCTATTAATGAGATTTATAGATCTACAAACTCAATATTTGGAATACAAAACTGAAATAGATGCACAAATCAATGATGTTATATCAAACGCTTCTTTTATTATGGGATCAAAAATCGAAGAGCTAGAAGATATTTTAGCTAATTATGTCGGTATTAAGCATGCCATAGGGTGCGCCTCTGGCACAGATGCGCTTTTACTGGCACTAATGACCTATGACTTACAACCCGATGATGAAATAATAACCACACCATTCACTTTCATTGCTACATCAGAAGTTATTTCATTTTTAAAAGCAAAACCTGTTTTCGTTGACATTAAAGAAAAAAGCTACAATATAGACCCTAAGCAAATAAGAAATGCAATAACTTCAAAGACTAAAGGCATTATTGCAGTTGATATTTTTGGACAATGCGCAAACTATGATGAGATAAATTCTGTCGCTCAAGAAAACAACTTGTTCGTTATTGAAGATGCTGCTCAGTCTTTTGGAGCCGAGTATAAAGGCAAAAAGGCTTGTTCCCTTACCGATATGACTTGCACATCATTTTTTCCTGCAAAACCTCTTGGTTGCTACGGAGATGGGGGGATGGTTTTTACAAACAATGATAAAAAAGCCGAGAAATTAAAATCATTAAGAGTCCACGGCAAAGGTTCACACAAGTACGACAATATTCAAATAGGGGTTAATGCAAGGTTAGATACAATACAAGCTGCCGTTTTACTAGCAAAATTTCCTCATTACAAAAAGGAAATTGAACTAAGAAATCAAAAAGCATCTTATTACACTGAAAGATTAAATGATTGCGTAATTACACCACATGTGTGTGCTCATAATCTTTCTGTGTACGCTCAATATTCTATAAGGGCAAAGAACCGAGATCAGCTTCAAGAACACCTTAACACTAAAGGCATTCCAACAGCAGTCCATTATCCAAGACCACTTCATCTGCAAACAGCATTTAGTTTTCTTGGGTATAAAAAAGGTGCTTTTCCAATTTCTGAAAAGGTGTCTAACGAAATCGTCTCTTTACCAATGCATCCTTTTTTAACCGAAAAAGATCAGGACAAGATCTCAGAGGAAATAATTTCATTTTATTCTTAAATCAATTAATTTAAAAAGCCACAAACAATGAACATCCTTTTTGATATAAATCATCCTGCTCATATACATTTATTTAAACATGCTATAAATAAATTAAAAGAAAGTGGTCACAACGTAGTAATTACTTCAAGAGATAAAGACATCACAGTAGATCTTCTTGATAGATACGGATTTAAACATTTTGTTTTGAGCAAAGCTCAAAAGGGACTGCTTGGGCTAGGCCTTGAATTAATCTGGAGACAGTTAAGGCTGCTGCCAATTCTCATAAAGAACAAAATTAATATTTGCGTATCAGTAACAGGAGCATGTAACGTTCATATATGCAAGTTATTAGGAATACCCACTTTGGTTTTCTATGATACAGAACATGCTTCTTTGCAAAACAAGCTAACTCTTCCTTTTGTTACAAAATTCATTACACCCGATAGCTTTAAAGGCAGATATGGAAAAAATCACATAACATACAATGGCACCCATGATATTGCATATTTACATTCAAAATATTTCACTCCAAATCCTAACATTTTTGATCTTTTAAAGATATCTAGTAACGATAAATTTTTTATCCTGAGATTTGTATCTTGGCAAGCAGCTCACGATATCGGTCAAAAAGGTTCTTCTATTGAACTTAAGAGAAAACTTATTGATCTTTGTTCTAAACACGGAAAGGTTTTTATAACTTCTGAAGCAAAGATCGATGCTGAATTTGAGGAATATAGTATCGCTATTCCACCGGAAAAAATGCATGACGCTCTTTATTTTGCCACAATGTACATAGGGGAGGGTGGATCAATGGCAACTGAAGCTGCTATTTTGGGAACCCCGTCGATATTAGTCAATTCTTTATCAGCCGGTGTATTTGATGAATTGGAAAACCGATACAGAATGCTACTTACTTTTTCCCCAAGCGAGGAAGAGAAAATAATCAAAACAGCACAAAACTTACTTAATAATGAAAATTTAAAACCCGAGTGGCTGGCAAAAAAAGATAAGTTTATTAATGATAAGATCGATCTAACGGAATACATGCTGGAAACTATTTTGAGCTATGACAAAAGCTCTAATATAACATAAAATTTTGAAAGGTTGAATAATGAGTCAACTTCCTAACATGAAAGACATCGGGATAATTGATGTTAAGTTTGGTCAGAATGTAACAGTTGTAAACCCTGTAAATTTGTATGGTTGCAGCATTGGTGACAACAGCTTTATTGGACCTTTTGTTGAGATACAAAAAAATGTTACAATCGGAAATAATTGCAGGATACAATCTCATTCATTTATTTGTGAATTAGTTACCATAGGTAATAATTGTTTTATTTCCCATGGAGCAAAATTCATAAATGATCTTTTCTCATCGGGTGCTCCTGCTCGAGATGGCAAGGATTCCTGGAAAGCAACCTCAATAGGGAACAATGTATCAATAGGTACAAATGCAACTATTTTGCCGGTTAAAATAGTAGATAATGTAGTTGTCGGGGCTGGTTCTGTCGTAACAAAAGATATATTAGAATCTGGTGTATACGCAGGCAATCCAGCAACAAAAATAAGATAAATTAAAGAACAAGAAATATAAGATGATCATTCCTTTTGTAGATTTAAAAACTCAGTACCAAAACTTAAAGCCAGAAATTGATAAAGCCATTGAAGATGTTATTAGTAAAACAATGTTCATAGGAGGAACTTATCCTGAAGACTTTGAAAAAGCCTATGCCGAAAAATACGGCGTAAAACACTGTATAAGTGTAGGAAATGGAACAGATGCAATATACATAGCTCTTAAAGCTTTAAATATCGGTCTGGGTGATGAAGTTATAACAACATCTGTAAGTTGGATAGCAACATCGGAAGCTATATCTCAAACCGGAGCTAAAGTTGTCTTTGTTGATATAGAACAAGATAGCTTACTTATTGATGTTTCTTTTATAGAGAAAAAAATAACAAACAAAACCAAGGCAATACTGCCAGTACATCTGTATGGTCAACCTGCAAAAATTGACAAGATCAAAGAGTTGTGTGATAAGCACAATTTGTATTTGGTAGAAGATTGCGCACAAGCACATTTCGCTGAATTTAAGAGGCAAAGGGTTGGGACCTTTGGTGATATTGGTACATTCAGTTTTTATCCAGGAAAAAATCTTGGCGCATATGGCGATGCCGGTGGCGTTATTACAAATAATGATGAACTTGCAAAATTCATGCGGATGTTTTCCCGTCATGGCTCATTGGTTAAGCACCAGCATGAGATCGAAGGAATAAACAGTCGCATGGATGCTATTCAAGCGGCTATCTTGTCGGTTAAATTGCCCCATATTCTTGATTGGAACAAACAAAGATTTGATAATGCCTGCCTATATAACAAGCACCTAAAAGATATAAAAGAGATCTCGTTACCAAAGATCATGGCTGATGTTTCTCATATTTTTCATTTGTACGTCATTAAAACAGACAGAAGGGACAAGTTGCAAAAATTCCTAGATGAAAAAGGAATTCAAAATGGCGTTCATTACCCTACAGGATTGCCATTTTTAAAAGCATACGATTACCTGGGACACAAGGAAGAAGATTTTCCCAATGCATTTAACGAACCAAAAAAGATACTGTCTTTGCCCATGTCTCCTGAATTAACAGAAGAACAGATCATTTATGTAAGCAATGCCATAAAGGAATTTTTTGAAAAATAAATAAAGCACAAATACAAATAACTTTTTTACAAAACAATCACAGCCACAGTAAATATGAAAAACAATTTATTGCTAAAAAATATAAAAAAAGCCATAAAAAACAATTATTTTTTATACAAATTATTGTCAAATGACATTTTTTCTTTAAAGCCTGTAGCTGTTCCTGAAAAATATCCCACAGATATCAGTATTGAACTTACAAGCCTTTGTAATTCAAAATGCACATTTTGCACACATGAAAAGCTTGTAAATATTTCAAAAAGTAAAGTAGCAAAACATATGGAGTACGATTATGCAATTACTATCATAAACAAAATACGAGAACTGATCGATCAACAGAATATCCCGGATAAAGATATCCGATTAGCGTTCAACGGTCTTGGAGAACCCCTCCTTTATCCTCATTTTTTTGAAGTAATAGAAGCTTCCAGGAAATTATTTCCTGAAGCGCGTTTTTCATCAAACACAAATTGCATTGCTCTTGATGAAAAAACAGCCGAGAGATTAGTGAATTGCGGTTTAAATGATATAACCCTTAGCTTAGCGTTTAACGATGCTCAAAGTTATAAAAAATGGATCGACCTTGACAGGTATGATCTGGTTGTAAAAAATATAACATATTTCCTGAAAACAAAAGGCAATCGACTACCAGAAGTAAATTTATACATCTTTGATCAATATATGAACCGTAATAATTTCTCTGCATTCATGAAACAATGGAGACCTCTGTTAAATAGCAATGATTCATACCACATAAGAAAACTTCTGTCACTTTTTGATTGGTCATATAAGCCAGGAATTAAATATCCTTGTCATGAATTATGGAGTCTTCTTATAATCGATATCAATGGGCATGTTTATCCTTGCTGTCCTGCAATTTGGACTGATAAAAATGAAGAGTTACGACTAGGACACATATTAAATGATTCTACAAAAACTTTATTAACAAATTTGAATGTAATTAGAGAGCGTCACATAAACGGAGATTTTGGGATATGTGACTGCTGTAGCGTACTAATTGACAATAAGAGTTTATGCAAAAGGGCCTATAGTAAAGCAAAGAAATTTGACGTGTTAAAATTCAAAGTTTAGAGAACATATAAGCTTAAAAAAGATTAATTTGATTTAACAATTTGAAAGGAATGATCAAAAATGGACTTAAACGGAAAGAGATTTTTAGTTATTGGTGGTGCCGGACTAATAGGATCGCATGCTGTTGAAGAATTACTTAAAGAGGATGTCAAAGAAGTAATAATATTCGACAATTTTGCCAGAGGTAGTGAAGAAAACCTAGAACTGGCTCTCAAGGATCCTAGATGTAATATTTTCAAAATTGGCGGCGATATTCTCCAAACAGACATCCTTGATGCTGCTATGAAAGACATCGATGGGGTTTTTCATTTTGCAGCACTTTGGCTATTACAATGCTATGAGTATCCTAGATCAGCCTTTGAAGTAAACATGAGAGGTGTTTTTAATATCTTAGAATCTTGCGTTAAAAACAATGTTAAACGCCTTGTATATTCTTCATCCGCTTCTGTTTACGGTGATGCGGTTGAAGAGCCAATGACAGAAGATCATCCATATAACAACACCACCTTCTACGGAGCAACAAAAATTGCCGGAGAACATATGTGCAGAGCTTTCTATCATAGATACAAACTGCCGTACGTTGGCCTTAGATATATGAATGTTTATGGACCAAGACAAGATTACAAAGGTGCTTATATTGCAGTAATAATGAAAATTCTTGATAGGATCGATAGCGGATTACCACCAATAATTTATGGCGATGGTTCGCAGGCATACGATTTCATTTATGTAGCTGACTGTGGATGTGCAAACGTTTGCGCGATGAAATCTGATATTACTGATAATTTTTATAATGTTGGTGGTGGAATAAAAACTACTATTAAGGAATTAGCTGAAATAATCATAGAATTAACTGGTTTTGATGGTGAGATTCAATATGAACCAGCTGGAACAACTTTTGTAAAAAACCGTGTTGGTTCTCCAGAAAAAGCAAAAAATGATCTAAACTTTACGGCAAAAGTCGAATTAAGAAAAGGATTGGTCAAATTGATCGAATGGCGAAACTCTCATATTGAAGCTGTAAATAAAAGACGAGCCAAGGCATAGAATAAAATGAAAATACCTATAACAAAACCCATTTTTGATGAACATGAAAAAGACCTTTTAGTAAAACCTTTAGAAAGCGGCTGGCTCGTACAGGGGCCTTATGTTAAAGAATTTGAAAAACTCTTTTCAATCTTTACTGGCGCAAAGTACTCTTGCACTACGAGCAACTGTACTACAGCTCTTCACTTAGCATTAGAAGCACTTGGTATATGCCATGGAGACAAAGTCATAATACCTTCTTTTACTTATATTGCCTCTGCAAATGCAGTTGAATATACTGGAGCTGAAGCTATTTTCTGCGATATTGATCTGCGAACTTTCAATATAAATATCGACGATCTATCGAATCTCCTAGAAAAAGACCGCTCCGGTTCGATAAAAGCCATAATGCCTGTGAACCTTTTTGGACTTTGTTCAAACCTACCTAAAATTATTGAATTGGCAAAACATTATAATTTAAAAATTGTTGAAGACTCTGCATGCGGCCTTGGTTCCTACATAGGAGATCAACATTCTGGGACTTTTGGTGATATAGGATGTTTTTCTTTTCACCCCAGAAAACTTATTACAACAGGTGAAGGAGGCATGCTAACAACAGAGGATGAATCATTATTAAATAAATTTATTTGCCTAAAAGATCATGGGGCAAGCAAATCCGATCTCCAAAGACATCAGGAAAAAGGCGGTTCTTTGTTGCCAGAATTTAATGTGCGGGGCTTTAACTACCGAATGACAGATATGCAAGGAGCGTTAGGTGTTGCGCAAATGAATAAGCTTTCCTTTATACTCGAAGGCAGACGTAGAATAGCAGCTAAATATGACATCGCCCTTGAAAATAGCCCACTACTAACACCAATAGTGCCTAAAAACTACAAACATTCGTATCAATCATATGTTTGTCTTTATAACAAATCCCTTGATCTTGACAATCTGACCCTCGATAAGATAAACGAGTTAAATATTAAAAGAAATCAACTCATGTCAGATCTAGAAAATGTCGGAATAAGTGTTAGACAAGGAACACATGCAGTTCATACATTAGGCTTTTACAAAAATAAATATGATTTTTCTGATAACACCTTCTTAAAATCATACACTGCTGATAGACTTAGTATAACACTACCTCTATATGCTAACATGACGGACGCAGAATTTGATTATGTAATAAGCAATATAAATAACCTTATTTCGTAAATATACTTAAAAAGCAAGGAAATTATTATGTGCGGAGTAGTTGGCTTTATAAATCTAAACAAAAGAAAAATCAATTTGAAGACCCTTGAATCCATGACTGACTCTTTAGCACATCGTGGTCCTGACGGTAGAGGAACTCACATTGATAATTTTATCGGACTTGGACATAGGCGTTTATCAATAATCGATCTTTCTGAAAATGCTGCACAGCCGATGCGTTTAGACCAAGACAACTTTGTCTTAAGCTACAATGGAGAGATCTATAATTTCAAGGAACTAAAAATTCCCTTAGAAAAACAAGGTTCTAAGTTCAGATCAACTTCAGATACTGAAGTAGTTTTGCATTCCCTTGCTAAATGGGGAGTATCTGCTCTTAATAAATTTAATGGCATGTTTTCCTTGGCTTTTTGGGACAAGAAAAACAAGCTTTTAACAATCGCCAGAGACAGATACGGAGTTAAACCTATCTATTACTGGAGAAACCAAAATGTATTTTTATTTTCATCAGAGATCAAGGCTTTCCTTAAGCACCCTGAATTTAAAGTTAATGTCAATGAAGAGGCTTTAGTGGAATATTTTACATTCCAAAATACATTTTCCAATGACACACTATTTAAAGATGTAAAAATATTACCTCCCGGTCATTTTATGCAAATATTTCTCGACCGAGAAATGGAAATGAATGTAAAACAATACTGGGATTACAATTTTGAAGAAGAAAAAGTTCAAAAAACAAAAGAGGAGTACACAGAAGAATGTGACAAGCTCTTCAAACAAGCTGTAAAAAGGCAACTTGTCAGTGACGTTGAAATTGGCTCATACCTAAGCGGTGGTATTGACTCAGGGTCAATTACTGCTTTGGCTTCACAATCTTTTAAAAATTTAAAAACATTCTGCATTGGCTTTGATCTATCATCTGCTTCCGGATTGGAACTTTCCTATGATGAAAGAAAAAAGGCCGAACATATTTCATATCTATATCAAACCGAACATTACGAAATGGTCCTGAAATCCGGAGACATGCAGAGAAGCTTGCCGAAGCTAGTATGGGCACTCGAAGATCTTCGATTAGGCCAAAGTTATCCTAACTTTTATGCATCTAAACTCGCATCACGATTCACAAAAGTATGCTTATCTGGTACCGGTGGCGATGAATTGTTTGCGGGCTACCCCTGGAGATATTTTAGAATTCTTAAAAAAGAATCTTTCGAATCATACGCAGCCGACTACTACAAGTACTGGCAACGTCTTACTCCTGACAAATCTAGGGAAAAGCTATTCGCCCCGATAAGCAGCAAAATAAAATATGTAAATACTGGGAATATCATGAAAAATGTTTTTTCCGCACATCATAAACTCGAAACAACACGACCTCAGGATTATATAAACCGTTCATTATATTTTGAAGCAAAAACCTTTCTCCATGGGCTGCTAGTAGTCGAAGACAAACTGAGCATGGCTCATAGCTTAGAAACAAGAGTGCCTTTTTTAGACAATGACCTGGTTGATTTTGCTTTAAAACTTCCTGTAAGATTCAAACTAAAAAACATTAAGCAAAACATAAAACAGGATGAAGATGCAATTGCGAAACGACTTAAATACTTCAGAAAAACGAGCGATGGAAAAATAATATTAAGAAAGGTTTTAGAAAAATATGTAGGCAAAAAACACGCTGAAATGCAAAAACAAGGTTTTAGCGGTCCAGATGCGAGTTGGTTCAAAGGAGAGAGCATCTCTTATGTAAAAGACATGCTCTTGAATAAAAAAGCTGGAATATATGACTTTTTTGATTATAAAACTGTAAAAGATATGCTAACAGAACATACTCAGGGAAAACACAACAGAAGACTTTTCATCTGGTCTTTATTAAATTTTGAACAATGGATCAAGTTGTTCGTTAAAAAAGAATTTGAGAATTAATATAATGAAAAAAGATTTAAATATTTTTGTAGATCCCAAGACACAGACACCCCTTTGTTTAAAAATAAATAAAGCTGAAGGTGAGGAGATCTTGCAAGGCAAACTTTACAATAAGAATAAATCCTATCCAATCATTAATGGTATTCCTCGATTTGTTCCACCTTCATTTTACAAGAATTATCAACTTAAAAGCAATGAGGAGCAAACTGCTAAATCATTTGGAGATAAGTGGCGAGAGAAGCGAAACCAGCACCTCGGAGATGTATTTCAAGACCAAGTTTCTCTTAAGGAGCAATTTATGGCAATGCTTGGATGCAATACTGCTACTGAATTTAAGAACTTGCTCAAAAACGCTAAACTGACACTTAATGCAGGCTGTGGAGTCGCATGGTCAGAATATTTATTCAATTACAATAAAAACACAATGAGGCATTGTATAGATTTGAGTTTGGCTGTTGAAACTGCCTATCAACGCACTAAAGCAAATAAGAACATGATAGTCTCGCAAGCTTCAATTTTCGAATTACCCTATGCTGATCAAACATTTGATATTGTCTATTCTAATGGCGTAATTCACCATACCCCGGATGCAGAAAAAGCCTTTATGTCCTTAGCCAAGAAGGTGAAAACAAATGGTTTGATCGGAATATACATTTACAATGTTAAACCGTTATTGCGCGAACTAGCAGATACAGAAATACGTAAAACAACCACCAAAATGTCATATGAAGAATGTATGACATTTTCTAAACAAATGACAACATTGGGAAAAGCTTTTAAGCAGTTCAAAACACCCCTGAACATTACTGAAGACATCGATATACTTGGAATGAAAAAAGGGAAATACGATCTGCAAACATTCATTTATGATCATATTATTAAATGTTGGTACAACCCAAAATGGGATGAAACATATGCGGACCTTGTAAATCAAGATTGGTATAATCCATATTATGCCAGCCACCACACCAAAGAAGAAGTCTTATCATGGTTTAAGGAAGCTAAAATAAAAAATATTAAATTGCTTCAGCCTAAAGGGTGGGAACATAGTGGACATTTTATTTCAGGGAGAAAACAATGAACAGAAATGAATTAATTGAGATCCATGCTGCTTTAAGAGAAGAATACAAAAAGGAATGGGACAGAGTTTTGTCTTTTGGTGAATTAACTTCTGACAGATGGGAAAAAGCTAAACATTTGGGCTTTGGAGAAAAAACAAGTATTTATGACTCATCTTTGGTTTACGGTGATGTTAAAGTTGGTAACAATTCCTGGATCGGTCCTTTTACAATATTAGATGGTTCAGGAGGACTATCCATCGGATCATTTTGCTCTATTTCTACAGGAGTTCAGATTTACACGCATGATAGTGTAAAATGGGCACTTTCCGGAGGACAGGCTCCTTGCGATAAAGCCCCAGTCAATATTGGTAACAACTGCTATGTTGGACCTAATACAATAATTTCAAAAGGTGTAACTATCGGAGATCTTTGTGTTATCGGGGCAAACACTTTGATAAATAAAGATGTCCCAGACAACTCAATAGTTTTTGGTACTCCTGGCAAAATTGTTGGAAAAGTTATAAAAAACGAAAAAAATGAAATAACTTTTCAATACAATAAAAATGCTCAGGAATAATGGCATTTATGAATTACAAAAAAACAAAAGAATTAAATATCTTTCATGGCCCTAACAACACAGGAGGGCTTGGAGGACATCTTGCTCTTTATCAAAGAGAGATGGGATACAAAGCTACCGCATGTGTCTACAATGATAATTTTTATCTACCAAATTCAGATCTTAATTTAGACTTAAAGAACAAGAATCCTTTGCTCAGGATTTTTATAAGCATCCATTTTTTCATTAATTGTTTAATTAAATACAATACGTTCCATTTTTATTTTGGCAGAACATTTTTTCATTTAGGCTTAGATCTCCCAATATTAAAATTATTTGGGAAAAAAATGATCATGACATACTGCGGATCTGAAATACGCCTGTTTAAGGATGTAGAAAATAAACGCAATCCATATTCTCATTTGGTTAGAAATAAATATAACAATCCATTATTTGACGAGTTTAAAAAGGTCATGATGTGGTGGCATAATATTTGGATACACAAATTTTTTGCCGTCAGATCTCTATATTTTCATTCATCAGTAGTAATACCAAAAAAAAAGCTCATAAAGGATCTTTGGATCAATAATGTAATAGATCCTCAAAGCTTTCACCCGTCATTCAAGACAAATAAAATACCAGTTTTAGTTCATGCACCTTCAAACCCGGAAGTAAAGGGATCTGCCTATATTGAAAAGGCAATTGCTGACCTTAAGCATGAAGGCTTTAACTTTATTTATAAAAGAGTTGAAAATTTACCTTTTGAAAAAGCCAAGAAGATTTACCAAAAAGAGGCTGATATAATAATTGATCAAGTTTTATTAGGCGATTTTGGATGTCTTGCAGTAGAAGCAATGTCTTTCGGAAAACCCGTCTGTTGTTATCTTGCTAAAGATATCGCATCAGAAATGCCAGATTGTCCTATCGTTAATTGTAATATTGACAACCTGAAAGAAAAATTATCTTACTTGATAAGAAACCCGGACGAAAGGATCCGTATTGGCAAAGAAAGCCGAAATTATGTGGTAAAGGTCTTGAATAAAAATAAGATATGCATTGAACTAATTAATTGCTATAAAAGTTTACACATATAAGAGTATAAATACCCAGAAAGCAAAGTAATATGTTTCAATATTTAATTTCATCAATAGTTAGAGTTTACAAAAAACATGGCTTAAAAATGTTAGTTATTTTAGGATTTGAATATTTCCTTCTTGAATTATCCAGATTTTTCCCATTTATTGTAAAATTTTTCACACCAAGACTTTTCGCTGTAAGTATTGAGCCAACCAATGCGTGCAACTTAAGATGCCAGATATGCTATTCGCAAAACCCGGAAACATTTAAAGCTAGAAATAAAGGGTACATGGACTGGGAGACTTATAAAAATTGTATCGATGAATTATCATCACTTGATTATCCTGTAAGTTTAGGGTTAAATTTTGGAGGTGAAAGCCTTTTGCATCCAAAATTTTGCGATATGGTTTCTTACGCAAAATCAAAAGGTATTTCTCAAATAAGCTTTAATACAAACGGAATGCTCTTGAGTGAAAACATTATAAAAAATCTCGTGGAGAACAAAGTAAGCAAAATAACTATCAGCCTGGACGGAACAAAGGAGAAGCATGAATCTTCAAGAATAGGCTCTGATTATGATACCGTAGAAAAAAATATTTTGAACTTAAAGAGACTTAGAGGCAACTCTCTAAGTCCTAAAATATTTGTTAATTTAATAGAATATGATCAAAGCATAGAAGAAATCGATGAATTTATAAATTATTGGATAAATATAGTAGATTCGGTAGCAATTTCATCTTGTATCAGTGAAAACCTTCAAATCATGAATACTGAAAAGTTCTTCCAAGGCAATAAAACAATAAAAAAGCATTATTGTCATTGGCCATTTTACTACTTAAGTATACTTTGGAATGGAGATGTTACATCCTGCTGTCACGAAATAGGCGGAAGAATATTTTTAGGTAATGTAGTAAAAAGCAAAATAATGGACATATGGAAAAGCAATAAGTATAAAGAATTCAGACGAGAAGCAATAACAAATAATTTTTCGGTCAGTTCGCCATGCCATAAATGCAACGCATGGAACACCGAGTTTGTCAGCAAAAAACTAGAATATAATGATGATATCGATCTGGAATTTCTAAAGATCTCAAAAATATACAAAAAGAAAAATTAAGAAACTGCTTTGCTTGATATTTAATGGAGGCCTCAGCATAGATGAAAATGAATAAGTTATACGAAATTATCAGGAAAACATATAAACGGATGCGAATGGCGAGTTATATAATCCCTCCAAGAGGTAATTTTTCAAGGATATTAAATGAAATAAAAATCCAGTCAAATAAAAAATATACGATTATTAATGCCCGGCCTAGAAAAATCGGGATTTACACTTCATCAAGGTGTAATTTATCATGTCATATGTGCGGGTACCAATCAAAGGAATCGACTGGCGAATATAAATCTGTCCGTTATCCGGATATGTCCTTTGAACGTTTTAAACATATAATGTCTTTTTTCCCCGAAGCATGCGCATTAACTCTCACTGCAGAGGGTGAACCTTTCCTCAATAAAGATATTTTCCAAATGATAAATTATGCAAAAAAAGACCTTAAGCTTTTTGTAGACATGACATCCAACGGCATCTGCCTTAACAATGAAATGGCAGACCAAATAATTTCTTCCAAATTAGACATATTGAATATCAGCTTGGATGGTACTTGTTTTGAAGAATACAACTCTATAAGAGGAGGAACAGAAGACCAATTTAAGACTTTAGTCGCAAATGTTAAGAATCTTTGTTCCAAAGTAAAAAGCCTTAATTCTTCACTTGAGATAAATGTCACGTTTATTACAACAATAGTAAACTACAAGCAATTGCCTAAGATGATAGACTTTGTCATCAGCCTGGGAGTTGAAGGCGTTCAATTCCAAAATGTCCTTGATTTTGAAACAAAATTCATGTCCGAACATAGACCAATATACAAAAGCAACAAAGAAGCTGTTTCTTTTATCAATTCCATAAAGAAACCTGACAAAATAAAAAGAATAATTTGGCCACTTGTTCTCGATCTAGATATTATAAAATCGGAACATCATATTAACTGCCATTATCCTTTTACGACAATCGGAGTGAACACAAACGGAGATGTAAATCTTTGCTGTCTGGTTAATACCCAGGAAAGCTACGGAAATATTTTTAAAGATTATGATGTTTGGAACAATAAGCCTTTTCAGGATATTAGGCAAACTCTTTCAAAAGGCAAAATGCCTTTTAAGTTATGCAAAACATGTCCTCTTAGCATGGAATAAATTATGCAAAAAGAACAAAAAGAAACAATATTAAAAACAATTTTGGATCTCCATTCCTGGAGAGAAAAATACAATGGCACAGACATTGGCCTTGGAACCGACGAGTATAACTCAGAAATATTGCACTATCCACAGGCTTATGCTGTATGGGGCGCTGGATATGTTAACCTTTATAAATCAACTAACAATGAAATCTATCTGAAAAACGCAAGATCCTGCGCTAGTTGGTTATTGGCCAACCCAAATCCCCGATACAAGGGCCTTTGCTGGGGACTACCCTTTAATTGGGTCAGCAATGAAACAAACATACCTATATGTGTAACAACGCTATATTGTGCCAATTTGTTTTTTAAATTATTTGAATTAAATCAAGATCCGGAAATGAAAAGCATTTTATTATCAATAAGAAAATGGCTGATTGAAGATAACGGCTATATCATAGATCTGAAAAGGACAAAAGGTATCTATTTTAAATATGCAAATGACCCTGCTTTTTCAAAGTCAGTTAATTTTTGTTTAACTGCCATGGCCTCGGGATTCTTCTCAAAACTACACAAATATGAAATAGGGGACAAAGAAACCAACTCCTATTTTGCAACTTCGTGTGCCCGTTTTGTTTTAAAAAGTCAGCAACCTAATGGATTCTGGTATTATGATGACCACTTACATAAGATCGATTTAATTCATTCTGCTTTATTATTGGAAGGGCTTGGACACTTTTATAATTATTCTGATTTTTTTAAAGATGAAGCCAAAGAAGGCCTTAAATCGGGATTGAATTTTTTAGCAAATAAAATGATCAAAAAAGATGGCTATTCACTTGAAATATATCCTTCAATTTTTATCTGTCCATGGCGGATCAACGACTATAAGTGGTTGGCCCTTTATTTATATAATGTTATTTTCAACAGAAAAAAACTTGAAACAAGAGTTTTCGGTTATGGCATAACAATAAAAGCCCTAAGCGTATGCAAAAATATTGATGAACAATTAGCGACCAACAGCGCAAATATCCTAATTAGATATTTAACTAACAATCACTTAACAGAAAACAATGCTTTCAGGTTCAGGCCAGACATCCCTAATGAATATATTAGGGATCAGGGTCACATCTTTGACGGATTAACACATTTCTTAACAGTATAGTTTTTAATAATATGACTAACGGTAAAAAATTTTTTTTTGATGTTAGCTGGGCTTTAAGCAGCACTGGAGTTAAAGCTTTAATAGCCTTTTTATTGTCGATCGTTATCGGTCGCAATTTAGGCGCGAGTGACCTAGGATTGTATAACCTGGTATTCTCGATTTATAATATCGGTATCATAATACCCGCTTTTCTGATCTCAAGCGCCCTGATAAAATTTGTTTCTGAGAATCAAAAATGTCAAGACAAGCTCGATCAAATAATATCCTGTGTTTCAGTATCTAATATTTCACTAAGCCTGATCATTTCAATTGTCATTTTTTTTCTAGCAAAGCCTTTATCTGTATTTTTTAAAATCCCTGAACTAAAAAACCTAATAAAGTTCATCTGTATAATATTCCCTTTTGTAGCAATTTTTCAGACTAACATAGGAGTACTTAATGGATTACGCCGTATGCGATCTTTTGCGTTTTTCATGATACTTCAGGATGTCATGGTGTTTTTGCTAACATTTATATTTGTTATAAACGGATTTGGTGTTTTTGGCGTACTATCTGGCCTGATTTTCGCAATGGCCATAACAGCCTTAATTAGTTTTTTGAACATTCGCAATATTTTTACATTCTCTTTTACAAGTTTTAAACAAAATTTAATTGAAATCCTTTCCTTCGGAAGCAAGTCTTTCTGTGGAGGCATAATGAATGAAATCAATTACCGTGCAGACATTGTTCTTATTGGTTATTTCCTTACCGCGAAAGACGTTGGATATTATAGTGTAGCTATTTTGCTCAGCAGGTTTTTTTGGATATTCCCACAATCAATACAAAAAATAGCTTATCCTGCAACCACTTCTTACTGGTACGATAATAAAAAAGCGGAACTGCAAAGCATGATCACAAAAACAATGAAATTTAATGCCTGCATAGTTCTTTTTTTAGGCCTGCTAGCGATCTTTTATGTTGAGGATATTATTGCAATAGCTTATAACAAATCTTTTTTATCATCAATTTCCCCATTTCTTATACTTTTAACAGGAACATTAATTGACGGAGCAACTATACGTCCCATAAACTCAACATTAGCAGCAATAGGCAAACCTGAATTCTCTCCAAAGGTTGCCGCTGCTGGAGCAACTATAAATATTGTTTTAAATTTATTTCTTATACCAAAATATGGAATAAATGGAGCAGCTATTGCAACAACAATATCTTTAATAATAGTAGTCTTTTTAAATTCTTTTTATATCGTAAAGAACACCAATCTTTCATTAAACTTCAGCTGGCATATTTCATTATTTATTTTAGCACTATTCTGCATTTTTATTTTTAAGTGCTTATATGTGTTCGGACACTTAGAAATTAGGGTTTTTATACTATTATTTTTCATTCTGATAACGTGGAATTACTTTCTTAAAAAAGAAGACCACCTATTTCTTAAAAAACTATCAAAACAGCTGCATACTTAGAGATAAATAGAGGGAACCTTAAATAATACTTCTAAAAATAGCACATATCATTAGTATAACTTAAGGCTAGATTAAGATATATAACCTTTAGGATAGAATAAGTAATAAACGTCGAAACGGCTGATAATAAAACAATTCTTATCGAGAAATGCTTGATCTTTGCGACTAAATCAAAAATCTTATAGACACTATTTGCAGCAAGCAATATTAAAAAAGCAATGCTTGAAAGAATATATCTGCACTGAAAATTACCCCACATGATAAAGAATAACAGAATTACTACTGCAGAAATCCTTATAAATGCAGAAATTTGCTTCTCGTTTGGCTGAAAAACCAGAAGCGATACAAATGCAAGAATATAAACTAAAAAATACTCGATCAACCTCCCAAAATAAAATACTGCTGGTTCATTTGAAAGAATTCCACCTTGCCATGTAGTAAAAGGAATAAAATCAAATCTCAGGCTGTTTATCACGTATCCCCTGAACAAAAAACAGAATATGAAAAACACTAGAACAAAGCTTGCTTGCTGCAGCTTACTGTTTATTTTTATCTGTGTTTCCTCCGACCTATCAGTTGCAATTTCAACTTCATCCGAATTGCTAATATCTCTTTTTATCTTTTTATAAAGTAAAAATGTTGCAGCACACAATAATCCTATTGGGATTATTAATTTTGCCGCTTTAGCTAATCTCTTTATTAAGCCAGCAATTTCTGCATTATCCGTAACAGATTCTAATCCATAAACATTGAAATTCCATAAAAGCCAGGGCAGAAGCAGCAAAAAAGGAAGCACTAAGCTAAAATTAAATTTACTATTTTTAAAGAGGTCCCTTCGGTAAGTAATAGCAAAAAGAAATATCGTAAAGGTGATCAATATCCCGGTATATTTAGTGTTCGCAGCCAAACCACTCGCGGCCGCGCTGAGGATAAAGAACCAATCATTTTTCTTCAGGCCCAAAACAAAGAACAATGCAGCTAAAAGCGTAAAAAAAGCAATGGAAGTATCCATCCAGACTTTCTGAGAAGTCATAATGCTAACCGGGTCCATCCATAGAAAAAGCGCTGCGAGTAAACCTGTCCTTTTGTCGTAAACCAAAAAGCCCAGCAAATAGATCATTGGTATCATTAAAGCGCTTAGAAACAAAGAGACATAGCCAGCAGAAACAAGTTTTACCCCAAATGCTTTCATTGACAACATTGCCATTAAAGTAAAGACAGGAGGGTGCTTAAAAAGCGGTTCAAAAAAATATTGAGGAAGAGGCCGGCCTCTTTCAGTCAGCTCTTTCCCATAGGGGATCGTATTATAGTCCGCGATATCCTTAACCATCTGCTTGGCCATATTATAATATACAAATTCATCAATCGACCTTTTATCGCTATTCTCAAAACTATTTAAGCGGACATGAAAAGCTGAAACCGATAGGGCAATAAGAAGCACGACTATTAAACAATTTTTTATAATTATTTTCATGTTTCCTTGGAATAAACAGCAGTATTTTTTATAATTAATAAAAACTCCTTTTATGTAGTTTCTCAAAGACATCAATGTATTTCAACAGAAAACTGAATAAAAAAGAGGGCAGACCAAAAAGTGATCTGCCCCCAAGAGCTACTAAAAATAATCATCCGGATCAAAGAGATAAATACCTATGGATTTTTCCCTTAACTTCCTCGAATCCAGGCTGGACTTTTTCAACTTTCCTCCCAAAGCAAGCACCCATCTGCTCAAAGAACGATACCATCTTTAGATCAACATGCCTTTGCTCTATAGCTTTTTTAGCATCAAGATACTGTATCTTTCCATCAGAAATACCTGAAACTGTATACCCTGATAAACCGTTCATAAGAAGGACTACCGCACCAGCACCGACTTCTTTCCCAAAATTAACATCATAAACTGATGAATGCCCGCAGCGAACAAGATGACCAGGTGTTACTGTTCTGACTTCCGGAGCTTCATAAAGGCCTTTAACATACATTTTGGAATCCTTCATGAACTGAATAATAGTTTCATCTCCTTTAAATCTTTTCTCCAGCTCTTTCTGGACATATTTACCAGCCCCGGCTAATTTTTTATGGCCGAAGGAATCAACTCCAGATGCTTCATCATAAAGTTCCTCACCGTTAGCATTCCTTAACCCTTCAGCAACAAGGATCAAATATGTGCCTGCACGAACATCGCTTATCATAACCCTATGCATAAAGGTTTCCTTGCAATCCTCATAAAGAGCATCAAAATCGACAGGAACTTCAGGAATTAAGATCGCATCCGCATCCGCTGCTATGCCTGATCTAAAAACAGTGTGTCCTGCATATCTTCCAAAACATTCCATAACTATAATTCTGTTATGTGTGCGACCGGTTGTTTTAAGGTCTTCAGCAAATGTAGCTATTCTATTTACAGTGGAATCAAAACCTACAGAATAAGTCTGGAGGTCCAGATCCATTGTTTTCGGAGCATGAATACATTTGATCCCATTTTCAGAAAGATCGACCATAACGCTTCCGGAATCATCGCCACCGCTGATAACCAAACCATCAAGCTTGAATTTTTTCATACCTTGTTTAATTCGCTCATATTTCTTCTCATCCTTGATATTCTTTATCTTCACCCTTGAGTGTCCCGCTTCAGAACCAGCAGCATTTGCATTAACAGAATCCACTCTATCAAGAGTTAGCTCAACAATATTATCAAACTCTATCAGATTATAAAGTCCAGCATATCCGTTAGGAATAACATAACATGATATCCCATTACTATGTGCCATTTGAGCTGTACCTTTAAGAACAGCATTTAAGCCTCCACAATCGCCGCCGCTAGTAATAATTCCAAGCTTTTTCATTTCAAATACTCCTTTTTAAATAATTTTCATGCTAAAAAATGAACAGTATTAGCATTTACCTTATTGATATTTTGTGGTGTAAATTATCATAATCTATTGGAAAAATCAACAATAACAGAATAAATTAAGTTCTTTCTTAATTAAGTTAAAGATAGAAACTACTTGCCAGCCTTGGCTAAAAGGTCATTTGCATGTTTGATCGCGATCTTGCTTTCTTGTTCGCCACTCATCATCTGAGCTAATTCAGCAACTCTTGCTTTTTTATCAAGGCGATCCACAGAAGTATATGTCCTGCCATTTTTAACAAATTTGTTTACTTTATAATGCACATTAGCAAAAGAGGCGATCTGAGGGAGGTGAGTGATCAATATAACTTGACGTGTCTTGGAAATATCGCATAATTTGCCTCCAATGATCGTCCCTAGTCTACCTCCGATCTGTGCATCAATTTCATCAAATATCAAGACAGGGACAGGGTCAACCTTGATCAAAGCCTTTTTCAAAGCCAGCATAACACGCGCAGCTTCGCCTGAAGAAACAATTTGGGCAAGAGGCTTTAATTCCTCTCCGGCATTAGGGCTTATATAAAAGACAACTTTGTCGTTACCTAATGAATGATACTCCGTTTTTTCAATGCGCCCTTCAAAAATAACATTTTTTATACCGAGCTCAGCCAATTCTTTTTCAATAGTTTTTTTAAGATCTAATGCAGTTTTTTGCCTTTGTTTACTTAGCTTATCAGCAATGGTCTTTAATTTTTTTTCAGTTTTTGCTATTTCATCCCGAAGCTTTGAATCATTATGTTCCAAATCATTTAGAAGGTCATATTTTTCTTTCGCTTTAAAATAAAATTCCTGGGCGTCTTTTAACGAAGGTCCATATTTCCTTTTAATATCATCAAAGATATCCATTTTAGTATTTACTTCCTGTGCCTCCTGAGGATCAAAGGAGAGCTTACTGATATACTCATGCAATCTCGCAGCCAGATCTTCATTTGCCTGTTGCAAATTATCCAGGCTTTCCATCATATCTAATGTTTTCTCATCAACTGCATTAAGGGTTCTCATCGGAGAGAACGCTTGTCTGATAATCTCAGAAGAGGAGGAATCTTCGCCATCGATCAACTCTAGCAGCATCGCAGAATGCTCATTTAATTTTTCAGCATTATTTATCATTATCTGCTTTTGAGATAACTCCTCATATTCAGGTTCATCCAATGAAACCTGTTCTAATTCCTTTATCTGGTATTTAAGCATATCAAGTTCTCTTTCGCTGGATATAAAAAGAGCCTGTACCTGATCAAGTTCTTTTTTAAATTGTTGATATTGCTCAAAAACCCCGGAGTATTCCCTTAACAGCTCATCAAAATCAACCAATCTATCAAGCATGCCCATATGATATTCGCTAGAAAGAAGCATCTGGTGGTCATGAGGCCCATGAAAATCTATCAAATGGTCCCCGATCAATTTAAGCTGGTTTATAGTTACATTGAAGCCATTGATCTTTATGATCTTTTTGCCGCTTTCATTAAAAGACCTGTGAATTATTAAAGTGTTTTCATCTTCTGATAAGAACTCCGAGAAAAGCTCATTGGCAAGTAATTCTTTACCCTTCAGCTCAAAAACTGCCTCTATTATGCAGGGTATCTTTTGATCTCTTATGTGAGATGAGGTAATACGGTCACCGAGGGCTATTCTTAATGCATCAATAATAATTGATTTTCCTGCACCTGTTTCACCGGTGAGAATATTTAAATTATTATCAAGGTCTATTGATATACGATCGATAAGCCCGAAGTTCTGGATTGTTAATTGGGATAACATAATAAGGTATTATATACAAAAATTAATATTCTTGTTATAATAATTTTTTAACTTTTTTTCCTATCAAATTAAGAAAATAAATGCGAATTACTTTTGTAGGCTTAGGCTGGGAACAATTAGGAATAGGATTACTTTCTGCTCTTGCAAAAGGGGAAGGGCATAAAGTTGATCTTGCTTTCAGTAGCGCACTTTTTAATGATAGATACAATTTCAATATTTCTGCACTTGCTGCACTTTTAAATGACAAGAAGGATGTCCTTTCTGCTATAAAGAAACAAAGGCCTGATGTTATCGCATTTTCCCCGATCACAAGCACTTACCAATGGATGCTGGATATAGCAAAAGAATCAAAATCGATCTTTCCGGACATTAAGGTCATTTTTGGCGGTGTTCACGCTTCAATCCTTCAGGAAAAAGTGCTATTAAACGATCATATAGATTATGTATGTATAGGTGAAGGGGATGCTGCATTTATTGAAATACTCAGAAGCATTGAAAGGAAATCCTGTCATAAGCCTATCGTGAACACTTTATACAGGCCTCAAAGCCACGAAAATATTATTAGAGGTACCCAACAAGCCTTTATCCAAGACCTAGACAGCCTGCCAATCTTCGATAAGGTCATTTGGGAAGATCATATGCGCCTTTCAGATATATATTTTACGATGGCTTCACGCGGATGCCCTTTCCATTGCACATATTGCTTTAATAGCTTCTTTGCCACTCTTTCTGATTGCAAACCAGGTAATTATGTCCGGCATAGAAGCGTGGAACATGTTATCTACGAACTTAAAATAGCAAAGGCGAGGTACTCTCCAAAAATAATAGAATTTGAGGACGATGTCTTTACTATAAATAAAAAATGGTTAAAGGATTTTCTTTACCACTACAAAAAAGAAATAAACATTCCATTTCAATGCCTTTCACACCCTACATGTATGGATGAGGATATTGTTATATGGCTTAAAGAAGGAGGGTGCAGTCATGTTCAGCTTGGAATTCAGTCTATGGATGAAAATTATAAAAAAACCGTGATCAAGCGTTATGACAAAAATATACATGTTGAAAGAGCTTTGATCTCCATGCAAAAGCACGGGATCCTTCCAAAAGTCGATCATATGTTCGGGCTTCCAAATGAACCATTAAGCGCACAAGAAACAGCAAGAGAGCTTTATGCAAAATATACTCCTTACAGGATACAGACATTCTGGACCAATTTCTTCCCCGGAACAGAAATGACGTTGCAGGCACTTGCAGACAAGGCTATCAGCCCACAAGAATTTGACATAATAAACGAGGGGAGATCCGCTGATTTTTACAGAAGGTCAAGGATAGAGGACCCTAAAAAACTTAAAACCTATAAAGCATATGAACTGATCTTTAAATTACTTCCGGTCATACCTAAAGGCTATCGGCATAAACTTAAACCAAAATTGTTTCTAATGCTGCCAAACTGGATATGTTCTTCGATAACTTTTTTAATAGATGTGCTCGTTGGCTTAACAACAAAAAATCCGGATCATATTGCATATGCAAGATATTATCAATATCATATAGTAAAATTTGTTTTGACCAAACTTAATATTAAAATACCTGGGGCTACAAAAATATTGGATCCGAAAAGCTTTGATCTGAATTTCAGAAAACCAGTTAAAAGCGGATCAATTATTAAAACAAGGCCAAGAACTGCTCCAACAATACCAGGAATAGAAGTCCTCAAATAATATCTTAAAAGGAGAGATAAAATGAAAAGATTTATAATACTAACTATTTCAACTTTTTCATTGTTATTATTAGCGAATAATTCATTTGCTATCAAATCAGGAAAATATTCAAGACTTTTCTCTAATGGTATATTCAGCATTGTGCCTCCTCCTGGATTTGAAGATATTAAACGAATACCAAATGGGGCAGAGTTCTGGAATGATAATGAAAAACTTTCATTTTCAATTACATATGTGGATTATAAAGATCTTTCAGATCAATTAAATGATGAGCAATTAATACAAAGATTTCAAAGCTCAACCTTCTATGAAGGCTTTAAACATGGATTCAACAGTGTCAGTACAAGGTCTATTGCTGAGCACAAGCTCCATACTATGAGCGGAACAGAAATACTTGAATTTAAAGCGATCGATCCTTCTGGCAAAACAAACCCTATCAGAACCATTCTTTTTTATAGGAATGGCATTGAGATCAAAATCACCATGGGAGCGACATCTTTAGCTGAGCTAGAATCCGAATCCCACAATTATTTATTACAAAGGATATTTACAACAATGACTGTTAAATAAGCGATAACAAGGGAGCTAAAGGCTTTCTTGAACCAGGCCGGAACGTTTATTTATGTTGTCAAACCAGCTAGTTTGTCCTTTTTATTAAATTAAAATAATAATAAATTCCCTCTTTACATATCAATAAAAATCTGGTATAAAAAAGTCTCTCTGGAGCTAATAAATTTTGTTGCTGGCGTAGCTCAGCTGGTAGAGCAGCTGATTTGTAATCAGCGGGTCGGGGGTTCGATCCCTCTCGCCAGCTCCATTTAAAAGTGGTAAGCCGTAAGAAGCTTTAACAAGAAATACACAATTTCTTAATTCTTACGTCTTACCACTTACTTCTGAAAATTAGGGTAGGTACTCAAGTGGTCAACGAGGTCAGACTGTAAATCTGATGCGTCAATGCTTCGCAGGTTCGAATCCTGCCCTGCCCATTAAATTATATTAATATGCGGGCGTAGTACAGTGGAAGAACACAAAAGTCTTACCCCGTTAATTCAGATGAATTATGATATGCGAGAGTAGTTCAGTGGCAGAACACAAGCCTTCCAAGCTTGATACGAGGGTTCGATTCCCTTCTCTCGCTCCAATTGTAAATATTTTTTTAATTTAGCATAGCGGGACAAGATTGATACGTTAGTTCCCTGCTTGTCGGCAGACAGGGAGTCTCATCGCCCGCTTTTATTTTAATCTCTAAGAAAGCCACCCAAATATGAAAGTAACCCTGTTAGTTCCAACTTTAAATGAAATAGACGGCATGAAAACGGTAATGCCCAAAGTTAACCGGGATTGGGTACATCAAATCCTTGTAGTTGACGGCCAGTCTACTGATGGAACAGTAGAGTACGCAAAAGAGCAAGGCTATGATGTAGTAATACAACAAAAAAAGGGTATGCGACACGCATATATGGAAGCCTTACCTCATGTCACTGGTGACGCAATACTGACTTTCAGCCCAGATGGTAATTCAATACCTGAATTAATACCTGAATGCATAAAAAAATATGAAGAAGGCTATGACATGGTCATAGTATCCCGTTATGCTCAAGGTGCTAAAAGTTATGATGATGATGCTATAACCGCATTTGGCAACAAACTATTTACAACTTCAATTAGCTTACTACACGGCTTTCACTATACAGATGCTATGGTTATTTATCGTATTTACAGTACAAAATTGATCAAAGAACTTGATTTAGACAAAGATGAGAGCTACGAAACTGAAGAAAAGCTGTTTGGAACAAATATTAGCTGGGAGCCATTATTATCCATAAGAGCAGCAAAACGTGGATTAAAGATTGCCGAGATCCCAGGAGACGAACCCGCAAGAGATGGAGGAGAGCGAAAGCTCCAAGTCCTTCGCTGGGGGGCAGCATATATGTATCAAAACATTAGAGAGATTTTCGTCTGGAAGTAATGCAATGGTTAAAGAAATAAAAAACATTTCCGTTATTGGAGATGGGGGCTGGGGAACGACACTTGCCATTCATCTATCCAAAAATAATTATAATGTATCCCTTTGGGGTCCTTTCCCGCAGTACCTGCAGCAGATCAGAAAAAATAATTACAATAGAAAATTTTTGCCTGGGATCAAGATACCCCGAAAAATAAATATAGTTGACAACCTAAAAACCGCCATTGATAACTGCGATCTAATTGTTTTTGCGATGCCCTCGAAATATACTTTAAGCACAGTAAAAAAGATAAAAAGCACAAAAATCGATCTGTCTGAAAAAATGATACTAAGCATAACAAAGGGCATTGATACAAAAAGACTGCTTCGTATCTCAGAGATCATCCATAGCGAATTGGGGAATGGCCTTTCTGTTTCTGTTCTTTCAGGCCCGACTATTGCAATGGAAGTCGCGAAAGGATTGCCTTCCACAGCAGTCATCGCTTCAAAAGACCTTAAAACCGCAAAGAAACTACAAAGCATATTCAATTCGCCTAACTTTAGGATTTATTCAAGCACGGATATTATAGGTGTTGAAATTGGCGGCAGCATTAAAAACATAATTGCTATTGCCTGCGGAGTATGTGACGGCTTAGGATTCGGGTCAAATACAAAAGCAGCGATCCTTACTCGTGGGCTTGCGGAAATGTCAAGATTAGGCATTCGGCTTGGGGCAAAAGAAAAGACATTTCCCGGATTAAGCGGCTTGGGAGACCTCGTCACTACTTGCGTGAGCCCTCAGAGCCGTAATCGTAGCGTTGGGGAAAAATTAGGGAAAGGACGTCAAATCGATCAAATACTATCTTCTATGGACATGGTAGCTGAAGGGGTAGAGACTGTAAAAGCAGTTTATAAGCTAAGCCAAAAGCTTGATATTTCCATGCCTATAACAAAGGAAGTTTATAACATAATATATAAGAAAAAATCACCTAATAAAGCCGTATCTGATTTGATGCTTCGAAAGACCAAATCGGAGTGAGAATGTTTAATTACCAAGAAAATATTGAAGCCATAACAAACATAAAGATCCATTATTAAAAAATGAAAATATCTCAGTTATTATTTATATTGTTAGTAGTCACTCTTCTTGCTTCTTTTTTTATACTGCTGCCTTTTGAAAGAATCAGCTTTATTAATAGTGAAAACATAAAAGAATCCGATTCCTTAGAACTCGAAAAATATAAAAACGTTAAAGATATAGAAATTCCTGTTTTAGGGTCAATTACAAATTATCCTTGTTTTAAAGTTGCTATAAAAATCTTCCAGACCGAATTTACTTCTCTTAGCCTGTCCAGTAAAATATACCTTAAATATGATTGTATCCATTCACCTCCTGTTAATTCTATTAATTTTACATAACTCAGATTTTCAAAAGAAGTATTAGCACAAATCACACAATCAAGAAACAAAACCAATGCCTTATTATAGAAACAATATATGTTCCACGGGAGATATGTAACATGAACGTCACTAAAAAGACTGTTAAAGACATATGTAATCTCATTGTCAAAGATGCAACAACAATAAAGTCAAATGAAAAAGTTGGTGTTTTATTTAAAAAAATGATCGAAGATCCAAGAACCAGGCATGTATATGTGTTGGATAATGAGGGAAGGCTTGTTGGCTCTGTTAGGCTAAATGACCTTGTTGACCTTATTCTTCCCTACCTTCAAAATTTAGACAATGACATGTTTGATAAATTCACTTCCAACTTTTCCGAAAAACTGGTCTCAGACATTATGATAAAAGATTATTTATACCTTAAAAATGACACAAAACTATCTGACATGATATCCATCATGTTAGAATATAGGGTAAATGAACTCCCAATAATTGACGACAATGAAAAGGTATCAGGCGAAGTCAACTTTCTAGAGTTCATTAAATTCATATCAGACGGCAAACGATTGATGGATTATAGATCCAATGAGAAGGAATAAATTATGATGGCTTTTGAACAATACATTTATCCAGATTTGATCATTAAAGACCTAAAAGCAACAAATAAACAAGAAGCGATAAAACTTCTTATCGACAAGGTTTACGAAAAACATCCTAGCTCTTCTGGAGACGTCAAAAAAGAGGAAGCATTTGCAGAAGCAATGCAAAGGGAGGAACTGCAGTCAACAGGGCTTGGGCAGGGAAGAGCTTTCCCTCATGTTCGCATAGATGGATGGAAAGACTTTGTTATAGCTTTGGGGTACTGTAAGGAGGACTTGCCTTTTGAAAGCCTTGACGACCAGCCTGTTTTCTTTATTTGTTTAATGATATCTTCAAAAGATCAGCCGTACCTTATTCTCAAGGCCATGTCAAATATAATCAAGTTCTTGAACGAGCTAGAGAATATACGGTCATTGTTTGAGAACAAAACACCTGCTGAGCTGGCTGATATCTTCAAGAATAAACAACTAACCATAAAAAAGATCGTTGAAGCCCAGGATATCATGAGGCCATTAAAAACATTTGCCAAACTTGATGATTCTATAGAGGCTGTCGTTAAGTTGATGCACTTGAAAAAAATAGATGTTTTGCCTGTTGTTGATAACGAAAACTGTCTGAAGGGACAGCTTTCCTGCTTCAATATATTTGACCATGAAGTTCCTGAATTCTTTAAACAACTTAACACTGTGTCTTTTGTAAGGAACATAGATCCTTTTGAAAAATTCTTTAAATTGCAGAAGAACCTTAAGGTCAAAGACTATTTAAAAGAAGATTGCGCTACCGTTGAGCACAATGCGACATTGATCGAGATAATTTTTTTGTTAACCACTAAAAAACATCCAAGACTATTCGTTACAAAAGACAAGAAACTGGTAGGGATTATCGATAGATTTTGTATCCTTGACAGGATACTCTTTTTCTAAATAGTATTAATAAATTTTTAAATAACAGCTTGAAAGGCCGTCATACCATGTTGATACCAATATTAATATTTTTTGTAGTCTACATCTTTATTATTTCTGAAAAAATAGATAAAACGATCATTGCCATGCTTGGAGCTTTTGCAATGATAGCAACCAAATCTTTGAGTTACGAATTGGCTATTGAAGCGATTGACTTTAATGTTATATTTCTTTTAACCGGAATGATGGCAT
>MHHG01000042.1:627-7462 GCA_001805965.1 Omnitrophica WOR_2 bacterium RIFOXYA2_FULL_38_17 | reverse complement strand
CTCATTATAAGCGGCAATTACCCTGCCATTTTCAAGGCGTAATGTGACCAACTGATTTGCATATCCGTTTATTGCTTCTCTGTATAAAATGCCGTTTATTTTGCCAAAAGAACCATTAGGAAGAAGCCTGACATGTGCAATATACCCAGTGAAATCCGGGTTTTCTGTCAGAATATTGTTTAAAACTAAACGGCTTGATGTCCCCGCAGGTGTTAACAGGTCTCCTTTAGAGACCTCACCGTTTATAAGTTCACCTCCGCGATAAACGTAATTTTCCTGGTTGGGGAAGATTTGTTCTCCCTTTTCATCAAATATACCAATGGTCTCACCGTTCTCTTTAACAACTATTACCGGCATATTCTCGAATCCTGCCATTGCTGTCCAGCCATTCTTATCAATGTATGGGGGGATACCCCCGTTGGAATATAGCCTTGTTTTGATAACTCCGGTGAAATTTGGATTCTCTTCGAGGTGAGTTTCAATATAATTGCGCCTTTGTGCACCTTGAGGATTTAGTGGTTCACCAATAATTGCACCATTTTCATAGGTAGCGTTCTCATATATGAAGTTGTCATTAAAAGGATAGATCTCCTTGTTGTTTTTATCATAAATACTGGCAATCTCTCCGTTGACCATAACAACGGTTACGTATTCGTATTCATAGCCTGCCATACCACCGAATAAATTGTTTCCAAGGAAGTGCGTTAATCCGCCATTCATATCAAGCCTTACCAGGTCTATCACTCCCGTAAAATTTTCATATCCGGCAATGATTTTATTCAGTTCGTATCCATTTACAGTGCCGTCAGCATTAATGGCGTTTCCGCCAATTATCTTACCGTTTTTATAAATTGCGCCAGGGTAAACAATGTTCTCTTTTTTCTTTTCTTTTCTCTTGTAGATAATATTGTTATCCTTGTCAATGACCGTAGTCACTCCCCCTTTTTCCATAATGACGGTTACGAGCTCGTTTTCATAACCTGCCATTTCTGCCCATACTTTTATTTGATCTCCAAAATACGTTAGCCCTCCGGTCTCACCTAAAGGCACTTTCGCTATTACTCCTGAGAAATCCTTGTTTTGGAGGATTATCTGATTTAAAGCCTGCCTGTTTGACAGGCCTACAGGAGTGACTAGGGTTCCGCCGATGATTCTGCCATTATCAAAAGTGGCGCCAACATAAACAAGATTTTTATCAAAAGGATAGACTCTTGTCCCATTTTCATCGAGAATTTCAATTATTTCTCCTTCTTTCATTATAATTGAAACTGGATGGTATTCGTATCCCGGCATTGTTGACCAGCTTACTTTTTTATTGTGAAAATTTGTCAATCCACCGCGTTTATTTAGCGGGACTCGATGGATGACTCCTGAGAAATTGGGGTTTTTCCTTAAGTAGGCATTGACCGAGTTTATTTGTCTTTCGCCGTTTGGATTAATGGCTTTAAGGGCATCTAATTGATCGTCATTGTAATTTGTCCCTGGAAAAATAAAGTAGTTATCAAAAGGAGCTATACGTTCATTGCTTTCGTTAAAAACATCAGTGATCTTTCCTCCAGCAAATACAATAAATACAGTCTTGTTGGAGTATTCTGACCATCTGGTCCAAATATTGTTTCCAAGAATATTGTCCAAAGTCCCGTTTTCAGGAACCTCTACCTTTAGTACGCCAGAAAAATCAAGGGGAACATTTTCTAACTGTGAACGTAGTTTCTTTAAGTCTCGTGCGCCTTCAGGAAAAAGTATTTCTCCATCAACGATCTCACCATTTAGGAATTTTGCTCCCTGGTATATCTTGTTTTCTGTAAATGGGAACAGGCGCTTTCCAGTTTGACTAAAAACTTCAGTAACTTTTCCTTCAACTATCACAATCGATGCAGGGTGATTTTCATAACCGACCATACTTGTCCAGGCTACCTCTCCATTGTAAAATTTTTGCAGGTCGCCTTTGCTGCCAAGAAATACGCGGTCAATCACACCCGTAAAATCAGGATTGTCCCTTAAAAAAATGTTTATCTGTGTATTTGCCCTCTCTCCATTAGGATTAAGAAGAGTGCCCCCTGTAATTTTGCCATCTTTATAACTTGCATTTTCGTGGATGAAATTCTTATCAAATGGATAAATATTATTATTGTTTTCATCAAAAACTGAAGTTATCTTGCCTTTTTGAAAGATAATTGAAACAGGTTTATTGCTATATTCAAGCCAGGCTGTCCAGCAGTTCTCTCCGAGTATATCCCACAGCCTTCCATTTTGAGGAAGGACAATCCTGATAATTCCTGTAAAACCTTGTGGGGCAAGGTTCAGCTGGAGGCGGAACTGTCTTAGATCTTCAGCTCCCTGAGGGTTCAATATCTCTCCACCGATAATTTCTCCGCCTGCGTATTGGGCCCCGGAATAAATACCATAATTCATAGGGGTTTGCACTTTTGCATCGGTTTTGGTGTTTAAGGTTGAGGAGACTTGTTTTAACCGTTCATCTTCTACCAGCATTGCTAGATCAGATGATTGTTCTTCAGATATAGATGAGGTCTCTTCAAATACCTTTTCTATGTAGGAACCAAATATGCCCCCAGATGTATATTTTCTTTCAATGATCTCCTGAGTGACTGGGTCATAATCTTCCTTTATGGTATTGTAAACGCCGATCTTAAACGCTTCTAAATATTGATCGTATATCTTTTCTTTTGCTTCCTTATCCTCGATATCAACGCCACCGATCTTGTTCTTTCCAACGTAAACTTCACCTAAAAGGCTAGCTTTTAGGTTTCGCTTAAACCATGTTGCTAATATCATTGAGTGATAGATCTGTCGTAATGTCGCAAAGTTTGCCCCCTCATTCACTTCTTTTTCCAACTCAGGGATTATGATCTCTTTGATTATTTTGGTTGCTAATGGAAGATTTTCTGAAGTCTCGATCGAATTATTTTGAATATGCTCTGGATCAAATTGAGACTGTAATGCCAAATAATCCTCTTCTACTAAGACCTTTAAATGCTGCTCTATAATGAATGCACTATTTTCATGTTCGTATACAACAGCTTTTTGGGGTATTATCCAGACTTTGTTGAAAGTGCTTATATCAATATCTGTTACCCCGTATTCTTCGTAGGCTTTTTCGTATATTTTGTTCCAGAAATTTTCACCTAGATTTTCTTTCGGATTCATCATTGAAGCAGTTATTTGCTTGAGCAGGTAATCCTGAGCTAAAAGATCGCGCCCCATTTCAGTAATACCAAAAGCATTAGGGATTATCCTGTCCTTTTCATAAGGAGATAAATTGACCCACATGTCATTTTCCGGAACTGTTAAGGATGCCAGGAAATATTTGATCAATTTGCTGGATTCTTCTTGAAGGTCGTATTCGGAAAGAGCGGTCTCTCCGGTATCTACAAAGAAGTTGAATTTAAAAGGATCCTCAGGAAAGATCTCAATGCCTTTAATAACAATTGGAGAGAATGCATTGCTTAAAGAGATCATAGTTCCCGGTTCAGGCAAAGAGAATACCTGTTGAGCATAAATGTTAGCAGGCATAATAATATTTATGCAAAAAATGGATGCAACGATAATGCATATTAAACGATGGATGTATCGGTTAACTATGACCATAAAAAGTTTTTTTATTAATTTAAATAAATATTATTAAAAATATAACTTGGGTAAAGTATGCCATATTATGTTAAAAAATGCCATTTGAAGAGGTTTTTACGTAAAGATACAACAAAAAAAGCCAGAACTTTATTAGGTGTTGGCTTTTTTAAAATATGATAATGTGTGTGCCGGGCTGCTTGGGCCACCGACAATAATGGTATGATCTAGCCAGAAGGTGTACTTAACGGCCCCCTTTTTTAATTCTATTGGAGATAGTCCTGCGCCTTATTTCTTATATTATTTCGGTATTGCAATTTCCCAAAATTTTCCTTTTGGTGGCGCAGGTAGACTTCGCTGAAGGATCCAGGGATTTAGCAGTTTGACTTCTTTATAAGTTGTTTTATGCTTTTTAGCCCAGTCATTAAGATTTGTTATAGCACCTGATTCGGATACTATCTTATATTTGAAAGGCTTGTATTGCTGATTGGGGCCTAATTCGAATCCGTATTTTTGGGGATTCTGCATGATTTCTTTTACGATAACAATCCTCAGAATGTACCTTGATGTTTCTTCGTTAAGGAATAGGTCGAAAAAATTATCAGAATTTTGGAATTTTAAATTGTCGGATAGATTTTCGTGTCCCATGTTATAGCCAGCTGCTGCAAGCATCCATGATTTGCTTGATTTGTAACCCATAATCAAGTATTCAATGGCTGCCTGCGTGCTTTTTTCAGGATGTCTTCTTTCATCAACATATTCATCGATCTGTAGCCCCATATTTTTACCAGTCTTGGGAATAAACTGCCACAACCCGACAGCGTCTTTCGATGAGCGGGGCATATAAAGCGCGCTTTCAGCTACAGAAAGAAACTTCAAGTCATCAGGAACATTGTTTTCCATGAGTTTTTTTTCAAACATGGGAAAAAAGCGGCCGGCTCTTTTTAAATATATTATGATCTGTCCGGGTGATTGTAAATTCAAATAAAACTCCCGTTCAGCCCTTTCGCGCACCTCTTCTATTTCGAGTGGCACTCTTTCCCCGCAAAAAAAGAGTTTATCGGGAAGAGTATATTGCAACAAATAGTTTGAAGGACTAGAAAGAGTTTTGGTTTCTTGAGAGTTGCTTCCTTTTGAACAGGAAATAAAAAATAGCATGAGTATAACTAAAAATATTTTTATCATATTATATATAGCCCCAAGGATTATTTTAGAAGAGACTTATTTATTGATACAAAAATAAAAGCCTACAAAGTGTTTGCTTGCATAAAAGGTGGAGCAATCCACTCTGGTATTGACCCATAATAAAAAGTAGCGGGGGGCAGGCTCTTACCGCCGTTAATATGGGAATGAGTCTCCGAAAATTACTAAACGACCCTCGCTTCTTGAACTTTTATCGGACCTAGTAGTGCATCCTCCTTTAATGCGCTTGTATATTCCTAAAACAACAGTTTTAAAATTTATTTTCTTAGTTTTTCTTTCAAATTACTAGAATATTAGCCCAAAATTATAATTTTCAAATTTTCAAATGAAACCTGCTAGTTTATCATTTAGTAGATCATAGAGATCAGAACTGTTTTCAATGCATGTTGTTAAACGAGATACTCTTTCATGATGTGTTGGATAGAATTCGTTAAGCTTTTCAGTCGCAGAATAAACAATTTTACCATTCGTGCGGGCAATGCATAAAGGATAAATCAAAGAATCTATTAATAGTAATTCTTTGCCATTTTTCATTTTTAATCTTGTCCCAGGGGCTTCTCTCAGATCTACTCTGTTTTCTTCAAAAAAACCAAAGAATCCCATATTCTCCTCCCATCAGTTTATTGTGTTTTTAAACAATTATTTTATTTTGCCGATCAAGTTATATTTTAATATCCGATGAGCAAGCTAACCAGTTACAAATTGTATTAAAAAAATTTACCTTAGAGAAAATTCTATTGGTTGTTTTAATCCTTTGTTATTTTTAATAAAAAATATTGTTTTATCATTTCTAATAAGATTCCTTATATTTAGTTAGTAATAAATGGAAATAAATTCCATTTATTGGAATTTATTTCCATTTATTCCAATTTGTGACTCACGACAAAACCTTTCCTCTAGAGCCGTCAACTTTGTGAATGGTTCCACATGCTACACAAGTCCCTGTTCCTTCCCCTTCTGAACAAATAAATATGCTGCTTGCATTCTTCTTGCAGCTTGGACACTTAATACGGTTCACATAAAGTGGTTTCTTGAATCCACACTTGGAGCACTCAGCTCAAGAGGCCAATAGGTCATCAATCCATGTTATTTTCAGGGTCAAAGCGTCACATTTTGGGCACATTTCGCCTTCCGCTTTGATTCCGGTCTGTTGTTGAGAGTCAATACCCTGACCCCTTGTTGATGCTCTTCCCATAATCCAATTCCACACACTCATTGAAATCCCCTTCTCATAACACTACTAGTTTTATAATTGTTTTGCTTGATAGTTGGACAAAAATAGTTACATAGACTATTTAAACAGAATAAATGGTATCAAATTGCATTCACTTTTGCCTGTTCAAAACAATAATGTGGGAGGCCTATTTCCGATTATTAACACAAAAAACAAAAGACAACTCCCTTTTGAGAGTTGTCTTTGATGGTTGCATTTAAAAATCTAATATCATGGGAATAATTCTAGCTCCCATAAACTTTTATTGCAAGAAATAATACTTAAGAATTGGTAGTTTAATGCTTAGGTAGGCTTGGAATTTAATGCGCAAACAGTAATATTTTTTAAAAAGCCACATAAAAGGTGGCTTTTTTAAAATAGCGGGGGGCGGGCTCGAACCGCCGACAACACGGGTATGAGCCGTGCGCTCTGACCAGCTGAGCTACCCCGCCAAAAATTAATTAATTCTGGATTATTGAGTCGTAATTTTAGACGAATTTTATAAGAATTGCAAGGAAATTCTAGATTTAGAAATATGCAATTTTTAATAAAATTAAAGTAGTCAATGTTTGACACTATCAGATAACTAAATTAGAATAATCGAGAATGAATTTTTAAATATCGATTCAAAAGCCTATGAAATACCTAAAGATCATACTTATCCTGTTCATTATCCTGACAGCAGTGGTTCTTGTTCGAAATGCTTGGGTTTGTGATGATGCATATATATCATTCCGAGTAATAGATAATTTTATCCATGGTTATGGCCTGAGATGGAATATTGCAGAAAGGGTTCAGGTGTATACTCACCCTCTATGGCTGTTCTTTTTA
>MHHG01000042.1:0-612 GCA_001805965.1 Omnitrophica WOR_2 bacterium RIFOXYA2_FULL_38_17 | reverse complement strand
ACATACAAGATATCAAATGATACTTCTTTATCACTGCTGGCAGTTACCATTCTTTGTTTTTCTAAGGCATTTATTGATTTTTCTACATCAGGATTAGAGAATCCTGCGACATTTCTTCTTCTGTCAATATTCTTTGCTGTTTTTATTCATGAGAGATCTGACCCTAAAAAACTGCTGATACTCTCTTTTATAGCTTCATTGGGAGTGCTAAACAGAATGGATAGCTTGCTTCTCTTCCTTCCTGCCTTGTCTTATGATTTCTACAAGTGTTTAAAATTTAAATTTAAGCTTTTTAAAAGTTTTATATTAGTGATCATTGGGTTTATACCATTTATTTTATGGGAGATATTCTCGATAATATATTATGGTTTTCCATTTCCTAATACAGCATATGCAAAGCTAAACACTGGTGTTTCTTCGAGCGTGCTTATTGAGAAAGGCTTTTTATACCTTGTAAGTTCTTTTTATGGAAGGCAGGATATAGTTACGCCAGTGGTTATTGCTTTAGGGGTATTTGCAGCTTTTTTAATTAAGGATAAAAAAGTTAAATATATTGCCTGCGGGATAATCCTTTACCTTCTTTATGTCGTTAAGATCGGTGGGGATTTTATG
>MHHG01000041.1 GCA_001805965.1 Omnitrophica WOR_2 bacterium RIFOXYA2_FULL_38_17 | reverse complement strand
GTTGCGGAGTCAGTGCATTTTGATGACCTTTATCAGATAGAATGGAGCGAGGTTTTAGAGACTGTTTTTGGTAAGTTCAAGATCAATCTGAACCAACGCAAAAAATAACTCTTATATTTATGTTTGTTTATCGGTTTTAAGGAGTAAGAAATATTTAACGTTTAAAAAGGAGAGAAGGATGCCCATAACAATGATAGAGATCTTATTGTTCTTAATTTTGCTTGCTAATTTCGCAATATGGTCAAGGTTACAGATGAACAATAAATTTTTACAGGATGTAATTGAACTGCTAAAGAATAAGGATAAATAGCAGTTCATTTTTTTTGAATCTTTGCTTAGTATTTCTGCTTTTTCTGATATATTTGTTCTTGGAAACAAAGATGGGTTTTAACATAAAATTTACAAATTTAGTCTAAAGTGTAGATGAGTATTGGGTATTGCCTGTTTTTTCATACTTCAAATGCTCAGAGAGGGAGAAAAAAATGAAGGATATAAGCAAAAAATCAAAAGTAAGCTGGAAAAATATTCATAGAGATATGTCCTCTCAAGGCATCAAATTTTCTTTCCTTGATAACAGATGTTATGCTTTGGCAAAAGACCAATATTCCGCCACAGTTCAAGATAATTACCTTTCCCTTGCTGTTGCCATACGGGACAGAATAGTGGAAAGGTGGATACATACACAGCAGACTTATCACAAACAAAATCTGAAGAGAGTTTATTATCTTTCGATGGAATTTTTGATCGGAAGGATGCTTGGCGACTATATTTATAATTTAGGGCTTGAAAAGAATGTTGTTGATGCATTGATCGACCTGGGTTTTGATATTGATGAGATCAGAGAACGGGAAATGGATGCCGGTTTAGGCAACGGCGGTTTAGGGCGTTTAGCTGCATGTTTTCTTGATTCAATGGCGGCTTTAAGCATTCCTGCACACGGTTATGGTATCCGCTATGATTACGGCATATTTAAGCAGAAGATCGATAATGGTTATCAGATCGAGATCCCCGACGAATGGCTACGCTTGGGCAGCCCCTGGGAATTCTGCAGGCCGGAATACACAATAAAGATCAGCTTATACGGACGCACGGAAAGTTATACTGATGAGAAAGGTGTTACAAAATGCAGATGGGTCGATACTGAAGATGTCCTGGCAGTCCCGTATGATATGCCTGTTGTTGGCTATAAAAATGATATTGTCAATACGCTGCGTTTGTGGTCAGCAAGGAGTACTGAAGAATTCGATTTTGATTATTTCAATCACGGTGATTACGAACAGGCTGTTTACCAGAAGATCTTCTCTGAGAACATATCAAAAGTCCTTTATCCAAATGATTCCCAAAGCGTGGGAAGAGAGCTTCGCTTGAAGCAGGAATACTTTTTTACCGCAGCATCGATAGCGGATATTATCAGAAGATTTAAATCAGAAAATAAGGATTTTAACAAGCTCCCCGAGCAAGCCAGTATTCAGCTCAATGATACTCATCCTGCTATAGGGGTTGTTGAGCTGATGAGGGTCCTTATCGATAAGGAAGGGTACAAGTGGGAAGATGCATGGAACATTACTAAAAAAGTTTTTTCATACACGAACCATACATTGATGCCTGAGGCTCTGGAAACCTGGTCAGTTGACCTTCTTAAGAGAGTTTTACCTCGTCATCTTATATTGATCTATGAGATCAATGCAATGTTCTTGAAGGAAGTAGGCGAGAATTTTCCTGGAGATTCTGACAGGATAAGCAGGATGTCAATTATAGAGGAAGGTTACCCAAAGAAAGCAAGAATGGCTTATCTGTCAATAGTAGGAAGCCATTCGATCAACGGTGTATCAAGGCTTCATTCGGACCTTCTAAAGACGAATTTGTTCAAGGATTTTCATGATCTGTATCCTAAAAAGTTCAATAATAAAACAAATGGGATCACACAAAGAAGATGGCTGTTGAAATCTAACCCGGGCCTCTCTGCGCTTATAACAGAAACAATAGGGGATCAATGGGTAAAAAATCTAGATAAACTGAATAAGCTGCTGGATTACAGAGAAGATAAAGGATTTATTAAAAAATGGCAGGGCGTAAAGCTTAATAACAAAGAATACCTGGCTCAATACATCAAAGACACTATGAATGTTTCTGTTAATCTTGATTCTCTCTTTGATGTCCAGATCAAAAGAATGCATGAGTACAAGCGCCAGTCTTTGTTCTGCCTTTATGCCATTTCGCAATACCTGACGATCAAGAATAATCCAAAGAAGTTTATTCAGCCAAGAACATTTATTTTTGGAGGAAAAGCCGCTCCAGCTTATACCACTGCAAAGATGACAATTAAGCTGATCAATAATGTTTCCAATATGATCAATAATGACCGCGCAGTCGGGGATAAACTGAAGATGGTCTTCCTGGAGAACTACAGGGTCTCGTTGGCAGAGAAGATCTTTCCAGCAAGCGAGCTCTCTGAACAGATATCTTTGGCAGGAACAGAAGCCTCCGGAACAGGTAATATGAAGTTCATGCTCAACGGTGCTTTGACCGTCGGGACATTAGATGGCGCTAATGTCGAGATGGCAGAGCAGTTGAACAATGAAGATATTTTTATCTTTGGGCTTAAGGAAAAGGAAGTGACAGACCTGAAAAGGCAGGGTTATGATCCTCAAAGGTTTATTCAGAACTCCCCAATGTTAAAAGATGTGTATGAAATGATCAAGAATAACTATTTCAGCCCTAATGAGCAAGGGATCTTTAATGATCTGGTTAATTCTTTGTTCCATCATGATCCGTTTTTGGTTTGTGCTGATTTTGATGCATATTTAGCTATACAGGATGTTATATCCAAAGAATATCAAAATAAAGCGCAGTGGACTAAGAGATCGATAACGAACGTTGCACGATCAGGTTATTTTTCAAGCGACAGGACAATCCGCGAGTATGCAAGTGAGATCTGGGGAGTGCCCTGCAAGTAATTGTTGTATGTTGAGCTTTATTGGGCTCAATGCTGCAATAAGTCGCAAGACGATGGTTAACAATAATTATTGGAGGTGTTTATGACAAACACTAGAACAAAAGACCTTCTGCGAATTCCTGAAGTTGTTGAGGAGATCAACCGCCACTTATGGATCGAAAGTGAGAAATCAAATTCGAATATCGGGTTTGAAAAAGCTGCTGAGGACTGGATAAGCCGCTTTTCACGGGATTGGGTCATTTATCACGGATCTTCTTACGGGATCGGTCCACGAGGCTCAGCTGATTCAGACGTTAAAAAGAAGAGGCGAGCTAAATCATACTATTAATACATTGAAAGGCCCTTTATTCTATGTTTGAGCTGTTAAAAAATAGGACGAGATTTTTATTATTAAGTATCTTTTTATCCTCGCTGCTCATTTCTGGTTGCGCTGCAAAAAAATTAAAACCCGCCGGATTCTTGGATGATTATTCTCATCTCGAAAGTGAAAAAAAACAAGGCTTATTTGTAGACAGGTCGAAAGAAGCAGATTTGGCATCTTATAAAAAGCTGATCATCGAGCCTGTTGATGTCCATTTTACCGAAGATGCTAAAGGCGCCGAGATTGACGCTGCGACCCTTAATGAATTTACGGATTTTCTTTATGACCAATTGACCATAGCTTTAAAAGGAAGATTTGAGATCGTCGAAGAGCCTGGTGAAGGGGTACTTCTTCTTAGGACCGCTATTACCGATGTTATACCGAGTAAGATATATTTGAATCTTCACTGGTCGACCACTGCTACAGGACTTGGTGTTGGGGGCGCTGCGATGGAGGCTGAGTTCGTAGATTCAATGACAGATGCGAGGATCATTGCAGTAGTTGATTCAAGGAAAGGCAAGAGAATTAAATATTTCAATGGTCTTTCAAAATGGAAACACTCAAAAGATGTTTTTCAGCAATGGGCAAAGTTGCTAAATGAATTAGTTGAATAAACAATAATGTATTGTGAGGGCAAATAAACATGAAAGATCCAAAGCCATATGACAATTTAGGGCCTCTGGCGATATTAAGGAACACTAGAGTTTCAGATATAATGGAGACAGAAGTGATCACGGTCAGGGAAGATGAGCCTTTAAGTATTGTGCATAACACTTTTGTCGCGCATCATCTTACACATGTTATTATCGTGGATGAGACAAACAGGATCTCGGGGATAATCAGCCAGAAGTATTTATATAAGGCGCATTCTCCCAGAAAAATAATGTCCATGTTGGATTATGATTCTGATAAATTATTGGATGGGGATTCCTATTATAGCAAGGAAGCTTTAAATTCCTTCAGGCTTAAAAAAATAATGAAAGCCAGCCCGTTTACTGTTAAGCCGGATAAGTCAGTTTTTTATGTTGCCAGTTTGATGGCAAAAAGGATGCTGGGATGTGTTCCTGTAGTTGATAACAATAAATATGTTCTTGGATATATCAGCGAACAAATATTAGTCAAATTTTTTGTAAAAGTCATGTCTTTAGATTCTTAAAGACGACAATTAAAAGGAAGGCAGTTTTCTTCCCTGTTTTTATATGAGCTCTTCAAGCTTTTCCCTTCTTAATTATGCTTTTTGCCTGAATGAAAAACCAAAATACAATGAATATAGACCTGGAAAATAATACTGAAAATAATCTAGAGTTCAATGATCAATTTGCCCAGGCATATGATACCCTTGAGAATTCCTGGCATAATATTTTAATTGTCGGGAAGGCGGGAACGGGAAAATCCACGATCCTTCAGTACTTCAGGTCAAATACTTTAAAAAATGTCGTGGTCCTTGCTCCGACAGGGGTCGCTGCTGTCAACATAAAAGGCCAGACAATACATTCTTTTTTCAGGTTCAAGCCCGACATAACTCCGGATACGGTCGTAAATATCAGAATGAGAAAGGATGCCAAGGAGCTTTATAGAAAGATCGATATGATCATTATTGACGAGGTATCAATGGTAAGGGCAGACCTCATGGATTGTATTGATGAGTTTATGAGGCTGCACGGCAAAGAGGCAAACGAGCCTTTTGGAGGTGCCCAGATGATATTTATCGGTGACCTTTATCAGCTGCCTCCCGTGGTAAATGGCAGAGAGAGGTCGATTTTCAAAGGCCACTACAAGAGCCCGTACTTCTTTGATTCAAAGGTATTTAGAAGATTATTCAATAGAGGCTCTTACAAGGACAATGATGAGAACTTTGAGCTTTCTTATGATAGCTTAAGGATATTTGAGCTCGATAAAATATACCGCCAGAAAGAAGAGCGTTTTATAGAACTGTTAGGGGCAATAAGGAACAGGTCAATTACTGACCAGCAGCTTGACGCGTTGAATGAAAGGTATCTTCCCGGCTTTACACCTAAAGGGGATGAATTTTATGTTTATTTGACTACAACGAACAGCTTGGCTGACAAGGTGAATGAAGCCCAATTGAACAGGATAGATTCGCAGGCCTATTTTTCAGACGGTGAGATATCGGGGAAGTTCGAGCAGAAGAACTTGCCAACACAGTTATCCCTTCAAATGAAAGTCAATGCCCAGGTAATGCTTTTGAATAATGACCCTTCAGGAAGGTGGATAAACGGCAGCATAGGCAAGATAGTTTCTTTTGTTGAGCAGGATCAAATTGTCGTCGTGGAATTATCTGATGGAAAGATCGTGGAAGTATCGCCTTTTCAATGGGAGATGTTCAGGTTTTACTATAATGATGAAACTGAAATGATCGAATCGGAATCGGTCGGTTCATTCAGGCAGTATCCTTTAAGGCTTGCCTGGGCGATAACCATTCATAAGAGCCAGGGAAAGACCTTTTCTAAAGTGATCGTTGATATTGGGGACGGCACGTTCTCTCACGGGCAGATATATGTTGCCTTGAGCCGCTGTGTCACTTTATCCGGCTTAGTCCTTAAGCAGCCTATTAACAGAAGACATATTTTACTGGATAGAACGATCGTTGATTTTATGCAGGAATGTGAAAAATATATTATTAGCGAAAAAGAGCTTGAGCCGAAAAGAATAAATTAATGACAGTTGCAAAACAAAAGAAATATTTATGCAAAAAAACATTGTGCAATAGTCAACTTTAGGGAGAAATAAAATGAGTAATGTTATCTTGTTGGTTTCATGCCCTGATAAGAGGGGTATAACTTCAGCTATCACCACTTTTGTTTATGAGAATAACGGCAATATTATACATGCGGACCAGCATATTGATGAGCAAAGCAATACATTCTTTATGAGAATAGAGTGGTCATTAGAGGGTTTTGCTATTAAAAGAGAAGAGATAAAGAATAGATTTGTTAATGTGGCGAGCAGGTTTGATATGGACTGGACGCTTAATTTTACTGACAAGCAATATAACGTAGCATTATTTGTCTCTGGGCATTTGCACTGTCTTTATGATCTTTTGTACAGGTTCAGGGCCGGCCAATTTAAATGTAATATCCCTGTAATAATAAGCAATCATTCAAAAGCCAGGGCAGCTGCAGAGGAATTTGGTATAAAATTCTATGAAATACCTGTTAATAAGGACAACAAGGAACAACAGGAGCAAAAACAGATAGAAATTCTAGAAAAAGAGAAAGTCGATCTTATTGTTCTTGCGCGGTACCATCAGATCCTTACGGCAGGATTTGTTGCCAAATATGAGAACAGGATAATTAATATACATCATTCTTTTCTTCCTGCATTTATAGGGAAGAGCCCGTATGCTCAGGCTTACCGAAAAGGCGTCAAGATAATCGGAGCCACGAGCCACTATGTTACAGAGCATCTTGATGAAGGCCCTATTATTGAGCAGGATACAGTGCGGATCAGCCACAGGGATGCTTTAGAAGACCTTGTAATAAAGGGGGAAGACCTGGAAAAAGTGGTTCTCAGCCGGGCGGTCAGATGGCATTTGGAAAGAAAGATCCTTAAACTTAACAATAAAACAGTTATATTTGATTAAATTAATGGGTAAAAATAAAGACAAAAAAGAATCTTTTAATTTATTCCAGTTTTTGTTCGGTTCGGTAACAGTTGATATTATTCTTGCTCTGAATACGGCTGTTTTCTATTTTATGTATTATGTGCCTAAGGGCAATGAGAATATACAGCCGTTCATTATGTATCCTGGGAACCTTATAAACGGCAAGGTTTGGTGCGTGATCACTTCGGGTTTCATTCACGGGAGCTTATCTCATTTTCTCTGGAACATGTTCGGTGTTTTTATTTTTGGTAAGATCGTTGAAAAAAAGCTTGGCGTGCGCAAGACCCTCTTTATTTATTTTGGGGCATTAACGATCTCAATGTTGTTTTCTACTATGGTCTATGTTTTTTTGCTTCATAAGAATGTTGCGATCATCGGGGCCTCCGGAGCTGTTATGGGGCTGATCTCCGGGGCGATGCTGCTGTCCCCTTTCACTATCACATATGAAATGATACTTCCGATACCTACTATGGTAAAAGGGTGGATGTTCTTTTATGCAGACATACAGGGCTTCTTAAATCAGGCTTCTGACGGGGTTAGCCATCTTGCACATATTTTCGGGTTTTTATCAATTGCCGTTCTGGTCTATTTTTTGTCCCACAAAGACAAGAAGGCGATGAAGGTCGGGATGCTTATTAATATTTTCTCTATTATCGTACTGTTGCTGTTGAACCATTGGCTAGCAAATAATACGCACTGGAATATTTTGCCGCAAGGCATTATATAGATTGTTATTAATATTATTTTATAAGATGTGCAATTTATGTATAATAGGAACATTAAAATTTATAAAGTGTAAGCAAGGAGGTTTTTATGAATTGTCCAGTATGTGAAACTGCTATGACAGAAGAGGATTTTGGAGGGGTTTCAATAGATATTTGCCGTAATGGCTGCAGTGGTATTTGGTTTGACTGGTTTGAACTGGAAAAACTTGATGAAAAGCACGAAGGTTTGGGGAATGCACTAACAGCTGCTTTGCAAAGCTCAAGGGCTAAAGATGATAACCGCGGGAAAATTAAATGTCCTAAATGCTTCAAACCAATGATGGCGCATTTATATAAATCCGCTAAAGAAGTCACGGTTGATGAATGCTATTTATGCGGAGGATTTTTTCTGGATTCTGGCGAGTTAAAAGTGATCCGTGAAAATTTTATGACTGAAGAGCAAAGAGAGTCTTATGTGAACAGTATCATTGAAGGACAGCCTGATTTTCAGGAAGCAAAAAAAGACCTTGAAAAACAAAAACTCCGCACAGCAGCAATAAAAAAACTTACTAAGTGCCTCAGGCCGTCTAAGTATTTTAAAAGGTAATTATATTTTTTCATGGATTTCAGTAAATAAAAACAGGGATATTTTTTATAGTAGCGCGAAATAGAGCCATTTGTTGCCGAAGGGTTATGAAATTATACTTTTATGTATAAAAAATTGAAACAAATAACCAAGTCAAGATTTCCCAAGAATTTATTATTTTTCTTCATTCTAATTCTTTTGATCGTGCCCTTTTATTTTCAAGCAAGACATCTTACCACAAGTAATTTAATTGAAAAAAACAGTGATGAACTATCCGAGATCGTAGAATATATTGACGTAAGTATTGAAAATAGAATGTCGATGTTGGATCAGTTAATAAGAAATGATGTTATTGGGGGTTTTCTTAAAGATCCTTCTATCTCAGATGGTGATCCTATAAAGAATTTAATTGAAAAAGCAAGGGTGGATTCTGGCTCAGATATAGTTTATTTGATGGATATGAGCGGAACGGTAGTTGCTTCTACGATTTATGATGGAGGACAATCGTTAACAGGCAATAACTATGCTTTTAGGGTATATTTTACAGATGCCTTAAAGGGTGGTCTGGTCGTTTTTCCTGCAGTAGGCGTGACAACAAACAAAAGAGGCCTTTATATAAGCTCAAGGATCTATAGTGTGCAAGAGGGCAGGATCCTTGGTGTTGTTGTTTTTAAGGTGGGGCTTGATGACCTGGACCAATTTCTTTCCAAGTATGATTCCCCTAAAATGTTAGTTTCAGCTGATGGTATAGTTTTTGCAACAAATGACGAAGATTCTCTTTACAGGTCTTTAAACCCATTATCAGAAGAAACCCTTCAAGAGATAAGAAATTCAAAACAATTAGCAAATAATGAAGTAGTTCCGCTCGAAATGTCAAATGGCTCCGGTGAAACTGTTTATAAAAAAGACAGGTTCTTTATCCAAAAAGGTGAGACCTTTATTAAAGGATGGCAAGTAGTTTCTTTAAAACACAAAATCTTAGGTTTGCAGCTTAATGGATATCAATTTCGCATATTGGCGCTTTTGCTTTTGTTAATGATCATAATTGCATATTTTTCGATATATGTTCATAGTTTTGAAACAAAGGAATTTTCTTTAAACAGGATAAGAAGCAAGGTAGTGGTCCCTGTAGGCTCTGCATTATTGTTGATCTCCTTAACCAGTATGTGGTCTTTTTATGCATATCATAAGAATAAAATAAGCTTGGAGTTTAAAAAGGTAGTGAAAGAGGTAAATAAAGATTATTATTCGTTCCTTAACAGTGAGGCTAGTATTATTGCCAGCTATATTGACCTAATAGAACAGAACAAAAATCTACAGCAGGCGTATATTACAAATGATAGAAAGGCTCTCTATGAATTTTCGAAACCGATATTTCAGGAGTTAAACAGGAGTTATCAGATAACCCATTTTTATTTTCATGATACACAAAGAAATAATTACCTCAGAGTTCATAAGCCGGATGATTTTGGCGATTTTATCGATAGATATACAATGGGCGAAGCCTATAGAAAAGGGGTCACTAAGTATGGAATAGAGCTGGGCCCATATGGCAGGTTAGCGCTTAGGGTTGTGCGGCCATGGATCGTGGATGGCAATATTATTGGGTATATTGAAATTGGAAAAGAAATTGAGCATGTTATGCCGAACATAGCAGCTATGAAAAATGTGCAGATCATGTCGTTTATTGAGAAAGATATGCTTGATAAGGCCCAGTTCCTTCATGGGCAGGAAGCATTTAATGACAATAGTATCTGGGAAAGATTTTCAAATGTTGTTTTAACCGGGTCTACTGTGAACAGCACTCATGAGCTGGATTCTTTTTTTAATAACCTTTTGTCCAAGGATGTAAATAAATATTTGTTAAAGGTATATTCTGTAAATATAGGCGTTAATAAGTATTCTGCAGCCTTGTTGCCTTTAAAGGATGTTAGCGAAAGAGTAGTGGGCACTATCGTTGTATTAAAGAACTTTGATGATGAGAATGCTGTTTTTATGAGATTGGCAACGCAAATTGTTGAAATTGAGATCATTGCTGTGATTCTACTTGGTGTTTTCTTATGGCTTTTTTTGGGGCGCATTGAAAGAAGTGTTTTAAGAACAACTGAAAAACTAGAAGCTAATATAACTGATCTGAAAATGGTAAGTACAATATTGATGGATAAAGAGGAATCTTTAGAGCGCGAAATCTTATACAGGACCAATATTCAGAAAGACCTTGTTTCTGCAAAAGAGCATGCGGAGCTTCTTTCACGGGTTGTGCCTTCGGCTATCTTTACAGTGGATATAGAAAAAAAGATTACGAGCTGGAATGATTATATCGAAAGATTGACAGGTTATTCTAAAGATGAAGTGATGGGAAAAGAGTGTAGCTTTTTTGCAGTTTCCCCGTGCGTTGAAAATTGTGCTCTTTTTAGTAATGATCTACAGAAGCCTTTGATATCAAGGAAATGTACAATTAATTGTAAAGATGGAAGATTGCTAAAAGTTTTTAAGAATGTTGATTATTTAAAGAATAATGATGGCGATATTATTGGAGGGATTGAGTGCTTTGAAGATGTTACTGACAGGGCCGAACAGGAAAAGAGGATAGCAGAGGCGTACAAGGAGATCGAGAATTCTTTAGCGATATCCGAATCATTAAGAGAAGATCTGGAAGAAGCTCAAATCAAGACAGTACAGGCTGCTCAGGTAAAATCGGATTTCCTTGCAAATATGTCTCATGAAATGCGGACCCCTATGAACGCTATATTGGGCTTTAGCGATCTTCTTAAAATGATGGATTTAACTGAAATGCAAAGGGCTTATGTTGAAACCATTTCTTCTTCAGGGGAACTTTTAATAAAGATAATTAATGATATCCTTGATTTTTCCAAGCTGGATTCGGGAATGGCAAAATTGGAGAATGTTAACTTTAATTTAGAGTATTTGCTAAATGATGTTTTTAAAATAGCGGTTTTTCGCACCAAGAAGAGTTCAGTCGAGATATATATTGATATAGATCCAGATGTTAATTTTAATCTTAAAGGGGATCCGACCAGATTAAGACAGGTATTCTTAAATTTGCTAAGCAATGCTATAAAGTTCACTCGCAAGGGGTCTATTGGTGTAATTGTAAAGAAACAAAAAACCAGTGCAAAGACCGGGCAGACATTGCGCTTTATTGTAAAAGATACAGGTGTTGGGATTGCACAGGACAAGAAAGAGATTATTTTTGATTCGTTCGTTCAGGGGGATACTTCTACAACAAGAAAATACGGCGGTACAGGATTAGGATTAACCATATGCAGGTCTATTGTAACAACGATGGGTGGGGAAATTTGGGTTGAATCAAAGGAGGGAAAGGGGAGCGAGTTTATTTTTGTGCTGGATTTTGAGGATGGGGATTCAATAGCCGATGAAGATGTTGTCCCGGTGAAGAATATGGACCTGAACAAACAAAAAGTCATTATTGTTGATGATAATGAAATTGCAAGAAAGATACATGTTAAATGCTGTGAGTCGTTAGGCCTTGAGATATTATCAGTTGAAGATTCACCGAATAATGCTTTAGAAAAGATAAAAGAATTGGAAGTGGACGGGATCTTTCCAAACTTGATACTTTGTGACCTTGTAATGGAAGATATGGACGGATTTGCTTTTGCATCAGAGGTACGCTCTAATAAAAATTTGAAGGATGTAAAAATGATCGCTATCACTGCTGAGCCGGAGATCGGTGGGGCGGGATACGCACAAACAAAAGGGTTTAATGGCTATTTGCCAAAACCGGTTACCTTAGAAGAATTAAAGAATGTTATCAGGACAGTGTTTGGAGATAAGCGCCGGGATAAAACAATAGTAACACGGCATATGGCTAAAGAGCTCAATTGTAAGGGCGCTAGGGTTCTTGTTGTTGAGGACAGTGTTACCAATCAAATGCTTATGAGAGAATATTTTAGGCAGTTAGGATGTATGGGTGAGTTCACTATCAGTGGTTACGAAGCAATAGATATTCTAAGAATAAATCAAAATTTTGATATGGTTTTAATGGATATACAACTGGCTGGTTTGAGCGGCATTGAAGCCACTAAAATGATCAGAAAAGATATAAGTGAAGAAATTCCCATAATTGCTTTAACTGCTGCAGTTTTTGATGAAGATAAGCAAAAGGCCAAGCAGGCTGGCATGAACGATTTCCTTCCCAAGCCGGTTAGCTTGGCAGCTTTAAAGGAGATGATATCCAAATATAGAGAAACTTAAGTTGTTAGGGCGGTAACCGCAAATATATTTTTTTCTTTGGGGTATTTAATGATACCGGAAGAAAAAGTTATATTTGCTTTTTTTTCGAAACTTTTTGAGCTTCCCTGTGTTTAAAAGAACGGAAACAAGAACCAACAAAACCGAAAGGAGCTCAAAAATGAAAAAGAACCTTATTAGTCTGGCAGTTGTTATACTGATGGTAATTCCAACAGTAGTATTGGCACAGGATGTGAAAGGTGACGGCTTTCATAAGGAATTAAAAGAGAGGATAAAGGCCTACAGGGAGCAGCAAAAACAGGATACGCAAGCGTTCCGCCAAACATTGAAAGAGAAGTATAAGGAACCGGCAATGAAGGAAATGGAAGCATACCGTCAGAAAAAAAGAAGCGAGAATATCGCATTTAGAGATCAGGTCCACCAGGAAAGAATGTCAATCTTAAAAGACAAGTTAGCAGGTATTGATAAATTAACAGATGAACAGAAAAACGAGATAATCAGCATAGCAGAACAAAAATATAATGAGCATGTGGCTTATAGGGATGAAAAGCATAAAGAGGATGTCGCTTTTGTAAAGAGCATACGTGATAATGATCAGATGCAAAGGGAAGAAAAGCGCAATGCTATAAAAGAATACAGGGAAAGCAGAAAACAAGAGAACCAGCAATATCGTGAAGGTATAAAAGATCAAATAAAGGCATTAAAGCAAAAGTATAAAGATCAGATAAATCAAGATACATAGCTGCATAAAGCGCGGATAAGGGGACAAATACACAGTAAAGTATTTGTCCCCTTTTTTATAGAGTGTAGCCGATATTTTTGATATAACTATTATGTTATGTCAGATGAATTCTTCACAATTTCGCAATTAAACAAATTCATAAAGGATGTTATAACTTCAGCCTTTCCTCAGACCGTCTGGGTTTGCGGAGAGATCCAGGGTTATGACCGCAATAAAAGCAGGAATCATGTCTTTTTTGAACTGGTGGAAAAAGATCCTGGTTCGAAGGACATTATCGCAAAGATCGGATTAGTTATCTTTTCGGGAAAAAGAACACAGATAGAAGCGACTTTAAGGCAAAGTGAAAATGCATTTTCTCTGAAAGATGATATTGAAGTGAAGTTTGCCTGTAAGGTCGATTTTTATGCCCCCCATGGAATTGTCCGCCTGATAGTAGATGATATTGACCCAGTGCATACTCTAGGCAAATTGGCACAAGAGAAACAGAAACTTATCGCTGAGCTAAAGGATAAAGGCGTGTTCGATAAGAACAAAGAGCTGGAGATACCAAGGGTACCGATGAATATCGGACTTATCACAGCTTACGATTCGGCAGCTTATAATGATTTTATTGCGGAATTGACCAAAAGCGGCCTTGGTTTTAAGCTTTTTTTAAGGGATTGCCTTGTACAGGGAAAGAACGCTGAGGCTGATATTGTCAAAGCATTAGAAGAAGTTGAGAGAATAGACGATCTGGACCTTATTGTTATAACAAGAGGCGGCGGGTCTATTGCAGACCTTAGCTGCTTTGACAGCAGGCTTATTGCCGAGAAGATAGCGTTATTGCGGTTGCCAGTAGTTAGCGGGATCGGTCATGAGATAAACATATCAATAACCGATCTGGCCGCTCATACTTATGCCAAGACGCCGACAGCGGTCGCTCAATTTCTTGTTAACAGGGTGGAAGAATTCCTCGGTGAGATCAATGAAAAACTAAAATTTATCCTGGACCTTGCACAGGACAGGATAAAGGCTGAAAATCAAAGGTTAAAGGACCAGGCGATAGGCCTGCAGTCTTCAACTTTGAGGTTTTTAAAAGTACATAATGAAAAAGTCCTTAGATTATCAGAGCTGTTAAAATACAGGCCGGTAACTCTTTTAAAAGCAAACATAAAAAGCCTGGATCAAAAGAATATAGATATGTTCGAGAGAACAAAACAGCGCATGAACAAAGAAAAAGATAGATTGAGGAGTTATAGTAAGATAGTTGAAGTGGTAAGCCCAAAGAACACCTTAAAAAGAGGATTTAGCATTACAAGAGGCTCAAGCGGAAAAATAATAAAAAGTGTTTCAGGAATTCTAAATAATGATAAATTAATAACAGAAGTAAGTGACGGCATTATTGAAAGTCAAGTTAACAAAGTCGGATAGTTGATCCTTATAAATAAATATTCTGGGAGGTTATTTGTGGTAGAGAATAAATACAGTAAAGCAATAAAGAAGCTAGAGGATATTATTGAAAAAATAGAGAATGAAGAGATCGATGTTGATGAGCTGTCTGATAAGGTTAAAGAGGCGGTTTCATTGATCAAGGTTTGCAAAGATAAAATAGAGAAGGCTGAGCTGGAAGTAAAGAAAGTTGTTGATGGCCTTGAGGATAAATAATCATTAATTATATAAGAAGAGGTCAAGATGCTAGGTATTTCAACAGTATGGAATTATCATCCTGATATTGATATGTTCATGTGGCTTATATCCGTTAAGGATTTGGGCCTGAACGCTATTGAGATAGATTACAGGGTGACAAGAGAGCAAATAAAGATCATTGATTCTTTAAAATGGGACCTTGGGATTAAGGTTGTAAGTGTTCATAATTTTTGTCCGGGCCCGGATAATGGTGAAACAACAAGGCATCCGTCCAATTTTTATAGGCTGACTTCATTGGATGAACATGAGCGGCTGCTTGCTGTCAAATGGACAAAGAATACTATTGATACAGCTGTGAATGTCGGGGCCTCGACAGTGGTTGTTCATGCAGGGACAATAGACTTTGAAGATGGGCGTTGTCATCAATTGTTTTCACTTCATCGGCATGGTTCGGCACAGGTGCGGGAATATAATGATGAATTTGCCAGGGTTTTGGGGGCCAGACAAGAAATGAAGGGGCCGTACATTGAAGCTGCAGTTAAAAGTTTTAAAGATGTTGTTTCGTATGCCGAGGACAAAGGTATTAAAATAGGTCTTGAAACCCGCTATTACCCGATCGAAATACCAAATTTTGAGGAGATCGGCCAGTTCTTGGATATGTTTGGGAAGCAAGGTATGGGTTATTGGCATGATGTCGGGCATGCTGAGATCAATGAAAGGCTAGGGATAACGAATCATGTAGACCTTTTAGATACTTATAAAGCCAGAATGATAGGAATGCATGTCCATGGAGTTGAAGTAATGAGGGATCATATTGCTCCTTTTGCAGGAGATATGGACCTGGAAAAGATCTTGCCTTTTATGAAGAAGGACATTCCATACATTATTGAGTCAAAATATGCCACGTTTGAAAAGATAAAATCTTCTGTTTCAAAGCTGAAGGAACTTATGTAGCAGAAGGTTCTTCAGTATGAGATGCTTTTGTTTTTCCTGCCAGAGAGATTTTTCTTTGAATAAATAGTGAATATTCAAGTCCGGTAATAATTATAATGTTGTTTCTTGCAAAGAGCCCTGTTTCAATAATTCAATGAATAAAGTGGTTTTTCCCAAAGGTTAATAATAAGATATATTTGTATAAATACGCACTTGTTATTTTGTTTTTAATTGTTATAATAATTTTGCTTTTTTAGGATTTAATGCTATTTTGGATTTAACTTGGATATTTGCGTGCATGCAGGAAGAATAAGTCAGATCTTATGTGTTATGTGTATGTATTAATATCAGATAAAAAAAAGAATTTTTAAAACAAAAAATGACCGCCCGTAGCTCAGCTGGATAGAGCACCAGTCTTCGGAACTGGGTGTCGCACGTTCGAATCGTGCCGGGCGGGCCAGATAAAGAACTTGAAATATTGAATCTGGATACTTAACGGTTGGGTATAAAAAAATGTCATTAACTGAAAACTTAAAAAAAACCTCTTTGTATGATAATCATATCGCGCTTGGAGCTAAGATGGTTCCATTCGGCGGATGGGATATGCCTGTTCAGTATGAAGGGGTAATCGCAGAATATACACAAACTAGAAAAGCTGTTTCTCTGTTTGATATTTCTCATATGGGAGAATTTATTGTTGAAGGGGATTGTGTGGAGAGCGGTTTAGACAGGATCGTGACAATGTCGTTGAAAGACCTGCCTGTTAAATCTGCGCGATATGGGATGATGCTTAATGATAAAGGTTGTATCATTGATGATCTTATTATCTTTAGAATGGAAAAAAACAAATGGTTCTTAGTTGTTAATGGAGCTACAACAGAAAAAGATCTTAAACATTTAAAGTTCAGCTTAAAACCTTCAGCAATAATTGAAGATGTGTCGTCGACAACAGGCAAGATAGATGTTCAGGGCCCGCTATCGCGTGAAGTGTTGAAATCTATTTTTCCCGGTATTGAAAAATTAGAGTATTATACATTTGATTTTTTTAATTATTTAGGTAAGAATATCCTTATCAGCAGGACAGGTTACACTGGGGAGTTAGGTTATGAAATATATTTTCCCTGGGATTCAATTGATGTTCTTTGGAATAATATACTAGAAGACAAAAGAGTGCGGCCAGCTGGCTTAGGAGCCCGGGATGTGTTAAGGTTAGAAATGGGGTACAGCTTGTATGGCCATGAGTTGAGCGAGAACATAACACCGCTTGAAGCCGGATTAAGCAAGTTTGTCGACTTTGCAAAAGAGTTCATTGGCAAAGAGGCCCTTTTAAGGCAAAAGGAGCAAGGCGTTGGAAGAAGGATCATTGGTTTCGTTTCTGACAACAGGCGCTCTCCGAGGGCAGAGCAGGCTATTTATGACCAAGCAGGAGAAGAGATAGGCATTGTAACAAGCGGAAGTTTTTCAGTGCATCTGCAAAGGGGAATAGGCTTGGGCTTTGCAAAACAAGGTACAGCGAAACAAGATGATAAATTATTGTTTGGGAATGAAAAAGTCAGGGCAGAAGCTAGGGTAACTTCAAGATTTTTTTATAAGGGTGGTTCATTAAAAGATTAAATCAAAATTGATCTATTTAAGGAGAAATAAGATATGGAAATTGTAGAGCATTTGATGTATACGAAAGATCACGAGTGGGTTTTGGTAGAGGATGGTATTGCGACTATAGGTATTACAGATTATGCGCAGTCTTCATTAGGGGATATCACTTTCATTGAGCTTCCTTCTGTTGGTGATGAGGCAGAGCAATTTGGTGAAATAGTTTCTGTAGAATCCGTGAAAGCTGCAAGCGATGTATTCTCGCCTATTTCTGGAAGGGTAGTAGAGATCAATACTGAATTAGAAACGGATCCAGCGCTTATCAATAGATCTCCTTATGAAAAAGGTTGGCTCGCAAAAATAGAGATAGCAGATAAAGAAGAGCTCTCAAATCTTATGACTGCAGAAGAATATGAAAATTTTCTTGATAGTGTAGGATAATATAATAGGGTAGAGAAGGATAAAAAACCGCTAGTATTCTCACCGGTATTTATTCATATACGAAGGACGATCAGTTGTTTTCTTATATTGCTAATACAAAAAAAGAACAAGAAGAAATGCTTGCAGTCATCGGAGTTGATTCTATCGAGGAGCTTTTTTCTGATATAAAGCCGGAGCATTCCCCAAAATCATTTAACCTGCCTAAGGGAAAATCCGAATTTGAAGTTGTAGAGTATTTTAGAAAGCTGGCTTTAAAAAATTCTTCAGAGCTCATTCCTTTTATTGGCGGCGGGTACTATGACCATTATGTGCCGTCCGTTGTTTCCTCTTTAATGTCCAGAGGTGAATTTTTCACTGCTTATACCCCTTACCAGCCGGAATGTTCCCAGGGAACCCTTCAGGCATTATATGAATATCAAAGTGCCATTTGCACAATGACAAATATGGAGATATCAAATGCCTCTTTATATGATGGGGGTACGGCATTATATGAAGCTGCTATGATGGCGTTCAGGATAACGAAAAGAAAGAAAATTTTGATAGACGGTGGTGTCAGCCCGATATTTAAAAAGATATTAAAGACCTATACCAGTAATCTTGATTTTGAATTCAATGAAACAGAGGTTGTTCATGGTACTGCTGACAGGAAAAAGATGTATGCGCTCCTTGATAAAGATACTGCTGCTGTAATTGTCCAGAACCCCAATTTTTTTGGCGCGATCGATGATTATACTGATATTGTTGAAAAAGCGCATGCTGCCGGCGCTCTTGTTATAGAGAGTGTTTATCCTATCTCTTTAGGGCTCTTAAAAACACCGGGTGAAATGGATGTTGATATTGTTACTGGCGAAGGGCAGAGCCTAGGGCTATCTTTGAATTTTGGCGGTCCTTATCTTGGATTTATGGCGACAAAGAAGAAGTATGCCCGCAAAATGCCAGGAAGGATCGTGGGACAAACTACCGATAAGAATGGCAAGAGGTGCTTTGTTAATACGCTTCAGGCAAGGGAGCAGCATATCAGAAGAGAAAAAGCCACGTCCAATATTTGCACTAATGTTGCTCTTTGTGCGCTTCAGTCTATCATCTATATGTCAGTGATCGGCAAGAATGGATTTAAGGAATTGGCACAATTAAACCTGGATAAGGCTGAATTTGCAAAAAGTGTAATTGACAAGATCGAGGGCGTTGAGGTAAAGAGAAGCTCGCCGACATTCAATGAATTTACAGTTCATCTGCCTGTTGATGCGTCAATAGTTGTTGAGAGAATGATAGGCCGTGGTTTTGCCGCAGGGTTCCCTCTCGGCAGATATTATAAAGGTATGGAAAAATATATGATCATTGTTGTTACTGAAAAGCGGACCAAAGAAGAGATCCTGAATTACGCAAAAGCGTTAGAAGAAGTATTAAAGGTAAAGAATTAAAGGCTATATTCTATGCTATATGGTCTTTAGTCTATCGGAAGAGGGTTAAGTGGAATTAATTTTTGAGAAAAGTGTGGAAGGCAGAAGGGGGTTTTTAAATCCCTGTTTGGATGTTGATGTAAAGGCAAGCATCCCTTCTCATTTAAAAAGGGCAAAGGATTGTCAGTTCCCTCAGGTATCCGAGCTTGATGTCGTGCGCCATTTCACCAATCTTTCTAAGATGAATTATTCTGTTGATGCCAATTTCTATCCTCTTGGCTCCTGCACCATGAAATATAATCCGCGCTTTACTGAAAGTATTGCCTGCATGAAAGGCTTTACGGATGTTCATCCTTTATTGCCTCAGCTGAAAAAAGGGGAATTGTTGACCCAGGGGTCTTTGGAAGTCCTTTATGAGATGGACAGGCTTCTTTGCGAGATAACGGCAATGGACAGTTTTACTATGCAGCCTTTGGCGGGGGCGCACGGGGAATTAACCGGCTTAATGATGATGGCCGCGTACCATAAAGCTAAAGGCAATAACAAGAAATATATCATAGTCCCTGATTCGTCTCACGGGACCAATCCTGCAACAGCTGCAATTGCAGGATATGAAATAATATCGATCAATTCTGACAAGACCGGTGTTATGGATATTGAAGAATTAAAAAGCAAGTTAAGCGATGAAGTCGCGGGATTAATGCTAACGTGCCCCAATACCCACGGCATATTTAATTCTGATATCAAGAAGATCTCGGAAATGATACATGCTGTGGATGGCCTTATGTACTATGACGGTGCAAACCTTAATGCCGTGCTGGGAAGGTGCCGTCCCGGAGATATTGGTTTTGATGTCATGCACGTTAATCTCCATAAAACATTTGCAACTCCGCATGGCGGTGGCGGCCCGGGGTCCGGACCTGTTGGTGTAAATAAAAAGTTGATCCCGTTCTTACCTATTTCAAGAGTGATAAAAAACAGCAGCGGAAAATATGAATTAGATTATGATTATCCGGAATCTATAGGATATGTTGCGTCCTTTTATGGCAATTTTTCAATAATTCTCAGGGCTTATGCTTACATATTGTATTTAGGCAAGCAAGGGCTGATAGAGACAAGCAATAATGCGGTTTTGAACGCAAATTATTTAAAAGAGAGGCTAAAGGAACGTTTTGAATTAGCTTATGACAGGATATGTATGCATGAATCAGTTTTTTCCGCATCCAGACAAGTTGAGAACGGTGTCCATGCGACTGATATTGCAAAATTTCTTATAGACAAAGGTTGTCATCCGCCTACAATATATTTTCCTTTAACGGTAAAAGAAGCAATTATGATCGAGCCTACAGAAACTGAATCTAAGAAAGCAATGGATGAGTTTGTTGATGCAATGTTCGAGGCTGATGATCTTTCTAGAAAAAACCCAAAAGAATTCGCAGACCTTCCAAAAACAACCCCTGTTTCCAGGCCGGATGAAGTCAAGGCAGCCCGTGAATTAAATGCAAATTATTTTGCAGAATAGAATAGTCCCCTATTCTAAGAGATAAACAGTTTATGCTTTTTAAGAACATATCATTTAAAACCCCGGAAGAAAATATTTCTTATGATGAAGTGCTGTTTCATTTAGCAGAGAAAAATGATTCGCAGGAGGTCTTAAGGCTCTGGGAATCCCCTGATTATTTTGTTGTTTTGGGCCGTATAAGCAAAGAAGATGAAGATGTTAATTCTTTGAACGTAAAAAAAGATAATATTAAAGTTATAAGGCGGTCATCCGGTGGCGGTACGGTTTTGCAGGGAAAGGGATGCTTGAATTTTTCGCTAATTTTATCAAAGGATAAGCGCAAAGAGCTGTCAGATCTCAAAAGCTCATATCAATATATTCTAAACAAGGTTATTAATGTGCTAAAACGTCTTAATGTTGATGCAGTGTTTTATCCGATATCTGATATCGCAATTGCAGGCACAAGAATGAAAATATCAGGTAATGCGCAAAAAAGGGGCAGAAACTTTATTTTGCATCATGGAACGGTACTTTATGATCTTGATATAAAGAAGATAGAAGAATACCTTTTAGTCCCAAAGAATATGCCGGAATACAGGCAAAAAAGAAATCATGATGAGTTTGTCGCTAATATAAATATTTCTGCTTCGGATTTTGAAAGTGAAATTAAAAAAGAATTTGATGTTGACCAAGAAGAACATGGTATTACTCAAAAGGAAGATGCCTTGTTGAGGGTCTTAGTTGAAAAGAAGTTTTAATCAATCGTAAAAGATTAAATCTATCAATTATTTAAAGAAAATTATTTATTTTAATCAAATTGAGGATATAATCCTTAATAAGCTTCCCTATTATATATGTGTAAAAATATATTTTCATAAAGGCCATTTATAAATATGTCATTTTCATTTCCAAGAGCTCTTATCTTTTTACTAATCGCATTTGTTTTTACTTCCTGCAATGAACCAGACAAATACAAGAAATTCATTGATGAAATAGATGATATGCCTAAGAGCAGCAGGAAGGCTGTAACTAAAGATGATAAAAGCGCATATCAGGAGTATATCGCTTTTTTTGAAGAAGTTTACTCAACAATGCAGGAAAATTATTATCAGGAAGTAAGGCGCAGTGATTTTGACAGGTTCATCAAGCAATTTGATACGAAGATCTATAATAATTTAAAAGATTCGGGAAAATCTGATGATTATATCCGATGGCGCAGCGCCGCGTTTTTGGTTGAGTATTTAAGAACGGATGAAGATATTTTTTCCGCATTATATCCTCCAGAACCAGCTAAAGAATATGAAGAAACAGCTTTAGGAAAAAAGATTGATCTGGGCATAAAAGGCAATCTTGTTAATCTCGGGTATCTGGCAGCACAGGTAGAGCCGCGCTCTGATGCTTATATTAAAGGATTGAGAGAAGGGGATATTCTTACAAAACTGGATGATAAAGTTCTGCTGGAACTTGAAGAAAAAGAGATAAATGAATTGTTAACCCCTCTCATAGGAACAGTAGTGAATATAAGGTATCTTGAGGCTTCAACAATGGCAGAAAAAAATATCGAGGTAATGAGCAACGAATATTTTCGCCAGACAGTTTTTATGCGCCCGGTGAAAATACCCTATATATATTGTTTGGAGGTCCGAAAGTTCAACCGCAAAACATCGGATGACCTGTTGAGATTCTTGACCTTTTTCAGGCAGCATGGGCCTATTAATGGATTGATATTGGACTTAAGGGGCAATCCGGGCGGGCCGCCTTTAGCCGCAAGAGAGATCTCCTCGTTTTTTCTTCCTGGCGGTGACGATTTTGCTTATTTTCAGAAAAAAGGCAGCCCAAAGATGCTTTTGGATGTGCCAACTATCCCCAAAGAGTTTCATTATGACGGCCCAATGGTTATATTGATCGATAAAGATACCGGAAGCGCATCAGAATTGTTTTCTGGCATATTGCAAAAGCGCGGAAGAACGATCCTGATGGGGAAAAACTCTGCAGGTCAAGTAATGCTAAAGAGCATGTTTAATCTTAGTGACAATTCAATGGTCTTATTGGTTACAGGAAGGGGTTACCATCCCGACGGTTCTTATTTTAGTTTTGACGGTTTAACTCCGGATAAAGTTGTTGAAGATAACGAAGAAATTGATATTGTTGATTATGCAGCAACATATTTTGTATATATGAGCATGAAAAAATAATATTATGGGTATAAGCAAAAAAAAGATCTTAATTATTGTTCCTGCATATAATGAAGAAGGCAATATAAAGAGAACTGTTGAAGAATTGGCATCTTTGGGTGAAGATTATTCAATACTTGTTGTCAATGATGGTTCGAAAGATTCAACTTTTGAAAAAGCAAAACAAACTGAGGCAATTGTTGCATCGCTTCCTTACAATTTAGGAATAGGAGGGGCGGTTCAGACAGGTTTTAGGTATGCCAGAGATAAAGGATATGATATTGCTGTGCAATTTGATGGTGATGGACAGCATGATGCTTCATACATAAGCAAATTATTGGAGCCTGTTATCAGCGGAGAGGCTGATGTTTGCATAGGAAGCAGGTTCCTGCCCCCGTATTCAGATTATAGATCTTCATTTCTTCGTCGGATAGGTATTAATTTTTTTGCACACTTGATAAGTTTCCTTACATCTTACAAAGTTACAGACCCAACTAGCGGTTTTCGGGCTTTTAATAAAAGAATGATAAAGATATTCGCTCATTATTATCCGCATGACTTTCCTGAGCCGGAAGCAATATCAGTTTCTTCAAGATATGGGATGAAATTGAAAGAGATCCCTGTTAAGATGCGTAAAAGGGTATCAGGAAGCAGTTCGATCAGGTATTTATATACGCTTTATTACATGATAAAAGTTACATTTGCCATACTTCTCGATAAAATAAAAAATAAAAAGGGATATCTTTTATGAGCGCAAAACTTGTAGCTGTGTTTGTTTCGCTTTTCATTCTTTTTTTGATCATTGACCTGATACGCAGGGAAAAATTAACGTTCAAGTATGCCGTCGGATGGATAATTGCTTCCTTGCTTGGGATTACTTTTGCTGTTTGCGAAGGCCTTCTTGTAAAAGTCTCAAGATTTTTTGGATTTGAGCTTCCCAGCAACTTTATCTTTTTCTCTTTGATCGGTATTTTAACTCTCATGACGCTTCTCATGACGCTCTTTCTTTGCCAGCAGAATCGTCGTAATGATATTATCGCACAAAAAATCAGTTTGCTTGAATTAGAGATCTGTAAAAGTGATAAAAAAGATTTAACTGGAACAATTGATAAAAAATAATTTATGAATAAACAAATATTGCCTGATGAAAATGATTGGGATAATTTTTGGAAATTAGATTCAGCAAAAAGATTTACAAGGACCAGTTGGTCTAAAAAAAGAATATGCAGGATTCTTGACCTGTTTGTTGGAAAAGATAAAAAGGTTTTGGATGCGGGTTGCGGCAGCGGATTTTTTTCAAAATATTTTTGTGACAAGGGCGCAAAGGTTTTTTCTTTGGATTATTCAGATGAAGCGTTGCAGATCGCAAAGAGGATTACAAATGGAAAAACAGAAGTTCTGAAAAAAGATCTATTGTCGCCAAATATTTCTGCGGATATCCATGAAAAATTCGATCTGATATTCACTGATGGTTTGTTCGAGCATTTTTCAAGCGGTGAACAGGATATAATATTTAATAATTTGTTCTCAATGATCTCCTCCGAGGGTGTTATTGTTACATTTGTCCCTAACAAATTTTCGCCATGGGAATTGATCAGGCCGTTCTATATGCCGGGAATCAAAGAGGCGCCTTTTGTTTTAAGCGGGCTGGTTGAATTGAATGAACGTAATGGGGCAAAAATAATTTACAAGGGTGGCTTGAATGTTTTTCCTTTTGCGTTGTCACCGGACAATCTTTTCGGGCATTTGTTTGGGATGCTACTTTTTACAATTGCAAAAAAATGAAAGAAAAAAAAATAGTTAGCGTAGTTATTCCTGCCTTTAATTGTGAAAAAACAATTTCAAAAACCATACAAAGTGTTTTAGTCCAAAGTTATGGAAACCTTGAAATCATTATTGTTGATGATGGTTCAACGGATTCAACTGCAAAAATAATCTCAGGATTTAAAAGCGTAAGATATTTTTATCAGAAAAATTCAGGGCCTGCTTCAGCGCGTAATGCCGGAGCAATGAAGTCTAAAGGGGGCATTGTTTTTTTCACTGATTCTGATTGCATTGCGCATGCGGATTGGATAGAGACGGCTATGAAATGTTTTAATGATGAAGTTGCTGTCGTTGCGGGAAGTTATGGGATAGCCAATCAGGAAAGTTTATTGGCAGATTGTATTTTCGAGGAAATCAAATTCAGGCATACAAAACTAATGCCGAGATTCCCTAAAGCCTTTGGCAGTTATAACTTTGGTGTTAAAAAAAATGTTTTTGATGAAGTGGGTGGTTTTAACTCCGGTTATAGTTCAGCGAGCGGAGAGGATAATGACCTTAGCTATAAAATTTTAAAAGCCGGATATAAGATTCTTTTTGAAAAAAATGCCTTGGTGGACCATTATCATCCTGATAAATTCTGGAAATACATGAAAGAACAATTCAGGCATGGCTATTGGAGGGTCAAAATGTATGCTGATCACCCAAAGATGGCAAAGGGTGATGACTATACTTTTTGGAAGGATATTGTTGAAATACCAATTGCTTTTGTTTCAGTTGTCGCATTAATAGGCAGTGTTCTGTTGGGGGCAAGTTTTTTGCAGGGTTCGCTCTTTCTGATGATTTTATTGTTGGCAATAGAATTGGTTTTTGCTTTACTGATTATAAAAAATATTTTTGGAGCTATTTTCATGTCTTTTGTGATGTTCTTTAGGTCTTTTTCCAGAATGTTCGGTTTCATGTCGGGAATATTTCATTTTTTTCTTCAAAATGTCCACGAAAAAAGATAAATAGTGCTTGAAACGCAACTCCCTTGTGTTACAATTGGATAATAATTCAATCCTGATTTTTATTTATATCTTTATATTAATATATTAATTATATGGACAACCAAAATAATACAGTTGGTTATTATTCAATCCTTGGTTTTGAAAAAGAACCATTTGCTACGAGCCCGGACCCGGGCTTTTTTTATCCCACAAGACAACACGATATGGCCCTTACTAACTTGCTGATAGAGTTGCGTTTGCGCAGAGGCTTATCAGTTATTTTTGGTGATGTTGGAACAGGAAAAACGACCCTATCCAGAAAACTTCTTCATGAGTTAAATAAGCGCGGTGATATGATATTTCATATGATCCTTGATCCGGCTTTTACGAACGAGAGCCAGTTCCTGGTATCATTAGTTCGTAATTTCAGCATTCAGCTGCCCAAAGGGGTTGATGCCAAAGCCCTGGATGCTGTTGAACTAAGGGATTTTATTGAAAAATTTCTTATTAAGAAAACTATCGATGAAGACAGGACCATTATTTTAATAATTGATGAGGCCCAAAAGCTTGATTATTCAACTCTTGAGGCATTGAGGATACTTCTGAACTTTGAAACGAACGACCATAAGCTTATCCAGATAGTTTTGCTGGGGCAATTAGAGCTTTATTCAAAAGTCGTTAATATGAGCAATTTTATGGACAGGATAAGTTTTAAATTTACATTGAATCCTTTAGATGTTGTTGAAACAAAAGAACTGATTAATTTCAGGATCAGCACAGCAGGCTATAAAGGCGAAGCGAAATTGTTCTTGGATGAAGCCATTAGCGAAATTTACAGCAACACAAAAGGTTATCCAAGAAAAATTAATATGTTGTGCCATAAAGTGCTGAAAGAAATAGTTATGCAAGATCAGGAAATTGCTGATGCTGCTTTGGTTAAAGAGGTTATTGAAAAAGAACAGCAGTGGCGCTCGGCGACAAATTTAAATGATGCAAGTACTGTTGATGTTAAAAAAAAATAAGCAAAAAAAACAATTTTTATCTTGAAGTTATTTAATGACAATATAGAATTATATATATGATGGCTAATCCAAAAGAAACTGCTGAACAAAAATTGCTCAAGATGATTGAGGCTTCCGCCGGCCACTCTGCTTTGCCCGGACAGTCAAAGCAAAAAGTTGCTGAGAGGCGAAATGTGCTGGCATTGGTCAAGATAGGGAATCAGGTCCTTATCGTCGGTATTTTTGTGGTTTTATTCTTCCTCTTAGCAGAAGCTGCCTCTGGAACAAGGCTTTTGAGCAAGAAATTTAAGTTTGATGCTGTGAGAACATCCGGCCAAAGGACTTTTGGCAGTGATGATTCAATGCCGCCAGTCCAATCCATTTCATACTACTTAGCAGGCGTTAACAAAAGAAATATTTTTGTTCCATATGAAGAAAAGAAACCGAACGATGTTGTCGTTACCGAACAGAACCGTAAGATTGCTGAGGTTACCGCGAATCTTAGGTTGGTAGGGGTTTCTTGGCTCGACAGGATCGATACCGCTTCAGTCATGATCGAGGATACTGAAAAAAAGATTACTTACTTTTTACAAAAAGGTGAAAAGTTGGGCGATATAATTGTAAAAACCATTTATGCCGATAGCGCAGTGTTAGGCTATGAAAATGAGGAGACGACGATAAAATATGATAAATCACAAATGTAAATTAAATAAGCAAATCTTATCATTTGGTTTTTTGGCATTACTAATATTCGTTGCAGGTTTTACGGCGACATCAGTTCTCGCTGAGACCCCAAAGCCAATAGTCATCAATCAATATGAAGAGCCTATTTTCGATAGAATGGAAAGGGCCATAACTTTGGATGTCCGGGACATGAACATCGTTGACGTTATTAAGTTCCTTGCTTTAAAGGGAGAGTTCAATGTTGTTATAAGTCCGTCGGTGCAGGGAAGGTCGACGGTGCTTCTGAACAGTGTTACTGTAAAGAACGCCCTTGATATCGTTATCATATCAAATAACTTGGCTTATAAAATTGAAGGCAACATAGTCCAGATAATGAGCGCTATTGAATATGAGGCGATGTATGGAAAGAGATTTAGCGATAAAACTCAAGTACACATTGTAAGGCTCAAATATTCAAAGCCGAGCTATGTTTTAGCAACATTAGACAATATCAAAAGCAATGTCGGCAAGATCATAATTGATGAGGATACCGGTTCAGTCGTCATGATCGATACGGTAGAGGCCATTAAGGCAATGAAGACAGCACTTGAGGAGATAGAAGTCCCTCTGGAAACTTTTGTTTATACTCTTCAGTATGCAAGTGCTGACGAGGTTGCTGATAAGCTCAGGTCAAGGATCGATGCAAAATCTGTCGGATCAATTATGGCCGATATGAGGTCAAATCAGGTCATAGTTAGGGTTTTTCCTGACAGGCTAGAGGAAGTGAAAGGCATCATAGCGAAATTAGATGTGCAAACCAAAGAGGTTCTAGTTGACGCTAAGATCATGCAGGTTGTTATGAAGCCTGAATATGATGTGGGTATTGACTGGCAGCTTGATTTCCGTGATGCGCAAGATAAGAATTTACGAAAGATCACTTTTGAGAATAAATACCTGAATACAACCGGAATGTCCGGTAGCGATGAGCTTTATACGAATTTTGGACAGATCGCAGTCGGTGATTTTTCAGTTGATGCTTTTGAGATGACAATACGCGCTTTGGAAAAAGTCAGCGATACTAAAATATTGTCAAATCCCCAGCTTCTTGTAACAAACAAAGAGGAAGCAAAGATACATATTGGCGATACGGTCCCATATATAATTTCTACAACATCCGGTACTGGTGACAATGCGATCACAAGCGAAGATGTAAGATTTGTTGATGTTGGTTTGAAGCTGAACGTTATACCTATCATTAATGATGATGGATTCGTAACAATGAGATTAAGGCCAGAAATATCTACAGTGACTGCAACAGTGAATTCAGAAGGCGGAGGAATTCCACAGGTTAACAAAACTGAAGTTGAAACAACTGTTATGGTAAAAGATGGAAACACTATTATAATGGGCGGCCTGAAGAGAGATGATAAATCTCATACAAAAAAAGGTTTTCCAGTCTTGATGGACCTTCCTTTGTTCGGACCAATGTTCGGAAGGACATCCGACGAGTTTCAGCAGACGGAAATCGTAATTTTTATTACGCCTAGAATTATAAAGTCTCATGATGATTATGAAATGATCAAGGGCACAATAAAGCCGTTTAAAACATATAGCACAGATTAGTTTTACACATATATAAAAGAGAAAAAACAAACCCAAAGAGGCCCGAACTTATGTTAAAAAAATATTTAAAATCAAAAAAAGGATTTCTAGAAAGTTTAATTCTTCTTGCTTTGATTGTTTTCTTGCCTTTCAATTCAAGTGCTGATGATCCTGCGCAACTGGCGCTAAATGATTATGGCGATTCTTTTATTAAAGAGAAACAGGTTGTTGAGGTAAATGAAAGCCTGAAGAATGTTATTGAAGAAAATCAGATATTGCTAGATGAGAAAAACAAATTAGAGCTTGAAGTTCAAAGATTAAAAAAAGAAAACATTGATCATAAAAAAACTAAGCAGGAATTGTCTGAAGATCTTGAAAAAACAAGGAGCATTAACAGGCAATATTCAAAAGAGCTTAGCACTTTAGAGAGCAAGCTATCTGGCATGGCTGGTAACAACGAAGAACTTTCAGAAAAAAAAGATGGTTTAGCCCAGGACCTGAGAACTCAATCATCTTTGGCAGGACAAGAGGAAGTGTTGCTTTTGGCTTCTGTCAAGAATGAAGATGTTGTAGACCGGGAATCGAAAACAATTGATATTCTTTCAAAGATAGACGCTTTTTCTGAACAAGACGAAAGATTGAAGCTGGATTCTGCCAGGGCACATTACAACATGGGCAATATATATTTTCAAAAGGGTGATTATGAAATTGCTGTTAGGGAATATTATCAAGCTGTTACGTTAATGCCGGATGATCCTGATGCTCATTATAATTTAGCATTTGTCAGCGGTGAGTATTTAGGCGATCAAAAAACAGCATTAAAACATTATCAGATGTATCTGTATTTGAACCCTGGGGCAAAAGATGCGGCATTTGTTAGAGAAAAAATCTTAGAAGCGAAATTGGTTTTGAAAAGTGTTGTTGATTCACCATTAAAACAAGATGAATAAAATAATAACGGTTATAGTTTTTAACCTGTTGGCATAATAAGAAATCGGTTGGTATTAAAAAATAATAAAAGTTAGGTAGATTAGGTGTAATTTGCCCCGTTAGGGATTCTATACTCTTTTCTATTATATTATTTATTATATATTTAAAACAAAATTTCAGTATAAACATATATGCAAAGAGGCAAAATGAGCGACAAGATAAGGATCTCAAAAAATAAAAAAATATTTATTTTTCTTATTGCTTCTATTCTGGTTTCGTTAAGTTTCTCTGCGACAGAATCATTTTCCAATAATTTAAAGATAGCTAATGTTTCACTTGAAGGAAGAAATCCATCTTCAAACAGTGTTACCGTCGAGTTTGATATATCCTGGGACAATTCTTGGCAAACCAAAATCAATCATGATGCCGTATGGGTAACTGTACGGTTAAATGATCCTGCCGTAGTACCAACCGATAAAAAATTATGCCAAATGAAGGAAAGCGGGACAAATCCAACGGGAACTCTAATAGACTCTGATTCGGGATTAGAAATAGTGATCCCTCAAGACAAAATGGGTGCTTTTATCAAGCTTGATTCTTATGGAAAGAAAAACACAGCAGAAGCTTCTGATGTCGAATTAATGATTGATTATGGGAGTTGTGGACTTGATGATAGCAATAGTGCTGCTGTAAGCGTTATGGGGATCGAAATGGTTTTTGTACCCGAAGGTGCTTTTTATGCCGGAGACAATGATACAAGCACTGCTTCTTTAGATCAAGGTTCTGCTGATTCTGACCCCTGGCATATTGCCAGTGAATCAGCTATCAGTGTTTCTAACCCAGCTTCAGATGGATATCGTTATGTTTCCGCTGGAAATTCCGGTGAGGGATCAACGGGCTCTTCATTCACGCTTCCATCATCATATCCAAAAGGATATGGATCTTTTTATGTAATGAAATATGAAATAACCGAAGAACAGTGGGTTGCTTTTGCCAATTCTTTGCCCTCTTCTGCAGCCAGGGCAAACCGTGATATTACAAACTCAAGTCATAAAAACAGTGATTCAGTCATAAATAGAAATACGATCAGCTGTTCGGGTTCAAATGTGACCTGTTCAACTCAAAGGCCTGCTAGGGCGGTAAGTTATCTTACTTGGATGGACCTGGCTGCTTTTCTTGACTGGGCAGCGTTAAGGCCTATGACTGAATTAGAATACGAGAAAATGTCAAGAGGGCCTGTTCTTCCTGTCGAAGGAGAATATGCATGGGGCTCAATAAATATTACAAGCGCAACAGCTTTATCTTCAGGAAATGAAGACGGCACGGAAGTTGTAACAAATTCCGGGGCAAATGCACAATATGGCACGGTTATTTTGACAGGCGGCGATTCTGTAAATGGGTCCGGATATGATCAGGGTCCTTTAAGAGCCGGGATATTTGCAACAAGTTCATCAGATAGGGAAGGTTCCGGAGCAGGATATTACGGAGTGCTTGAACTTTCAGGAAACTTAAGTGAAAGAGTTGTAACTATCGGAAATGCTGCAGGACGTAATTTTGTAGAAACCCATGGCGATGGCGTTTTATCAACTGTTTCCGGATATGAGGGAAATGCCACTAATGCAGACTGGCCCGGAATAGATGCTTTGCCTTCACGAGGCGTAACATCGGCAGAAGGCTCAGGCTCCAAGGGTGGAGCCTGGAACAGTGCAAGCTCAAGTTTAAGGATTTCTGATCGGGGTGATGCTGCAAATGCATCAACAAGTGCTACTGGCTATGCCGGCGGCCGAGGAGTTAGATCGTATGACAGTAACTAAAATGAGATCAAAAAAAGAATATATGTCCGGTTTTAGATCATTTTTTATTTTAATTTTTATGGTAGCGTTTTCTCTGATCACGACAAGCGCAAATGCCAATGGCCTTGCAATTGATAATTTCGAAGCATATGGCATAGATACTTCCACGGACAGGATCACTTATACTTGTGATATTTCCTGGAACAATAGCTGGAGAAATACAACTAACTACGATGCTGTTTGGGTATTCCTAAAATATTCAACTGACGGAGGCGTTACCTGGTCCCATGCAAGTATGGGGGCAAGTGGTGTTAATCCTAATGGGTTCACGGTTCCTTATAATTTTGAGATCGTTGTTCCTTCCGATGAAAAAGGATTTTTCTTACAGAGGACAGACCTTAGTCTGGGAACAGTAATCGCAGAAGGCCTTCGATTTGTTTGGGATTATGGCCAAGATGGATTGTCTGATGCGGTTGCAGAAGCTTCAAATACGGTGAACAAGATATTCGGTATTGAAATGGTATATATCCCTCAGGGAGCTTATTATCTTGGAGATGGGACCAGTTCATCAGATTACCGCTTTATACAAGGAAGCGCTGATGATGAGCCATGGTACATAGATAGTGAGAATGCAATTAACACTACTGCTGCTGCAGGAAACGGGTATTATTATCAAAGTTCCGGAGCTGCTGGAGAAAGTGCCACTGGAGATGTTTTTTTGATCCCGGCATCTTTTCCAAAAGGTTTTAAATCAGTTTATGCTATGAAATATGAATTGACCGAAGGGCAATGGGTAGGTTTTTTCAATACATTGTCTTTAGCTGCAAAAACAAAAAGGGATATCACTTCTGCATCCGCAGGAGGAAAAAATTCTGATTCAGTTGTGGACAGAAATACTGTCGTGTGGGATTCATCTGACCCGAAAAAGGATGCAACTACCCAAAGGGTCGACCGCCCAGTTACATATATTTCCTGGACAGATATGGCAGCTTATGCAGATTGGGCCGCACTAAGGCCAATGACGGAACTTGAGTATGAAAAAATCGCAAGAGGAAAAGATGTTTTTCCGGTGGCTAATGAATTCAGCTGGGGAACGGCTTCATCAAATGATGCACAGGCTGGCGAGATATATCCAAGCGGCAGTGACGAGGATGGCACGGAACAGATATATGACGGTTCATCAAATTTGAACCGCAATAGTTTAGGCTGGAGTTCCGGTGACGGCAGGGTCGGCGGGCCGGCAGCTGGACAAAAGGGGCCGCTACGTGCAGGTATTTTTGCAGAGAGTTCAACAAGCCGTACAACAAGCGGTGCAAGCTATTACGGTGTTCTGGAATTGTCAGGCAATTTAAGCGAGATGGTAATTACAGTCGGAAGAAGCCAAGGCAGACAATTTCAGGGAACTCATGGCGACGGTAATTTATCAACAGCTTCTGGATATGAAGGGAATGCAACAAATATTGATTGGGCGGGAATTGATCCGACAGATTCTTCACTTGGCGTTACAGGCACGGTCGGCTCAGGTTATAGAGGCGGTAATTTTCAATCATCAAGTATCAGGGATTTTCAGGTCTCAACACGTACAAATGCTGCAAGGGATGCGGATAGTTTGGGTTATAGTCAAAGATATGATGCTTCATCAGGTATTTTTCAGGGTGGCCGTTTAGTCAGAACTGCCCCGTAATTTTAATTTGCGATTAATTAATAATTGATTGTTTGTAGTAATTCTTGCATGATACACAATAGAAAATCGAAAACTAAAACAATATTCCACAAAAGTATATCTCTTTTGATTGCTTTCATGATGGTATTTGCGCAAGTTCCCTATGTTGCACTTGCCCAGTACACTGGTGGAAGCTATGGCGGTGACGAAGAATCATCGCTAAAGGGAGGGGTATATACAGGTGGTTCTCAAACCGGGACAGCAGTTTCTTCGTCTGCTACCGGCTCACTTGCACATGGTGCTGCAACTCAATTGGTTTTCACACAAATACCTTCCGCTTCAAAACATGGCAACAAATTTGAACGCCAGCCTAAAGTTGAGATCCGCGATGACAACAATAATTTAATTACTACCGATAACTCTACTCAGGTTTCATTAGCTTTATTCAATAATCCTGGTGCAGGCGAATTAAGAGGAACAACTACTGTTACGGTTTCCGGTGGCGTTGCTACATATACCGATCTTGAAGTGACCAAAGCGGCTGAAATGTATACATTGATTGCAACCGCATCAGGTGTTACATCAGCGCTTTCAGGTTCATTTGATGTCTTCCCGGGGACCGGTGTAAAGATAGCCGCTGTTTGGGATGAAACTGCGGATGCCTACACTATTTTTACATGGCTTGAAATGGATAACCAAAGACAGGATCTGGATGCAAGTGATCTTTGCGACAATTCTACCATCTATAATGCAAGTGCCGGATCGGTGGATGTCATAACTTTTGGTACTGATGGTTCTAACAGAATTCCTGATGCAACTAGAGATTATTGTGAGTCTGCGCCGTGGACACCTACTGCAGATGAGAAAGATGATTCTTTCTTTATTGACGTTTCAATCTATTGGGATGGAAGCGGTTGGTATCAAACATATGCCCCTCTTGCTTTATTAAAGCCTGCACTTTCAGATCTTGCTAATGTCAATTGGGATCTTCTAGCCGCAATAAAAGCCAAAACAGATACCATTAATTGGGAAGATATTGCAGAGATTAAGGCGAAAACAGATACGATTAATTGGGCTGACGTTTCTGTTTTAGTCTCTGATGTAACTGATATGAAAGCAAATCTGGACCTTGTCAACTGGTCAGATCTTCAGACAATGACTGAGGCCCATATTGACTGGGCTGATTTCCAATCTTTGACTGCTGCAGGAATTAACTGGACGGATATTAATCTTTTCTCAAAAGCAGGGATCAACTGGACAGATTTTGCCTCAATGACCGCAAAGGGCATCAACTGGGCAGAAATAGGTGTTTTATCGGAAGCGGGAATCAACTGGACGGATATAGATATTCTGACAAAAGCAGGAGTTAACTGGTCTGATGTTGCCGCTCTTACAAGAGCTAACGTTAACTGGTTAGATATATCAAATTTATCTCAGCTGGGAGTCAACTGGGATAATCTTGATTATCTTACAAAGGCGGGAGTCAACTGGGATGATTTGGCATACATGACCGGTTCGGGAACTAATTGGACTTCATACATTAACTGGGATGATCTTGCTACATTATCAAATGCAGGTGTTAATTGGACCGACCTAAATGCTATGACTAGAGCCGGCGTTAACTGGGATGGCCTTAAGGAAATGAGCGAGTCTCATGTTAACTGGACAGACCTTTATACGATGACTGTTGCAGGGATTAACTGGACAGATATCGGCATGATGAGCCAAACAGGAATAAATTGGTCAGATCTTAATGCATTAAGCAGAACAGGAATTAATTGGGCAGACATTCAGGTTTTAAGTAAACAAGGGATCAACTGGGCAAATATAGACGTAATGGCTGGCCTAAACATTAACTGGGCAGATATAAAAGTACTCTCTGAAACCGGTATTAACTGGACTGAAATCGAAAATATCAGCAAGACAGGAATTAATTGGGCGGATATAGATTTTATGTCTAATCTTGGAATTAACTGGAATAACATAGATGAGTTAAGCAAGACAGGAATTAACTGGACAGATATAGATGTATTAACAAAAGCAGGGATCAATTGGGCTAATGTTGGAGACTTGACTGAGAAGGGAATTAACTGGGCAGATGTTTATGCCCTCAGTATTACAGGAGTGAACTGGTCAGATATTGATACCATGAGCAAAGCCGGCGTTAATTGGGAGAATATCGGCACCTTATCAAGTGCTGGAGTCAATTGGGCTGATATTGAATTGATGTCCAAGACAGGTTTGAACTGGGATAATATCAATGACCTTTCGACGACAGGCATCAACTGGGTAAATATTTCTGAGATGAGTAAGAATGGAATTAATTGGTCTGACATTCAGGCTTTAAGTGAACAGGGTATTAATTGGAGCAATGTTGACGACCTCAGTAAAACAGGAGTTAACTGGACTGATGTTGAGGTTTTGACCAAAGCAGGTGTTAATTGGATCAACATCGGTACAATGACAACAGCCGGCGTAAATTGGGCTGACATAAATGTTTTGAGCAGAACAGGTGTCAATTGGGCTGGAATCAGTTTTATATCGCAAGCTGGGATCAATTGGGACAGTTTTGACGATATGACATCTATCGGTATAAATTGGTCAGATTTGAGAGTTCTTAGCGAGTCGGGCGTTAACTGGAGCGGGCTGGATGAATTATCAAGGGCTGGTGTTAACTGGTCAAATATTGATGACCTAAGCAAGAATAATATTAACTGGGCGGCACTGAATACAATGTCGCAAGCTAATGTTAATTGGGACAATTTATCAAGTATGTCTTCAGCAGGGATCAACTGGAGCGACATTTCGGTTATGAGTAAAAGTGGCGTTAACTGGACTGATCTTCAGGTCTTTAGTGAAATGGGAATAAATTGGGATAAGATCGTTCTTATTAGTGAAACAGGGATTAACTGGAGTGATCTTGGAGTTCTCTCAAAAGCAAATGTCAACTGGACAGATATAACTGTAATGTCAAAAGCCCAGGTCAATTGGTCTGATCTAAATACTATGTCCATGTTGGGAGTAAATTGGGCTGACCTTAATTATATGTCTGGCGTTGGTGTCAATTGGAACAATCTGCAGGACCTTACTCAGTCTGCCGTCAATTGGGCGGATATCGATATTATGAGCAAGGCAGGGATCAACTGGGCAAATGTCGGGGATATGAGCACATCTGTCAATTGGTCCGATATTGAAATACTTACCAAGCAGGGAATCAATTGGGCAGAGATTGAAGCTCTGAGTAAACAGGGTGTTAATTGGAGCGATGTCGAAGTTTTCAGTAAAGCTCAAATAAACTGGGCAGATATTGAGACGATGTCTAAAACAAATATTAATTGGACAGACCTATACGTTATGACAGTTGCTGGTGTTAACTGGGAAAACCTTGGCCAGATGAGCGAGAATGTTAACTGGGCTAATATTGGTGATTTGAGTAAATCAAATGTTAACTGGTCGGACATGGATGCTATGTCTAAAGCAGGTGTTAACTGGACTAATTTGGCAGAAATGTCACAAGGTGTAAACTGGGCAAATATTAATGAATTATCTTTTTCTAATGTTAACTGGGATGATTTGCAGAATATGTCAGAGTCCGGAGTTAATTGGGCAAATATTGGCGCTATGAACATGGCAGCAATTAATTGGACTGATTTGCAGGTTATGACTAAAGCACATGTTAATTGGACAGGCCTAACTGTTATGACAGAGGCAGGAGTTAATTGGGCTGATGTTAATGTTTTCACTGAGCTAGGTATAAATTGGGCGAACATTAATTCTATGAGTAAAGCTGGTGTTAATTGGGATGATCTGGTTGTTCTTTCCGAAGCAGGTATTAACTGGAGTGATTTTGATGATATGACAAGGGGTATAAATTGGTCTGATCTGGAGGTTTTAAGCAAGCAAGGTGTTAATTGGGCTGATATTGAGGTTTTAAGTAAGCAGGGAGTTAATTGGCTTGATATTGAGGTTTTGAGCAAAACAAATATTAATTGGGCAGATATTGAAGTAATGTCCAAAGCACAGGTGAATTGGGCAGATCTAAATTCGATGTCAATGCTAGGTGTAAATTGGGCAGACCTGAACTATATGTCCGGCATAGGAGTAAACTGGGCGAATATTGAAGATATGAGTAAATCCGGAGTTAACTGGTCAGATGTGGAGGTTATGTCAAAGGCTGGTGTTAACTGGATTAATTTTGGAGATATGACTACTAAGGGTGTTAACTGGAGTAATGTTAGCGATATGAGCCAGACAAATATCAACTGGCAGAATCTTGACGAAATGACAAAGTCAGGAATTAATTGGTTGAATATTGGCGATATGAACAGTAATGGTGTTAACTGGGCTGATATGAAAATATTTAGTGAGTCTGGAATAAATTGGACAGATTTTAGGGTTTTAAGTGAAACTGGTGTAAATTGGGCGGAGATCGATGTTCTTAGTAAAGCACAAGTGAACTGGTTAGACCTTGGCGTTATGACAGTCCAAGGAATTAACTGGGCAGACATTGAAGTTTTAAGCAAACAAGGTGTTAACTGGGATGATGTTGAAGTATTTTCTAAAGCCGGGATAAATTGGGCTAACTTTGGTGATATGACTACAAATGGTGTTAACTGGTCTGATATTGAAGTAATGTCTAAAGCACAGGTAAATTGGGCTGATCTAAATTCAATGTCCATGCTTGGTGTGAACTGGGCAGACTTGAATTATATGTCAGGCATTGGAGTTAATTGGTCTGATATTGAAGTGATGAGCAAGACCGGAATAAATTGGTCTAACATTGATGATATGAGTTCTTTAGGTGTTAACTGGGCAGATATTGATGTTCTATCAAAGACCGGAATCAATTGGGCAGAGATCGATGTTATAAGTAAAGCAGGTGTCAACTGGTCTGATATTGAAGTGTTGAGCAAGGCACAGATCAATTGGGATAATATTGATGATATGAGCGCAGGTATTAACTGGGCGGGTATTAGAGAGCTTAGTGAGACTGGTATAAATTGGATCGGTATTGAAACTATGTCAAAATCGAACGTAAACTGGACTGATCTAAGCGACCTAAGTACTAACGGTGTTAACTGGACAAATATCAAAGATCTAAGTGAAACAGGTATTAATTGGGCCAATCTAGATGAACTTTCGAAAGCGAATGTTAATTGGGAGAATTTGGATGAACTTACCAGGGGAGGTATTAATTGGGCCAACTTT
>MHHG01000040.1 GCA_001805965.1 Omnitrophica WOR_2 bacterium RIFOXYA2_FULL_38_17 | reverse complement strand
TTGTTTTGCACTTTCAACACAAAAGATTACCCGTTCAAGGTCCTTGCGCGTCCTGCTGTTCTGGGGTATATCATCAAACGCCATTTCAACGGAACCGCGTATAGCTCCAAGTATATTGTTAAAATTGTGGGCAATACCGCTAGCCATTGTCCCTACAGCATCTAGTTTTTTGGATTGAAAGATTTGACCTTGAAGCTGTTTATTTAATGCCTCTGCTTTATGGCGCTCTGTAAGGTCTCTAATGATATGAATGGTGCCAATGATATTTTTGTTTTCATCAAATCTTGGGATCGCCTTGATCTCAACGAACTTATTAAATAAAGGTTCAAATAATTCGTTAACCGTTATTTTACCGGTTTTAAGCGTTTGACAGCTAGGGCATTTTTCTGGAACGGAGTCCTTTTGGTGATAAGAAGCATAACACTTGCTATTAAGTATCTCAGCTGCAGATTTTCCTAATAATTCTTGTGCTGCATGATTTGCGAATAAAATATTGTAATCCATGTCATGGATAGTGATAGCGTCGTTTATTGTGTTAAAGATCTCATCCCAATTCCTTTTTGCTTCAGACACTTCTTTTAGTGAATTCTTTAATTCTGTAATATTGCGTCCGTAAACGTTTACGTACCCCATTTCGACAACAGGTGTGATCACAAATTCCAGGATAATATTACAGGCGTTAATCTCAATTGTGCCCTTTTCATTCTTTTCATAAGATTCACGAATAGCGCTTCTCCAGGCATCATTCATATAATCTTGCAGCCTACGCCCGCAGAAATCTAATAAAGTATTGCTGCTTTTGTTTGAATAGAGGATTTTGCCTTCTTTTGTCATTCTCATAATAGGGTCAGGATCTTCATCTGGGAGCAATGAAAGGATCTTGATCTCGTGTTCTGCTCTTTTGCGTTTAGTGATATCCCTGGCTATCGATAACATGTATTCATTATTTGCACGAGTTATCAATTTAATGCTTATTTCTACAGGAAAGATTGTGCCGTCTTTGCGTTTGTGACGGCCTTCAATTAGCAGAGACCCTGTTCTGCGCACTTCTGCCATATGTTCTTTCCATAAATGTGAATCTGGGATCTTTGCCTCCAAGTCAATAACCCGCATATTAATTAATTCTTCATGGGTATAACCCAAAGCCAGGCTTGCCTGTTTATTTACATTCAAGATCCTTGAATCAGAAGGGTCAATAATGAAAATGCTATCACTTGAATAATCAAGCAGATTATTAAGTAGAACTAGTTGTTCTTCCGCTTTTTTGCGGGAAGTTATATCTAAAAGAACGCCGTTAAATATTATTTCATTCTGGTTTCTGAAAGGTTGTGAACTGCCCTCAAAATCAATGATACTCCCATCAGGCTTGATATATTTACCTTCATATTTCCAATTACTGATGTTGTTCACTGCTGTTTGCAACGAAAGGATAAACTCCTTTCTGCATTCAGGGGCAACGTGTTCAAGAAAATATGGAAATATATCTGGCAAAGCTATCTTTTCGATATCAAAGCCAAAAATAACTTCAGCCTGTTTGCTAAAATAACTTACGCCATATTCATTGTTTGGCCTTGCGTAAAATTGATATATGACCCCGGGGAAACTATTAGTGACCCCTGATATTTGGGCTTCTTTATTTAATAATGATTCCTCATATTTTAGCTGTTCTGTTACATCCCAAACCGTTGATATGACCATGTTCGAATTGCTGATAGGGGTATTTCTTGCAGAAATGAAAGTCGTTCCTTTACCCGTGCGGGTAATTGGGATATTTTCCCAATGCATACGGTTTATGTCGCCGCTTGCGCAATCATCTAATATCCGTTTTTTAATTTTGTCCCTGAAATGCGGGTCTTCATAAACAGTATTCCAAAACCCGTCCTTAGAGTTTAACTCAGCTTTTGTTGTGCGATAAAATTTTGCAAAATTATCGTTCATATAACTGAAATTAATTTCAGGATCAATAGAATTAACGGCTATGCCAATAGGAATATTGTTTATGATGAATTGAATAAAAGATTCTTTTTCCTGTACTATTTTTTCCGTTTGTTTATGCTTGGCAACTTCAATATTTAACTTATCAACGGAAATAGTTGATTTATTCAGGTTTTCTATCATTTGATTAAAACTTGCGGACAGTTCATCGAATTCATCATTTGAGATCGTATCAATTTTTGATGAATAATCACCTTTTCCGACATTTTTAGAGCTTAAAACAAGTTTCTTGATCGGCTCTGAGATCTTATTGCTGATCACATAAGCGGACATGGACATAACTATTATCAAAAAAAACCCGATAAAGATAAATTTTTGAAGGGTGTCATATAAAGGCGTCATTAATGAATTTATATCAGCGATAGAAAAAATATACCAGCCATAACCAATATTGCCCCCTTTTTGATCCATCGGGCCAGAGCCCGCTTCTGTTCTTTTATTATCAAATGCGAAAGGTATTTTAACTGGTGTATAAGCAACAAGAGATCTTTTCCCCCGATTCAATATTATTTCAGTTCCTGATATGCCCTTTTGCATTTTTGAACTAACCGCATCTAGAACTTTCTTGTCTATTAGATCATCATGGGAGCTGATAATTTCGCCATTTACCCTTAACAAAAATGTTAAATTTTGATCAGAGATTTTCACCTGTTCTTGCTCATACAAGAACGGAAGGCCTTTCAGCAGGGTTTCCATTAACACGTTACTTTTAAGTATGCCTATTGTTCTGCCTTCAAAGATGACAGGAGCAGATATGCCTAATACCTTGGCGCCCACGTTTTCATCATATTCAGTTTCGTCAACAATGTTTCCGAACTCATAAGCCGCTTTCCATAAGTATTTTTGGCCATGATAAAGTGTCGGCAGCCTGTTTGTGCTTGCTACGAGAACGCCGTATTGATTTGTCAGGTAGATCTCTCCATATTCATTAGGAATTAATAGGGCCTGAGATCTTAAGAATTTCGCGACTTTATTGTTTAAATAAGACTGAATAAAAGGGTCACTTGCATATGTGGTCGCTTCCCACCGGTTGTTTAGTTCGTTAATCTTGTTTTTTATTTGAGCTTTGGAAAGGACGGAATATTCGGCATTGCTGGTTAATAGAGATTCAATTATAATTGGCGTGTTTGCTAAAATATTAGCGACAATGAACTTATTATTAATAAACACTTTTACTTCTGTTGCATGGTCATTAACATCATCCAGGATATAATTTACAGATGTGCTTAAGATTTCCTTGTATCCGTTAATAACAAAAAAGAATGAGCTAATGGTTAAAACTGAAAAAGCAATAACAAAAATAGAGATCGATATTTTGTTCTTGATTTTCAAGCGCTATGTCCTCCTTTTGTAAATAAACAAATAAAAGTATTAAAAGGAACAGTCTTCTTTGCTTAAAATACGATACTCTTTCTTTTTTGACTTGTCAATCTTGTTACAATTGGAATGATCTCCCGAACATTATAGTTTACAAGCACTTATGTCGTGTTTTTTTCGAGGCCTTTCTTTTGTTTTTGATGACTGGTTTCATTTTCATTTAAATAACAGCCTGGATCTTCATCCCATAAAGATGCTGAAACTGATTTTGCTCTTGCTCTGCAACCGCCGCAATTTTTAATATGCCTACACTCTGAACATTTACCCGTTATGTGTTTGGACATAGTTCTAAATTTATTCATAAGGATGTTTTCTGTATCGTTCCAGATCTTTAGCAAAGGTGTATCATTGATGTTACCCATCGGTTCATCAAGCAGGAACTGGCATGGGTAAACGATACCTGTTGAATCAAGATAAACGACTTTATTCCCTGCAGAACAACCGCCACGTTCATTTATGCATTCTAAAACAGCGTCATCACATTTAAGCATTTTAGACAAATAAATTAGGTCTGCATGATTGCCGGCAGTAAGCACTTCAAACTCATCATCCAAGCCGCTTATTTGCTTAACCCGGGTAAAGAACTTGCTCATTACCTCCCGTTTTTCTTCACGATTTAGATCGGCGACTTCGTTAACTCTTCCAGAGTATACTAAGTGATGAAGGCAGAATCTTTTAACTCCGGATTCAAATGATTTTTCCAGGATGTAAATAAGGTCATCTTTGTTTTCTTTGGTTAGCGTGAATCTAACTCCGGTTTGAATCCCGCATTTCAGTAAATTATCTATTGCAGACCAGCTAAGTTTAAATGAGCCATCCTTGCCTTTGAAATGATCATGATAAGTTTCTTTTCCATCAATGCTTATACCAACATAATTTACATCGTGATCCTTTATAATTTGAGCCATAGCCTTATTGATCAGAGTTCCATTTGTTAAAAGCCCAACCTTTACACCGGAACTTTTACATTTGTCAATTATATCAAAAACATTTTTTCTTAAAAGCGGCTCTCCCCCGGCAAGTAAAAGTATGCGCGGATTCATTTTTGCGATATCTTCAATAATGCTTAAACATTTTTCATTAGATAAAGATTCTTCTTGATCATAAAGGGATGGTTTTCTGTGGCAATGAGCACAGTATAGATCGCACTTTTCCGTTATGTCCCAAATAAAGAGTGGCCCGATGTCAGTTCTTTTATGAGCGGTTCTTATCCCTTTTAATATCTTTGTTACGGGTATCATTATTTGTTCTTTTTGTTTTTATGATCTGTATTTTAGTGCACGATTTGAACGATCCATTGACCGTGCTTTCTTTAGGAGGTAATTACTTTTGTCAGCTTTTAATATCTTCGTTTGCAGAAAAACGATCCAAAAAATTTCTTTTTTTTGTTTTCAATATCCCTGCAGGAGGATCCTTTGCTTATATTATCCTTATGCAAAGCATGATTAATATCTTTCCAGACATTTATGTTTGAAGCAACTTCACCATCTAAGGCAATATTTATACCTTCACACTCTATAACATAAGCCGGATAGACCTGGTGTAATTTTACTACAGCACCTGGCCTTATGTGTAAGCCATCTATTTTATGCAATTGCTGATCATCCTTGGTTGTAACATAGGCAACCCTAGCCGATTGGCCGACCTTAAGGTCTGTTAATGAAACAACTGAACTTTCTGCGGTACGCTTTGAGAGTTTGCAGCACTCACCTCTCGGTATAGGGAGGCCATGAGGACATTTTTTTGGATGTCCAAGCAAAGTGCAAATACCGTCGATCAACTCAGGAGTAACTGTATGCTCAAATTCGCAAGCACCTGTCTCGAAATCTCCACCGATCACATCATGAAGCATTCTCTCTGCGATACGATGAGCACGTATTAATATGCGGGCAAGGTCCTCACCTTTCTCAGTAAGTTTGATCTTTTTATCTTTTTCATTGTATTCAGCGAGCCCTTCCTTTGAAAGCTGTTCAACAATATCAATATCATATTCTTTACCTGTTGATTTCTTAAGGTCATCGATAGAATCTTTTGATTCCTCCTTCATTTTCCATAATATTTCTAAGTGTTCATCTTTGATTTTTGTTTTGTTCATAGCTCTCCATTTGATATGCCATCACTAATAAAATTGTGAAGATTTTTGTATTGTTTGTATGGTTTTAAACAGTGCTTATTTGCATTTATAACAGTATCCATATATCACATGCATGTGTGAAGTGATCATGAATTTGCGTTTTTTACACAAAGCTTCTTGCTCTTCATCAATCGTTTCGCTGTAAAACTCAAAGATGCTTCCACATTTTAAACATTTTAAGTGGTCATGATGTGAGTGTCCCAGGGTGTGCTCATAACAAATCCTGTTATCCTGCGTCAAAGCTTCTCTAAGTAGGCCCGCGTTGATCAGAAGTGGCATTGTCCTATATATTGAGGCCCTAGAGAGTTTTATCTTGGGAAATCTGTTTCTTATGCGAAGGAATAATTGGTCCACATCGAAGTGATCATGGGTGCGATATATTTCATCGATAATGAGCCCTCTCTCAGGAGTATATCTCATATCGTTATTTTTACAGAATTGTCTGAAAATATCTTTTGGGTCCATAGAAGCCAGTCAAATAATTGAGAGTAGATTTAAGTTATAATAAAGTGCATTGTTTCCATTGTCAAAATATATTGTAATACTATTTTATAGTCAGTATTAAAATGCGATTAAGAATTCCTGCAAGAATGAAGGCAGAAGCATTAATTACAAATACCATTATCAGCGCTGATTTTAGCTTAAGCTCTTTGATCATCGCCATTATATTTGCTACACAAGGAACGAACATTGTTGTTATGGTAACCGCAACGATACACTGGATATAATTCAGCTTTCCGACCTGAATAAGCTTTATTATCATGCCTGAGGCAGCTTCATGTCTTGCCATGCAAAGGATCAAAACATCAACCATTTCAATAGGAAAGCCCAGAAATCCTATGATCAAAGGTTTTAATATGTTCTTTATTCCGCCAAGAAGCCCTATTTTATCGATAATAAATAAAAATAAGGCAGAATAAACAAAGATTGGGATGGCTTCTTTCAAGAACCACAAGAGCTTATAGTATGTTTTCTTTATAACTGCCTTTGGGCTTGGCATTCTTATATCAGGAAGGGCCTGAATAAAATCGTTTGAGTTATCATTTTTTAAGATCTTATTTAAAAATAATCCTGCAACTATTTCAACAAATACTAAAAATGCGAAAGCAATTATGAAGGCACGTGCCCCCAGGCGTCCTAAAATGCTCATGTTAAGCGCCATTTGAGGGGCGCAAGGTAATGCAAATGCGATCAAATATATCGCGATATATCTTTCTTTTTTTGACCTTAATGATTTTGTTGTTAATGTTGCCATGGTTTTACACCCGAATCCCAATGTTATCGGCATTATCGCACTGCCACTTAATCCGATCTTCTCAGATATCCTTTTTAAGAGTACGCTTAAATTAGGAATGTACCCCATGTCTTCAATTGTATTAAACAAAAGAAAAAAAACTGACAGGATCGGTAAAACAGTAAGAATTGCGTTGGAGATCCCAAAGGTTAAAAAACCGTAATCGCCGATCAGAAATTCATTCCAAAAACCAGATGGAAAAACATGGGTTATTTGATTTTCGATCGGGAACCATAGCGTATCGTGCATCCAAGCAGCAATTACATTGGCGAAATTCACAACAGAATAAAACATTAAAAATATAAAGCCTAGTAACACAGGGATTCCGTAAACAGGATGACGGGATATCCTTGCAAAAAATTCAGGGAAGCTTTTGAGGGTTATTTTTTGTTTTTTAATTGTTTTAGAGCATATATTCTCGATCCATGCGTTTTTCTTCTGGTTGATCAGCAGGCTTATACTTCCTCTAAAATGACTTCTGAGCTCTTCGGTCTTTTCTTTTATTTTCGCTGAGTTATCAGTTTCTGAAATGCTTCTGATAGAATCCATCAAAAAAGGGTCCTCCTGCAAGAAAAGTAAAGAAAGCTTTCTTTTGAATGATATGCTGTTGGGAAGAAGCTTCTCAATTGCCAGTATGCCCTCTTCAATTATCTCCCCATATTGCACTGGTATTGTGCCTTTTCGTGCAACCTCAAGGGTATCTTTTAGCTCTTTTGTACCAATGTCGTTTATTGCTATTGATTCTATAACCGGAACACCAAGAAATTTTGATACGGCATCAGAGTCTATCAAAATACCTTTTTTTGTCGTTTCATCAATGGCGTTTAAGGATATGACCATAGGGATTCCGAGCTCAAGCAGATCAAAGGTTAATGTCAATGATTGTTTTAAGCGGTTAGCATCTATGCACTGAATAATTATATCTGGCTGTTTAAAAACAAGCATGTCCCTAACAAAAAGCTCTTCCTCAGAATGAATATAAAGGCAGTGGATCCCCGGGGTGTCGATAATTTCATATGGCTGGTTGTAAATATTAAAAGTCCCGCTTTTCATCTCTACAGTCGTGAACGGAAAATTAGCGACCACAGTATATTTCTTTGTAAGGTTATTAAATACCTGGCTTTTACCGGTATTTGGCAATCCGATAATCGCTATTCTTTTTAGTGGGTTGTTAACTGCTTTCATGGTGCGAGAGTTTCCTTGCTTTTGACTTATTTAATTCACTATTGCAAATGTGTCGCAATAGGCACATTTAGTAAATATAGCGGTTTTACAGCAAATGTCAAGGCATATAAAAAAACATATTTGCTTAAAGGTTTAATGAAGTTAGTAATTATGAAATATCCCTAAGCTTTTAGATAAGGTAACCTTAAAAGGCTCTTCTTGTGCGGTAAGGACGGGAATAACTTTTTGGATCTAAGATTAATATTTTGATCATTGTTTTTTTGGGCGCCAGAACATTTTAATATCTTCATGTCCATGTTTTTTGTAATCAACTCCCAAAGCTTCCATATCACTTTTTAAAGGGCCATGAAAGCCACTTGGTGTTTCTAGGAAAAAAGCATCAACAACATCCTTTTCGACTATTTCTTTCCGGTTTT
>MHHG01000039.1:8324-8779 GCA_001805965.1 Omnitrophica WOR_2 bacterium RIFOXYA2_FULL_38_17 | reverse complement strand
GTATGATCGATCTAGAAAATTCAATTACATCGTTCTCTGACTTCACTGCATCATCGGCGACTACAACCGATGAGACTCTGACCATCGCACTACTTGCTTTCTTACCAATAATGTTATGAACCGCAATTAAGAACTGCTGCTTCCAATAGCTAGGAGTAAATTCCCTGCCCACTTTAAACCAATAAAACGAAACCTGATCGGCCACGCTGCTTTCAAGATAAAGCTCGTTCGCCTTTATCAACAATCCGCTGCCGTCAGCCTTGACGATCTCTCTCAGCTTTTTACTGACAACCGTATTGCCGCCGCCTGAATAACATATTTCCGGAGGATGAGAAACTTTCCTGTTGTTCTGTGAATAAATTACGAAAAGAGTGACCGCCCTGCCGTCAGGGGAAGTGTAGCGCCTTACAAACGCATTACGTGTCTCAAGTATCGCATACTCATCCTCAGTTATG
>MHHG01000039.1:0-8318 GCA_001805965.1 Omnitrophica WOR_2 bacterium RIFOXYA2_FULL_38_17 | reverse complement strand
CTCATCCTCAGTTATGTCCATCTCAACAGCAGTCCACCCATTGATCTCCTTAGGAAAAGAATGAATGCTAACCGTATCCGCCTGGATATACTGCTGAAACGAGAACTTCCACGAGAACACAGCAGCAACAGCAAGAAGGATAATAACTGATAAAAATTTTTTGTCAAGAGGGGGTTGGGAATTTTTGTTCATAGGTCCTCGTTTATTAAATGTTGGCTAACGTTAGCTAAGGTTAGCTAAGGTTGGCTAAGGTTACAAAAGAAAACCAAAGATTATTCTTTGCCCATAGTTTTCCATTTTTCTTTATTTTCAGATTTACTCATTGTTTGAATATATCTTGAGCTCAAGTACATGGCGCTTTGGTACAACTCTTCAAACTTTTTATACTCATTCTCGGTTATCAGCTTATCTTCAGCACAATCTTCCATGTCACCGCTTAACTCTTCTAAAGATCCCTGACTGATCCTTATACCATTTATCATATGGCCTAGCGAACCCCTGCGATAACCTTCTCGTATATTCTGCTTTGCTGACCGTGCTGCATCTTTCATCTGTGAAACCAACCGCAAATTTGATCTGTCAAATTTTTCCGTTAGCGAATAAACCATCTTCCGAATTTCACAAATAACCTGATAAAACTTAAGCTTCTCATATGGCTGTTCACGCATAGATAACCTCCAATCGCAATGTAATCTTAACAATGTTGGCTGAGGTTGACTAAAGTTACAAAAAAATATTTAATAATGTTAGCTGACGTTAGCTAACCCCAGCCAACCTCAGCCAACCTCTTTTACCCCAGCAAACCTTTTTATCTATTCCAGCAAATTTTGAACTGCCAATAATAATACGAACGCCACCGCGAACACCATGAACCCTGTAATATCATGCACCAATCCAGCTGCATATTGTGAACCCCAGACCTCGCTGATCACGGATAATGCTACGACACGGCACATGTTCGTGAAAACTGCTATTGGGACCGTAGACAAGAACAAAACTACGCGCTTAACAGTGCCTTTGTTGAACATGTATGCAAAAATACTTCCCAGGGCTGTCAATGAGATGAGCGACCTCAGGCCGCTGCAGACATCATCGACGACAACATATGAATCCCTCATCAGGATCATGCTGCCTTTTCTTATCGCGGGAATACCCATTTTGTTTATCACTATCTCGGCCAGCTGTGCGGCGAACATCTTCAGGCGAAAGCTTATATTTGATATGACCGCCATAGGCAGAGGCACCATGAAGAACAGGAACATTAGCGGGAACAATACTTTCTTAAATATTTTGCCGCCAAAGAAATGAAGGACCATTCCATAAAACACTACCAGAAAAGAGAACGCTGAAGAGAAATTAACCCTGAACATACTGCTCACAATATGAACGATAATACCCGCAATGATCAGCTTCATCCCCCACGGAGAACAGCTTCGCTGTATCTTCGCGAGCTCCCCCCTCATCTGCCACACAAAGAACAAAGAAACAAAAGGGACAAGTATCCCGTGGCTGTAATAAGAATCACGGGCGAACCACCTCTCCCACATCCACATAAAAGACGGGATATACGCGATGAGAAGGACTACAAGGGAAAGTATTTCTTTTTGGTAATTTTTGAAGAGATCCTTTTTCATAACAAAATTCTCCGATTATTTTTTTAATAGACTTAAGCTATAAGCTTTAAGCCATAAGCTTTAAAAGCTTTTGTGTTTTATAGCATAAATAACAATAAAAATAAAACAACTAAATTTTCTGTAACACAAAGCAGAGTGAATAACCTAGTTTCTTCCTCGAGCTTAAGCTATCTTCAGAATAACACCTGCTCTTACAACCTGCCTCTTTTTATCTTTTTGCTCTTGCTTACAGCTTAAAGTTTATAACTTAAATCTTTTGCTTAAGGCTTATAGCTTAAAGCTTAAAGCTTATGGCTTAAAGCATATGGCTAATTAAGACCTTCCTAACCCCTTCTGCCACTCCCATGCATCCCTCAGCGAATCCTCTAACGTCATTTCTGTTTTCCAGTCCAGCAATTTATTTGCTTTGTTGACATTTCCGTAAATTTGGACAATATCGCCTGTGCGCCTGGGGCCTATTCTGTATATTAATTTCTGTCCGGATGCTTTTTCAAATGCCTTGATCACTTCAAGGACGCTATTGCCCTTGCCTGTGCCGACATTAAAGACATCATAAAAATTATCTGCCTTCCGGGACCCTAAATATTCTAAAGACTTAACATGCGCCTTTGCGAGGTCGACCACATGGATATAATCGCGTATACAAGTTCCGTCGGGGGTATCGTAATCGTTGCCGAATACTGTCAGCTGCCGCCTTATCCCTGCTGCGGCTTGGGTTATAAAGGGCACTAAATTCTGCGGAACACCCAAGGGAAGTTCACCTATCTTGGCAGATGCATGCGCGCCAATAGGATTAAAATATCTAAGAGAAATACATTTTAATTTTGCGCCGCTATTGACCGCATCATTGATCATCTCTTCACAGACTTTTTTTGTATTGCCATACGGCGACTCCTGTTTCTGGACAGGCGTCTCTTCCGTGACCGGCAAGACCGCTGCCTGCCCGTAAACAGTGCATGATGATGAGAAAACAAAATGGGGTATCGAATATTCCATCATGGCCTTTAAAACAGTAAGCAGAGAATCAAAATTATTGCGGTAATAATCCAACGGCTTTTTTACCGATTCACCTACAGCCTTGTACGCCGCAAAGTGAATAAAACCATCCACAGCACCTTCAGCTTCGATCACCCCCTTCAAAAAAACCTCATCACAACAATCCCCCTCGTGCAGTTCAATGTTGCTGCCAGTGATCTCATTTATCCGCGCAACAACACTTTTATCAGCATTACTGAAATTATCCACAATAACAGGCTCAAACCCCGCGTTGAACAATTCAACAACAGTATGAGAACCGATATAACCTGCGCCTCCGGTGACTATTATCTTTTTTTTCATATAATTCCTCAGGGGTCAGAATAGGGGTCAGCGCCCTGTATAGGGCGCTGACCCCTATTCTATATTTCTTCAACCAAACGTGAAAGCTGCTCGATCATATACAAAGGCACGGACAAGACATCATCATGATATGATAAAGCATTTCTTGAGATCCTAATACCCAGAAATGCTTTTTTTTCTGTTAAAAATAATTTTAAGGACCTTAACGTACCCGTTTTACCGGATTTCACTTCTACTGGAAAAATTTTTGAATTAATACTAACAACAAAATCAACTTCTGCTGAGCTGCTCCGTTGCTCTCTTGTCCAAAAATATAGATTATCACGCTTGTATTTATCCGAATACGCCATCAACTCCTGCCCTACAAACTGCTCTGCGATCAAACCTGAATTGATCTGAAGAACATCTTTCTGGATACTTATTTCTGCCTGCAGACCGCACGCATTCTGGACTAAACCTATGTCGAGAAAAATAAGCTTGAACTTTTGCTCATTTATTTGTGCCCCTAACGGCAAACCTGAAGAAGATGAAGCATACACAGGATTAATAACCCCTGAAAGAACCAGTAGATCAAGCGCATTTTTCAGTTCTCTGGACCTTATTAATGGGTCTACATTAACGAACTTAAATCTCTGGCCGACAATGCGCGGCGCAGCATCAAACAACTTATGTAAATATTTGTGCTGTACATTTTTAGCATATTTACCAAAATCACTTCTGTATGTTTCAAGAATACCGGACAATATATTCTGACATTTTTTCATATCTTTTGAATGTATATATTCACTCAAAACCGCCGGCATTCCGCCAAGAATGAAATATTTTCGGACCAGCTCGATCAATTGATCATGTATGGCCTCATCGACAGGATCATTCAAATTTATTTTAGACAAATAAGACCGCAACCTGCCATCATCTAAAGCATCAAGAAATTCCGAAAATGACAAAGGCTTTAAATATAAGAACTGGACTCTGCCTACGGGCATCCGGAAATTTTTTTCATTAAGCGCAAATTCAAGCAAAGACCCTGCCCCGATAACATGCAGATCAGGCATCTTCTCCCTAAAGTACCTAAGGGACATGATCGCATCAGGGCATTCCTGGATCTCATCAAGGAATAATAATGTCTCTCCTGGAATAATATTGACATTTAAGATCAATTGCAGGTTATTAATAATATCTGCAGGGTCCAGCTTCTCGAAGCATCTGCTTATTTCCCTCTGAAATTCAAAATTGACCGTAACAATATTTTTAAAATTCTCATTGCCGAATTTTTCAATAATATAGGTCTTTCCCGTCTGACGCGCACCTCTTAATAAAAGCGGCAGCCTATTGGTCTCCAGTTTCCATTGCTTTAGATCTTTTTCAATATCTCTTTTCAAGATCAGATCAACTCCGTTAGTTCTTACAATTCAAATATACCATCAAATGGCTAAAATACAAGGGTATTTTAGCCGAGTTTTGGTCAGAATAGGGGTCAGCGCCCTATGCAGGGCGCTGACCCCTATTCTACCAAATAATCCCTATACCCCCCCGGTTCACCGCTTTCGCCTGCTTCTGCGGCTTTGATGATATTGTACATTTCCCTTGCTGTCACATAATGCAGGGCGTATTTTTTGCCGTCGTTGTATTTGCTTTCCAGGTACGAGAACATCCTGTCCATCGGCTCGCCTAATAATGCGGCGGCGTTCTTTTCGGGGGCGCCGTGCGTATGGACCTTTACAAAGACCCAATTTTCCTTACCCCTGACACAAATTCCCTGTTTGACCCAAAGGTCAACCCTTTGCAGCGTAGGATGATTAACGCCCGTTATCTCGCCATTTTCAATTGCGGGGAATATCCCTTTTTTCCTGCCCTTCCAATTCAATGTCAGCGGCCCCTGCACGATCAAAAGGTCCTTATTCCAATATTTTCCCACCTGGGCATCAGATCCTTTATTATGCGTTTTCGGCTTCTTACTGCTTGAACTGGTATAGTATATACTATTTATTTTTTTCGGCTGGGTCTCGCTTGGCGCAGAAGGAAAAGTAAAATCGGCATAACAGCCTGCCTCGCTTAGAATATGCGACTCGTTATTTACCCCGCACCATTTTCCGTCGCTGCGCGAATTGTTCAGGCTCCAGTTGCCGTGAATAAAAGCGAATTTTATCGAATCGCTAAGTTTACGCTTACCCAGAAAACCATGCCTCGAAAAATCCTTCTTTGCCTTATTCAGCTTTTCCATCAAAGACCCTTCAGTATCCCCATCATGATGAAGGTGCACCTCAACCTCGCCATAACCCCTTTTGCAAAGATCAGCTAAAAGATCAAGATGTTCTTTTACATATGTTTCCGCAGGATAAAAGAATGTATGCCGAGGGCACTTCCCATCCGAATCCCTGTGTTTATCAGCTAATACAGGATAACCCTTCATCCACCTGTCAACCCTCTCCATCTGAAGATCAGCAGGCGCATTATCCAGGTCCGGCTCATAATGATCAACACACCCGAACATAATATGCACAAGCCCGTCCACTTTGACAGGAAATATCAAACGCTTTAATTCCTGCTTAATGTAACTGAATATCCATTTGTCTGTGTTCTTGATCAGGTTCATAATTTTAGAATAGGGGACAGAGCCATGGCTTTGTCCCCTATAACTACCCTTTATTTTTCACAAAAGCACTCACCGAGTATAAAGGAATATTTACAGATCTGCCGTCTTGGCTGAAATTCAACAGTGATGTCCGGGTCAAAAGAGGAGGATTAAATTTTTCATTGTAGACCATTAAACTTTTACTTTTAACATTTACCCCTGCCTTTACCTCTAAAGGAAAAACAGCATCTTTCCCCTCGATAATAAAATCAACTTCTGCCTGGCCCCCTTTGTTGCTCCAATAATACAAACTCTCTTTCCCCGCACCGATCAACTGTTGAGCAGTATAATTCTCAACGAACGCACCGGCATATTCCGTAAAAAGACCCTCTTGAAAACTCGAGATATTCACCGGAGTTTTAGCCAAAGCACCTAACAGCCCAATATCAAGACAATAGATCTTAAAACACCCTCTATCGGCATAATGAGATAAAGGGAAACAACTTTTATCAACAGAATAAGCACGATGGACCAGCCCGGCATTCTCAAGCCAAACAATAGCATTCTCATACTCTCTTGCCCTTGCCCCATTTTTCAATGCTGAAAACATAAATTTCTTGTTTTCTTTAGACAAATATTTCACAAGCGATTCCCAGATAAGATTAAGCTTCGGGATATCCGATGCAGGCGCATGTTTGGCAAAATCATACACATATGAAATAAGGATCTCCTCCTGAACATCCCTAACAACTTTCATATCCTTCGATAAGACGTAATGCTTGACGGCCTCCGGCATACCTCCGACAAAATAATATGACCTGAGGCATTCTATCAATCTTTCATGGTAAGGCACAGATAAAGGAGAAAGATCTTTTTTGTTTTCCAGCATTTCACGATAACGACCCTCAGATAATGCATCAAGAAATTCATAAAAACTTAAAGGATGGATCTTAAGAAAATTAACTTTCCCTACAGGAAAAGATCCGGGAGAGGACATTTTTACCCCCAAGAGAGAACCTGCCGCCGCAACATGATATTCATTAGCTTCTTCTTGAAAATACTTTAAAGAGTTCAGCGCATTATTGGAAACTTGTATCTCGTCAAAAATAATCAGATCTTTCCCGGGAGCAATAGCTTTACCGCTGTAGACCGACAGGTCATCAATAATGCGCGAAGGCTTCATGCTTTTATCAAAGAAATGTGATAACCGGCTATCTTGTTCAAAATTAAAATAATGAACTTGCGAATACTCCTTATTTCCAAATTCTTTTAGAATATAAGTTTTCCCTGTCTGCCTGGCACCTTGCAAAAGCAATGGCTTCCTTCTTAAGGAAGTTTTCCACTCAAATAATTTTTGATAAATATCTCTTTTCATGCTACCAGTATATCCTGACCGATCGTATTTGTCAACTAATTGTGATTTTTATCACATTTTTCATACGATTAATGTGATAAGGGACAGGGCCATGGCTCTGTCCCCTATTCTTCCCTATTCTTCCTATTCTTTTCTACAACCTCCAATACAACACTTCCCCCGCATCAAACTCCCCAAGCTCAAAAACTGCCTTAACATCGATCAGCACACCCTTGCCTTCCCGCAGGTCAAAATGCTTTTTTACCGTTTCGACTGAAAGTTCATCAACGAACTTTTTATGGTTCACGGCAAGCACTATCGCATCGGCCTTGATATCCTTTGAATAATCCACAAGCTCCAGGCCGTATTCATGCATAACTTCCTCTTTTGAAGCCAGAGGGTCCACGACAAATACACTTACACCATAATCCTTAAGCTCATTGACAACATCAATGACCCTCGAATTGCGGATATCAGATACATTCTCTTTGAAGGTAATTCCCATCACCATGACCTTTGCCCCGTGCACTTTCTTTTCAGCCGCGATAAGTTTCTTGACCGTCTGTTCCGCGATATATTTGCCCATCGAATCATTTATGCGCCTGCCGGCTAAGATCACCTGAGGATGGTACCCGATCTCCTCCGCTTTGAAAGTCAGGTAATAAGGGTCAACCCCGATACAATGCCCGCCTACCAAACCCGGTTTCATGTTGATAAAGTTCCATTTCGTCCCCGCAGCTTCAAGCACGCCCCTTGTATCAATGTTCATCAGATTAAATATAATTGACAATTCATTTATCAATGCAATATTAAGGTCGCGCTGTGTATTTTCAATGACCTTCGCAGCCTCCGCGCTCTTGATCGACTTCGCGCGGAATACACCAACCTTAACTACCATCTCATAGACCTTCGCCACCTGGTCCAAAGTCTCTTCATCCATTCCCGAAACAACTTTTATAATACTGGTCACATTATGCTCTTTATCCCCGGGATTGATACGCTCGGGAGAATAAGCGATCTTAAAATCCCCGCCGCATTTCAGGCCCGAACACTTTTCAATGATCGGCACACAAATATCCTCAGTGACCCCCGGATAAACAGTGGATTCAAAAACAACTATCGCCCCCTTGGATAAATTACTGCCCACAGTCTCGGAAGCCTTCTGCATAAAAATAAGGTCAGGCTGCTTATTCTTGTTTATCGGCGTAGGCACAGCCACAACAATAAATTTCGCCTCCTTAAGCCTGGCGGGGTCACATGTGAACTCAAGGAACTTCGCGCGCTTAAGGTCATCCGCCGTTGTCTCGTTAGTCTCATCAAAATGATCATTGAGCTCCCTGATGCGCCTCTCCTTAACATCAAACCCGATAACCTGTACCTTCTTCCCAAATTCCACCGCCAAAGGCAGCCCGACATA
>MHHG01000038.1 GCA_001805965.1 Omnitrophica WOR_2 bacterium RIFOXYA2_FULL_38_17 | reverse complement strand
TCAGGGTTGGGAACACAGTTAATGTTGTTCCTGATCAGGATGTATTGAACGAGACACAAACACAGGCATTAAAAGACCTGTTTGAAGCAGTTGCATATTTATCAAATGCGCCTCCTGTATATATAACAAATTCTTTGATCTGCACCGAAGGTTCTTTCGCAGCATTTGTACCGGCTGAAACATTATTGTTCAAGAATGATGAAGATAAGCTTTATATCCACATATCTGTATTAGACAGAATCGCCTCATTAAGTTCATTAGAAAAAGAGATATATTTAGAATTCCTTAAAGGCGTTTTCGAAGGCCATGAAAGATTCCATGCAGAAGGCATTAGCGATGAAGTTGTTGCCCGCCAAAAGACTATCAAATACCTTTCAGAAAATACTAAAACACTAAAAGCAACGATAGTTGTTCTTAATAATCCTGATATATACGGAGTTCAGGCAGAGGAAGTATTTGAAACAGTTGTTCATAATATTTTTGTTGCTGATATGGAAACTATCTATAAAGGTAATGCTTCAGCTGAACACAAAATAATAAAGGCAACGATAATTGTTGAGGGACCTATAGAAGTAGCTGACGAAGATAGATACTTGCCTCAAACAGATGATATGGAAGGCCTGATAAGAAAAGAAAAAGCAACGTTCGAGGCTATATTTAATGCAGAAGATAGGTTGTTCGATGCTATTTCAGAAAGCCTAAAAGATAATCCACAAGCACGCGGATTAAATATAGGCAAATTTTTATTCCAGGACCTTCAGAGAGCAGCAGCACCGCTTGTTGGCAGCACAGATAAGTTAGGCAGAGTATTAAGTGCTATCGGAGCAACAGAGATCGCTATAAAAGATAAGTTTGCGCAAGTTGAACAAATGAAGGAAAAGAAGAATCCTTATGCTGCTAATGCTGAAGAATTTGTTAAGGATTTCCCGCTTGTATTAGGAAGCTTGAAGCATCCTGAATATTTGCAAAATGAAAATGGCGGGGCAAAGAAAGATGTTATTTTGGTCATTCATGAAATGACGCCTATCCTGATCATTAAATTAGCTCATAAATACAATGTTGTTGCCTTAGTTCCTGAGCTTGGGACACAGAACGCACATGCATCAATTCTTGCAAGAAGCCTTGGGTTAGTAACATTAACAGGTGTTTATTTAGGTGGAAATCTTTCCAGGGGTTCTGCTTATAAAAATCTGAAAGGCGGAGAGTTTGGGATTATTGATGCCCATGCAGGAAAACTAATAGTCAATCCTCAAGAAGAGACAAGAGCTAAGTATCGTGAGCATGCAAGGAACATATCAAAAGCTATGGGTAAAGCTGAAGCTGAAATTACAGCTACATGTAAAACAAGAGACGGCGTGGTAATTCCTATGGCTGTTAATTTTGACAATCTTGATGATCTTGATAAGGTATCAGCTTTAATTGGAAAAGCTGCTTTAACAGGAGTTGGATTGCTGAGATTTGAATTCCTTATTCTTGAAAGCGCGGGCGGAGATTGGAGAAACGAAGCAGTATTTACTGAAGAGATCTTAAAGATCATGACAAAGCTACAGCAAGTAGCAGAAGTTTATGGACAAAGGATCAAGATTACATTGCGTATGCCAGATAAGGATAAACAAAGTATTAAGTTGCCAAAGGTCGATCCGGATTCACTTCTAGAAGGTTCACAATGGTACCTGTTAAGCAACATAGGAAGGGAGTGTCTAGAAGTTGCACTTCGTTCTGCAGCTTCAGCAGAGAAGCAATATATGGGATCAACAATAAAGCCTATGGTTGATCTTCAAATACTTTTCCCAATGTTGAATTCTGAGGCTGAAGCCAGAGGCATTAAAGATATCGTTGAAGGGATTAGATCTAAATTTGAAGAAAAAGTTCTTGATAATATAGGCATTATGGTAGAAACACCACAGGCTGTAGAAGAATTGGCTGAGATGATAGAAGTTTTTGGAAAAGTTGCAATTATTAATTTTGGAAGCAATGATGCGGAGGCTTGCGCTACTCATATGGACAGGGAGATGGGAATTGAAGTAGGGCGTAATATCTTAAATAAACAAGTCCTTTTATGGGTAACACAAACAGCTGTTATTGCAAAACGTTATAATATCCCTGTTTGTGTGTGCGGTGAGATGGCTAACTTTGATGAGTTTGTTCTTGTCCTTATCTTTTTACGCGAGAAGGGTTATGACATTACAGGTAGTGTAAATCCAAGGCAAGTGGCCTGGTTAAAATATTTTACAAGGGTTACAACGGCCTCAGAGGCGGTTGCGTTAAGAGAAGATTCTAAATGGGCCAGCAATTCGTCTAAGGCAATAAGCAAGAAGTACAATGAGGCTGTTCATAAAGTAATAGCATTACTTCATGTTGATGATTCTGAGCAAAAGGCTAATGAGTCTTCCGATACAAACAATACGTTAGGAACATCAGGCCCCACAAGCAAGCAGGGTGGATTTGTTTCAGTAGAAATGCTAGCTGTTATCGGTGCCAGCGGAGCGGTATTGGTGTCCGGATGGGTAGTTGCGGCGCTGATAGTTTTAAGCGTTGCTTCTGTTGCATTTATAATTTGGAAAGTCAGAGCAGAGTATAGGAAAGAAAGAGAAGAACATGAAGCAAAGAATGGCACAGAATATAGGGCAGTTCGTCTAAGCGAAGTTTTTGTTAACGGCAAATTATTCATAATATCAATATTGCCGGTCATAGTGTTCATATTGTTGTTGGTCTTCAGAGGGGAAGGCCTGATAGAAGGAACAAGAAAGGACATACTTGCAACATTTGGGTTAGGCTCAATAATCACGTTCGGTTATGCTGTTTGGTCAGTCCTTATGTGGCATGCAAAATACTTCATGTTCAAGAATGTCAAGAAGATGAATGAGGAGATGCCATTTGTCACTGTTATCGGATCTGCAACTGCTGTTGCAGCCTTTATGGTCGAAGGAATAATGGCCGGCTCGATCTTTACAGAATATTTAATGGTCTTCATTTCAGTTTCATTGCTTGTAGCATCAATGTTCGAGGATGCAAAAGAAAAAGCTATCGCGGTCTCAAGATCTATTTTCTTTGCCCCTGCTGTTATTGGTGTGGCCTTAAGCGTATCTTCATATCTTGTTTCAAACATTCTTTACCATTATGTTAAGCCGATCAAAGATTCTGTAATAGCTCAATTCTTTGCTAATCAATACAATGATCTTGTTTCAGTCCCGTTATTTATTATCTTCACCCCAATGATAATAAATATTGTTTTACAGTATTTGAGGCACTCAGATATAAAACTTAAGAACAGAAGAAGGATGCCAAAAGGTTATAAGGAAACAGCAAGAAAGTTCTTCTCAGAACCTAAGAGGATCGTTATCGCAGCATTAGGCTGGGCAACATTCCTTACGATCATGTGCGAGGTATTCGGAATATTATCAACAAGGGATATCATGGATGTTCTTGCTTACTATTCCGGAGCAGTAGTGTTCTTAGTTGTTAACGCATTCTTAAGAGAAAAATATTCAGGCAAAAGTAACAGGCAGGACCCGGGATCAAAAATAACAACAAGTAAAGCTAGAAGCAATGTAAGAAGAAACGTAAGAAGAAATGGAAGGAATGATCCAGGATTTATACTTTTAGAAATGCAAGTTTTAATGGTTGCTATAGGTCTTGGAGTAGTAGCAACGCTCGCAGGTTTCATGTGGTATGTAGCAATAATCGCAGCAACAATTATCGCAATAGTCCTTATAGTAAAATTCTCACTGATAAAAATATACATCAATAAAGTCATATCAAGATCAAGAAAATCATATAAAACCGAGATCGCTATCCTTGGCCTTGGCAGATGGGGAGGGAGCGCGGTTATAAATACCATAACTAAAAATATGCCTGATGTATTTGTTCATGGTGTTGCCAGGTCAAATTATGAGGAATGGAAAAAGAGAGAAGCTCAATTTAATAATGTCCAGATCCACAGAGCAGAAAACTATAGAGAAGAAATTTTAAACAATCCAAATATCCATCTAATAATCATTACAACAACGACAACTACACATTATGAATTGGCAAAAGAAGCTTTAATGGCTGGAAAGAACGTTTTAGTTGAAAAGCCGATCACAGATACCGCTGAAGAAGCTCAAGAACTAGTAAATATTGCAAAAGCCAATAATAGTTTATTGATGGTTGATTATACAGTTAGAAGAGATGCTGACATTAACAGATTAAGCAAGGCTATAGCAAATGGAAGATTAGGAAAAATTTCGGCAGTTGAGTTGAATATGTGCAGCCCGGTTTACGGAAGGGCACTTGATAGATCGGCAAATGTTGTAGAAGATCTGGCTTCACACATGTTCAGCGTATTAATGTTATTCTTCGGGGAAAATGAAGTATCTGATCTTCAGGCAACAATTACAAAGAATACTGATGAAGCGCATATTTCATTAATGTATGACGGAGTAAGAACAAATATCAATGTTGACCGGGATTATCCAGGAGAGAAAAGGAACAGAACTGTTATAGTAAAAGGCAGTGACCTTTCAGTAACAGTTGATTATGAACATCACACAGTTACTGTTGTTGACGATCGCGGCGAAGCTGTTGAAGCAGCTGATGCAAGATACCCAATAGAACTTATAAGAGAAGGGGCAGACAGGTCATCATTAGAGAATTCAATAAGAGAAGCTTTAGACGCAGTAATGACCCGTGTACCTGCAGTTAATTGTGCAGAGAGGGCAATGCTGATATCCAGAACATTAGATCGTATCAATGCATTGTTAGTCAAAAAAGCCGAAGAAGACAGAAAAAGCGATGAAAATATATATGTTGAATATATACAAGACCTATCAAGATTGATTTCTTATCTTTATGAGGTAAACGGCTCAGAGCAGTATTCTTTTGATATTGAACAGGCTAAAGTAAGCAAGGCTGTATTCCTGGCTACCGCAGGAAAATGTATAAGCGAATTAAGATTGATACTGGATGGCTTCCAAATTGATTCACGAAGACGCTTCACAAAATTCTTCCCGGATGAAGTTCATGATTCTTATGACAGGATATTTAGAATTGTCCGAAGATCTTCACAAGACATATTCAGCGAATTGATAAGAAAAGCACAGGAAATGGGAAGAAATTCAGGGTTCAACAATGTCGGGATATTACCTGACGGAAAAGGTTCTTATTATATTGATAATTGGGGAATGCCTGGAATATGGAAAATAGCGATCAAGACAACATCCGGCATCAAGAATAGATTTATTGTTAGAACGGTCGATGCCATATCTAAGGCTATGAATGATGGGGTCAGGAATGATGAAAGGATTAATATTGTTATCACCGATAGCATTGAAAAGAACAAAAGAGGGATCAAGTATGAAAGCGAAGGATCAGTTGGCGTTTCATTTAAGGCACATGCACTTTTTGTGTCCAGGGAATTTATTGAGAAGAGCAGGGATGATCAGGAAAAAATTATCAGGGCCTTATTAGGTGAGCAGGCAAGAGAACTGCCCCAAAGACTTGAAACGCAAGAAATCCCAGTTGTAGCAAAAGGACGAAGCAGAAAACAAAGGCCGGCAATATTGGTCACTCAATTGGCTTTAGTCGAAGAGCTGAGATCAAAAGATTATCATCATTACAAATGCAATCAGAAGACAGAAGGCATATCAAGAACGTTAGTTGAAAATGGTTATGACTCAAAATATATGCCTATTGAAGACGACCTGAGCTATGGCAATTTTATCGCTGAATACAGGAAGAATAAACAGGATATAGTCGTTATTTCAATATATCAGATCAAAAGAGGCGAGCTGGAGGCTTATCACAGATTAGTAAAGGATATTAAGGCGATAAATCCACAGGCATTTGTTGTTGTCGAAGGGGCGTCAACAAATATCGCTAAACAGTTCTTAGCGATCTCACCGGAAATTGACATGTTCGTCCGGGTTGAAGCTGATGTTATCGTTCCGGTCCTTGCTGATCTTAAGAAGAAAAATTCAGCATTGTCAATAAAAGATGTAAATACTATGGCTCAAAATGCAAAGGGCGGGATATTTGTAAGGATACCAGGATACACAATAATTTCAAATCTCAATATTTCCAATATAAATGAAAATATCAGGCTGCTTGAGCCTCAAAGATATATGTTCGATATGTGGTATTCAGAAAGAGGATGCCCTAACCAGTGTTTATTCTGCCGAAGGGATACAGGCGGTGCCCAATCAAAGAGAATAGTTTCAGCTAAAGATAGATTAGAGTGGCTGTTAAAAAGATTGCTTATGGAAATCGAGCCATCATCAAAGATCAATGAAAAGAAGTTAAGGGCAATACTTGCCGAGCAGGCAGGAAGCTCAAGAACTTTAGCTGACCACAAAGATGTTGTTCTTAAGGATGATACTTCTATTGGTTTTGAAAAGATAAGGATCTTGATCTTAAGTGAAAATGCCCTTGTGACCAGACAGTTGATAATCAGGTTCGCACGTTTAGCCAATGGGTATGGATTAAATAAGTACTTTATCTTTAAAGTTGCTGATACCGGTATTTCTACCCTGACAAAAGAACATAAGGCAGATGTCGAATATATCGCAGAGTTAAAGGAATTGGGCGCAGATTTTATTGGTTTTGGTACTGAAAATCCGACAGGCAGCTTCTTGGAATGGTGGCATAAGAGCAGCTCCCATAATGATCCAATGGGATATAATGCTGATCAGATCATTGCTGTAAACAAGGCTTTAATTGAAGCAGGTTACGATCCTACAAAGATCAGGCATAATCTTATGATGTCTTATCCTGAGGCGTCAATGTCTGATGTCAAGAGCTCAATATTGTTAACATACGTATCGCCTCAATATAACTCTGTTCCATTCTATTTTGGTAATGGATGGGGCAACAATCGTTTCCCAAGGACATTCGATGTTGCGGCAAGTTTCTGCAGCTCCATAGACCATGTTCAGTATGCAGATACATATGATCTGACGATACAAGAGACCATGTCAGATGTAGGTTATGCTGATTATTTCTATATTGCCCAGGGAACGCCTGAATACATGATAAGACGGGAATTCAGGTTCTTAAAATATATTGATGAAAGAATACCTGTATGGGCTGAAGGATATGGATTCCCAACATTCTACAGATATGCACAGCATGATTTCCTAAGAAAGAATTTTACTGGTGAAGATGTGTTAAAGGCCATTGATGCATGGAAACATAATGGCAGCAAGGAAGAGCAGTCATTGGGCGCGATCATGGATATATATTTATCATTATTCCCCGGCATGGAGCCTTTAGCACTATTGTTCATGATCAAAGCACATATGGTCAGCCAGGAAATATTGTCATTTGTTGATTACAAGAACGAGTTGGACCGAGAAGGAAGGCTGCCTGTAGCTCTTGAAAAGAGTGAAGTTTCCTTAACATTTGCTCAGGGCGATCATTATATGGTCCCGGGTAATTTTGACCCGCAAAGGTCAATGGAATCCTTTAGAAGGGCTGTTTTAATTGCCCGACTGGTAAAAGGGCTTCTTGCAACAATGTCTTTGGATGATACTGTCCGTACTGTTAACACTTGCTTAAAAGCAGTTGTCGTTGGCAAGGGCACAATAGAAGAGTTCGGCCTGATATTAGGTAATGTCGGGGTAAAGGAGCTGGTATTTATTGAAAGTGAAATTGAAAAAGACCGAGCCCAGGCAGAGACAATTGCAAGAGAAGGTTATTTGAAGCGTATAGCTTACCCTGATTCACAAGCCTTTGAACATTTAAGGCATTTATATGTTCTGCAGAATGATGAAGAATTGTTCAGGGATATAGTAAAGATCATGAATGAATTGAGAGTTGATTTTAGCGCGGCTGTTAAGCATTTGATCTGCACACGTCTGTCAATCAGTGCCGAGCAGTATCCTCTTTATGTTAAGGCGGTCAAAGAGTATCAAAAATATCGTATTTACTATTGTGAAGGCGGATTGTTCAGCCAGGTAAGAAGCAGGGATATGTCACGTGTGGCGATCGGGGTAGAGGCTTTATTAGAGCAACTAAAGACAGAAGACAATCCTTTGATTATTAAGAATATTGCGCTTGTTTTGAGGGATCTTTCAAATGATAAGCCTTTATTCAAGACCGGCATTTATGTTACAAGTGCTGATGTTGTTGCAAAGCTTAACGGTGCTTTAAACATTTTAACGGATGAAAAGAGAGTCTTTATGCCGGGCATGTCTTTGGCCGTTCTAAGTTACAGCCTTCATAATAAACAGCGAACACGCCTAATTAAGGAAAGACTGACCTCTATGGGTGAAGAGTGGGAATTCTCTGAAAAAGAAGAGAGGATACTGAATGCTGGCGATTGGGTATCTTTAAGGTTAGAGCCTTCCAAAATTGTGCTCAGAGGGACAGAATCTTATGAAGAAGAGTTCTTGACTAAATATTCAGAAAAAATGGGATATAGAAAGAACATGGGATTGTTTTCAAGTTATATTGGAAAGTTAACGTTGATCTTAGGAAAGCACAGGCTACAGATCATTGCCGAGATAAGGAATTTCTGCGATAAGGTTAATGGAAGGCCTTATGGACGGGTAATGATGTTAGAGAAAGAAAAATTCTTATGCGTGCTCCCTATTATCAGTGAAATGCTGCAACATCCTGAAATGATACCTATGTTCATGGCTAGAAGCATAGAGCCTTATTACAATGCCTGGTGGTTATTGGCAAACCATTTGTCGCTGCAGGATATGGCTGACAATGCTATGTATTTGAAGGTAGAGAAACGAGTATATCCCGGTGAGGATGAAGATATTCTTATTGCAAGGTCAATTAACTCCTTTATGTCTCAGCAAGAGTTGCTCACGACTTTGAGTGCTTCCGAATGGGACAGGATTATAGAGGCTGCTGATAAGGCAGGAATTAGAGATGGCCTAGAGAAATATATAGAGGCAAGGTGGAATATCAAAGGTGGCTTACAGGCATTGAGGGCAATAAATCCTAACAGAAGGCATTTAGTTAAATACATGTCCGGTTTCGGGTTAGACGAGAGATTTATCAATTTCCACAGAATGGCAAGAAGGACATTTTTCCCTGACCTGATGAGAAGAAAAGAATTTGCTGAAGCTAAAGATGGGTATCCTTTGGCGACGTTCAAAGAAGAGCTTAGAAAGCATAATGAGTCACTTGAATATCCTTTACCTGAAGAAGCGTTGCAGGAAATGTTCATAGGCCTTGATAAGTTAGCTGGTGATAATGGGATGCTTATGCCTGTTCAGAGAAATACAATTAATAATTACCTGATCGTATTCGGAGATGCTCCGGTAGGAAGGTACTTAAAAGGCAATATGGCCCACGCGGTAAGGCCGGTCCTTAACATCTTATTAGAGGGAACAGCCTTTGCTCACAGGATCAAAAGGGAAGGGTATGATACTGTCGCTTTATCTGTCGAAGAAACATCTTCAACGGGATCGACCGCTTTTATTTGTGAATTGGTCTCAAAGGCATATTATTCAAATATTCAGAATAAAACATGTAATATTTGCCATAGAACAGCAGATACTGCTGCTGCGATGAAGAACAAATTTAAGATAATTGATTATTTGTTTAAGCCCGGAGTTTGGCCACTAGAGGATATAAATGATATAACACATGGTATTTTCGGTGATTTCGGAGCGAGAGGAAAAGTGTTCTTGCCATTTAGATTATTAAGGGAACGTGCTTGGCAGTCTTATTCGAAGAAACAGCCGATCACAGAGGATAAAGCAATAGCGATTATTGATCTGTTAAACAGGAAGATAGATGCCTTTATTGCAGCTCATAGTGAAAAATTCAGTTTCGTTGACGGTATTTCTTCTATCAGGCATGATCCGCAGGTAATAAAAAGGTGGATACTTATTTCTATGGTAGTCAATGTTGATATGGTTCATAAAGAGATAATGCATGGCGGATACTATTCATGCTTTAGTGCTAATGAAATGGATAATATTGGTACGTATGTCCTTAGAGAAGGAGCAAAGGCATTGATCGATGATCAGGGGCTAAAAGCTCAAATACCTGAGGATTTAAGAAAAGAAATTAATAAAGCGAAGTCCTTATATCATGCTTTAGAGCTTGATAATTATGAAGTTAGTCAAATGGAGCGCATAAAAGAAGTGGCGTTCTTCCTTGGAAGATTTTCTGAAGGGGAGATGAGGCTATCTATTGCGCAATTCTTGTCCGGAGACTTATCTTTTGAAGAATTGCAGGAAAAATTCTATGCAATAGATTGGCATAGTTCTTCGGAGGCATATGCAACAAGAGAAGTCTTTATTGATAATAATAGGAAAAGAACTCATTCGATAACAAAGAGGGAAAACGGTGAATATGAAGTTGAATTTTTCAGAGAAGAAGGAATATCCGCACTAAGCAATACTTCTTATGGCAAGATACTAGCTGCTGCTCATGTAGCTCAAGAGAATTTAATTGAACAAGAAAGACAATTATGCGCTTTGATCAGCCGAGCACATAGTATACATGACACTAATTTTAGCCAGATATTTTCTGCCAGAGCTGCTCTTGCCCATATGTATTCTAAATTCCCGGTATTGTTCGCAAAAAGGATCGAGGAGGCAAGCGCATCTGCAAAGTCAAATGAAAATAATGAAGTTGGTTATATGGAGGCGCTTGCTCAATTTAGCAGTAAAAGATTTGCTGATGAAAGATCAGGATTTATTGGAAGAGTTGGCGCAATGGTCAAGTTAATGAGACAGATGGAAAACATGTTAGAAAGGGAAAATAAGGCCCAGGAAGTAGTGGATTTTTATAGATCAACATCTGCTGCCATGGTTTTCCTGAGGCCGAGGATACTTGAAAGTTTAAGGATGTTCTTAAGGGGAAGACTTGCTAATGCAAGGAGATCCAGCCAATGGATATTAGGAGAGATCATAGGGCATAATATCCAAGGTCTTTTAGACAACGGTTCTTCGGAAGAGATATTTAACATATACACGAATGAAACAGATGACTTTAATAGGAATATAATCCTTGAGATCATACATTCAGGGTTCTATGAAGGCTCTGAAATTAATATGCATAAGACAGCAGAAGCTGTTCTTGATCTTATTCTTTCTGATTCTTCCAAGAGAAGTGAGAAGAGCGAAGATATAGGTAAAAGTGTTGGAGAGGCACTGGACGGGAGTGGTTTTGCTTCGGGCCCTGTCAGTGACACTACTAATCCTTATGATCAAAATAAAATAATTATTTTATTCCAGACACCAAGAGGGGATTTCTTTAGGCTTGTCTTGACTGATCATTATGCATATATTCCAGAAGGAAAAAGATTGCCGAGTACAATGATATACAACATTGAGGTCGTTGGAGCTCTGTCCGTATGTGAATATAGGGGATGGGTAAGAATTGAGACTGATGAACATGATAATATTGTTTCAAGGGATATTGTATTTAGAAGGGAGCATCAAAAAGATCAGGTCATAGCGGATGTTATTAATAATTTCTTGCCAAAAGACGGGGAAAATCTAAGAAGCGTACTTATAAATGAGGATGCTGATTATAGAAGAACAGGGCCAAATCCGGTGTTTAGGAATTTATCAGGTAATTATGACAGTAAAAAACAGAATAAGGGCGAGAGTAACAACGGCTTGTCTTCGGGGAATAAAAATGGGTTTGTGATCATAGAGATACCTGTTGCTATTTCAATGATAGTTACTGCAGCAGTTGCCACGCTTTCAGGGTTTGGCTGGTTTGTAGCATTTATTGCAGGCACTATTGTTGTTGTCACTATTGTTCTAGCAGTTGCAAAGAAGGGTGAAAGACCTGAGCAAAAGACCACTGCAGTAAAAAGTACCTATAGGGTCCTGTACAGAAATACAAAGGCTGATATGGATTTTTCAGAGGAAACAGGATCTGATCTTGTAGCATATCCGATCGCTGTTCCTTTTGTGGTTTCTCTGCATGCCAGCAAGCAGCGAACATTTGCGAGAGCTGTTTTATTGTCAGGCAATGATGGGCCGGAGTATGCAGTTCGACATGTTGGCGGCCATATATTCGAAGGGTTGCAGCAGGAAATATTGAATACAAGAATTAACGAAGTGCTTTCAGGTGTAAAGGAAAGGGGCCTTCCAACCATACCTGCAGACTTTGGTATTGTTATTACAGACAGGGTTGAAGAGACAGAAGGATGTATCATGGCTTATAACAGGAAGCAAAACATCCTCTTTATACATTCATGGTATTTTGTTGTTGCCAGAAGCAGGCATTCAGCACAGCTTCTTAAAGATATAGACAGGCATGAGATTTTAGGGCATGTTTTACTTGGTTTGAATGAAGAAGAAGCAAGGAACCTCTCTTTTGAATATTTTGGGGAAAGACTGAGTATGCTTAACATGTTATTGGAGGATATGGAGAAGCTTAAAGAGATCGGGGTTGAGCTTCAGGATGATTATGTTTCAAAGTTAAATGAGATCTTGGCAACAGGGCATGCGTGGATGTTGGTTGGGCGTGATATAAGCGATAAGCTTCAGGAAGCAATTGACAGCTTCTTTGAGAAATTTATTGAGAAAAAGAATAGCGAAGATCTGAATGTGTATTTGCTAGAAAGGCTGCTGAAGTTCGTTAATATGCATCCAAGATTATGGTGGATCGAATCAGCAAGCTGGAAGGTCATGGTAAATACAATAATAATTAGGGGCATGAAATTAACTGTTGATCAAAAACTTAAAGAGTTCGCAAAGAATTTGAGGATCGTCCTTGATCTCAGCCATAATATTCATCAAGTGCTGGTTAATCAAGTTATGCCTGAATTATCAGACGCTGGATTAGAGAACTTATATATAGATAAGGTTAAGCTTGTTTTTAACCCGGGCTTAAGATCGGCTATGGATTATATTGTCGATGCAGTTGGAATGCCTATATTGGTCTTAAATATCAGCTATTTTGAGAATGAAGAAGAATACAGATCATTAGGCGGATTAAGATATATGGCGTTCTTCAGGATGGTTGAATATGTTCAGCATGAGATTGAAGGCTCAATGGCAAAGAACAAGGCACCAGCCGGAGAGATAATAGAAGACAATAATTTCTCCGGAGTTGCTTTTAACAGGGATATTCTTAGGGAACAAGACAAGCAGGGCATGGATTATAGATTGGCAAAAGTTATTGCGGCTATTGTTGCTGATACTTTAGCTTATGATAGAGATAGAAGGGATGCAGGTTTTAAACAGAGGATCAGAAGAGGCTTAGAAAAATGCAGAGAGGAAAAGAACACAGATCACGTTTTAAGGATAGCGGCAAGGGTTGCTATGGGAGAGATGATAGGTTATCCGCAAGATGACAAAGAAGTTATTGAATTAAGATCATATGTTCATCCGGAGGATAGAGAATATTATCAAGCTTTAAAAGCTGAATTTAAGAAATTTATTGCTGCGGTACAGATAAAAAGAGGACAGCTCGTTTCAGAATTAGATACAGACAAATTTGAAAAGATATATTCCTCCAGGTCAAATAAACGGGTCGTTTATTCAAGATCAGGGGTTATTACGGTTGACAAAGGTGTTGGAAGTCGGGTAAAAGACGCATTATTAGCATATGGACATATGTTGTATGATTATCATGAAATATATAATAGGCTTCCTGCAGTTGTGTTAGCAGCTATTGCAGTATTCAGGAGAGAGGCTGCAAGCACAAGGATCCTTGAAGAAACATTAAGATTAGCTGGCTCCTTAAATTGGAAGAAAAGAACTGAGGACTTAAATGCAGGCCAGTTCGATAATGTGGCATTAGAAGGAAAGACAGAGATCCTTAAGTTCAAGACTTCAGAGCAAATAAAGCAAGAGATAGAAGAATATTTTAGTACAGATGAAAACAAAGTAGGTTGCTTTATTGTGAAATATGTTCCTGGCGGGCTGGCTATATTTGAGATATTCGGCCCATTTTCTGAAATGAACAAGGATATTCGGTATACGCTCCGCGGAATGATGGAGAAAAAGCCTGACGGAAGCTATGGTATTGTTTTCCAGGGTTTTGACACAAGGGATCCTGCAAGATTTATGAAGCATCATGGCTGGACAGGGGATTTTACTGAACAGGACCTAAGAGAGGTAACACATAATGAGATCATTATGGCCGCAAGAAGGTTGATCGCTGCAGGATTGGACCCAAAAACAAATACAAATATGATGTATAAAGTTATTGGGGATAAAGTAGAAAAATCGATGGGATGGACATTAATTGATCTTGAAAGAAGCAGGGTTGCGCGTGATTGGATGTTCCCGCTGGATGTTGATCCTGATTATTATCCTTATTCAGATGTTTTTGCATTAGGCCAGGTTTTAGCCCAATATAATTATTCAAAATATCAGCTTGTGAATAATATTGCCCCTGATGATGAAGCAGCAAACTATGTTGCTTTGTTTGAGTCCATGTCTTCATATGCCAAGGCAGAATTGCTTTCGATCTTCCCTCTTCACGGAATTGAGAATAGTTCGTCTGAACCGACATCAGAAGAAGCTGTTGTCTTTGAATTAGCCAGATTGATCAGGCTTGAAGGTAAGATACCCGCTGGAGGGTTAACAGCTCAGGATCATCAAAATATTGGTACAGCATCAAGAGTTCATGAACGTATATCAGGCCGGGCACATAGGGATATAAGAGAGAACATCATGTTCTTAAGGGCCCCGCCAGCATGTAAATATGGTGCGTTCTGGGTCTCTGATAAAGATACGATATATTTTTACATAAAGGAAAACGCAACATCAGATGATATTCTCCACGAATTATTCGCCGCATTAAGCAAGACACCCCATTTGTTCAATAAGATATTAGCCTCAGGAAAAATTCCGGTATTCATAAGAAGCCTTATTTTCTCTGTTATTAGAAAGGTTAGAGAAGGCAGCAAGTTAACAAGTTTCTGTCGGGCGTTTAATCTTTGGGTATCAGCGGCAGTAGCAGGTTTCGGTACAGGCTGTTTAGTCGTAAATATGCAGTACATGATCAACACAGGTGTATTGTTAAGCTGGATAGCAGCTGACCTTTATTTAGTTTACAGAGGCATTTATAGATTGTTGGATGACAAGAACATCGATCATGCCTCTTACAAGGTGCAGCCGGTCTCTCCAATTGCCCCGATTGAACCAGCGAGAAAATTGAATGAGAATGACAGGCAATATCCCGAGAAGAAAAAGGGAAAGAAAAAGAAAGAAGGGACCAAGCAAGAAGAGCCAAGCCTTATTGTTGAGATCTCAGAGGCTGCAAGGCTGGCAAGTGAGCTCGAGAAAACAGGCGCTGTCGTACTGAAGAAAGGGTCAAAGACAGGTGCATATAACAAAGACGGAAAAGTTGAAGAAGAAGTGGTCGGCGTAGAACGAGCTGAAAGATCTGAAGGAGATGTTCAGGCAACGGAAGTCCAAGACGGAAAAGCTACAAGGCCTACTAGAAACAATGCTGGTTTCGCTTTGATCGAAGTGCAGCTTTCGATCACTGCTGCGGTAGCAGTTGGTTTTGCGGTAATCAGCGGATGGGGATGGGTTGTAGGGGGAATAGCAGTAGCGGTAGTAGCTGCAATTATGTTGTCCTGGTTAATAGGCAAGATCAACTCTGAAAAATTAACGAATTTAAAAGTATTAGGTGTTGGCTTAATAAAGCTAGCAGGGATATTCATAAAAGCCAGGATGCTTATGCTTTTAAAGCAATTCGTGGCTTTTGTGTTTAAGTATTTCCCGATAGAAAGATTAAAAGGTGGAGAGAAAAGGGTCTGGATAAATGCGGCGGCAAATCAGGTCCATTATGGAATACCTGTTTTTGGAAGGCATTATGCAGAATCGACCTATGCATGGTCAAGGGAAATGGGATTTGATCATTCTTCCGCGAAAGTGATCGCAGCTGCTGATATGGCAACAGATTCTTTTGTTGCGTTCTTAACAGCTTTATCACCGGTATTTATCCGTTTTGTTCCTTCCCACTATTGGCGTAATCATTTTGATTTCAGTGCCGAGGGAGAAAGAGGCAGTCACGTGCCTGTATGGGAAGAGAAGTTGGCGCGGGCTGTATCAATTGCAAGGGAGACTTCTTACACAAATAGGAATGCGCTTATATTGCTGGCTCAGGGATTACATTCATTGCAGGATACTGTTTCCCATACATGTAAAAGTGCTTTGGACCATTTATATTGGCTTGATGCGCCTATTGTTGACGGGGAAGATGAGCAGGGTAATTTGATTTTCGGGTCAGAAAGAATCAACAGAACGAGAGAGCTTACTTTCAATTATTTAGCGGCTTATCTTGATGCAGGAGTCAGTAGGGAGGGCATTAAAGACGCAAGGCTTGTTGTTGGATCAAATGTGTTGAACTGGTTAAAAGAAAATTTAAAGCATTGGATGATCTTTATTGTAATAGGGATCTTTGTTCTATTTGTCGGCGCGCCAGACGCACTTGCTAATGCAGTAGATGGTAAAATTGGTGTTCCTGCTAGCACCGCCGGGGGGATCTCTAATGGCGTTACACTAGCAATAGCTGGCATAGTGGGCATGATCTCAACAAGGAATAATGGTAAAGCTATATCAGATGATCCAGAGTTCGAAATTGAGCAGATCGGGGAAGCT
>MHHG01000037.1 GCA_001805965.1 Omnitrophica WOR_2 bacterium RIFOXYA2_FULL_38_17 | reverse complement strand
AGAGACTTATCGAGAGCTTAAATTGGCTGATCAGATAGATTATTTAGAAGGGAAACCAAGCGTAGACGCCGGTAAGATCTATACGGCAGATGACAATGATGAAATGTTATAACAGGATCTTGCCGGTGAAGAAGACGCGATCAAACGGTATAAAGACAGAATTGGTCAGGCAGAAGAATTAAAAGAATATGCCCTGGCTCAACAGTTGCGCACAATTCTTGCGATGGAACAGGAACATGCTATGGATATCAAACAGGCTTTGGGGAAATAATAGAATTAAAGATCAACACATTCCCAAAAAGGTGACATATGAACATTCTTGATCATGCTATGCAAATAGAAAAAGAAGGTGAGCAAATTTATCGCGAATTTGCCACAGCATCACCTAGCGAGGAATTGAGCACTGTTTTTAATTGGCTGGCTGACGCAGAATTGAGGCACTTTGAATTATTTCGATCCATGAAAGATCAGCAGTTCCCAGCTTTAGAAGAAAGCCCTTTGCTTGAAAATGTAGTCAATGTGTTTCAAAAAATAAAAGAAAACAAAGATCACAATTCATTTAAAAGCAATAAAGGGGATGTTTATAAAAGAGCCTTGTCCATAGAAGAAAAAATGGCTGCTTTTTATAACGAGAAAGCAGAAGAATCTGATGATGCCAATAAAAAAGAAATATTCAAAAAAATTGCTCTTGAAGAAAAACGTCATCAGCATATCATTGAAAATATTATTAATTTAGTCAACAATCCTGAGATCTGGATCAAAGAAGGCAAATTCAGGGAAATATTGGATTTTTATCCACTTTAACTGCTAGGAGCCTGATATGAAAATAAACAACCTGCCTGGCTATCAAAGCAACTCTGTTGTAAGTCGGGTAATTATAAAAAAAGGCGAAGGTACGGTCACCTTCTTTGCCTTTGATGAGGGCCAGGGATTAAGTGAGCATACTGCTCCGTTCGATGCACTGGTTTATATCATTGATGGTGAAGCCGACATTATCATTGATGGCAGTAATAACAATTTATGCAGCGGTGAGATGATCATAATGCCGGCAAATCATCCTCATGAGTTAAAGGCTATTAAACCGTTTAAGATGTTGCTGGTTATGATCAAATCAAAAAATAGATAAGGAGAAAATTCAAATGAAAGTATTAATCGTTTATGCCCATCCTGAATCTTCATCGTTTAATGGCGCGATGAAAAATTTGGCTGTTTCTGTATTGACTCAAAAAGGACATGAGGTTAAGGTATCGGATCTTAATGATATGACTTTTAATGCGTCCTTAACACGAAATGACTTTCACAAAATTAGGAATACAGACTATGTCAACTATGTTATGGAACTGAAGAATTATTATGAAAAAGGGGAACTTGCTGATGATATCTTAAGAGAACAAGAAAAGTTAATATGGGCTGACTTTATAATATTTCAATATCCTGTTTGGTGGTTTTCTGTGCCGGCTATATTAAAGGGCTGGTTTGACCGGGTACTAGCAACTGGATTTGCCTGGGATTTTGGAAAGATGTATGATACAGGATTACTTTCCGGAAAAAGGGGGATGCTTTCGGTCACCACGGGCGGCCCTGAAAATATCTATGCCCCCGATGCCCCTCATGGATGGAACATGGACCAAGTGCTATATCCTGTTAATCATGGCGTGCTTTACTTTTGCGGAATTCAACCGCTGCCGCCGTTTGTTGCTTATGCGGTTTTTCAAGCTGGAGATGACATAAGGAAACAATATCTTGAGGATTATAAAAACCACCTATTAACTCTAGAAAGCACGGAGCCCATAAAATACTATTGTCTTTCTGATTTTGATGAAAATATGAAACTGAGATCGGGAAAAAGTCATTCAACGATCTCATCCTGAGCAAAGCGAAGGATCTAATAAAAAGAAGGAGTAACCTAATGAATATATTTGACTATGCAATGCAAATAGAAAAAGAAGGGGAGGCACTTTATCAAAGTTTTGCTAAAGATTCTCCTCAAAAAGGTCTAGCAACGATTTTTACCGGATTAGCTGAACAGGAACATAAACATTATAAAACGTTCAAGAAAATGAAATATTCCGAAGGAACTGAGTCCATAGACACGCCCTTTCTTGATAATGTAAAGAGCATCTTTACTGAATGGAAAAAGGAAAAGCATAAGTTCAAATTCAAAATTTCTCAAGCAGATCTTTATCGAAAAGCCTTGGATATTGAGCAAAAAAGCATTGATCTCTACATGGAAAAATCAAAGGAAGTTGATAGCGACAAGCAAAGGCAAATCTTTAAAAAGATCGCCAATGAAGAAAAGTCTCACTATGAAATTATGGAAAATATTATTGAGTTCATTACCAAGCCTGAAAGATGGGTTGAGCATGCCGAGTTCAGTAAAATTGGTGAGGAATATTAGACAAAGGAACTAAATATGGCACAAGATCCTATATGCGGCATGACAGTGAATGAAAAGGATGCTCTTGAATTATCTTATCAAGGCCAGTCATACTATTTTTGCAGTCCACATTGTTTGTCTAAGTTTAAAAAAGAACATAATATTCCTGAAAGGACTCCGGCTCAAGAGAAAAAGAAATCTAAAAGAACAATCCTTAAGAATAAGACTTTCATCGTCTCATCGATTCTAATTGTGTTATGTGTGATATCATATGTAACTCCTTTATTGGAACCATTCAGAATAGCCTTTTTTGATTATTTTAAAATGATTTGGTGGGCTATTTTATTAGGGCTTGTTCTTGGTGGAATCATCGATTACTACATCCCAAGAGAATATATCTCAAGTTTACTCGCACAGGAAGGAAAGAAAAAAAACATTTTTAATGCCGTTATTCTCGGATTTTTTATGAGTGTCTGCAGCCATGGGATTCTTGCATTAGCCATTCAATTACATAAAAAGGGCGCTTCAACACCTTCAGTTGTTGCGTTTCTCCTGGCAAGCCCATGGGCAAATCTACCTTTAACGATAATGCTTATAGGATTTTTCGGCCTTGTTAAGGCACTGTATATAATCATGGTCGCTATTATTGTTGCAATTATCACTGGATTTATATTTGAATTCCTTGAGTCAAAGGATCTTATAGAGAAGAATAAAAATAGTTTTGAAGTGGGCAAAGACTTCTCGGTAAAAAAAGATATTAAGCAGAGATGGAAGGCTTATCGTTGGAGTTTCAACCAGTTTAAGGAAGATCTCAAAGGAATCTCTAGAGGCTCAGTTTCTTTATCTGCTATGGTACTCTGGTGGATATTAATAGGTATGGGGTTAGCAAGTTTAGCGGGTGCATATATACCACGGAATTTCTTTTATCAATACATGGGACCGACAACATTAGGATTAGTTATTACGTTAATTCTGGCAACTATTTTGGAGGTTTGCTCGGAAGGAACCGCGCCATTAGCCTTTGAAATTTTCAAACAGACTGGAGCATTGGGAAATAGCTTTGTATTTCTCATGGCTGGAGTAGCTACGGATTATACTGAAATAGGATTGCTCTGGCATAATGTAGGCAAACGAACAGCCATCTGGCTGCCAATTGTCACCATCCCGCAAATTATTATATTTGGAATAATCGCAAATATTATTTTCAAATAAAAATGATCCCGAGTGCCTTCTAAATGTCCATTATCGATTGTGTTAAAAGTTCAATGTATCCCGGTAAAAAGACCTTGTGGATCATCTTAATTTTGATACTGCCCGTAATAGGTCATATTCTATATTATTTGTTAGGTAAGAAAGCGTAAAATATCCCAAATATTTATTTTGATGGTAAAAATTTTTTGTTAGCTATAAGTGGCATGATATAAAGCGCCGTAAGGGAGGCAAGGAGTGTTCCGAAAACAATAGCCCCACCGAAGCGCTGAGTGGGCGGAAATGTTGAGAACAGAAAAATAGAAAAACCGGTGATAACGATGATCATGGAAGTGAGGACAGGCCGCCACATTTCATCCCGGACATCCTGCCAGATATGATCACTTGATCCTTTATTTTTCTTTCTCCGACGGTAAGCTTTCACGATGTGGATCATGGAATCAATACCCATAGCGATGGCCACATTAGAAGCCGGCGAAGACACCACATCAAGTGGCACACGGTAAAGCCCGATAGCCCCCAAAATACCAATAGGAATAAGCAGAAGGCTTAGGATCATGGCAATCGTGACTTTTATCGAACGCGACACAAACCAGGCAATAATAAAGAACAAAAGAACTAGCTTGGTCAATCCCGACACGAGACTCTTCACAACCAGTCTGGACATATGTCCCTGCAATTTGTAGACACCGCCGATAATTTTAGGAATAAATCCCTGTGTTTCAACAATTTCTTTCAACTCATCGATAATGTCCAACCGTTTCTGGACGCGATTGAGCTCGTTCATGCGCAAGAGGAATAAGCCATTCTTCCGGTTCTCCGTTACAAAACTTTTCGCGATCTCTCCATATTTGGGTTTTTCAAGAATTTTAAGCATCCAGTCAAAGGCAAGAAAAAACGCCAGAGGCTCCTGTTTCGCTTCAGCCATAAGCACAGGCAGAGAAACTACGGAACCGACAGCCCTATGGCGTTCCAGGGCTTCCTGGAGTTTCCACATATTCGCATAAGCCGCACCTGAGTTAAGCACGTTTCCCCGTTCTGATTCAACCACAATAACAAGAGGACTGCTTCCACCGTTTTTATCAATATATTCCAAACCCTTATAGATCTTACTATCCTTAGAGAAAAAAGACAACATGCTGGGGTCTGTGTTGATCTTCCACATACCAGGTATAGCAATAAGACAGAAAAAAATTATCATAAAACAGATATAATTTTTATTGGTCTCAAGGAAAGGATAAAGGCGACCTTTTGATATGCCCCTCTTTTTCATTTTTTCAATATCCGCCATCTTCAGAAAAGCCGGATAAACGCCGTAGGCAACCAGGATGGCAACAACCGTTCCCACAGCTCCTGATATTCCCAACTCCCTTAATGGCTTTGCCGGAACAAACCACAAACTTAAAAATCCCAACAAAGTTGTCAGCATACTCCAGAAGGATGCTTCTAAAGTAATTTTCACAGCTTGATCAACGCAATCATTTGAATTCATTGAGCAAGTATTCTTCCAGTTATATGTAAGAAATACCATGTGTGAAAGAGTAAGGACAAAAATAATTGTGGCTAAATTCGCTGTTAAAAGACCGATAGGCACACCCATCAGGCCAGATATCATGAATGTCCACAGACAAGCATTAAGGCATGACAACATGGTCCCGGCGAGAATAATTTTTGAATGGAAAATCAGATAAATGACTATCCCGAAAAGAATAAAAGCAATTAAACTAAATGTGCGAAGGTCACGAATAAGGTACCGGCTGATCAGCTCAACAACATAAGGCAATCCGGAGATGCGGAGCTTGAAATCATCAGATGTGGCTTGTTCAACAATTTTCTCAACCTCTTTAACAACCGTTTGTGATCTCGATTCATCAAGAAGGACAACCAGGTTGGTGGATCCCTGGTCATCCGCGATGAGAAGTCTTTTCCAAAGAGGACTCTTTAAAGCGTCTTCAAGGTCAGCAGGGCCATTCGAGATACTTTTTACATAAGTTATCCCGACTATCGCCTTAAGTTCTTCTGTCAGGTTTTTGATGTTTTCGGCGTATTCTTCGCTATTAATAGTGCCACTCGCACTAATAATGATCTGTGTATCATTTCTTTTAAAGAGATCTGAAATGCGTTGCTCTGATTGAAACTGAGGGTCATCACTGGAAAAAAAGAAATCATTGTCGACCTGTGGAACCAGGTTAACAAATCGAATAATAACGAACAAGCTAAGCACAGTAATGCCTATAAATGTCCAGACTTCCGGTGAGAGAAAGGATACTATATTTTTTAGAATGTTTTTCATAAAATTAAGTATTATTTTAACTTATAGAACGATAAAAGGGAAGACTTATGCTGCATTTCTAAAATTTTTCAATGCTAGAGTTATTTTTGATATTAATGTTCCTGTAGCTGGGATCCAATAAAATGCCGCTTATTGAAACATTTTCAGGAGGAAGAGAAAAGACCCTTTAGATATTTGAACATGTTGATAAAGTTACAGGAGAAATTAATTGAATAAAATAATTTTTTATTTAGCTGTATCCTATTCTTACCATGCAATATCTTAAATGATCATATATGTATGGTAAGTTGAGGAGAGCAACTATGGCGATCAAACCTATTTTAAAGGAAGAATTGGCAAATTCTCTTAAAATCCAAAAAAAATATGAGGAAGAATTAGATAAACTGCCAAAGGGAAGCCTTATTAAAAAAAGATTAAGAATCACGAGTATGATTACCTTGTTCTGAGAGAGAACGGTAAAGTAAAATTTGTCTACCAAGGCAAAAAAGTTGATCCAAAAATCATTAAACAATATACAGAGGCAAAGCAATTAAGATCAAAATACCGCAATTTACTATCAAAGATCAAAAAACAAATTAAATTTTTAAGGAGTTCTTTGCGTGGAAAAGAGCCAGTCTGAGCTTTACCAAGAAATATTAAGAAGATTTCATAATAAAGGAGTGCTAAAAGATGTCATTCTTATCAGCAACTGGTGTATTCCTCTATATAAAAAATGCTATACACAAATTAATTGTAACTCAGCGTAGAACAAAGGCTGACAAAGCTGAAAAAGATCTAATTGTCGCCATTGCGCTCTTACATGACCTGGTAAGCATGAAACAGTCCAAATTTATTCTTGAGGCATACAACTCAGTTTCAAAAAAGTAGCAGGCAAAAATTATAAATTTATTAGAAAAGAAACAAGATACGGAAATATTAAGAATCATAAAAAATGAAAAATAAAGTCTTTCTAAAAACTTACGGATGGCGATTGGGTTCGTTATCGGGAAACGATGATAAAGATAGCTGCGGCGTTGAGAACCTTGAACTTGTAAGAATATTGATAGGGCTTAAGGAAAACTTTTATAAAAGCAACCGAGTATTTCTGAGCAAATTTAAACACACTTGACAAAATACATGGTTATGGTAAATTGTTACCATAACCATGGTGAAAAATATGATATCATTACGCTCTAAAGTAACAATCAAATTACTAGATTATTATTTCCTCAATCCCGAGGCAGAGGTCTACATTAATGAACTGGCAAGGACTTTAGACCTTGATCCCAAAAACACGGAAACAAAACTTAAAGAGCTGGAAAAAGAAGGCCTCTTTAAAAGCGAATTCCGCGGAAAGCAAAGATATTTCTTCCTCGCAAAAGACAATCCCGTTCTAGAACATTATCGCCAGATTTTCTTAAAAACTTATGGCATCGAAAAAAAACTAAAAGATCTATTGGGGAACGTCAAAGGCCTCAAAGAAGCACATTTGTTTGGTTCATACGCCAGCAATAAAATGGATTCATCCAGCGACATAGATCTTTTAGCTGTCGGGACACATTCTGTCTTGGAATTACAGAGAATCATTGCAAAATTGCAGAAAGATACGGGCCGGGAATTTAATGTGATAAATTTAAGCGAAGAAGAATTCAAGAAAAAGAAAAAAAATAAAGAGCCTTTCATAAACAACGTTTTTAAAACTAAAACCATAAAGCTTATATGATCAATTTCGAGAGCCAACACTTTCAAAAGATAACATTTCAAAAACAGCAGATTGATCAGTTTTTGCAATCTGCTCGTCATGATCTTAAAATCGCCGAGGGATCGGATGTGCCAGATGTTGTTTTCAAGTTCGGCTATGATGCTTTGCTTAAACTCGGCATTGCCTTGATCGCTCAAAAAGGCTACAAAATAAGAAGTAAAGCCGGTCATCATATTAAAATCTTGGAGAAACTAAGCCAACTGCTCCAGGATGAAGATATTGTCATTCTTGGCAATAAAATGCGACAAGAGCGCAATATTAATCTTTATGACGGCGGTTTCTTTGTCGGAGAGAAGGATAGCCATGAGTATCTTGAATTCATCAAAAGTATTTTTAAAAAAACAAACGCATAGATTGCACAAAGATAGATTTGCCTAGGCACCTAAAGCGCCTGGGTTTTTATTTTTTATTAGGACTACATTAAAAAATTGACGATTATAATGGCACAAAAGCTTGAGGAAAAGGGGTCAATGGTGCGCTAAAGGGGCGAAATGCGCAATTAGTGCGCGATTGATTTCAATGGATCGATTAATGATAAGGTTAAATTTGATAAGATATGGTAGCCGATGAAGGTATGG
>MHHG01000036.1 GCA_001805965.1 Omnitrophica WOR_2 bacterium RIFOXYA2_FULL_38_17 | reverse complement strand
GGATGGCGATACCGGCGACAAGTGTTGCTGCACAGTGGTCGATCCCGCCACTTGAAGCGGCAGGTATGAAAGACAAGAAGGACATGATCACGGCGTCAATAGTGATATCAAGCTATACAGGCGCGCCGATACAGCAGGTGCTAAATGTAGGGATCAAGGCGTGGGAGAAAAAGACAGGAAGAAGTTTTTATGAGGCGGAAGAAGGCAACGGGTATGTATTTGAGCCGTTCACAGAAGAGGCGATGCAGGAAGCGATGCTGGATGCATCTGCAAGGATATATGCGTACAAGTATTACAGAGAAGGTAAAGTTAAACAAAGGATAGCGGCATTAAAAGATAAGGGCCAGTATCCGAACCAGAAGTGGGCACAGGGGGTAATAGGGTACCTGGAGAGCGATCCGGCGGGAGTCCTTGAGATAATGGAGAACGCGACAAGGATGCTTCCGATGGTTGATTCAAGGACGGCGGCACATAAGTTCGCTGCGGTATATGCAAGAATGATGGGAGAGACAATAGACCTGTCGATCTATGATAACGCCAGACCCCTTAAAGCTATTATGGAAGAATATATCGGGAACTTCCCGATGCTGCAAAAGGCAGTTGCTGATCATGTTTCGAAGGATATTATCATGACATTGGTGATCTCTGAATCGTCAGATGATCTTGGTAATACTGAAGATAGAAGGACAAAATTACTCGGGCAGTTTGCTGAGCTAACAGAGGGCATGGCTCAGGTAGGTCCGTTATCTGTAAAGAAAGCGAAAGCGATCCTTACTTATCTTGGATATAAAGACATCGCTAAAGATTTACAAGCCCTTAAAGACAATAACAATATCAGGATCGCGCCTGAATGTATTGATGAGATGGGTTGGATCAATAGCGTCGTTGACGCCGATAAAGAAAACGTTAATGGAACAGGTGTTATATATATTTCGCAAAGGGTAGCTGCGATCGAACATCCGGAACATATTATTGCATTGGTATCAGCTGCAGCAACTCTTTACTATATTAGGAACAAAGGTGTTGATCTGCTCGAAGCCCAGGAGAAAGCACAGGAAGTTCTTAATAGGTTCAAGAATAAGAAGGAATGGGTAAAGAGGGCGAGAGTTTATTATGCATTCTTGAGAAATGCGGTAAGAAGAGAACGTAATGAAAAAGATGGATTTGGTAATTTTACTGACCTAAAGGCTTTAATTGATCATGCAAAGGACCTTGGATTTAACATTCTTTTTGCCATGCCTCTAAATGATCCGGTACATAATTTAACACCGCAAGAGGAAGATAGCCCATATTCGATCTTCAGTTTATTTGCGCTTGATCCTAGGAGTATTGACTGGGCTGAAACCGGAATTAAAGGAACAACACTTTGGGATCGATGGGATGATTTCGCAGGAAATGCAAAGTTTGCACAGGCCTTTGCGGCATTTATTAGGGATGAAGAAGTAATAGAGTATGCATATGTCAAAGCAACATGTGTGATCGAAAAGCATACAAAGGGTTACTGGCATGATGACTTTAAAGGCTATGAAGGATTGGATATAAAGAAAAAGAGAGAGGTGTTTAACCAGGTCAGGGATTTTATATTTATGGAGCAATTTTTAGCGCGAGGACAGTTATTAAGAGCTATTGATTATGGTTATGAACAAGGTGTTCTTATATGGACTGATATACCTTACTTTAATACTATGCAAGGTGTTGCTGCGGCCTTTAATCCAAGCGTACTAAGACAGGATGAAAATGGAAGGATCAAGGCGGCAGGCCATGCGATCGGTACTTGTGGCCAGCAACTATGGGGAGATGAAGCTCTTCAGCAAGGTTTGGCAGATCCAAACTGGGAAGGTTTACAGGCACAGGATTATAAGCGGTTAATTGATCCAATAAAGTTCATGCTTGAAAAACTTGGCCTTCTTGGCGAGAGACTTGATGCATTCCATTATGGCTTTGGTATGCCATTATTTAAAGAGATGGTTGCAAAAGTATTTAAGGCTTTAGGAGGATTAGCGGTCCCTGAAACACTTGGTGCTTTGGACGAAGGAGAAGTAAATAAAGTTTTAAGAGGCCTCGATATGTTCCCGATCCTGACAGCTTCAGGGCCAGGTCGGCCGTGGCATAATGGTGGCCTTAATAATCATGTAGACAGGCAAAGGGCTTTTGTTGATTATGTGTTTGGCAGTATGGGATGGATGCCGGGAATGTGGATGCTGACACATCATGATGCGCTAAGGATCTCTCATGAATTTGCCATGCTGTTCCCGGGAGATGTTTCAGTTGTCGCCCGCACCAAGTTCCTCTATGCTTTATGCGCATTAGGTTTTGCGAATTATTCTTTATTGATGGGTGACGAATATGCGGTAGAAGAGCAGATCAATACTCCGGGTAAACCAGGCTTATGGAAACAAAGCTCGCCTTTCTATCGGGACGATCAGGGATTATTAGATTTCATCAGGGGATTAAATCAAAACAGGGATCAATATAAGTATCTTTGCGAGTTTGGCAATGTCAGGAATTATTGGGTTGATGATAGCGGATTACATTTTGAGAGAGTTTCAAACAATGAAGATAGGGCGTTAAAAGTTTTCATTTCAACAAGAACAGGCGATTATACGATCACTGAGGAAAGGCGGTCAACATACCCTGGGTCTTTTCCTGCAAAACAAAGAGAGGCGGCTGCAGATGAACTTATGAACCTCAATAAATATGTTGAGCGCGTCATAAGTATAAAGGGGACGGAGTTGATCGTATTTGCTGATGAGACCAAGTCAGGCAGGATAGCTGATGTTTCAACGAATCCTGGAAAGATCACGATACAAAAAGGGCTCGCAACTCGTGCTCCGCCATATGGAGATACAATTGAGTCACGATCCTTCCAAATACTCATAGATGATATTATTCACCATGAGCTTACCGAAATAGAAACAGGTTCCCACAAAGAGTCCCTTAAAGCAAGTATCGCGTACTTCCGTTCAAATATCGACGAACTAAAATTGTATTTCAAGGCGCTGAAAAGATGCGGAATAATGATAGATGCAGAGTTCAGAAAACAGCTCAACGATATTGTGGATGAGAGCGCTTCGGATAATATCTTATTCAAGGAGAAGGTAGAGTTTGATATATCCGCGGATTATGAGAAGAGAATAGACGAAACCGCATTGCATTTATTGCCTTACAGCAAACTTTTGATCGCGGTGAACATATTGTTGAAGCATGAGAATAGTGCCAAGATAAATAAGGTATCTGTTGATTTTAAAGCAAGGCACGATGCTGTCTTTATTCGTGGAGGCGTTCTATATATACGTATTGTTGATGTTAGAACGGCCACTATGGAAAATATATTAGATAAATTCTCAAAGGAGCTTCGTTGGGATCTTACAAGCGCAATTAGATCTATAGGATATGGACAGTATCATTTGCTGCTGGATGCTGATTGTTTTGCGGCAATCAATGTTATCATTCACAGCCGAATGGCGGGCTTAGGCGACCTTGTTTTTGTTGTCAATACAGCGCAGGTATTGAGGCTGGCGTTCCCGGATAAGGTTGTCAGGCTAGTATTCCACAAGAGCGAAGATTTCAAGCTTGTTTGTACGACAAAGATCCTAAAAGGGCTGGACCCTGAAAAAGCAGATCAGATCGCAGAGGATATTTACGTTGTTGATGCGGAAGCTTATGGCCTCAAAAAATACGGAGATCCGGAAAAAACAATGTGGCCGACAGTGTCAACCTCCGCATGGTACAGGACGCAGCAAGACATGTTCAATAAAGATGACGTGTCTATTATCTATGCATTAGGCGCTACAGAAAAAGATATTTACCAGAGCAGTCAAGCTATAAGAGAGTATGCCGGTCCGGTGGAAGCGCATATAAAGATCTTTGAAGTTGGGTTTGAAGCGATGACAATGAACCCGATCTCTGCTGGAGAAGGGCATCTGGGCTTTACTGAGAACTCAATTGGCATGCCCCCTGTTTCTCCTGTAGGCAAAACTATCTATGGAAGCAAATACCCAAGGGATAAAGGAAGGATCCGTATTGAGCGCGCACGTATAATTAAAAAGTTCCCTGGATGGCAGATATTAAATAAGGTTTTAGGGCAGACGAACTTGGAGCGCACCGTAGCGTCTGAATGGGGCTTTATGTACGCGCATGAAGCTAGCTCACCGGAGAAGTATTTTGGGATATTCGAAAGGGCAAGAAAAAAATATCCTGAGTTCGGGCAAGGCGATAAAACGATATTTGTAATGACCAGCAGAGGGAATAAAGGGCTTCATGAAAAAATTTATGAGATCGTAGAGAAAAATGATTATTCCTTATTTAGATTTAATGATGAAGGTAATAAGTTAGAGCTTGTTCGTGCGTCTAAAGATGGTAAGGTCACAGTTGTTTTGGATTATTCAGTACCCCGCAAATTATTCTCCGAGCTAATGCTTTATAGTGACGATCTTCCGTCAATGGTGTCAGGCCAGGATAACTTGGCAAATGTCCTTTATTTGAATCATCTTGGAAGCGGCAGGCCTTTCTTCTGGGAAGTGTTGGTTTTTCAGGCAACTGCAGAAATTGACATGAAAATACTTGCTGAGAAGAAATTAGGCAAAGAGGCTGGTGACAGGCTGAGGGATTCCTGGAACTTGTGGAAACAGAATGAGATACAGGAAGATATGTTCGCCCATCCAAGGCCGCACCGTGTTTTCTTTAAAGAGCTTTCAAGCGCTGTTAGCCGTGACAAGAATTTCCTTTCACAGATATATTATATGATGTTAATGGAAAGAGAAAAACAAGGCTGGGGCAAGGGAAGCAAGCGTGCTGAAGCGCTTCTTGAAAACATAAAGAACAGATCAACAGGTAAAGCTGATCTGTCAGGCAGCGGGGAAGAAGACCTGACAAGAGGGGAAGTAGATTACTTTATTGCGAAAGCATTAAAGAAAGAACCTGATCATCGGGTATTAGATGATTCCTCTGAAGCTGCAATATTGGCAAGGATATTCTTCGGAGTTGGGAAAGATGAATTCACCAGCCTGATCGCTTCATTTTATTCCAGAATAGCGGTCCCGTTATCAAGGGTCAGCCTGGAAATACATGTTCTTGAAACGCTACCTTATAGGGGTACTTGGCAGGTTGCTGAGCGCGACGGAGAAACTATCATTAAAATATTTGTTAAGAAGCGCTCTATTGGGTTAAATGATGTTGTTGTTCATGAGATCGCAGCGGCAATTACAGCAACTTTCGAAGAACCTCAAAGCGGTGAGATAAGGCCTACTTCACATAATACAAATTTAGAGATCGAATCACATTATGGTTTCTGGTTACATGAAGGCGGTGATTATATGCATTATTTTGCTGCGAACGTTTTTGATGGTATTGAGGGCCAGGAGAGAAAGGATTCAATAGAAAGGGCTATCATCGAGATATTAGGCCTGGATGAGGGAGAGATAGACCTTACTGCTTCAAATTTATCGCGAAAGATAGTTTTAAAGAATCCAAAAGGGATACATGTAAGGCCTTCAACCATGATCTATGAGATCGCTAATAAAATGGCTGAAATATTCCCCGGCACAACCGTTACGATAAATGGCACTTCTGCACACGAGATAATGTTGATCCTTATGCTGGCTGCCCGCAATGGAACAGAATTGAAAGTTGCAATAGACAGTAAAGCTGATACCAAGATAGTGGAAAAGCTGTTAGATATAATGGAAGAATTATTGCAGGACGAGGAAGGTTTAGAAGAAGGAGAAAAAGAAGCGGCATTAAAAGCCCCGGGCAAGACCAGAAAAGAATATTATTTTAACAGGGTAGCGCAGTTGGCTCTGTCGGCAGAAAGTAATAATATTGTAATGAGAGAACCAGAAGGAAAGAAGAGGGGATTTGCAGATATAAGCATTCTTGTTGTTTTGGCAGGCATCTTCACAGCTGGCACTGCTTTTGCAAGCGACATTGTGTTTTTAAGCACAAATGATTTAACGGATGAGGCCTCGAAGGAGATCATAGTAAAATTTGCGGTTACGGCAGCGGTTCTTTACGTTATTTATAGGATTGCGCAAAGGCTTGTGAAAGGTATCTTATCGATCAGGGCTTCATTTAAGAATAAAAAAGATGGTAAAGAAATTGTTTATGATCGTATGGATACTAAGCTTTTAGATAAACATAGCAGAATGCTGGACCGAAGGTTAAATGAATTAAAGGAAGCCCTTAGGGCGTTGCTGGAAAGTGATTATTTATCTTCTGATGAATTTGATTATATATTGAGACAATATGTAAAAAAGAATTATTGGGATATTGAATGGTGGAGCCTGGCAAAAGATGTGATATCCAGTGCAGAGCAAGAGGCAAGAAAGATCATAAAACAAAGAAATGCTAAGGACAATTTAACAAAAGACCTGCATCGTGCTAAAGATGATAACAGTTTGCCGGGGATACTATTTTTAAGAAAGATCGTTATTGCTTTGGAATTAAGACGAAATAAGAAGGTGTCTGTTGCAAAGAGGACTTATGCTGCAAAGGCGATCGATAGAGCGGTTGATTATGCGGCAAGAGATGAGAAAGTTGTAAGAAAACTATTTGAGATGAAATTCATGGAGATACGTGCAGGGCCGATGAAAAACCTTTGGGGTGTTGTGCGTGGCAATGTATTACATTTGGACAAGGAATTATTAAGTAAGTCGAATTATGTCGAACTGATCCTTACCCTCCTTCACGAAGCAAGCATGTTGGCCTATCCTCAAAGAACTTGCGAAGAGAATGAAAGATCCGCAAGAAGATCGATCAAAGCAGTATTCCATTTACATTTTGTCCGTGAATCTTTTAAAGTCGCTCAAAAAGAATCTGATTGGCGCGATTTCAATGTAGAAACGTTGGATTACTATTCTGATGCGTGTTATTTCCTTAATCAACTGCTGGAAGATGGCCAGGAATTGTTGAGGGTTTACATGCTTGAGCTGAATATTATTACGCAAGTTGGCTCTGAATGGAACGGCAGTGGAAGATACCAGGAATATGTAGATTTTGTTGAACAAAGATTTAACGCGAATATCTGGAATGTGTGGAACTGGTACGAGGCGAACAGGCATCAGTCACCCTGGTATTTGGCGGCAGGAGTATATGCGCGCATAGTCGGGCCGCCACAATTATTTGAAGAAGGGAACCACCGAACAGGAATTCTTGTTGCAAGTTATATTCTTATGAGAGAGGGCTACCCGCCATTTGTTATAAGCAAAGATAATGCTGAAGAATTTTTCAAATATTCCGCCAGTTTCAAGGACGGTAAGACCGGTTGGCCGGTGATCCGCAATTTTATGAGAGGGCCCAGCAATAGGTCCGTAAGAAAATTCGCCAAATTCTTAAGGCAAAATGCGAGCACAAAGTATATTGAAATAACACCGGCAGACCCCCACAGGGCAAAAGACCCGAAGAACCCGCCGACAGAACGACAGATACTTGAAGATCTTGATCAGGCTAAAGATAATGGCGTTAATCCTGTATTATTTAGAATGGCAGTTGAGCATGCTCTTGAAGTTGTCGGAAAACGTGATGACCGTATTAAGCAGGCATTATTAAGTTTATTGGATGGTTCTATTGCAATAAGGGCGGGGGATCTTAAATATATTTGGGGATCATACAGGGATGGAGCATTGTATCTTGATTCAAAACTATTTGCGCAGGAAAACCTGAAAGAATTACTGCTTACCATCCTGCACGAAGCTTCTGTTAAAGCGTATCCGGGCCAAAGAGATGAAGTGAACGAAAGACTGGCAAGGGCGTTCTTAAGTCCTTTTTATTCATTGGCGAAAGACCTGGTCATTCATGTTCGAAGGGCAGATCATATTGAACAGGCGGTCAATAGGTTAAAAGCAAAAGACGTTAAACCTCTGCCGACAAAAGTAGCCGGCGAGCTTGCTCTTATGGCTCAGGAAGGCCTGGCAGTTGAGGCCTTAACTGATAACCAGGTATTAAGAGAATCTAAGATAGGACGTGTAAGGATCGCCACAAAGGGCATTGACAGGCCGCAAAGGATCGCGCTGATACGTTGGGCAGCAAAAAGATTTAAAACAGAGAAAAAGACGGCGGCAACTGTAGGCGATGTTGTCCCTATGATCAATAAGTTGTACGGATATACAGAATGTACGGCCGGCAGTTTATGGCAATGGTTGAACAATAACAGGGATATTACATATGAATACCTCGGGTTAGAAAGAGGATGCGAGCAATACGATGTTGCCGAGCGATTAACACATATTAAAGCGGTTATTCAGGGATTAAAGGACAAGGAAGTGAAAGTGATCACTTATGATCTTATAATTCCTGAGCTTGAAGCAAGATATGAGGACAAAACATCAGCAGGCGCTTTAAAGCAATGGGTCCGCAAGCATAGCTCTGAGAAAGAGCTCGGTATTACCGTTGAGAGTTCTTATGACAAAGATGAAAGAGTTGTAGAAATAAAAGGACATGTTGCCAGGTTCATGCAGGAGCATGACGGCAAACAGCCGACACTGGCGGATATTGCAGATATGATGGGGGTTGATTACGGCAATTTATGGAGATGGTTAAAGCAGAATGGTGTTTTGATCGAGCCTCTTGACATAAGGCCAGGCAAACGGACAAGGTCAAAAGCACCTGCCGAAAAAATTATTGAAGTAATTGAAGAGCCTCAAACAGCGGCTGTTGAGGAGGAGAAGGATGAGCAGGCAGAAGAACAGGTTACACCGGAAGCTGCAGAAGAAATTGCTGTTCAAGTTGAAAATGATGTTCAGGAGGAGACCAAGGAAGAAAATAGAACGCCAAGCAAAATAAGAAAGCCAAGGAGTTCAAGCAAAGCTCAGCAGGCTCAGGATGTAATTGACAGGATC
>MHHG01000035.1 GCA_001805965.1 Omnitrophica WOR_2 bacterium RIFOXYA2_FULL_38_17 | reverse complement strand
TTGCATATTTCTGCAATGCTTCAGGTCCAACAGCTGCAGGAACAGGCCAGCCTCTCATACTTATTTGATAAGCTTGTCTTAGTTCTGTATTGACTCTTTGGTTACGAGAACCAACATTGTTTACTGCTGCAACATTAACTACATATGCATTTAATTGCTGGGTAACCGGATCTTTGACGATATTAACATTTTGAGGAGTAAAGCTCATTCTTGCATCCCAGCCTTCTTGAGCTAAGACCTCTGCCAACCTGCTAACAGCTGCAAATTCTTTCCTTCCATATCTGCCTTCATTATTAAGCTGCTCAACAGTTTTTGCATCTGCAACAACAGTTTTGTAGACAAATGCATCCTGGCCAATCCTTCCAAAACCTTCATATCTAGGAATACCGCTTAAATCCCCGCCCATAGCTTCCCTGATCGCATTATGTTTATTAATTATCGAACCAACCGTAGGTGCAGCATTTGCAAATCTCTGAATTTCTACCTCTGCCCCAGGAATCCTATATACTCCAGAACTGATCTCTTGAACAGACTTGCCATCTACTCTCAGATCACCTTGTGGAGATCTGTCTAATGCCAAAGATAATATCGCACTATCAGAAGCCTTACGATCTATTATGCGGTTTGCAATCGCTTCTTGAGCGATCGTCATTCTTGCTTCCGGAAGACTTGACACATCGCTTGCACCAAATGGCCTTGCTGCCCCGATAACAGATACTGTATTAAAATCTATCGCTCCTCCGCTCTTCATCTGATAAGGCTTAATGACCTGATTCTTTCTTTCTTCTGCGATACTATCGGCACGACCCTGAACAACGCTGAAATCAAATGCTTGTAAGTTCTCAGGAGCGATATCTTTTGCATTTATAACAACATATCCTGCTGATACCATAGGATCAACTTCAACTGCAACGCTAAGGTCTTGACCGATCTTTCCTTGTTCTCTCAGTGTCAGATAATCTTCTTTAGACATCTTAAGCAGGTTCAACACAGCCGGTTTTAATTTAAGCTGATAATTGTTCATTCTTCCGTAAGTGAACAATTGTCTTCCGTTATCTGCCCTGTAAACAACAACATTTCTACTGTCTGACCTATCAAGTCTGAGCTCCACTTCATCGCCGGCTTCATTAATAACTTTGGGCATATCTCCTGATGCAAATGAGACGTCAAAAACTTCTCCTTCAGGATTTAATACATGCATCCTGTGTCCTGCCTGGTCACGATCCGTGCTAACATCAATTGCTTTTCTTACTATTGTTTCTTTTTCTGTGAATGCATATTGAGCCGGCATACCTCTATAATCAGCTGTATCAAAAGCCTTCTGAACGCTTTGGCCTAAATTAGTGCTTACATAATCAAGTCTTTGTTGAAGAGTGCGCGGTTGTGTTCGCTCGCCATCTGTCATCGTTGCAGATTCGGCAAGAACCTTGTCAATTGCCTTCAACTCTTTATCAATAACTTCATCGCCGACCAATCTTCCATGGTAATTAGAAGTAGCGCCAATATTATTGCCGTCAAATCTAAAGATAGCAAGCTTCTGCTCTGCGGCATCCCATACAACAGCACCATATTCATCAGACATGCTGCCAAGCCTGAAAACCTTATGGAAATTCGTTGTCAGGTCATCTCTTCTTCTCATGATCTGGTTGATAGTTGCCTTGAAATGATCATTACCGAGATATATCCTATCTCTCGTGCTGATATTTCTTGTTTGATAAGCAACAGCATTATCCAAAACCGCATTGCGTGCTTTTTCTATCCTTGCCTCATCTCCAGAATCAATGGCCCTCTCGTAAGCAATTGACAATGCCCTGATAGTCTTATCTGCGCTTGGGAATCTTTCTTCAATAGGAGCAAAATCTAACTCATTCCCTAATCCAGCTTGTTGAACTCTAAGGATGTCTGCAGCTACTTGATTATATTCTTTTACATTGCTGCTTCTTTCCGTCTTTGACGCTCTGATCAATGGCTTGCTTATTTGATCAACAACAACTTTACCCTCAGGAGCATAAGGCTGCTCAACATTTTGCAATATTTTATCTATAGTTGGTCCAAAATGATCTGAGAACTGTAATTGAGTTACTTTGGCAGCTTGGGCAGCTTGTAGGTCAAGCGCACTTGCAACCTTGATTGCTTCTCTATGCAGGCTCTCATCATCTTTTTCTGCTGATGCGCTTGAAACCTTTTCAACTTGTTGAACAGCAGGGTCTTGAAGTGCTTTGTCTATGCCTTTACCAAAATAATCAGAGAATTGAGACTGTGTTACTTGAACTTGTTGAGATGATTGAAGGCCGCCATACAGATTAAAATCATCAGGGCTAAATCTTTCTAACCTTGCTCGATCGTCTTCTGATAAGCCAGCCATTCTCGACTTAATAGTTTCGACAACATCAGCTCTAAATGATCCTGGGGATTTATCACCGATGATTCTTTCTACTGCACGCTGTACTTGTCTTTCTTTTGCCTGATCAGCAACGCCTGTGAACATTAAATTGAAATTCGGTCCGCCTTTATAGACAACAGCCGTAATGCCTGTGCCCTCAAGCTCTTTGGCCATAGCTTGTTCAAGCTTCGGACCCATGATTTCAAGAGCGACATCACCCAGTTCATGGCCAACTCCGATATCTTCGCCTCTTGAATTGAATTGACCCTTGAAATCCTGCACCTTCAGATTAAGGACCTGAACTCCGCCTTGACCTTTTGCTAATGTATAAACCAGGTCTTGTTCAAATTGAGTACGGTCGCCTCTGTTGTTAAGTTGATTTAGAGCCTTGAACAATTCCTGCTCTGAACTTAATTGAGCACGGTCAGGCATAATTTGAATGTTTGCTGCCATATCTAATTGTGCAGAAATATCACTAATTGACTTTCCTGTCTGTGCTTTATACTGATCAACACTTGCAACGCTGAACTTAGGTGTTTTAGTTGACTGCAATGTCGTTCTTAGCTTAGCCTCTAATCCTTCTCTGCTTGCAACCTTTGTCAGTTGAACATTATTGATCCTGTTTACAGCAGCTATATTATCTGTATCTGTATTCTGTGGCATTCTTGCAGCAAGAACTTCTTCAACTATAGTATTTGCTATGCTTTCGACGATACCGTCATCTTTCTGCGCGCTGCTGCCGACTAGATTAGCTTCTGCTCTTTGTGTAATGTAAACCTTGTCTGATGAGAATCCGGCCAGGTCTCTATTTCCATATGTTTGAACAAATCGGCTTGATACTGCTGCCGGCATTGATGCGGCATACTGAGGAAGAATTGTCTCTCTGATCTCTTGTGGTGTTACTTGCAATACTTCTACTTCAGGAAGTTCTTCTGCTTTGAATGTAATTCCTGCAGTTTCAAGCTTTCTAATAGCTAACTTATATCCTTGTTGGTATGCATCACCAGCATCTTCAACACTTATCTTTGCAACCAGAGGATCATCAACTATTGATTGATGGAAGCCTCTTGCATGAGCTGAGAATGCTGTTTCCGGCAGCACAACTTTTTGTTGATATTCAAAAGGAGTCATTGTCGTTTCAGTTGACGCAACTGTATCCTTCACTGTATATGTAACAGGTTCTGCTGAAATTCCGTCGTAGTTTTCAACGATTGCAAGGTCGCTTCTAAATACTGGTGTTTGTGCAACTGTAAATGGTTTTGGTGTTGCCTTAGTTAAGTCTGCATCATATTTAAATGTAACAACATCGCCTTTTGTATCTTTAGCAAATGCCCATCCATTCTCAACAACAACCGGTGTGTTTCTTTCAAAACTGTGGCCTGCTATTTCTGCTTTGGCAGCAAATCTATTTTGGTCGTTTAGCAGAAGCGGCTTGACCTCGCCTTTATTATCTACAACTCCGGCTATATTTGAAAGCTGAGTGGCTTCTCTGTCAAATGTCGCACCCAAAACTTCAATCGCCTCATCAGCTCTTGCAAAATCATTATCAAACACTATCTGCTTTTGCGGGTTCAATCTTGCAGCATCATTTGATACCTTTCTTGGTACGCTTGCCAAGTTAGCAATGACCCTTCCTGCTTCCTGTGCATCCTTTGTGCTGATATTTGAAGCCATTGGGCCTACCCATGCTGGGATGACCGGCATTGGCGTTGTAATGCCAATGGTTGAACGATCTATACTTTCAGCACCCATAGGAGCCAAATCAGGTAACCTGATCTCTGGAAGCACAGTTTCTGGAATTGAATACTCGACAGGAGAATATGTTGATGCGTTTGAACTCTCTACTCTATCCACAAAATCAACAAAGCTCATATTAGCAACTCTTGCAGTGTCCTGAATTCTATAAATGCCTGTAACAGGCAAATTAGCAGGTTCAGCTGCCTTGACCATATTGGCTCCGTCAATATCAATAAATCTATGTGCAAGATCTGCTTTCTTCTCTACCAATCCACTGGCAACATTTGCTGTGCCCGGCTCTATAACATAGATACCGCCTTCGTTCATTAGCGCTGTTGTATTCTTTAATTGTGCATATACATTGAGTGCTTTCTGCCATGCCTGCAGATTTCTCATGGTTTCAATGCCCCGCTCCGGCTCTTGCATAGTTCCTTGTTCACTAATACCAAGACGCTCACGGCTTATAATGCCTGAAACAGCCAGATCATTACCATATGTGATATTCCTGTGTAAAACTATATCTCCGCGGCTTCCGCCACCATTTTCAGCAACCACTCTGCCCAGAGCATTAACATCAAGCGCATTTGCCTTGACTGCCTGCATTGATATCCTTGGACTTTCTGTACTTCTTGCAACCGGAAGATTTTCTTGAGCAAAGCTTTGTTTCGCTGTTTCAAGCACATTATCATTAATATCCATTCCTACAAATCTTACTTGCCAATCAGATGCGCTACCTACTTCACGGCCTAAACTTCTTTCTCTTTGTATCTCTGTTTCGATAGCATCCCTAACAATACTGACTGTTTCATATGCTTCCTTAGGCTCAGCACCTAATCCCACTGAGTAAACAACTATTTCTTTATTGTTAGTCAATCCCATTGCTGCCTGAGCTATCCTGTCACTGACAAGATCAGAAACCTGCGCTTCAAATACTTTTTGCTGCTCTGTATATGCTTGCCTATATTCAGGTTTAGTCGGTGTAAATCCAACTACTGTTGTTGGCATCTGTCTTTGTCCGAGAGTTTTTACTCTTCTGTCAATCTGTTCATCTGTTCCAAGATTCGCAAGCCCTCTTTCAATTTGTGTAGAAAGTCTTACATTAGAACCATCTGGCATATTAAATGCTAACATGGATGTATCTGGTCTAGAATGATCATATGTGTTAAGAGGAACAGAAACAGTTGTTGCTGGCTGAATCCTTTCAATCATCTGCTCTGTAGACAGCATCGCCTTGTCTTCTAGATATGGTGCAAGATCTGGTCTATTACTGTATTCTCTTTCAAGATCAGATGTCGCATAATCAGGTCTTATGCCTAAATTGGCAATATTCTTTGCTTCTATGATCGCATCAGTTACCGATCTCTCTGTCGGCATAACAAGAGTTGTTGGCGAAGAAGAACTCTTCATGAACCTGCCAAAGAAACCTTTTGATTCTGCTTGTCCTGACGGTTGAATATCTTGTGTTCCCTGGTTATTTATTGCTCTTGGAATATCCGAAGACTTAACATCGTTTCTGAAAAACAGCACTTCACCATCATTTGCAAATGCAGCTAATTCTCTCGTGTTTGAAACACCTTCTATAGACTTTAGATTTTGCCTCTTTTGTTCTGGCAGGCTTCTTACAACCTTTTCAGCTTCATCTCTAGACATTTCTTTAGGTCTATAAGATACTTTTCTTCCATCAACTTCAACATAATCAACTATCGTCCTTTGTAACCTTGCAATTGCCTTGGTATCAGCAATGTTTGAATAGCTCTTTAAGAACTGAACATAATTAAGAACATCCTCAACTTCATGAGTTTGATTGGCTCTATTGGCTAGTAATACAAATCTATCATAATTCTTTTGATCTAAAGAACTTTTATCAAAAAGCGTCGCTCCTTGAGGCATGTGATCATTATCTAAATGAACTACCTGTGCCCCTATTAGATCCTTACCTTTTAGCCCTATCTTCTCAAAATCTCTTCTACTTGTAATCAGACGAACACCATCTCCATAACTTAAATAACGATCTAGCTCCGGTTCGGCAGAGTATATCGCCTGACGAGCAGGAGTTCTAGACTCACCGAAACCATAATGAGTGTGTCCTTCCATATATTGATCAAAATTCTCAAGCAATCCATGTAAAAATTGTGGTTTGGGCAAATACGAATGTCTTGTTGAAAATCCGTCTTCAGTTAAATTCATTTTTATCAAAGCTTGAATATCCTGTTTCGTCCCATCACTATGCATAAACGTAAAAGAACCCATATCTGCTCTTGCAATTGTTTCAAATAGTGTTAGCATTTGTTGATTAGTAATTTTAGCTAAATCCTGTCCAGGGAAATATGCTCTTAACGATTCTTTAGCTACATAAGAGGACAAAGGACCATCCAGTATCAATTTTTTGAGAGGGATGAATCTTGGCGCACCCATCAAATATTCTGCATCAGCTTCTTGGTCTAATCCAGAATACCTTAAAATACCAATTTCACCAGAATCGTTTCTAGCAATAAAGCTTTGAGACCACAGATCTTCCGCACCTACAACACTTTCTGCAACCCCACTATGTACATCGTTGCTGTGCAAACCAATTATTCTTGGAATGTATACTTGCTCTTCTAAAACAGCATTAAAGGTTTCTGTTTTACTCAGGAAATTCCCTTGTTTGCGCATTTCTGGTTCCTGACTTTCGCCATAACTTCTAAAACCTCTTGCGTTTTCAATGAGATATTTCTCTGCATAAGCAACATCTTGAACACCATATATTGACTCACCTATCATTGCATTATCCGAACTTCTATCATCGTCATCCACATAATACCCTATACCAGAAAGCCTGGATAATCCTTGTGAAGCATAAGTTGTATTTGATACAAAGCCTTTTCCCCTAGATGAAGACATGACTAAATCTGGTGAGTCTTGACTGCGACTCCTTTTCAACAATTCAGTTCTTGACCTATCGCCAGTTCTTCTTTGCGTTTCGCTCTCTTCTCTAACCTCAATTTTTCTCTTTTGCGGCTTTAATCCTTCAAACTTATATTCTGTAATTTTAACTTTTACTGGATCTTTAGGTGATGCTCCGGCAAGATCTTCTGGCGGTAATGCTATAATATCTTGTGGCGGTAATCCCACAATATCTTGCGGTGGCAATGCCACAATATCTTCTGGTGGTATGCCTGCAACATCATGAGATAGCAAGTCACTTGCATAATCCACCACTGCCGTATCATTATATTGTCGTGCACTTGCCATTGGTCCGATAACTGAAGGGATTGTTGGTAAAACTGTACCAAGCATTGAAGGATCAACTGTTGTAGGTGTCGGCAAATCTATCTCTGGCATTACAGCCTGCTCTATTGGCTTTGGAGCTAATCTTGAATAATCAATAGTTCTTGGAACGGTCGTCCTTGTTGCTTGGCGCTGGCTGAACATTGATCTGTCGGCAGAAGCAACTTTAATAGTTCTGTCCAATCTTGGTGCTGCAATTTCTGCACTTTGATACTTTCTTAAAAATTCATCGGCTGTAAGGCTAGATTCTGCGCTTTCGATCTGGACAGCTCCGATAGCGAATACTTTTTTAGCTGCTTTTAATGCTAAGTTTTCTGCCCAGGTACGGTCATTTTCCTTCTCTAGATCGTTAATAACGCCAAAGCCAAAAGTTTCTCTCTTTGCATGCTTGACTCTCAATGCATCTGCTTCTTCCCTGGTTGATGCCAATTCTCCTTTAAGGGCAGACATTATAGCTTTTGGATCACCTGCGATATTTCCGCTGACAATAAGTATTCTTTCCCCATCTTGTGTTGTAACAACTCTTGCCTTATTTTGATTTCCTGAACTGTCATCAACCCTAATATGTGCGAGATCAATATCATGGTCCATCAAGATGCCTTCGACCTCAGACAATGCTGCCGCCCTATTTGCCCCATTGATCTCTTCCCATCTTGCTGCTTCGATATCTCCTCTTTCAAAATTATTCCTATCAAACGTAGCAAGCCCTGGTCTGTTTTGAACCTGTGGTGTGGTGCTTCTTTGAACCATATTGAAATCTTTTTTAAGATCACTGCTCACTAGCGCCTTGTTCAATGTTGAAGAGCTAACATACAATATGCCTTCTTGAGCATTATAAACTGCCGGCAAATCAAGATTATTGTCAACCATAACAGTCTCAATTGCCCTGATCTCCTCTTGATCCATATCTATTTGATATAGAATTGACTTTAGAGTAGCTTTATTTTCAATTCTTACAATATCTGCTCTTGGCTGATCTCTTTGCGTTGATAATTGATAAGCTGCTGCTAATTCTCCTCCTCCTACCAATCTTCTTGCTATCTGTTCTCTTGGCATGCTGATTACCGGTGCAGAAGATATCATTGAAGGTAAAACCCTTGAAGAAGCTGTAGCTAGCTCCGGGCTGATCAATAGCGTCTCATCATTGTCTGTTAACACCATTGCCTTAGCTAGAACAAC
>MHHG01000034.1 GCA_001805965.1 Omnitrophica WOR_2 bacterium RIFOXYA2_FULL_38_17 | reverse complement strand
TCTATGGATTATTTTGGCAATCCCTCAAGCCTTCACAGCTTAGGAAGAGAAGCCCATCATATTATTGAAAAATCACGGGAGAAAATCGCAGAATTTATCAACGCAGATCCCGATGAACTTTTTTTTGTCGGAAGCGGCTCTGAAGCTAACAATACAGTCCTGTCAATTCTTCCTTGCGAATCAACAAACCATAATTGTACGAGTCAGTGCTCAAAAGGAAGCGGTATCATTACCACAAAAATTGAGCATCCTTGCATTCTTGAAACTTCAAAATGCCTTGCGTTAAAAGGCGCAAAAGTATCCTTTTTAGATGTTGATAGTACAGGGACAATAAAGATCGAACAGCTGGAAAAAACACTTAAAGAGAACAGCGGGCTAGTTTCTGTTATGATGGCAAACAATGAGATAGGAACTGTGCAAGACATTAAAACAATTGCCAGAATAACACATGAAAAAGGATCTCTTTTTCATACTGATGCAGTTCAGGCAATCGGCAAACTGCTTGTTGATGTAAAAGAACTTAACGTTGATTTTTTAACAATTTCAGGCCATAAGATATATGGGCCAAAAGGCATTGGCGCTTTATATGTTAAAAAGGGCGCTCGCTTTTGCCCTTTAATTCATGGAGGGCATCAAGAAAAAGGCAGGCGTGCGGGAACAGAGAACACTCTAGGGATCATTGGCCTTGCCAAAGCAATTGAAATGAGGCAACTTGAGATGGAACAGGAAGAAATCCGCCTGCTGGAACTAAAGAATTTACTAAGAAAAGAAATATCAGCAAACATACCTGATGTTCATTTTAACGGTCATGAGAAAAACTCGCTACCTGGAACACTTAATGTGTCATTTTCAGGAGTTGAAGGCGAAGCAATACTTCTTTACCTGGACCTAGCCGGTATTTGCGTTTCAACCGGATCAGCATGCGCTTCAGGCTCATTGGACCCATCACATGTTCTTCTAGCAACCGGATTGCCTGTTGAGCTTGCTCACAGCTCAATAAGAATAAGCCTTGGAAGAGAAAACACAAAAGAAGAGGTCGAATACGTTATTATAAAACTTAAAGAAACAATTGAAAAACTTAGAAAAATGTCAACAGTATATTCATAGAGGTAAATTATGAGCGATGACCTTAAATGGACATATTCAGAAAAAGTTAAAGAGCACTTTATCAACCCCAAAAACATACTTGGAGATGCCGATTCTTTTGAAGCTGACGGCAAAGGTATTGTTGGCAATTTAAAATGCGGTGACCAAATGATGATGGTCATCAAAGTTGATAAGAAAAATAACGTTATTTCGGACTGCAAATGGAAGACATATGGCTGCGCAAGCGCAATAGCAAGCACATCTATACTCTCAGAAATGGCCATAGGAATGACTTTAGATCAAGCATACAGGCTATCGCCTAAAGATGTTGCTAAAAAATTGGACGGCTTGCCCGAAAACAAAATACATTGTTCTGTCTTAGGTGATAAAGCTCTTAGAGCTGCGATCGATGACTACTACACAAAATCAAACCAAGGGGAAAAAATTGTAAAAGATAAGGCAAAAGTAATTTGCCAGTGCATGAATGTCACAGATCATGAAATTGAAGAGTCTGTACTCGAAGGGGCAAGAACATACCTTGAGCTTCAAGAACACACAAAAATAGGAACTGTCTGCGGACAATGCAAAGATGAATCAATCTCATTAATGAAAGAATATATTAAAAAACACTTTGGCTAATCAAAGCTTATGAAAGGAACATCAACATGGACAAAATAAAGGCAATAATAGATGAAACAATCAGGCCGGCACTAAAAAGAGATGGCGGGGACCTTCAGGTCGTTAGCTATAAAGATAATGTCTTATCAATTAAATACCAAGGCGCTTGTGGAGGATGTCCTCATGCAGCCATGGGAACTTTAAGATTTATAGAACAAACACTTAAAGAAAAAGTAAATCCTGACATTGTTGTCAAAATAGCTTAAACATATAGGTTTTTGTTTATTAGTGGTTTAGGCAGGAATAAGGGCATCAACGAAAAGGTCAATTAATTCCCTAGGGTTATTTACGACATAATCAGGGCTTTGCTCTTTTAGGGCCTTTGAAGAATTGTATCCCCATGTAACAGCAGCAACTCTAACTCCGGCTTTTTTTGCAGCAACGATATCTCTAATTTCATCGCCAATATATACAACATCCTGATTATTAATGCTGTTCATTTTAAGCGTCTTTTTGATGCATCTGTTTTTTCCCCACAACTTTGAAGAAGTTGAAATGAAATCAAAAAGGTCAAGATTGTTGCTTTTTAGAAATCTCCTGACATTCTTTCTTGAATTAGAAGAGATGATCCCCATTTCAAAACCAAATGCCTTTAATTGAATCAATATTTCCTTTAATCCATTGATCGGCTGTACTGATTCAATTTCCTTATGAAGCTCATTTCTGGCTTTAAATAAAATGGCAGGAAGCTGAAGGATCGGAACTCTTAAATGATCGATAGTCTCTTTAAGGGTTTTGTCTTTGAGGAATTCTGCCTCATCAGGATCAAGCATTTTATATTTGAATTGTTTTGAAAGGCGGTTGCTAATATGCAGGATTGCCTGAAAAGTATCAGCAATAGTGCCATCAAAATCAAAGACCAACACATCTTTTTTCATGTTTTTCCTGACAAATAAAATTGTTCTTCCTAATAAAACACCAATTGAGTATACACTCAAGACATCTAGTTTACAACCTAAAAAACTTTTTCAAAAGCTTATTACCATATAATGCCATTACATTCTTTTGGCTTTCCTTGAAAATCTCCCACAAAACGCACTTCACGCTCCAATTTAAGATCAAATTTTTCTTTAACTAGCAAGGCCATTGTAGAAGAAAGCTCAAATATATCCTGCGCCTTTGCAAATTCGTCGGCCATAATTATATTTGCATGTTTCTCAAAAACATAAGCACCGTTTACTTTTAAGTTCTTGGCCCCAATTTCATCTAAAAAACATCCCGCAGACTTACGTTTATTTTCCGGGAACCCACAATCAACGTTCTTAAAAAAACTCCCAGCACAACGCTCTCTTTTCCAATCAGGATGCTTTTTTCTTCTCTCTCCAAGAATTTTTACTCTTTGGCCCATTAATATGTCTTTATCATCGGGGATAAGTGAAAATATCGCAGACAGAACAATATCTTTGGATCTTTTTAAACTTGAGTCTCGGTATTGAAAACAAAGATCTTTAGCCTCAATTTCTTTTAATTCGCCTGAAGCAGTTATCAACAGTACAGATTTCAAATATTCACTAATTTGTTTTCCAAAAGCCCCTGCATTTCCATAAATAGCGCCGCCAACGGTTCCTGGAATACCTGAAGCAAAGCTTAGATCACCCAAGCCTTGATCAATAGTAAAGCTCACAAGATCATCTAGCTTTGTACTTCCAAAAACTATAACATCATCATTTTGACGTTCAAGAAAAGGCGTTTCGCTAAAATAGCGGATAACAAAACAATTGACTCCGGCATCTGAAACAACAATATTAGAACCTCCGCCAATCACAATGAAGCCAACATTTTCTTTGTTTAAATGGCTAACAACATTCTGGAGCTGTTGTGACGTAGCACAGTGAATTATGCCTTCTGCTTTGCCTCCTAACTTAAACGTGGTAAAGGGGGCTAACTCAGAATCATATTGGATATTGACGCTTAAATTTTTAGGAAATTTAATTTCTACCACAACAGAATCCCATATATCTTTAAAAAGTTATTATTACGGTCCCACTGTTAATAACACACATACAGCCTAACCGATTATGCTTATCCATACCAAAATCAATCTCCTCCAAATGCAGGTCATCAAGATTCTCGGCACCTTCCAATACTTTTATTTGACAGCTACCGCATACGCCTGTATTGCAATTAAAAGGAACTCCGGCGCTTCGACATGCTTCAGCAATGCTAAATCCATCAGGCAAATCATATTCAATTTTATCGATAATTAATTTTGCCATACAAGACCTTTCCTATTACTTCAAATCTCAGGAAGTTTGAAATCAATGTTCTCCTCAGGATTTTTGAATATATGCACAATCGAATCAGGATATTTCTTTTTAATCAGATTAACTAATTTTTCAACAATTACCCTAGGAACAGAAGCCCCTGAGCTAATGCCAACCTTATTTTTGTTCTTAAGAATACTTAAATCAAACTCATCTGCACTATCAACGATATAGCTTTCGATCCCCAGATTTTTTCCTGTTTCCCTTAAACGATTGCTATTAGAGCTGTTTGGGGAGCCGCAAATTATAATAATATCACAAAATTCTGCCAATTCCTTCACAGCATCTTGTCTATTTTGCGTAGCATAACATAGATCTGACTTCGCGGGTCCAACGAGAGATGGATATTTATTCTTTAGCTTATCTATCATTTGCTTTGTCTCATCAACTGAAAGTGTTGTTTGCGTTATATAAGCTGTCTTTGACTCTGCATCAATATCGAGGCTTTCAATATCAGATTCTTTCTCAACCTTATGAAGATATTTTGGCTCAACATATCCTGATGTCCCAATAACCTCCTGGTGCTCTTTATGTCCGATCAAAATCACTTCATATTTTTCCTTAGAAAAATTAACAGCTTCTTTATGGACCTTTGTCACAAGCGGACACGTTGCATCAATTATCTTTAAATTCCTTTCCTTTGCCTCTTTGATCGAAGACGGGGGAACTCCATGCGCAGAAAAAATAATTCTGTTGCCTTTTGGGACATCCTTAACATCCTCAACAAAAATAACACCCTGATCTTTAAATTGTGAGACAACGAAAGTATTGTGAACGATTTCATGATAAACATAAAGGGGAGATCCATATTTCTTCAGTGCGTTTTCCACAATACTGACTGCATAGGATACTCCCGCACAGAATCCTTGAGTTTTTGCTAAATAAATATCCATTGAATTCACCTTTAATACTGTCTATAATTACTCGAAGTTGTCCACTGAAAAAATCTCTTTGGTGATTATAACATGTAAGGAACATTAGTAAACTAAGATTATGGTCAAATCTATCAGAAGAAAAACACCCACAGTCGAAATCGGAAATGTTTTATTAGGCAGCGATCATCCCATTGTCATTCAATCAATGACAAATACCCCAACAGCAGATATCAAAAAAACCTTATCTCAAATTCATGAACTAATTGAGGCTGGATCTCAAATGGTAAGGTTAACCGTTAACAATGACGATTCTGCTAAAGCAGTGCCAAGCATAGTCCAATCTTTACGCAAAAAGGGCATCGAGACACCGATAATTGGAGATTTTCATTTTAACGGCCACATACTTCTCAATAAATATCCCGGATGCGCAGAATCGCTTGACAAATACCGGATAAATCCCGGGAATATCGGTAAAGGCAAAACTCAGGATAAAAATTTCGAAAGTTTTATAAAAACAGCAATAAAATACAACAAACCTGTAAGGATAGGCGTAAATTGGGGATCACTTGACCAGGAGCTCCTTGCAGAACTAATGCATCAAAGCCCAGAAAGAAGCGCGGAAGATAATAAAAATGTCATTATTGAAGCAATGATAAAAAGCGCCTTGCAAAGCGCGAAATACGCAGAAAGGATAGGGCTAAGAAAAGACCAGCTAGTTCTTAGCGTAAAAATGTCTTTATTGGAGGACATGGTCAACGTTTATAGCCGCCTCGCAAAAGAATGCAACTATGCCCTTCATTTAGGCCTTACTGAAGCCGGGGGAGGCATTGAAGGACTAATATCCAGTTCGGCTGCTCTCGCGATCCTTCTTCATCAAGGAATAGGAGATACCATTCGTATATCTTTGACCCCGGAGCCCGGAGCAAAGCGGTCTCTTGAAGTTGAAGCTTGCAAAACACTTCTTCAATCAATGGGACTGCAGCGTTTCAAACCATCCGTAATAAGCTGTCCTGGCTGCGGCAGAACAGACACAAGCCTTTATCAAGAGCTTGCAAAAGATATTAAAGCACATATAAAAAAGAACTTGCCATCCTGGAAAGAAAAATATCCTGGAATAGAGGCGCTTACAATTGCTGTTATGGGTTGTGTTGTTAACGGCCCCGGTGAAAGCAAACATGCTGATATCGGTATAAGCTTGCCTGGCAAAACAGAAGAACCGACTGCTCCTGTTTTTGCAAATGGTCAAAAAGTTGCTGTTTTAAAAGGCCCTAAAATTAAAGATAAGTTCATAAACATCCTAGAAGAATACATTGGTAAATTTTTTTCTTCTAATTGATAAATTTATTAAATGTGTTAAACTTGTTACTATATTTGATTTTTGGATACTGTAATTTTACGATAGATTTAAAAAGGAGTGCTCTTGATACGTAAAAAAATACTAATTGTTGATGACAACAATACAGACTTGTTGTTGGCTAAGAATATCCTTGAAAAAGAAAATGGTCTTTTAGAAACTTTTACCGCAAAATCCGGTGAAGAAGGAATAAAGAAAGCATCGGATAATGATATCGATCTTGCGATATTAGATATAAGAATGCCTGGTATTGATGGTTTTGAAACATGTAAAAGGATAAAAGCCCTCAAGCCAGATATAAAAGTTTTGATACTTACAGGAATAGAAGAACCTCTTAATATAAAACTTGCAAGTGAAGCAGGTGTTGACTTGTTCACAACAAAGAACTTAATGGAATATACCTTATACAGATCAATTAAGAAAGTCCTTGACCTAAACTAATGCCTTACCGATCTAAAATGTATTCAAAACTGATCTATAAAACAATTGTTTTTTGTTCATTACTGATTTTATCTCTACCTTCAAAATGTTTTGGTATTTATTTAGATGTTCCTGAAAACAAGGATTCAAAGGTAAATCCTTCAAATCAAAGCAACGAAACAAAGCCTGCCATTAAAACTATTAAGCGATTAAATGATTCTGAATTGATCACTTGCACAATTGACAAGTTTGGCATTAAATTTTCCTGTGACCCGCACTGGACCATCCAGGATATTGATAACAATATTTTTGTTACAATATCAAATACCCCTTCAGTCATTTTAACTTTTGCAAAGATTGATTCTAAAATAACCTTTGCTCATCAAATTTCGTTTGAATTTCTTGAACAAAGAAACCTTTATGCAGATGGTTTTAAAATGGAAGATGTGAAGTTCGCGAACAAAAATGCTATCAAGGTCAAGGCATTTTCAAAAACAGAACCTGATATGAGACGTTCGGATTATTTCTTGATAGATGGCTCAGCTCTTTATGGAATATTATTCTCCGTTTACCCAAAAGAAAGCTGGGATGATTTTAAATTTGTCTTAAAGACAGTTGAGGACAGTATTGTTTTTACTGAAACAATCCCTTCAGAAGACAGAAAGGAGTAGGCAATGAAAAGATTCATGTTATTAATTGTTCTTTTATCTCTTGCAACAACTTTAACAGGTTGTGAAACTTTCAAGGGTTTTGCTCAAGATATAGAGAATACTGGAAGAAACATTAAAGACGTTTTGAACAAAAACTAGCTATTAATAAAAATGAAAAGAATATTTTTTGTATTGTTTTTATTCCTATTGAGCTCTTCTTTTTGCGAATCTGCACCTTCATATGGAACCAAACAGCCAGAAAAGAACCAAATTTTCATTGGCGCTCAAACTTATTCTATATTGGAAAGAAAACTTGAGCAGGAACACGGTGAAGTAAGCAGTTTGCAGCATTTTATCAACATTTCTTATGGGATCTTTGATTGGTTGTCATTAGATCTAAAAGGCGGAGCAGGAAACATAAAGCAAAAACCGGATATCGGGAACGAAATTGTATATCCTTCATATATGAGCGGCGGATATGGCTTCAGGATAAAACTTTATGAAAACCCCAAGACAAAATACGTTTTCGGATTCCAGCATATAAGCGTTCATCCATATTCCCAAAAAGTAGATGAAACAAAGCATAAAGCTGTGCTCGATGATTGGCAACTTTCATTTCTCGGGTCAATTAAAACTTCTAAAATCACTCCTTATCTTGGATTTCGCTGGTCACGAACAGACTATATTCACTGGGTGAATGACGAAAGAAACCGTAAAAAATCTGATCTTACAAATAGCATCGGTATTATAGCCGGAGGCGATATTAAAATAAACGAAAGGACTTGGATAAACATCGAAGGACAGTTTATTGATGCAAAAGCTTTTTCTATCGGCATGCACTTCAATTTTTAACTTGCAAATACATTTAAAATGTCAAAACTTGACATAAGAACATTCAGCATCCATTTTGGCCTTCTTTGGAGTTTCTGCATTGTAACAATAGGAGCTTTGGCGACAAAGTACAACTGGGCAAACAAAATGGTAGAAACAATATCTTCAGTCTATATAGGGTTTAGATCAACTCCAACTGGAGTACTTATTGGTGGGCTCTGGGGGTTTCTTGATGGAGTTATTGGAGGCATCATAATAGCTTGGTTATTCAATAAATTTTCTGGATAAAAAAACATTCCCGTTTAAAGCTCGACTAGCCTATCTATTTTTCTTTTCTTAAAAAGAGCATACTCTTTATATCCGGCCGATTTAGCATATATAAGCGCTTTATCATAATCACAGCCTACTTCGTATGGGGCATGTGAATCAGATCCAAAAACAATATGAACACCAGCAGCACAATAGATCTTTAAATCTGATAAAGAGGGATAGATTTCTGCAGCCGGCTTTCTTAATCCTGAAGTATTTATTTCAATTACTACATTACTTTCTTTAAAAACCCTTGCAGTTTCCTTAACAACGTCAGATATATCTTCATCAGGCCTATGGCCATATTTTTTAACCAAGTCCACGTGGCCCATAATATCATACATCCCGCTCAAAGCACATTTTTGAAGATTCTTATGATAAGCCCTATACACATTATTTATTTTTTTTTCTTTCCATTTATACTGTTCATCAGGGTTATCAACGCCCCACATATCAACATAATGTACGGAGCCTATAACATAATCATAAGGATAGCCGCCCAAAATAGCTTTTGTTTTCTCTTCATAGCCTTCAATAAAATCAGCTTCAACACCAAATTTAATCAATAATCTGTCACTATATTGGCTCTTTAAGCCTTCGATCATTTTATGGTAAACAGGAAGGTCTTCCATGCTCATAGTTATAGTAGGGTCTTCATGAGAAACCAGTGGGGCGTGATCAGAAATTCCAATTTCTTTCAATCCTATTTTAATAGCCTGGTCAGCATACTCTGATAATTCACCAGTAGCATGTCCGCACAACTTAGTATGTATGTGATAATCTGAAATAATGCTCATAATTGAGTATATTGTATCATTAAAAGGAATATCAGCTACTTTTTTTATAAAAATTGATTAAAATCGATTTTATATTTTGACATACAATTTGCACTATGTTATTATGCGGCTAATCATTTATTAGGAGAAGAGCATATGGAGAACTATTACAAGGATATACTGAAGTCCATCGGGGAAAATATTAATAGAGAAGGGCTTAAAAATACGCCAAAAAGAGCGGCAAATGCTTTTAAATATCTTACAAAAGGCTACAACGATGATATCAAAGAAATCGTTAATAATGCTATTTTTGAATCAGATAACGATGAGATGATAATCGTTAAGGATATTGAAGTATATTCGCTTTGTGAACACCATCTTCTGCCATTTTTCGGCAAATGTCATATAGGCTACCTTCCAGATGGAAAGATATTAGGACTGTCAAAATTCGCCAGGATCGTAGATATGTTTTCCAGACGCCTTCAGGTACAGGAAAACCTGACAAAACAGATCGCTGAAACAATAATGGAACACACTCAAGCTAAGGGTGTTGGGGTAGTTATTGAAGCAAAGCATCTTTGCACAATGATGCGTGGTGTTGAAAAACAGAATTCCAGTATGATAACTTCATGTATGCTTGGACTTTTCAGGAGCGAAGGCTCAACAAGATCAGAATTTCTAACTTTGATTAAATAATTTTTTAAAAATATACATCTAAAAAGCTTTTACCTGATGACAACAATAACCATAAAGAACTTAAAGGTTAAAACTATCATAGGAACAAACTCCTATGAAAGAAAAAACAAACAGGAGATTATTATAAACATTGATTTTACTTATGATGATTCTATTGCAAGTACGTCTGATAATTTAAAAGATGCTGTAAATTACAAAGAAATTGAAAACACAGTAAAAGCATTCTGTGAAAACTCACAATTTTATCTTCTGGAAAGACTTTCCACATCTTTAATCGATCTTATTATGGAAAATAGGGTTATTATTGAAACTGCTGTACAAATAGAGAAGCCAAATGCTTTATCCCATTCAGACTCTGTTTCTATCACAAAAACAAGGAAAAGAGCCTAAACCATGTTTGTATATATGATTTTACTTTTCACATTATTACCAGCAATTGAACTTGCTATTCTTATAAAGGTGGGATCTCATATTGGCGCAATTAACACCATGATGATCATCATTATAACCGGAGTTACAGGTGCTTATTTAGCTCGATTCCAGGGTTTTCTGGTACTTAACAAGATACAAACCTCTCTTAATCAAGGCATTATGCCTAGTTCAGAACTAATGGATGGGCTCATGATACTTGTTGGAGGAATCCTTCTTTTAACACCAGGATTCGTTACAGACATTTTAGGCATATTTTTACTAATACCTTTAACAAGAAGCCTTATTAAATATCTTCTTAGAAACAAATTTGAATCAATGTTAAAAAACGGGCAAGCGATAAGAGTTTCTCCATCTAATAATTATAATAAGGAATATAATGATATAGATATTAATTAGTTTTTTCTTGAATATTAATATAATGTTGATATTATATTCCGAAGCATGAGCAAAATAATTAGAATTCAATAATAGATAATAAAGGGAAGACATAATGCGATTAAAAGACCAAGTAGTTTTGATTACAGGTTCAGCCCGCGGTATTGGAAAAGAAATTGCCAAAACATTTGCGAATGAGGGCGCAACAGTAATAATTTCAGATATTAATGCAGCATCCGCAGAAGCAACATCTGAAGAGTTCAAAAAAGAAGGGTTTAATTCGTCAAGTTTTGCCTGTGATGTTACTAGCATGAAAAGCGTCGAAGAAATGATTAATAAAATTCTTGACAATTATTCGCGGATTGATATATTAGTTAACAATGCGGGCATAACAAAAGACAATTTGCTGCTTCGTATGAGTGAAAACGAATGGGACGCCGTATTAAACACTAATTTAAAAGGTGTTTTTTGTTGCACAAAAGCTGTAACAAAAAGTATGTTGAGAGCAAAAAAGGGCAAAATCATCAACATCGCTTCGATCATTGGAATTACTGGGAATGCCGGTCAAGCAAATTATTCTGCTAGCAAAGCAGGAATAATTGGGTTCACTAAATCAATAGCAAAAGAATTTTCATCAAGAGGAATCACATCAAATGCTGTCGCGCCCGGATTTATTCAGTCTGACATGACTGACAAGCTGACGGATAAAGCTCGTGAAGAAATTTTTAAAACAATCCCGCTTGGAAAGCTTGGCACCCCAAAAGATGTCGCCAATGCATGTTTATTTTTAGCATCGAGTGAAGCTGATTATATCACAGGTCAGACTATCGTGGTTGATGGTGGAATGGCAATATAAACTTAATTAAGGTAGTTGTACAAGGAGGCTATTAAATGGCAGCTGAAGAAAAAATAAAATCTATTATTGCAGAACAATTAGGTGTTAAACCTGAAGAAGTAACTCCAGAAGCATCCTTTATCGATGATCTTGGAGCGGATTCGCTTGATACTGTTGAACTTATTATGGCATTAGAAGAAGAGTTCAGCGTTGAAATTCCTGATGAAGATGCGGAAAAAATGACAACTGTTGGTGATGCGATAAAGTATATAGACGAAAAAGCAGCTAAATAAGATTTTTAAATATTGATACTGTTTAAGACAGCTACTGCCTCGGCTTTTTAGCCGAGGCCTTGTCTTTATTTAGCATAATAATTAACCCGATAATTCAATAATCAAAGATAGTAGAGATATTATGGATAAAAGAAGAGTAGTTATTACAGGCATTGGCGTTCTTTCCCCTGTAGGTTGTGGAACTGAAAAATTTTGGCAAGCATTAATTGCAGGCAAAAGCGGCATTGATGTCATTAAAACTTTTGATGCTTCAGATTTCTCAACAAGAATTGCTGGAGAACTCAAGGATTATGATCCTCTTGAACATTTTTCGACAAAAGACGCCAGGAATTTGGCTAATTTTGTTCAATACGCTTCTGTTGCAACAAAAGAAGCAATTGCGAACGCTAAACTTGACCTTTCAAGCGTTGATCTTGACAGAGTAGCTGTACTTGTTGGTTCAGGTATTGGAAGCATTAGGACCGCAGAAGAAGAATACCAAAAGTACCTAGATAAAGGCCCAAAGAAAATTTCGCCTCACTTTATACCAAAAATAATTATCAATGAAGCCGCCGGACAAGTTTCTATAGATACAGGCGCTCGAGGATTTGCATCCTGTGTTACTACTGCCTGCTCTACTGCAACAAATGCTATTGGAGATGCTTTTCGTTTTATTCAATACGGAGATGCAGACGTGATAATTGCTGGAGGAACTGAAAGTGCAACAACTATATTAGGAGTAGGCGGGTTTTCTTCGCTAAAAGCTTTATCCCAGAGAAATGAAGAACCTAAAAAAGCATCAAGGCCCTTTGACCTTAATCGTGATGGATTTGTTATGGCTGAAGGAGCTGGAATTGTAATACTTGAATCCCTAGAACATGCTAAAAAAAGAGGGGCTCCAATTATTGCTGAAATGGCAGGATACGGAAGGACTTCCGATGCTTATCATATTACTGCGCCGGAATCATCCGGAGCCGGAGCTGCAAAGGCAATGGAGCTAGCTATCAAAGATGCTGGTTTAACTATTAAAGATATTTCCTATATTAATGCACATGGCACATCTACTAAATTAAACGACAAAGTTGAATCCCTTGCCATTAAAACACTTTTTAAAGAACATGCAATGAATGTCCCTGTAAGTTCAACAAAATCAATGACTGGACATCTATTAGGTGCCGCCGGTGGCATTGAATTTGCAGCTTGTCTTTTAGCGATACGCGATAATATTATACCGCCAACAATAAACTATGAAACACCTGATCCAGATTGCGATTTAGATTATGTTCCCAATGTTGCCAGAAAAGTTACAGTGAAAGTTGCAATGTCTAATTCTCTTGGTTTTGGTGGCCATAATGCGACGATTATTGCTAAAGCATACCAAGAATAACACGATTTTTATCCTTCAGATCAATTCCAATATAAATAAGCTTATTAGTCGCTTACTACTAGAATTATAGGAAAGGGAAATAAAATGAGTAATTATAAAATTGCCGTAATTGGTGGTGACGGAACAGGCCCGGAAGTTGTAGAAGAAGGCCTTAAGGTCCTTGAAGCAGTCGCAGAAAAATGTGATTTCAAGTATGAAACAACCTCATATGATTTTGGCGGAGCCCGTTATTTAAAAACTGGAGAGGTTCTTCCTTCATCAGCTGTTGAAGAGCTGAAGACTTTCGATTCGATTTTCCTCGGAGCCATAGGCCACCCAGATGTAAAGCCTGGGATATTAGAAAAAGGCATTCTTTTAAAACTACGATTTGACCTTGACCAATATATTAACCTCAGGCCAGTGGAACTTTATGATGAAAGATTCTGTCCTTTAAAGGACAAGAAGCCTGCTGACATTAATTTCACAGTTGTCCGCGAAAACTCAGAAGGTCTTTATAAAGGCTTGGGTGAGTTCCAGAACAAAGGGACTAAAGATGAGATCGCTATTCAAATATCACACAATACTCGAAAGGGCGTTGAAAGATGTGTCCGTTATGCTTTTGAATATGCAAAAAATCATGGAAGAAAAAAGCAGTTGACTCTTTGCGGAAAAACCAATGTTCTGACTTATGCCTTTGATCTTTGGGAAAGAACTTTTTATGAAGTGGCAAAAGAATACCCACAAGTCACTACTGATTATGCCCACGTAGATGCTACAACCATGTGGTTCATTAAAAATCCAGACTGGTTTGATGTTATTGTTACTGACAATATGTTCGGTGATATTATTACTGACTTGGCTGCAATGATCCAAGGAGGCATGGGTCTTGCTGCTGGAGGAAACATAAATCCAAACGGAGTATCTATGTTCGAGCCTATAGGCGGATCTGCCCCAAAATACACAGGTAAAAATGTGATCAATCCCCTAGCTGCAATTTGTTCATTGGCAATGCTTCTAAGGCAAATTGGTGAAGTTTCTGCCGCTGATATGGTTGAGAATTCAGTAAAAACTGTTGTTAAAACAAAAATCAAATCTCTGGCAGCTGGCAAAATGGGGTACTCAACAACGGAAGTAGGCGACTTGGTAGTAAGATATTTATAAGCAATTAGTCTTAATTATTTTAAAACAGGATTTTAATCATGAAAAAATACAATGTTGCAATAGTTGGTATTAGAGGAGTAGTCGGGGATTGTATGTTCGAAATCCTAAAAGAAAGAAAATTCCCAGTAAATGAACTTAGACTTTTATCATTTAATCCAGAAGAAGCAAATCGTACTTATGAGATAAATGGCAAAGAATTTAAACTTTCGAAACTAACCCCTGATGCTTTTGAAAACATTGACATAGGATTGTTTTCTCCAGGGGCAGCTATAAGCAAAGAATATGCTCCCTACGCCGTTAAAGCTGGATGTGTTGTTATTGATAATACAAGCCAATTCAGGATGGAACCTGATGTTCCTTTAGTAGTTCCCGAAGTTAATCCCGAAGAAATAAAAAATCAAAAAGGCATTATAGCTAATCCTAATTGCTCAACTATTCAGATGGTTGTGGCGTTAAAGCCGCTTCATGATTATGCAAAAATAAAAAGAATTGTAGTTTCAACTTACCAAGCTGTAAGTGGAGCCGGAGCCCTTGCAATAAACGAATTAAAAGAGCAGCTTTCAGGTAATATGAGAATTGAAGTTTTTCCATACCAGATAGCCCATAATTTAATTCCGCAGATAGATGTGACTCAAGAGAATCTTTATACAAAAGAAGAGATGAAAATGGTCAACGAAACAAAGAAGATAATGAAAGATGATTCAATAAAAGTTACAGCAACCTGTGTACGAGTTCCCGTTTTTGGTGCTCATTCAGAGTCAGTAAACATTGAAACAGAAAAGAAAATTACGAGAGAGAAAGCAATTGAACTTTTAAGCAATGCACCTGGCGTCAAAGTAATTGATGACCTTAAAAACAATCTATATCCGACACCGCTTGCTTCTGAAGGAAAAGACAGTACTTTTGTAGGAAGAATCCGTGAAGATAACACAATAGCTAACGGCTTGAATCTTTGGATCGTTTCTGACAACTTGCGTAAAGGCGCGGCATTAAATGCTGTTCAAATCGCTGAAGAATTAATTAAGATTCGGTAGATTCATTTATCCCGACACATGAACCGCAACATAAAACTTACTATTGAATACGACGGAACCAACTTTCAAGGTTGGCAGGTCCAAAAAAACAACAGGACTGTTCAAGGCTCAATAGAAACCGCACTAAAAACGATTTTTGGTAAAACCATTAAACTATATGGTTCCGGAAGAACAGATAGCGGAGTTCATGCTCTCGGTCAAGTTGCAAATTTCAAGATCAGCACATTAATGAGCCTTGATGAAATAACTAAGGCAATTAATGGCAATATCCCAAAAGATATCGCTATTCTATCAGCTGAAGAAGTTTCGAGAGATTTCCATGCTCAATATAGCGCAAAAATAAAAACATATCGATATACAATATTGTACAGAAAGAATCGCTGCGCCCTACAAAGAAATCATTGCTTACATTATCCCGGTAAACTGGACATAAGATCAATGAAAGAAGAGGCAAAAAGCCTTTTAGGAAAAAAAGACTTCAAATCCTTTCAGGCATCTGATCCAGCAAAAAAAATAAAAGCACTTAAAAATAGCACTGTTCGCAATATTAGTGATATTAAGATAAAAAGAAAAGCCGACTTATTGATTATTGAAATTACAGGAAATGGTTTTTTATATAAAATGGTTCGAAACATAGTAGGAACATTACTTGAGATAGGGAGAGGCAAGCTTGCAAAGGATTCCATTCGGGATATTTTGGCAAAAAAAGACAGAAGCGCGGCTTCTTTTACCGCAAAAGCTCATGGATTATCGCTAGTCAGCGTTAAGTACTAATTGATTTTTTTCCTGCTTTAATTAAAATTAATTATTGACAATCTGAAATGTAATGTTATACTTTCTATTCATATTCTTGTAAATCATATTAAATATATAGGATGAAATAAAAATGATTCAAAAAACATACATGGCAAAATCAAGTGAAGTTGAAAAAAAGTGCTATATTATTGATGCAGATAATAAAATACTTGGCCGCATCGCAACAAAAGCCGCATCTATTTTAAGAGGAAAGCATAAGCCAACGTTTACTCCTCATGTTGATACCGGAGATATGGTCATAATTATCAATGCTGAAAAAGTTAAGGTTACTGGCAACAAGCTTAAACTGAAAGAATATCAAAGATATTCAGGATACCATTCTGGCCAAAAATCAATTACACTTGAAGAATTGCTGAAAAAATCACCAACTCAAGTCATTAAATTAGCGGTAAACAGAATGATACCTTCTGGAGCGCTAGGCAGCCAAGTAAAAACAAAATTAAAAGTTTACAAAGGGGATTCCCATCCTCATCAAGCACAAAAACCGATCACATTAGAAATATAGGAGATCAAAAATACCATGGTTGAAGTTGTAAAATATGGAGCAACAGGCAGACGCAAATGTTCAGTAGCTCGTGTAAACATTACACCGGGAACAGGCATAATTAGCGTAAACAAACGCGCATTTGAAAATTATTTTCCACGAGAAACTGATCGCATAAATATTATAGAGCCTTTAACCCGCACAAACACCTTAGGAAAAATAGATATCAGTGTCAGCGTTACTGGTGGCGGTTCTACTGGTCAAGCAGGAGCTTTTCGATTAGGTCTTTCTCGAGCTTTATCATTATACGACCAAGAAAACAGACCTGTTTTGAAAAAAGCTTTATTACTTAGGCGCGACTCAAGGATGAAAGAAAGGCAGAAACCCGGACAAAAGGGAGCTCGAAAGAAATTTCAATGGGTTAAGCGTTAACCTTGAATTTATAAAAATTTTTGTACAAATAAAAAACCTATCTCCCTCGATAAAAGAGTTGACGAGATAGGTTTTTTATTTTATTATAGTCCATTCGTTTTGCCTCAAGTTTATTATATAACCCGTTAACAAGCATTAAGTTGTTACAGCATGTTAATTTTTCTTAGGAGAACATATGATAAGAGCAGGGATTGTTGGAATTAGTGGATATTCTGGATTTACAGCATTAGACTTACTTTTAAAACATCCTAATATAATAGTAAAATACGTAAGCGCAAATAACACTACAGGGAAAGTATGTGACATTTGGCCAAAGCTTTCAGGACGCACAAATTTATTTTGTGAAATATTTGATCTCAGCAAAGCCATTGAATTGTGTGATGTGATCTTTTTAGCTGTACCTCATACAACATCAATGAAAATAGTCCCGGACCTATTGAAAGCAAAAATAATTGTGATTGATCTTAGCGGTGATTACCGACTAAGCACATCTTCAGCATATGAAAAGTGGTACGGCGTACCCCACGTCGATGCAAAAAACCTTAAAAAAGCTGTCTATGGCCTGCCTGAGATTTACCGCGAGAGAATAAAAAAATCTAAATTTATCTCAAATCCCGGATGTTACCCGACAGCAGCATTATTAGCTTTGGCTCCGATCAGTTCTATTTTCACAGAACTAATTGATTCTATAATTATTGATGCAAAATCCGGAGTAAGCGGCGCAGGGAAAAAAGCATCCGTTGCGCTTAATTTTTCTGAAACTAATGAAAATTTCAAAGCTTATAAAGTATTAAATCATCAGCATAATCCCGAAATCAATCAATATTTATCAAAGTTTGCAAATAAGAATATGTCTGTTGACTTTGTGCCTCATTTGCTTCCCTGCACACGAGGAATCCTTGAAACGATATATGTAAGGCTAAACAGCAAATTATCTTTAAACACATTACATAAAATTTATAAACGTTTTTACAAAACTGAAGCTTTTGTAAGAATAGCTGATATCGGGCAACAGCCTGAGCTAAAGAATGTTACCGGCACAAATTATTGTGACATCGGATTATCAGTAAGTAAGGACAAAGGACTTGTTGTCATTACAAGCGTCATTGATAATCTTATTAAAGGAGCTTCTGGACAAGCCATTCAAAATATGAACATTGTATGTGGATTTAACGAAACTTTAGGACTTCTATAAAATGAAAATTATACCTGGCTCAATTACAACACCAAAAGGTTTTACGGCAAATGGTTTATGGAGCGGCATAAAAAAATCTGGAAAGCTAGACCTGTCATTGATTTTCAGTGAGGTCCAGGCAACAAGTGCTGCTGTTTTTACAAAAAATTCAGTGAAAGCTGCGCCTTTGATCGTCAGCCAAAAACATTTAAAAAATAACAAAGCACAAGCAATTATCACAAACAGCGGCAATGCAAACTGCTTTACTGGCAAATTGGGCATGATATATGCAGAACATACTGCAGAGTTGATAAGCAAACAGCTAAATATTGCAAAAAACGATGTGATAGTTGCATCAACTGGAATTATTGGAAAGCCATTCCCTTTTAAAAAAATATTAAATTCTTCAAAGGAACTAATTGCAGGTTTATCAACAGAAAACGCAACCAAAGCTGCTACAGCTATACTGACAACCGACACAAGGAAAAAAGAGATTGCAGTAGAAGCTACGATTAATAAAGTAAAAATCAGAATGGGCGCTATGTCAAAAGGCTCTGGAATGATCGCTCCAAACATGGCAACAATGCTCGCATATATAACAACAGACGCTGCAATAAGCCCAAAGATGTTAAAACTGGCATTAAAAAGAGCAAGCGACAAGTCTTTTAACTGCATTACTGTTGACGGCTGCATGAGCACCAACGACATGGCTGTAATTATGGCAAATGGTTTAGCCAAAAATAAACCTATAACAACACCCGGTAAAGCCTTTGACACTTTTTGCGATTGCCTAAATCATATCTGCTTAGATATGGCTAAAAAAATCGTATTAGACGGTGAAGGCGCCACTAAATTTATTGAAGTTATTGTAAAGGGGGCTAAAACTGAAAAACAAGCTCAGAGTCTTGCATTAGCAGTAGCAAATTCAAATTTAGTTAAAACAGCAAACTACACAAATAATCCTAATTGGGGCCGGGTTGCAGCAGCAATAGGCTCTCTAGGAATAAAAGATATTACTGAAAGCAACCTGAAAATAGGATTTAAATGCCCCAATGATCATGAGTTGAAAATCACAGCAACTATTAACCTTGGAAATAAATGTTCAACAGCCTATACTTCAAACCTGACTGCTGAATATATAAAAATAAATGGAGAATACACATAATGGAAGACATAATCAAAAAAGCCGGGATATTGATCGAAGCTATTCCATACATACACGCTTTCCGCAAAAAAGTTTTTGTTATCAAATACGGCGGAAGCATTCTGGATAATGCCCCGATCAGAAAAAATGTTTTAGAAGACATAGTTTTCCTTAGCTATGTCGGAATAAGGACTATACTTGTGCATGGTGGCGGACCACATATCAGCAACCGCGTTAAAGAAGAAGGTTTAAAAAGCGAATTTCATGAAGGCATTCGAGTAACAGACAAAAAAACGCTAAAGATCGTAATCGAAGAGCTTGAAAAGCTCAATAATCAAATAGTTGAGGAGATCAAAGAATTAAAAGGCGATGTTACTGGCCTAAAAGGCGATGAGAACATAATACGTGTAGAGAAAAGAACATCTTCTAAAGACCTTGGCTATGTCGGAAGCATAACTTCAATTGATAAGAACGCGCTAACAGAGCACCTTAAAAAAGGCCATATTACAGTCGTTTCGCCAATGGGAATATCTGTGGAAAAACAGGCTCACAATATTAACGCTGATGAAGTTGCAAGCGCGATCGCAAATTCTATGGATGCCGAAAAACTAGTTTTATTAACAAACGTTCAAGGTGTAATGCGAGATGCTGATGACCCTGATTCTTTGATATCTACATTAACAGTTGATGAAATACACAATCTAATAAACCTTAATGTTATAAAGGAAGGCATGATTCCAAAAGTAAATGCATGTATTGCCGCATTGAACTCCGGAGTAAAGAAAACTCACATCGTAGATGCCAGAATACCTCATGCCCTATTACTTGAGTTCTTTACTAACCGTGGTGTTGGAACACAGATTTTAAACGGATGAAAAAACAAGATATAATTAAAAACAGCGAAGAATACATTCTTTCCACATACACAAAAACACCTGCAATTTTTGTTAAAGGCAAGGGCATGACTTTAACAGATATTGACGGAAAAAAATATTTAGACTTTTTCCCTGGATGGGGTGTTAATAATGTTGGCCATTGCCATCCAAAAGTAGTGAGCGCGGTCCGTGACCAAATATCAAAACTTATTCATATCCCGAATAATTTTTATATCATTAATCAGGTTAAGCTAGCAAAAGAGATCGTGCGTTGTTCCTTCCCGGCAAAAGTGTTTTTCTGCAATAGCGGCGCCGAAGGATGTGAAGCGGCAATTAAATTTGCAAGGATCTACGGAAAAGGACAGCGCAATGAAATTATCACAATGAAGAAATCCTTTCATGGCCGGACGTTGGGTGCTTTGGCTGCTACGGGACAGCTCAAATATCAGCAAGGATTTGAGCCTCTTCCAAAGGGCTTTAAAACAATTGACTTTAATGATATTTCCGCGCTCAAAGAAGCAATCAACGAAAATACTATTGCAATAATGCTCGAACTGGTTCAAGGAGAAGGCGGCGTTAATGTAGCTTCAAAGCAGTATATTGAAGAGCTCCGAAAAATATGTAATGAAAAGGACATTCTCTTAATCTTTGATGAAGTCCAAACAGGAATGGGAAGAACCGGAGAAATGTTTGCATTTAAGAACTACAATGTTCAGCCAGACCTTATGGTATTGGCAAAAGCACTTGGCGGGGGCCTGCCAATTGGCGCATTGGTAGCTAAAAAACAAATTGCTGACACCTTTAAGCCCGGAATGCATGCATCTACTTTCGGAGGAAGCCCTCTTGTAACAAAGGCAGCACTTGGGACATTCAAGGCCATACATAGCGATAAAATGCTTAAAAACGCAAAAGTAATGAGCCTATACATACTTGATCTCTTGGGAAAATTAAAAGATAAGTTTGATTGCATAGTCGATGTTCGAGGCCTTGGACTTATGATAGGCATCGAACTAAAAATAGAAGGCAAAGAAGTATTTGAAGAGTGTTTTAAAAATGGACTCATTATTAACTGTACTCAAGGTAATATTTTAAGATTTATGCCAGCATTAAACGTTACTAAAAAACAAGCAAATAAAGCTCTGTACATTTTGGAAAAAGCATTGGAAAAAGTAACAAAAATAAAATAAAGTTTTATATTCATAATATTCCATTGAGGAGAAACAATGAAACGTGACCTGCTTTCAATTAAAGATTTATCAAACGAAGAGGTTCTTGATATTCTTAAGCTAACTACACAATTAAAAGAATACAAAGGTCGTTCAAGCGATTATTTAAAGGGCCTTAACATCGGACTTTTATTTCAGAAACCATCTAACAGGACAAGAGTATCTTTTGAGGTCGGCATATCTCAACTAGGCGGCAATTGCATTTACCTTGGCCCCAAAGAGATCAACTTGGGTGTTCGTGAATCAACAACTGATGTCTCTAAAACATTATCACGCTATCTTAACGGGATCGTTGCAAGAACACATACACATCAGGATATTGTTCAGTTAACAAAATCAGCAGATATTCCCGTGATCAATGGTCTTTCAGATCTTTATCATCCATGCCAGGGCTTAACTGATATTTTTTCAATTAAAGAAAAATTCAAAAGCCTGAAAGGGCTGACTGTTGCTTATGTTGGTGACGGCAACAATGTTTGCCATTCATTACTACAAGGCTGTTCAAAAACAGGCATTAATTTAAGAATTGCCACTCCCAAAGGTTACGAGCCCAAAAAAAGCATAGTGTCCGAAACAAAGACTTTCGCAAAAGAGACAAAAGCAACCATTAAATTAACAAACTCTCCCAAAGAAGCAGTTAAAGGAGCCAACATAATTTATTCTGACGTTTGGGTAAGTATGGGCCAAGAAGAAGAGTCTCAAAAAAGACTTAAGGACTTTGAGAACTATCAGATAAACGAAGAATTAGTAAAAACAGCGGATAAGGATTATATCTATATGCATTGCCTTCCAGCGCATAGAGGACAAGAAGTAACAAGCGGAATTATCGATAATATCAAGCATTCAATAATTTTTGATCAGGCAGAGAACAGGCTTCACACACAAAAAGCAATTTTGATTTTTCTTTTAAGCAGCGAACACTCAGATTGATTTCTGAAATAACAGATCAATATCGATCAAGGAGAACTTTTCAATGAAAAAAGTAGTATTAGCTTATTCCGGAGGATTAGACACTTCATGCATTATCCCTTGGCTTAAAGATAAAGGCTTTAACACAATAGCTTTTTGCGCTGATGTCGGGCAAGGGGACGACTTTGATGCGATCAAAAAGAAGGCAATAAAATCAGGAGCATCAAAGGTTTATTGTTTTAATCTTCAAAAAGAACTTATTGAAGATTATGCCTTTAAAGCATTAAAGGCAGGGGCTTTATATGAAGGTAAATATAATCTTGCCTGTGCATTATCACGGCCTCTGATCGCAAAAAAACAGGTTGAGATCGCTTTAAAAGAAAACGCTGATGCTCTTTGCCATGGATGCACGGGAAAAGGCAACGATCAGGTAAGATTTGAAACAACATTCAGATTAATGGCCCCAAAACTTGAGATCATTGCTCCGGTAAGAACATGGGAATTCAAATCACGTGATGAAGAGATTGATTATGCCAAGAAAAAAGGAATACCTGTTAACGTAACAAAGAAAAGCCCTTACAGTATAGACACAAATATATATGGCAGAGCGATCGAATGCGGCGTATTGGAGAACCCCTGGTGTGAGCCGCCTAAATCTATTTATTTATTATCGCAAGACCCTGAAAAAGCACCCAACAAACCAACTTATGTGGAAATTGACTTTCTAAAAGGTTTGCCTAATAAAATAAACGGAAAAGCTTATAAGCCAATTGAACTTATAAAAAAATTAAATGATATCGCTGGTAAAAATGGAATAGGCCGTACAGATATGATCGAAAACAGGCTGGTCGGAATAAAATCACGTGAAATATACGAAAATCCAGCAGGAGAAGTATTGTTCAAAGCGCTTAACGACCTTGAAAGCCTGGTTATGGACCGTGAAACCATGCGACATAAAACTCAGGCATCTCAAAAGTATGCAGAGCTGACATATAACGGGCTTTGGTTCACGCCGTTAAAAGAACAATTAGATGTTTATTTTGATAAAATCCATGAACACACAACAGGAACTGTCCGCTTAAAATTATATAAAGGAACTTGTTCCGTAGTCGGCCGTAAATCAAAATTTTCTCTTTATAAAGAAAAACTGGCGACATATGGAAAAGGCGACCAGTTCGATCAAAAACTGGCCGCTGGTTTTAATGCCTTATGGGCAATGCCCTTTATGAAATAATAGAATTTTCAATAAAAGGAAATAAAATGAGCAAATTCTGGGGAAGTCGATTCGAAAAAGGAACTGATAAACTGGCGGATGAATTCAGCTTTAGCTTAGAATATGACAAGCGCCTGGCTATCTATGACGTAATAGGAAGCATCGCTCATGCGACTATGCTTGGAAAATGCAAAATAATAAGCAGAATTGATTCTTCAAAAATAGTTTCTGGCCTGAAAAAAATCGCATTACAGCTTGAAAAAGGCGCTTTTAAATTCGATATGCAGGAAGAAGATATTCATTCAAATATACAGTCGGCCTTAAAAAAAATGATAGGTCCTGCTGCGGACAAACTTCATACTGCACGCTCACGCAATGACTTGATCGTATTGGATATGAAGCTTTACTGCATGGATGAATTGACAACAATCATAGATCTGATTTCAAAACTTCAGAAATCAATTCTCAGCTTTGCAGAGAAAAACAAAGACGTCATTATTCCAGCTTACACACACCTTCAGGCTGCGCAAGTAGTTTTGTTATCTCATCACATGCTAGCATATATTGAAATGCTGGAAAGAGACAAGCAGAGGACTTTAGATGCTATCATTCGCACGAGCTCAATGCCTCTTGGCAGTTGTGCTTTGGCGGGGACGACTTTGCCAACTGACAGGGATTTTGTTACTGAAGAATTAGAATTCCTAACAACAACAAAAAACAGCATTGATTCAGTAAGCGATCGTGATTTTATAATTGAAGCACTTTCAAGCCTTGCGATATTAGGGATGCATTTTTCTAGAATCAGCGAAGACCTGATTATTTGGGCTACTAGTGAGTTTAACTATGTAAATATTGACTGGGGCCTTTGTACTGGCTCGTCAATCATGCCTCACAAAAAAAATCCTGATATTTTGGAACTTATTCGCGGAGAAACAGCAAAGCTTTACAGCAACCTTAGCGAAGTTCTGATACTTACAAAAGGATTGCCTTTGACATACAATCGTGACCTGCAGCTTGACAAGCCACCGCTATTTGAATCCATTGATAAGATCAAGCAAATAACAGCTTTAATGGCAAAACTGTTTTCCAGCTTAAAAGTCAACAAAACCCATTTAGCCAAGCGAATTGAGGATGAGTCCTTTTATACTGTTGATCTTATGGAATATCTTATAAAGAAAGGTGTTTCTTATCGCGAAGCTCATGACATAATAGGCAAAATGGTGAAAGAATGCCTCGACAAAGGAAAGAAAATATCAGATCTAACAAAAGAGCAACTTAAAATATATTGCCAGAAATTTGAGATTGATGCCAAGAAATTGCTTAATGCAAAAAGCTCAGTTGAAAACAAAAAGTCCTATGGATCAACAAACCCAAAACTTGTAGAAAAACAAATTGACAGCTGGAATGAATATTTTAAACAATAGAAAGATTTTATTATGCACGATTTTAAATACAAGAGCGGCGAATTATATTGCGAAAACGTAAAAGTAAGCTCTATCGCTGAAAAAGTCGGAACACCATTTTACCTTTATAGCTATAAAACGCTAGTTGATCATTTCAATAAAATACAAAAAGCTTTTAAAGAAATCGATGCTCTGGTCTGTTTTGCTATGAAATGTAATGACAACATGGCTGTTGTTAAATCATTGGTCGACCAAGGTGCTGGCTGCGATATTGTCTCGGTGGGAGAGCTTAAAAAAGCACTTAAAGTAAATGCGGATCCCCAAAAAATAGTTTTTGCATCTGTTGGAAAAACTGAAGAAGAAATCACTGCCGCGCTTAAAGCCGGCATTTTATTCTTTAACGTTGAATCTCTGCCTGAACTTGAAGAAATTAACCGTATCTCTGAAAAAGTGCATATTAAAACACAGGCAACTTTAAGGATCAATCCGGATGTAAAAGCAGTTACAAACGATAGAATTGCCACCGGCACTTTAGATAAAAAATTCGGCATAGACCTTGAAAACACAAGAAAGATCCTGAAAAGACAAAAAGATTTTCCAAATGTAAAGATAAATGGGCTTCATATGCATATTGGCTCTCAAATATTGTCAGTCAAGCCTTATATATTTGCTCTAAAAATAATCAATGAATTCCTGAAAGAAATAAAGAAAGATGGCATAAAACTAGAATATTTAGATATAGGCGGCGGTATAGGGATAAACTATAAAGGCAATGAAGCAAATACAGTTCAAAAATTCGCCGATGCAATAATGCCTCAATTAAAGAAAACAGGTCTCAAAATCATTTTTGAGCCTGGAAGATTCATAGCGGGCAATGCCGGGATATTTGTTACTAAAGTCGTGTATTTTAAGGACAATGGTGTAAAGAAGTTCATCATAGTTGATGCCGGCATGAATGATTTTATGAGGCCGTCTTTGTACAATGCTTATCATGAGATAATCCCTCTAAAGAAAACTTCATCAAAGAAGGTAAAAGTGGATGTCGTTGGGCCCATATGTGAAAGTGGCGACTTCTTTGCTAAAGACCGCATGCTGCCAAAGCTGAATAAAGATGATCTGATCGCCATAATGGGGGCAGGGGCTTATGGGTACGTAATGGCTAGCAACTATAATGTTCGAGGGCGCCCGGCAGAAGTGATGGTCAAGGGCAGCATTTTTGAGACTGTAAAAACAAGAGAAACTTTCAACGACCTAACTCGTGGAGAAACAATCCCAGGATTCATAAAATGAAAAAGATAAAATTTACAAAAATGTCCGGCGCAGGAAACGATTTTATTGTTGTTGAAAAAACCCCTGGTATCTGCCACAAAAAACTAGCAAGGACTGCTTGTGATCGAACCAATGGCATTGGAGCTGATGGATTACTTGTTCTCGACAAATCAAAATCTTGCGATCATAAAATGCGCATTATCAATGCAGATGGAACTGAAGCCGAAATGTGTGGTAACGGAGCGAGATGTTTGGCTGCTTATATCGTAAAGAACAAGAAGACCAAGAAAAAACTTTTCTCTGTTGAAACAAAAGCTGGGACTATTATGGGTGAAGCTAATAAAGAAACGGCCATTGTAAAGTTGAGCGATCCTAAAGAGTATATTCCAAATATTCCCCTGGACCTTAGCGGCAGAGAAATTCAGGTTAGTTATATTGACACAGGCGTTCCACATGTCATTGTTTATGTCCATAGCATTAACCACATTGATGTTAGAGGTATTGGAAGGGCTATACGTTCCCATAAAATGTTTGAGCCTCGAGGCACAAACGTAAATTTTGTTGAGCAGGAAAGCGAAAATATTGTTAATGCCAGAACGTACGAACGGGGAGTTGAGGACGAAACCAAAGCTTGCGGCACAGGAAGCGTTGCATCCGCTATAATCACATACTTAAAGCTTAATCCTGATATTACAGACAAAAAGAAGGCATCAATGCAAGTAAGGACCAGAAGCGGTGAAATCCTAAAGATAACTTTTGATATAACCAAAGGGACCATTTCCAATGTTTGGTTAAAGGGTAGCGCCAAATTTATTGCCGAAGGTGAATATTTTCTAAAGTAGTATCTTAATCAATTCATATAATAAAATTTCTAAAAAGAAATCATAACGCAAAACAGGAGTTAGTCATGATTAAAGGTTCAATTGTTGCTATTATTACACCATTTACTGAAACTGGCGTAAATGAAGAAAAGCTGAGAGAGCTGATCGAATTCCAAATAAAAAATGGAACAAATGGTATTGTGCCTTGCGGTACAACTGGAGAATCTCCTACTTTAACAACTGAAGAACATGACAGAGTCATAGAAGTCTGCATTGAGGCTGTAAACAAAAGAGTCCCTGTCATCGCAGGAACAGGGTCAAACTCAACCGCTGAAGCTATACATTTAACACAACATGCTGCAAATGCAGGGGCAGACGCCGCTTTAGTTGTTACTCCATATTACAACAAGCCAACACAAAAAGGCCTCTATCTTCATTTTAAAGCTGTTGCAGACAGCGTAGACATCCCGATCATCCTTTACAACATAGAAGGACGCTGTGCAAGAAATATCGAAACAGAAACTGTTGCCAAATTAGCAAAGGCCTGTAAAAATATTGTCGGCGTAAAAGAAGCCTCCGGAAATTTGAAGCAAGTTGCAGACGTGAGAAAAGCTTGCGGTGATAAATTTATCATACTCTCGGGCGATGATGCACTTACACTGCCAATGATGGACTTAGGAGGCGTTGGGGTTATATCTGTTGTAGCGAATATAGCGCCAGCAGACGTAGTTAAAATGATAGCAGCCTATAACAGCGGAGACAAAAATACAGCAAATAAGCTTAACACAAAACTGCTTCCTCTCATAAAAGCAATGTTTGTTGAAACAAATCCGTCACCTGTAAAAGCAGCCGCTGAATTAATGGGATTATGCTCCGGAAAGACCCGTTTGCCTTTATGTGAATTAGAACCTGAAAATCTTGAAAAAGTAAGAACAGCCCTTAAGAATTACGGACTGATCGGATAACAAAGGACTTATTATGATTAAATTAGCTATTAGCGGCAGTATGGGCCGTATGGGACAAAAGATCTACGCTCTGGCATCAAAAGACAGCAGATTTAAGATCACAGCGCTTCTTGAACATGAAAATAATCCTAGCATAGGTAAAAAGATAAACGGAATAGTGATCACTTCTGACAACAATGAATTAGAAGGGAGCGATGTTCTTATAGACTTCACTTTACCCGATGGTACTTTAGATAAATTAGATACCTGCATTAAAAACAAAGTTGCAATGGTTATCGGGACTACAGGTTTTACAAAAGACCAATCTGACAAGATCGAAGACGCCTCAAATGAGATCCCAATAGTTTTTTCCTCAAACATGTCTATCGGAGTGAATGTCATGTTCAAGGCCACTGAATTAGTTTCAAAAAAGCTAAAAGATATTCAAAGTATAAAGGTTTATGAAGAGCATCATTGCCATAAAAAAGATGCTCCTTCAGGAACAGCAAAGACAATTGCAAAGATAGCAGAAGAAAACTCGAACAAAGAAGTTATTTTTGACCCTGAACCATTGAGAGAGGGCGAGATCATTGGCAATCATGAAATAACATTTGATTCTGAGTTTGATATTTTTAAAATGTATCATCATGCAAAAGACAGAAATATGTTCGCGCTTGGTTCTCTCGAAGCTGCAGCATTTATAAACAATAAGCATACCGGAATGTATAACATGCAGCAAGTATTAGGCTTAGATGGCATTAAAATCGTCTAAAAAAAACAAATATTAGAAAGGACTCTCCTTAATGTCGATCAACATTGAATTTTCAGAAAGATTAAAAGCTTTGCCACCATATTTGTTCCTTGAAATAGATAAAGCAAAAAGAGCTGCTGTCGCAGAAGGAAGGGATGTTATTAATTTAGGTATAGGCGACCCTGATTACGGGACACATCAGCATATTATTGATGCCATGAAAAAAGCTTTGGAAGATGCCGGTAATCACCATTATGCTTTTGATGCAGGACTACCTGAATTTCGCAATGAAATTAAAACCTGGTTCAGCAAAAGATTCAACGTAGAGCTAGATCCGGATAAAGAAATATATCCATTAATTGGTTCAAAGGAAGGCCTTGCACATCTACCCCTCGGGATTATTAATCCAAAAGACAAAGTGCTTTTGACAGATCCTGCATATCCCGCATACAGGCCATCTATTGAATTTGCAGGTGGAAACATCACAAGCATTCCTCTTAAAGCAGGAAATGACTTTCTTCCTAACCTTGATCATATAGAGAAGATAAACAACATCAAAATGATGCTTATTAATTATCCAAACAATCCTACAGCTGCAGTAGCCACAAGAGAGTTTTATGAAAAACTGGTCAAACTTGCCAGAGAAAAAGAGTTCATTATAGTTTCGGACATGGCATATTCGGAAGTTTACTTCGACAATGAAAAGCCTCTGAGCATACTCGAGATCGAAGGCGCCAAAGATGTTGCTATTGAATTCCATTCCTTATCAAAGACTTATTACATGACCGGGTGGAGAATCGGCTGGGCCTGCGGGAATCCAACTCTTATAGCAGCGCTAGCAAAAGTTAAATCAAATTTTGATTCAGGAATATTCCAAGCCATTCAAATTGCAGGGATTGCTGCCCTTAAAAGTGACCCGTTAATAACTCAAGATATGAGAGACCTATATCAAGACCGCCGCGATTATCTTATTAACGGTTTAAGAGGTTTTGGATGGAAAATAACCCCTCCAAAAGCTGCTTTTTATGTATGGGCAAAGATACCCAAGGGGTTTTCTTCATCCATGGAAACAGCTAAAGCGTTTTTAGACAAAGCTGACATAGTTGTAACACCAGGCAACGGTTTTGGTGAAAATGGTGAAGGATATATCCGAATGGCATTAACAGTTTCGAGGGACAGGATCAATGAAGCTGTAACACGTATCAGTAAAATCATCTAAACTAAGGCTTTAAAGTGGCTACTATTTATCTGGGATTAGGTTCTAATCTGGGGGACCGAAGAGCCAACATTGACAAATCTCTTTCTTTACTTGTTAAAAATGGAATTAACATATTAAAACATTCAACAATTATCGAAACCAAGCCTGTCGGTGGCCCTGAACAAAACAAATTCTTAAATTCTGTCATAAAAGCAGAGACAGAGCTTTCTCCTTTTGAATTACTTGAGGTAATAAACAATATAGAAAAGAACCTTGGCCGAGTTCGCACAATTGTTAATGGTCCCAGAACAATTGACATTGATATACTGCTTTACAACAAAATAAAAGTGAATGCTTCAAACTTATCCATTCCCCATCCTCAAATGCTAAAACGTGATTTTGTCTTAACACCTTTAAAAGAAATTGAACCCAAACTTGTAAAGGAACTTCTGCATGCGCATAATTAGATCTATAAATTTATTAAGGAATGAATTAAAAGCTGTTAGATCAAAAAATCAAACAATCGGCTTTGTTCCGACAATGGGCGCCTTCCATGAAGGACACTTTTCTTTAATGCGAAAAGCTCGTCGTGATAACGACATTGTTGTCGTCAGTGTTTTTGTGAACCCAACGCAATTCGGCCCGCATGAAGATTTCAAGAAATATCCTCGTCAAATAAAGATAGATGAATTATTTGCAAAAAAAGAAAAAGTTGATATAATATTTTATCCGTCGGCAGAAAAAATGTATCAACCCGGATATTTGACATATGTAAATGTAACAAATATTTCAAAGGTCTTATGTGGCAGATCAAGGCCAAACCATTTCAATGGTGTTGCAACTGTTGTTTCTAAACTAATAAACATAACTGAACCTGATGTTATGTACCTGGGACAAAAAGATGCGCAGCAAGCTGCCATTATCAAAGCAATGGTTAAGGATCTCAATTTTAATGTTAGAATTAAGATTTGTCCAATAGTCAGGGAAAAAAACGGCCTTGCAATGAGCTCTAGAAATAGTTATTTGTCACAAAAACAGAGAGATGAAGCTCCGATCCTCTACAAATCACTGGTAGGGGCAAAAAACAAGATTTTATCAGGAAAAACTAGCAGTAAAAGCATTATTAACTGGATAGATTCAAATATAAAAGATAATAGCTCTGGAATTGTCGATTACATTGAGTGTGTTAACGCAGACACCTTAGATCCAATAACAAAAATAAAAGGCAGAATAATGATCGCTATAGCAGTTAAATTCGGCAAAACCAGACTAATCGATAACATTGTTTTTCATTCAAGATGAAATCAAAAAAAATAAAATTAAAAATAGGTATTATAGGCTGTGGCGCTATAGGATCAAGAATGGCGCAAAACATAGTAAAAGACCTTAAGGATGATTGTAAACTAACTTCAATATTTGACATAGACGCATCAAAGTCTGCAAAGCTCAAAAAATCCCTTTCCTCAAAAGTCATTATTGCTCCAACATTAAAGGACTTAATAAAGAGTTCCGATTTAGTTGTTGAAGCTGTTAACGCTATCAATACAAAAGATATAATAAAAGCTGTAGTCTCATCAAAAAAAAGTGTATTAGCAATGAGCGTTGGAAAACTTCTGGGCGCAAATAACATCTTTAAAATTGCAAAAAAGAATAAATGCTCAATCCTAATTCCTTCTGGTGCAATTGCAGGTTTAGATGCAATAAAAGCAGCCAAGCTTGCAGGAATTAAAAGCATTTCCATAACATCAAGAAAACCTCCTCGAGGGTTAGTCGGCAATCCTTACTGCTTAAAGAAAGGTATAGATTTATTAAAAATTAATAGAGAAACTTTGCTTTTTAATGGTAAAGTATCTGAAGCAGTTAAGGCTTTTCCTCAGAATATAAATGTTGCAGCAACGGTCGCCTTGGCTGCTGATGTTGAAAATTTGTTACGAATTAAAATTATTACTTCTCCAAAATTCAAAACAAATTCTCATGAAATTATTATGATAGGAAATTTTGGAAAAATGATTTCACGAACTGAAAATGTGGCTTGTCCTGATAATCCAAAAACAAGTTACTTGGCAGCTCTATCAGCATTGCAAACTTTGAAACAATATTGTAAAGGTACTTTTATTGGGACATAGTGCTCTTTGTCCCGATATTTAAACTAAATAATTAACAAAAGTTGTTAACCTAAAAAAGGGGGGGGTGAATTAATGGCTGCTAAAAAAGTTGCAAAAGTAGGCATCAAAAAAGAAAGTGGTTACCTATATTTTGTTGACAAAGAAGGTGACATTTCTTGTGCACAAATGGCACGCGGCAACAAAAAAGGTGGAAAGCCAAAAAAAGTCGCTAAAGTTGGCATCACAAAAGAATCAGGTTTTCTATATTTCATAGACAAAGCTGGTGATATTTCCTGCGCAAAAATGGTAAGAGGCGGAAAGAAAAAGAAAGCTGCAAAAAAAGTAGTTAAGAAGGCTGCAAAAAAGGTCGCTAAAAAAGCAGTTAAAAAAACTGTTAAAAAAGCTGTTAAAAAAGTTGCAAAAAAGAAGTAATTTAGCATATTAATCATATAAAACAGCCTCTGTTCATTAGAAACAGAGGCTGTTTTTTCTTTTATTTATCAATTATTTGTATATAATTAGCCAATGAACAAAGACTTTATTACAATACGCGGCGCAAAAGAACACAACCTTAAAAACTTCGATATTTCTATACCTCGAAATAAATTTGTAGTTGTAACGGGTTTGAGCGGATCAGGGAAATCTTCCCTCGCTTTTGATACAATTTATGCTGAGGGACAAAGGCGTTATGTTGAAAGCCTATCCGCGTATGCTCGCCAATTCCTTGAACAGCTTCAAAAACCAAACGTTGAACATATAGACGGGCTTTCTCCTACAATTTCAATTGAGCAGAAAACAACCAGCAAAAACCCCCGGTCAACAGTAGCAACTCAAACCGAAATATACGACTACTTACGTCTTTTGTTTGCCAGAACAGGAACACCATACTGCTACAAATGCGGAAGAATAATAGAAAGGCAGTCTTCCCAGGAGATAGTTAAGCAGATTTTTGATAATAAAGAAGGCACTAAAATCCAGATTTTAGCACCCATCATAAGAGGGCGCAAAGGAGAGTACCGAAACATAACAGAAAGAGTTACAAAAGCAGGCTTTTCAAGATTAAGAGTCGACGGAAATATATACGCGGTTACAGATACAATTAAAATGGACAAATACAAAACACACAATATTGAAGTTATTGTGGACCGATTGAGCATTAAACAAAGCATTAAAAAGCGCTTAACAGACTCTATTGAAACAGCTCTTAAAATCTCTAACGGGCTAATAATCGTCTCAACAGAGCAAAAGAATGAGATTTATTCCGACAGGATTTATAGCGAACTCTTCGCTTGTACTGATTGCGGAATAAATATCGAAGAGATCGAGCCTAGAATATTCTCATTTAACTCTCCTTATGGCGCTTGCCCAACATGCAATGGGCTAGGAACAAAAATGGAAATTGACCCTGAACTGCTCGTTCCTGACACAAACAGACCTTGGGTCAATTCAATAGCTCCTGCAAAACGAGGCAGAAGGCATTATCTTATGTACTATAGAGCAGTTATGCGCGAACTTGCTGAAATCCACGAACATCCTACATCAGAGCTATTTTCTGATCTACCTGAATCTTTCCGCAATATTTTATTATATGGCTCAGATGACAGCATTTGGGGAAAAACATATGAAGGCGTCATTCCTTATCTGGAAAGAATGTGGAGCGAGACTGACAGCGATTGGCTGAAAGATGAAATATCTCAATACATGTCATCACAACATTGCAACACCTGTAAAGGTACTCGCCTTAAAAAAGAGACCTTAGCAATAAAAATAGACAATTACAATATCTCGGATATAACAGCTTTCTCTATTAAAGAAGCAAAGAAGTTCTTTGTCTCTTTAAAATTTCCCAAAGAAAAGCAAGCTATAGCTGCACAGGTTTTAAAAGAAATATCAAGACGGCTTGATTTTTGTATCAATGTTGGACTCGAATACCTCACTTTAGACAGAAAAAGCTCGACATTGTCCGGAGGAGAAGCAGAAAGGATTCGCCTGGCGACACAAGTCGGATCAGGACTGGTAGGAGTTATTTATATTCTGGATGAACCCAGCATTGGGCTTCATCAAAAGGACAACGAAAGATTATTGTCCACATTGCATACTTTAAGAGACATTGGAAACTCATTAATAGTCGTAGAACATGATGAAGAGACTATAAGAAAATCTGACTTTATCATAGATGTCGGGCCATATGCAGGAGAGCATGGGGGTGAAATTGTTTATGCGGGAGAATTGCCTGGATTATTAAAATGTGAGCGTTCTTTAACTGGTCAGTACTTGAGCAAAAAGCTAAATATACCGACACCTGAAAACCGCAGGGACACATCAAAATGCAAGAAGCTAATGATATTCGGCGCAGAAGAAAACAACCTGAAAAACATTGACGTTACAATCCCACTAGGCACTTTTGTTTGTGTCACCGGTGTTTCCGGATCTGGTAAATCAACTCTCGTTGACTACGTTTTATTTAGAGCTATTGCAAAAGAGATTAACCAGTCAAAAGAGAAGCCCGGCAAACATAAAAAGATCACCGGCGTTGAACATATCGACAAGATAATCGAAGTTGACCAGTCCCCAATTGGAAGAACACCTCGCTCAAATCCAGCTACATATACTGGTGTTTTTAGCCACATAAGAGACCTTCTCAGCCAGCTTCCTGAATCAAAAATGAGAGGCTTCAAGGCAGGCCGTTTTAGCTTTAATGTTAAAGGGGGACGGTGCGAAGCCTGCAAGGGGGACGGCATTAAAAAAATTGAAATGCATTTTCTTCCCGATGTTTACGTTGTTTGCGAAATATGCAATGGAAAGAGATTCACTGAGCAAACATTAGAAGTTGAGTACAAAGGTAAAAACATATCAGAGATATTAGACCTTTCTGTTGATGAAGCCTTAAAACTGTTCGAGAATATACCAAGGATCAAAAAAACTTTAATTACTCTTTGCGATGTTGGCCTTGAATATATTAAATTAGGACAGTCGTCAACAACATTATCCGGAGGAGAAGCTCAAAGAGTTAAGCTGGCAAGTGAGCTATGTAAGCCCTCAACAGGAAAAACATTTTACATTCTAGATGAGCCAACTACAGGCTTACATTTTGCAGACGTACATAAGCTTTTAGAGGTACTGCAGCGCTTGGTTGACAAAGGCAATACTGTTCTGATAATCGAGCACAATATGGAAATAATTAAGAATGCAGATTATATAATTGATCTTGGCCCTGATGGTGGAGACAGGGGGGGGGAAGTGGTCTTTTCCGGGACCCCTGAAGCCCTAGCAAAACATAAAAACTCACATACAGGTCGATATCTTAAAAAGATTATTTAAAATTATCCCGTTTCTCATTACATTGCAAAACGAATCAAACCTGCTATAATGTTGCGCATGAAAATATACAAATCAAAATTTTTTAACTTTATCACTGTTGCTATATTTGCATTAGCATTGACAGCAACCACCGTTAAGCCTTTAAACGCCCAGACCAATGAAAGAGAGCTGTTTTTGGTTTCACAAAAGGCTTTTGAGGATGGCTTTTATGATGTCGCCATCCGATATATAGAACAGCTTCTTAAGAATTATCCAAAGACTGAGAAACAAGTACAAGCCAAACTGCTTCTTGGCCAGTGCTACTTCTTCCAGGCTAAATATCTTAAAGCATATGAGATTTTTCATGGAATCCTAGGAGCATCTGAATTACAGGATGCAACGCTATTTTGGCTGGGTGAAACATATTTAAAAGGTTCCGACTTCAATCAGGCTGAAAAGAATTATCTTCAGCTAATTAAAATATATCCAGAATCAATTTACGCCCCACAAGCTTATTATTCATTAGGATGGGCATACTTCGAACAAAGCAAATACGAAGATGCAAAAAAAGCATTTAAAGGCCTTCTGGAACTATTTCCAAACCATCAAATAAGTGAAGATGCAAGCTATAAACTTGGTGAGATCGAGTACAACTTAAGCCAATATGAAAGCACCATAAATTACTTCACCTATTTTACAGAAAAATACCCCCAATCAACCAGGCTTGCAGAATCATATTTTTACATTGCAGAATCCTATTATTACTTGGACAATAATCTCAGCTCAATAACATATTACGCAAAAGCAGAAGAAACTTCCTATGATTCAAAATTAGTTTTAATGTCCAAGGTCAGCATGGGGTGGTGTTATTTAAGATTAAACAAGCTTAAGCTCGCAGAACAGAAATTTGATGACGCTCTTGCTTATTCAAAAGAAAAAGGCATTCTTTCAGACGATGTACTTTTAGGGCAAGCCAGCCTTTACACTGAAACAAAAGAATATGATAAGGCTTTGGAAGCATACTCTAGTTTAGTTGATCAATTCCCCAACAGCAAAAAATTTGCTGAATCATATTTAGGTAAAGCCAGCAGTCATTATCTGCTAGGTAATTTCAAAAAAGCTATTTTGACCTATCAGTCTTTTATAAAAGAATTTGAAAATTCCGACCAAAAGGAAATGGTAGAGAAAGCATCTTTTGGACTAGCTTGGTCATATTTAAAAGACGGCAACATTGATGAATCTATCAGGATCTTTGAAGCGGTAAAAGCAAAAACAAAGAACAATATTGTCAGAATCAGTGCTCTAAGCCAAATAGGCGATGCGTATCAAGACAGCGATCAATTAGTTAAAGCTGTGGAGATATATGATAAAATATTAAAAGAATATCCCGATAGCCCCTACACTGATTACGTGCAATATCGCCAAGGAATCGCCCTTTTAAAAATGAACAAAGTCGATGCCGCTTCATTATCCTTTCAAAGCCTTAAAGCAAACTTTCCAAAAAGCAATTACTTAAAGGATATTGATTATTACATGGCCGTCGCTAATTTTAAAAAAGAGGACTGGGACGCCGCAATAGAATATATCAGTGAATTCATGAAAGACCTTCCTGAAACAAACACTTTTCTTGCAGAATCATATTACATATTGGCATTATCAGAATTCAATCTGCGGCAATACAGCAAAGCTCTTGATTCTTTTCAAAACATCATTAAGATCTACCCAAGTCAAACAGCAATGAAAAGGGACTCTGAAATAAATATTGCAAAATGCTACTATGAGCTTAAAGATATTAAAGAGGCAATTAAGAGATTTAATTTGCTCGTCAACAAATATCCCGAATCAGACACAGCTCAAGAAGCGCTGATTTGGCTAGGCGATTATTATCTTGAAGCATCCGAATACAACCAAGCTATTGCACATTATTCAGAATTCATAAACAGGTTCCCTGGAAGCGAAAAACTATCTGTCGTTTACTATGAACTAGGTCAGGCACATCAAGCAAAAAATGAATATGATCTTGCATTAAATGCATTTAAGAATATTACTGACTCATCTAATGCAGAAGTTTATGCAAAAGCAAAGCTGGCCATAGCGGAAATATTCGAACAAGAGCTCGATCCCGAATCTGCAATACAAACATATCAAAGCATAATAGATTCTTCCCCTGAATTCAGAAAAGATGCTTATGTAAAGATCGCAGAGATATACAAAACTTCACAAAATTATAACCTTGCACTTGAAGCATACAAAAATGCAGTTAATTCAAAACCCGGACTAAGTAAAATAAAAAATGCAAAACTTCAATTTTACATCGGGGACACTTGCGAGCTGATAAATAAATCCGAACAAGCTATTGAAGAATACCTTAAAATACCGTATATTTATCCTAATGATATCAGCTGGGCAACAAGAGCATATCTTAGGATTGCAAGAATCTTTGAAGATAACGATAATTGGGACGGGGCGATTTTAACTTATAAAAAGATCATTGAACTAAAAGCGGACGAAGCAAAGTTCGCCAAAGAGCGTCTTGACTGGATAAAAACTAATATAAAATAAAAAATACTATGGATGTTGTCTTCGGGCAGGTTATATCAATAGAAATATTTTAATCTTGCTTTTTACTGACTCTCCATATAATTGAAAAACAGGAGGTTTTTATGAGTGGTATATGGGAAATGAATGCATGGAGCCTTATTAAGGCAGGCGGGCCTATAATGGCTCCAATCCTGCTTTGTTCGTTCCTTGCCCTTAGCATAACGATCGAAAAACTTTTTTATTTCGCTTCTATAAAGACAAATGTAAACACTCTAAAGCGAAGCGTATTTGATTCCATAAAAAACAACAAGATCACTGATGCAATTCAAATTTGCGATTCAAGCAGATCGCCCGTAGCAAAGATTTTCAAATCAGGAATTATAAAATTTGGTTATTCACGTGAAGCGATTAAAGAAAGCATGGAAGATGCGTCTCTTTTTGAGATCCCGAGGCTTGAAAGCAGATTAACTGCCCTTGCAACAATAGCTCACATTAGCCCTCTATTGGGACTTTTAGGAACAGTTACTGGAATGACCGCCAGCTTTCATACTATTCAAGTAAGGGCGGCTTCTTTGAACCCAGTTACACCTGGCGACCTAGCTGGGGGTATAGGAGAAGCACTTCTAACCACCGTTGCTGGTTTAATCGTTGCCATACCTACATTCGTTGTATACAACTATTTAGTCAACAGGGTTAATCACTTTATTCTTGACATGGAAAGAGGAGCAACTGAATTGCTTAACTTCATGTGCCAAATAACCGAAAGCGGATCAAGAGAATAATAAATGAAATTCAAGAGACATACAAAATTAGAACACGGGCTTGAACAGATCGATATCGCACCTCTTATAGATGTCATTTTTCAGCTATTGGTATTTTTTATGCTTTCATCGTCGTTCACTTTCCAGTCGGGCATAAATGTTAAATTACCTAAAGCAGTAACCAGCGATATAATAAAAGAAGAAAATCTTATAATTACAATAACCAGCGAGAACATTATTTATTTAAACAGCAATATTTCAACTCTTGAAGAATTAAAAAGTGAGCTGGAAAAAATTAAGGGCAAAAACAATCCTATATTAATAAAAGCTGACCGAAGGTCATCTGTTGGAAGAATTGTCGACGTATGGGACCTTTGCAGGAACCTTGGTATCGAGAGGATTAACATTGCTACAAACCAAGACAATTGATGAATCATCAAACCGAAACAAAAAATCATTTTTTCAGGACATCATCACTGCTTTCTCTTTTTTTGCATTTATTAGTTATTAAAACATTTATATTCGTTTTTCCCGTTATACAAGAGTCACAAAAGCCAAACTTTATCTTTTTAGGTTCTATTCTTAAAAACAACGATATTTCAAATATTTCCTTTAATAAACCTCCAACTCAAACAAAAAAAGCATCTAATGAGTTTGCATATCATAAAACAATCAGCACCACAAGCCCTTATGAAAAACCATCAATAAAACCCCATATACAAAAATCATTAATAACATATGCAAAGAAGAACACGAAGAGCACATTTGAAATAAAGCCAGAAGTAAAAAAATCTGCAGAGTCTGAACAAAATAAGCAAAAACCGGACGAGAACTATGAAAAATATGTCCCTCTGAGGTATTACTTGAAATGATAAAAATCGATATCAATATAGCAATATCAGTATTCTTATCTTTATCAATACTCCTTGTTTTTACAGTATGGCTATTTTATAATTATAAACGAAGCAGTATCTTAAGCGAAATCAATGAGCTAGAACAATGTCCGTATTGTGCTCACATTTTTCCTAAAGATAAAGATTCAGAGCTTAAAAATTGCCCGCAGTGCAAAAGCTATTTAAGCTCTTAAACTTCATCAAAACAAAACACTAGAAATGAGCAAAAATTAATGTTCAAAAGAATCCAAAACAATGAAGATGGAGTCATTTTTGTTACAGTTATTTTAATAATTCTTGTTATGATGGTCTTAACTGTTAGTATATTGAGCCTTAATACAAGTCAAATCAGAGTAACTGAAGATGAAGTTAGGCGCGTTCAGGCAGAAGTTCTTGCAATGGGAACAATCGGGCTTACCTTTGCAAATCAATTGAGCGACTCACCAAGTGATAATATAGCCTTTACAGAAAATATCGGTGGCGTTGATTTTGCTGTATCTTCTGACCTTGACCCATCCACAGATCAAGTAGTAATCCAAGTAACTTACTAAAAAACCCATTGTTTCCTGCCAATTTTTCATGAAAACTTAACATAAAATAATCTATTAATGAATTGACAAAGTAAACCTATTATAGTCTAATTGAATTTAGAGAATATTTTTTATTAGAATAATAATATATATAAATTTCTTCGTATTAATTTCGATCATTTTTTACTAACCACATAGTTACAATCATTTACGTTAATTTATCTTAACCTTAAATTTTTATATTAGACAATTTTAAGGTTCAAGATTTAGCATAACAAAGAAAAAATTGGCATGAAAAAGCTTTTAAATGTTGATGACTTAGCTAAATATCTTAAACTGCAAAAACAAACCATATATAATTGGCTTAATCAAGGCAAAATTTCTGGCATGAAAATCGGAGGCGTCTGGAGATTTGATAAAAAAGAGATAGATAAATGGTTAAAGGCTCAATCAAGAAAGATTCGCAATAATTAAATATTTTCCAGGAAATATAAACTTTATTAGTACCAATATGTTTACACGTGCAACATTAAAAGCAAATAAAAGAATTAACAACCAGTAAACCAGCAATATGACTGAAAAAAAACAATTAGGCCTGTTTTGGGACGATAATTTATTATATTTTACTGAAAGCAGTTCTGCTGCAAGCATTATAAAATCGTTTACCATTCCATACACTTCTCAAGACGATAATCCTTTTAACCAAGTTCACCCTCTAGCTACAACAATTCTTAATGCATTTAAAGAGCAGAACATATCAGAAACAACAGTAAATCTATCAATTCCCACGAAAGATATTATCTTCAGATCTTTTGTCATTCCTTGGATGCAGCCCACAGAGATAAAGGACGTCGTTGAATTCGAAGCAAGCAAATATGTTCCATTTGCAATTAGCGATCTATATTATTCTTTCCATTCTTCAACATTTACTGAAGATGGAGTACGCCGCATTAGGATCTCTCTTGTGGCTATCAAAAAAATTGCTCTAGAAAAATACACAAACATATTAGAAGACGCTTATGTCGAAACAGAAGTTATTGAGCCCGGGCCATTAAGTTTATTGCGAGTCCTCTTCAACAAGGGATTTGTTGGTCCAGAACAAACAGTAGCTCTTGTTGAAAATTCTGGATTTTCATCAGGAAAAATAGTTATTGCAAGTAAGGGAGTCCCTCAATTTGTAAGGGAATTTAAGCTTAAAACAATAGCAGAAGATGGCAAAGAAGTTGGACACAAAATACTTGAGAACTCATTATTGAATGAAATCAGAATGTCGCTTGAATACTTTCACAGGCAAAATAATGAACTTAAAATAAACAAGATATTGTTGCTTTCGACTGTTGATTCGACTGAATTTATTACAATGATTACCCAAGAGCTCGCAATTGAAGCGGCAGCAGTCAACATATCAGCTGTTACTAACAGTATCGAGCACAGTGATATTGGGCATATTAATGCTTTCGGAGTAAGCCTGGCCAATAATGTAACTATGCCAGCTAACTTCTACTTATACTCAGATAGGCCAAAAGCAATTAAAATAAGCAAAGCTCCTGAGAAAGAGGAATTCAATATTAAAGCAGTAGTCGCTACAGCTATTATTTGCCTTGGGCTTTTAGGATGTTTTTTCTTCTTATCAAACAAATCTGTTTCAGCAGTAAAGAGCAAGCTGTCGGAAATAAAACAGCAACTGGGGACAAAAGCTGGTTCTACAACCACATCTTTTAAGATGAAAACAAACAGCATTAATAATAAGCTTCAAAGCCTTAACTCTATTAGAACCCAAGGGAAAACATCGCTTTTTCTTAAAGCAATTCCAGAAGCGCTTCCCCCCGGAACATGGATAACGAAAATATCAGTAACATATCCAAACACAATTATATTCTCTGAAAGTTCTTCAAGTACTGAAAAAAAGGCTGATCCCAAATCAACCAGAACCAGAAAAACACAGAAAACAACCAACGAAAAAGAAGAAGAATATGTTACTTCAACAATTGTTGATATTGAAGGCTACTCATATTCAAAAGACACTTCCGAACAATTCGGGCTTATTAATGACGTTCTTAAAAGGCTCCAAACTAACAAAGATTATTCAGAAAACTTTAAGAAGATAATCCTAAAAACAATAAAATCATCAACAATAGATGAATACCACGTTACTTCATTTTTCATAAGGTGTGAATAAACTATGAATTTAAGCGATCTCAAAAATATCAAAATAGAAGACCTTAAAAACATCGACGTGAATGATATCAAAATTTTCTTTAAAAAAAGACTAGATATTTCTATTATAATTCTATTGATTATAGTAATTTTGTTTGTAATAATAGGACTTCGAGGCAATGAAAAGAAGAATTTACAAAAAACCGAATCAGAAGTAACAGAAATGAAGGAAAAGCTTGAAGCAGTTGAGGACTATAAAATAGCTCAAGCTAACTATGATCGCTTCATAAGTGTTTTCCCTAAATCAATAAACAACGATCAATTAAGCGATAAGATTTCTGAGCTTGCAGCACAAAATAATGTCTTAATTTTAACGTTTTCGCCACAAAATACAAAAATTTCGGATATTATTGAATTTTCCACAGTCAGCATTAGCATCACCTCAGAGAAATACGAGAACATTATTGCATTCACGGACAGTATAGAACAATCGCCTTATGCTTTAAGAATAGAAAAATGGCTTGGCAAGTCTAAGATCGAAGAATTCAAAGGCACGCAAAATAACGGAAGTAAAGATTTAATCTTGGCAGAAATAGAAATAGGATCGATCGTATTAAAAAATGAATAACAGAACATTAAAGATAATTATTTTAGCCATGCTTACTTTTGCTCTTAATCAAAAAGCAGCATTTGCTATTGATAAAAGTTATTCTGCCTCTTATTTTCGCAATCCTTTCGAACCTCAGCTTCCGAAAAGGAAGAAAGTTATCGTACCATCTACAGAAGCTACAAAAAAAGCGATTGAAACAAAGAAAGCTGCCCATAAGAAAGCTACTGAAGTTAAGCAAACCACTGTCAAGCCTATGCCTGTTGAAGCTGTTCCCCTAGAGCCGCCTCGTATGGTAATTTCTGGGCTGGTGTGGAATTCAGATAGGCCTCAGGCTATTGTTAACAATAAAGTCATTGATGTCGGAGATACTATTGAAACGATTCAAGTTGTCGCTATTAGAAAAGAAGGTATTGACATCGATTTCCAGGGCAAAACAATTACTATTGCGCCATAAAGGAGCCTTTTAATGAACAAAAAAATATTTTTTTCTGCTCTTATATCAATAGCTATTGTTTTGTTATCCTCAAAGATATATGCCACTCAAGACCTTTTGACAGGAAGCAGCTTGCTTAAAAAGAAATATGATAAGACCATATCCATGGATTTTAAAGATGCGGCGTTAAATGACGTGTTAAAAATATTTTCTCAGCAATCTGGATTGAACTTTATAGCGGCAACATCTGTAGCTGATAAATCCGTCAATCTTTACCTCGATAATGTTCCAGTGGAAGAAGCCCTTGAGAGAATTCTTTCTGCTAATGACCTAACATATGAGATCAAGCCAGGAAGCAATATTTTTGTTGTAACTACATTAACAAGGCCTGCT
>MHHG01000033.1 GCA_001805965.1 Omnitrophica WOR_2 bacterium RIFOXYA2_FULL_38_17 | reverse complement strand
TTGCTTAAAGCCTCTACATCATTCCAGTTAATTCCTGTCTGACTTATTACTCCTATATCTAACCAGTTAATTCCTGTCTCACTTAATACTCTAATATCTGCCCAATTTACTCCAACTGCACTCATATCTCCAACATTTGCCCAATTTACTCCAGCCTCTGTCATTACTTCAAGATCATCCCAATTTACTCCTGTCTCACTCAATACCCTGATATCCGACCAATTGATCCCAGCACTCATATCACCAATATTCGCCCAGTTAATTCCTGTCTTACTTAATGCTTCTATATCATCCCAATTTACTCCTGTCTCACTCAATACCCTGATATCTGACCAATTAACTCCAGCTTTACTCATTACATCAATATCCAACCAGTTAATTCCGGATTTACTCAAAACATCAAGATCTGACCAGTTAACACCTGCTTTTGACATAACATCAATATCAGCCCAGTTTATTCCAGTTTCAGTAAGCACTTTCATATCGGCCCAATTAACGCCATTAGAGCTCATATCTCCAATATTTGACCAGTTAATTCCTGTTTTGCTCAACACTTCTAGGTCATCCCAATTAACTCCTGTTTCACTAAGAACTTTTATATCAGCCCAATTGACTCCCAGAGAGCTCATATCTCCAACATTTGCCCAATTGATACCGGACTTACTAAAAACTTCCATATCATTCCAGTTTATTCCTGCTTTACTTAAAACTTCAATATCTCCCCAATTGATTCCTGTTTCACTTATAACTTTAATATCAGTCCAATTGACACCAGTCTTACTTAAAACCTCCAAATCAGACCAATTAACTCCCATATTAGTCATTGACTCCAGATCAGACCAATTGACTCCAGTTTCACTTAGAACCCTAATATCTGACCAATTAACTCCATTATTAGTCATATCACCAATGTTTGCCCAGTTTACACCTGCCTTACTGAAAACATCCAGATCAGACCAGTTAACTCCGGTCTCGCTAAGAACTCTTATATCAGCCCAATTTACTCCAACTGCACTCATATCTCCAACATTAGCCCAGTTAACACCAGCTTTAGTCATAGTCTCAACATCTGCCCAGTTAACACCAGTCTCACTCAAAGCCTTAATATCTGCCCAATTAATTCCTTGTATACTCATTGTATTAATATCAGACCAATTAACTCCGGACTGCGACAAGTCTACTAATCCTGTCCAATTAATTCCTCTTTCAGTTAGCGCTCTCATATCAGCCCAGTTAACTCCGCTTTCGCTCATATAGGAAATATTGTCCCAATTAACACCACTCTCACTCATTACAACAATGTCTGACCAATTTATACCTGCATTAGTCATATCATCAATACTTTGCCAATTAATTCCTATACCAGTCATTACATCTATATCTGACCAGTTAATGCCAAGCCCTGACATAACCTGTAAATCACTCCAGTTTACTCCGGTTTTGCTCATTACCTCCAAATCATCCCAGTTAATTCCTGTTTCACTTAATACCCTTATATCAGTCCAGTTAACTCCTCTTGAGGACATATCACCTATATTTGCCCAGTTTACACCAGTCTTGCTTAGAGCTTCAATATCATCCCAATTTACTCCGGTTTCACTAAGAACTTTTATATCAGCCCAATTGATCCCAAGGCTCATATCTCCGATATTAGCCCAATTAACTCCGGTTTGGCTGAGCACTTCAAGGTCATCCCAATTGACTCCAGTTTCACTTAAAACTTCAATATCAGCCCAATTTATTCCTGTCTCGCTCAAAACTCTTATATCTGTCCAGTTAACACCTTGTGCACTCATTACACTAATATCAGCCCAATTTATTCCTGCCTTTGTAAGTACATCAAGATCATCCCAATTAACACCTGCCTTACTTAAGACTTCGATATCTGCCCAATTTATTCCAACACTCATATCCCCGATATTTGTCCAGTTAACTCCAGCCTTTGACATAGCTTCAATATCAGACCAGTTAACACCTGCTCTGCTAAGTACATTGATACTCGCCCAATTTATTCCAGTCTTACTTAGTACGCCAAAGTCATCCCAGTTAATATTGGCATTAGTCATTGAATTGAAACCACTCCAGTTAACACCCGCCTTGCTCAACACATCAAGTTCATCCCAGTTAACTCCGGTTTCACTCAAGACTTTAATATCTGCCCAGTTTACTCCATTAGCACTCATATCCCCTATATTTACCCAGTTAACTCCAGCCTTACTTAAAACTTCAATATCTGCCCAATTAACTCCTGCCTTAGTTAAATCTGATAAATTTGACCAGTTAACTCCTACACCAGACATTGTGTTTAGATCAGCCCAGTTAACTCCTACCATCGACATAATATTTAGGTCAGACCAGTTAACTTGTGCTTTTGACATTACATCCAGATCAGACCAATTAATTCCTGTTTCACTTAATACCCTAATATCTGACCAGTTAACACCATCAGAAGTCATATCACCAATATTTGCCCAATTTATTCCAGCCTTTGTCAAAACATCAAGATCATCCCAGTTAACCCCTGTTTCACTTAAAACCTTAATGTCTTCCCAGTTAACGCCATTTGAGCTCATATCTCCAATATTCGCCCAATTAATACCCGTGTTCGTCATGTCATAAAGGTTGGACCAATTAACTCCTGTCTCACTAAGCACTCTTAAATCAGACCAGTTAACTCCCGCCCTGGTCATAACATCTAGGTCTGTCCAATTAATACCTGTTTTACTTAACACTTCTATATCAGCCCAATTTACTCCATTTGCACTCATGTCACCAATATTTGCCCAATTGACACCGGTTTCACTTAGGGCTCTAATATCTGTCCAATTAATTCCTGTTTTACTAAGCACTTCAATATCTGCCCAATTTACTCCATTTGCACTCATGTCCCCGATATTATCCCAATTAATTCCAGACTTGCTGAATACCTCAACATCACTCCAGTTAACTCCGGCTTTAGTCATTACATCAAGATTTGCCCAGTTTACACCTGTCTCGCTCATCAATTTTAGGTCAGCCCAGTTAACACCTTGCCTGCTCATTTCATCAATATCTGACCAATTGACACCTGATTGTGATAAGTCTACTAATCCAGTCCAGTTAATACCCTGCTCTGTCAATGATGCCATGTCTGCCCAATTAACTCCACTTTGGCTCATATACCCTATATTAGCCCAGTTAATTCCCGATTTACTCATAAGATCAAAATCTTCCCAATTTACTCCAGTTTCACTCAATACTCTCAAGTCAGCCCAATTAACACCATTCTTTGTCATGTCACCAATATTCGCCCAATTGATTCCAGCTTTGGACTTAACTTCCATATCACTCCAATTAATACCAGCTTCAGTCATAACAGTAAGATCGGCCCAGTTTACTCCTGCCTTACTTAGTACATCCATATCATCCCAATTAATTCCTGCTTCACTCAAAACAGCTATATCTGCCCAGTTAACTCCATTAGCACTCATGTCACCAAGATTTGCCCAATTTACACCGGTTTCACTTAATACTCTAATATCTGTCCAGTTAACGCCATTATTTGTCATGTCTCCAAAATTAGCCCAATTAACACCTGCCTTGGTCATGACATCCAGATCTGACCAGTTAACACCTGTTTCACTTAGAACTCTTATATCAGTCCAGTTAACACCGCTATTGCTCATGTCGCTAATATTATTCCAATTGATCCCAAGCATTGACATAGAATTCAGATCAGACCAATTGACACCGACCATTGACATAACATTGAGATCTGACCAGTTAACTCCTGATTTACTCATTACATCAATATCTTGCCAGTTAACACCCTGTTTACTTAAAACTTCAATATCTGCCCAGTTTACTCCGTTTGAACTCATGTCCCCGATATTCGCCCAGTTAACACCATTCTTGCTCAAAACTTCAATATCATCCCAATTGATTCCGGTCTGACTAAGAACATTAATATTTGCCCAATTTATACCTGTTTCAGTTAGCACTTTAACATCAGCCCAATTTACTCCGTTATTAGTCATATCGCCAAAGTTAGCCCAATTGATTCCAGCCCTTGTCATTGTGTCAAGATCATCCCAATTTACATTTGCCTCACTCATATCATTAATATTTGCCCAATTAACTCCAGCCTGAGTTAGATCCCCGATATTATTCCAATTAATACCAGCTTTAGTTAACACTTCAAGATCTGCCCAATTAATACTATTCGTACTAAAATCACCAATATTATTCCAATTTATTCCTGCTTCGCTGAAAACTCTTACATCTGCCCAATTAACTCCGTTGTTAGTCATTTCTGCAATATTTGCCCAATTTATCCCGGTCTCTGTAAGAACTTTTATATCAGACCAGTTAACGCCCTGTTTACTTAACTCATCAATAGAAGCCCAGTTAACTCCAACACTCATATCTCCAACATTAGCCCAATTGATCCCGGCTTTTGTCATAACATCAATATCTTCCCAATTAACACCAGCTCTACTTAAATCATTTATGCTTGACCAATTAATTCCAGACTTGCTAAGAACACCAACATCATTCCAGTTAACTCCTGCATTAGTCATATAATTAATGCCATCCCAGTTTACTCCAGCTTTTGATAGAACTTCAAGTTCATCCCAATTAACACCAGTCTGGCTCATAACCTTAAAATCTGACCAATTAACACCATTTGCTGTCATGTCACCAACATTTGCCCAGTTGATTCCTGTCTTAGACAATACATCCAGATCATCCCAATTAACTCCTGTTTCACTCATAACTCTGATGTTTGTCCAGTTAACACCGCTAGCGGTCATATCACCTATATTATTCCAATTGATTCCTGTTTTACTTAACGCATCTAGGTCTGCCCAATTAATTCCAGTCTTTGATAATGAATCAATATCAGTCCAATTGATTCCTGTTTTGCTCAATACTTCGATATCTGCCCAGTTAACTCCATTAGCGCTCATATCTGAAATATTTGCCCAGTTGACTCCGGCCTTACTAAAAACATCCACCTCTGCCCAATTGACTCCTGTTTCAGATAGAACTCTAATGTCATCCCAGTTAACTCCAACAATGCTCATATCAGCAACATTAAGCCAATTAATTCCGTTTGAACTCATTTCACCAACATTTGCCCAATTAACTCCGGTCTTTGACATAACATTCAAATCATTCCAGTTAATTCCCGCTTTACTTAACTCATTAATATTAGACCAATTCACGCCATAATTGGTCATATCCCCTATATTTGCCCAATTGACCCCGGTTTTTGATAAGGATTCAAGATCATTCCAATTAATTCCCGTTTCACTTAGAACTCTAATATCAGACCAATTGACCCCGCTAGAACTCATATCACCAAAATTATTCCAGTTAACACCTGCTTTAGTAAAGACTTCGATATCTGACCAGTTTACTCCAGCCTTAGTAAGCACTTCAAGATCAGCCCAATTAATTCCATTCTGACTGAACTCACCAACATTTGCCCAATTGATTCCAGCCTTAGTAAGCACTTCAAGATCAGCCCAGTTGATTCCATTCTGACTGAATTCGCCAAGATTTTCCCAGTTAATTCCAGTTTCAGTTAACACCCTAACATCCGCCCAGTTAACTCCATTATTGGTCATATCGCCAAAATTCGCCCAGTTAATTCCGGCCCTTGTTAACACATCAAGGTCATCCCAATTAATATTGGACTTGCTCATATCATCAATATTAGCCCAGTTAACACCATTAGAACTCATATCACCGATATTTGCCCAGTTGATTCCAGCCCTACTTAATACATCAAGGTCATCCCAGTTAACATTAGACTTGCTCATATCATTGATATTTGCCCAATTAACTCCAGCCTTACTTAGCACTTCTATATCATTCCAGTTAATTCCAGTTTTACTTAACACATCTATATCTGCCCAGTTAACACCAGCTTTTGACATTACATCCAGTTCAGCCCAGTTAATTCCTGTTTCACTTAAAACCCTAATATCTGACCAGTTAACGCCTTGTGAGCTCATATCCCCAACATTAGCCCAGTTGACACCGGCTTTTGACATTACATCCAGATCAGCCCAATTTACACCAGTTTCACTAAGAACTTTAATATCAGCCCAGTTAACTCCATTTGAACTTAACTGACCCAAATTCTCCCAATTAACACCAGCCTTGCTCAACACATCTATGCCAGCCCAGTTAACTCCTGTCTTACTAAGAACTTCTATATCAGCCCAATTAACACCGTTAGAGCTCATGTCTCCGATATTCGCCCAGTTAACTCCTGCCTTGCTCACAACTTCAATATCACTCCAATTGATAGCAGCTTTACTAAGAACTTCTATATCTGCCCAGTTAACCTGTCCTTTTGAAATAACTTCAATTTCAGACCAATTGATTCCTGCCTCGCTTAATACACTTATGTCTGTCCAATTGACCCCTGCTTTACTTAGATCATTTAAATTTGCCCAATTTAATCCTGTTTTACTTAATACTTCTATATCAGCCCAGTTAACACCATTTGAACTCATGTCCCCAATATTTGCCCAGTTTACACCAGCTTTACTTAGAACATCAATATCATCCCAATTAATTCCAGTCTCACTCATTACTCTAATATTAGCCCAGTTAACACCATTAGAGGTCATATCACCAATATTATTCCAGTTAATACCGGATTTTGTCATTACATCCAGATCAGTCCAATTAACTCCTGCCTGAGATAATTCTGACAAGCTTGACCAGTTAACTCCAACACCAGCCATAGTATTTAGATCAGACCAGTTAACACCAACCATTGACATAATGTTTAGGTCAGCCCAGTTAACTTGCGCTCTTGACATTACATCCAGATCAGACCAATTAATTCCGGTTTCACTAAGCACTCTTATATCCGCCCAGTTAACACCGTTATTTGTCATATCCCCAAAGTTTGCCCAATTGATCCCAGCTCTTGTCATAACATCAAGATCAGACCAGTTAACACCTGTTTTGCTCAGGACTTCTATATCCGCCCAATTTACTCCATTAGAGCTCATGTCCCCGATATTAACCCAATTGATGCCAGCTTTTGATAGCACATCAATATCAGTCCAGTTAACTCCTGCTGTTGTCATATCATAAAGATCGCTCCAGTTAACACCTGTTTTGCTTAAAACCTCAATATCGCTCCAGTTAATTCCAGTGCTTGACATATAATCAATATCCGACCAATTAATTCCGGCTTTACTTAGATCACCAATATTCACCCAGTTAACACCAGTTTCACTCATAACACGTACATCAAACCAATTAATTCCGCTAGAACTTAGATCTCCAAAATTAGACCAATTTATTCCGCCTTTACTTAATACTTCAATATCATTCCAGTTAATTCCTGTCTTGCTAATGACATCAAGATCCGCCCAATTTATTCCTGTTTTTGATAAAGCTTCTATGTCAGCCCAATTTACACCCTGATTAGACATAACACTTATATCAGCCCAATTAACTCCAGCTTCACTAAGAACATTGATATCAGCCCAATTAACTCCAGCTTCACTTAATACTCTAATGTTAGACCAATTAACGCCCTCACTCATTTCGCTAATATTACTCCAGTTAATTCCTGCGGTACTTAATTCATCTAAAGCTAACCAGTTAACACCTGTTTCACTCAACACTTTAATATCAGCCCAGTTAACTCCGTTAGAGCTCATGTCACTGATATTTGCCCAATTAACTTGTGCCTTACTTAGAACTTCCAGATCAGCCCAATTTACTCCAGCCTTTGACATCACATCTAAGTCAGACCAATTCACAACGGTTTGACTAAGTACTTTAATATCAGCCCAATTAACACCTTGCGTGCTCATATCCCCAATATTCGCCCAATTTATGCCGGCTTTACTAAGAACGTCAAGATCATTCCAGTTAATTCCTGTTTCACTTAAAACCCTTATATCTGCCCAATTGACACCATTGGAACTCATGTCCCCGATATTGTTCCAGTTAACTCCTGCTTTACTCAACACCTCAACATCAGCCCAATTAACGCCTGCTTCAGATAGATCTGATAAATTTGACCAATTCACTCCAACACCAGCCATAGTATTTAAATCAGCCCAATTCACACCTACCATAGACATTATATTGAGATCAGCCCAGTTAACTTGTGCTCTCGACATTACATCTAGATCAGACCAATTAATCCCAGTTTCACTTAATACCCTAATATCAGCCCAGTTAACTCCATTAG
>MHHG01000032.1 GCA_001805965.1 Omnitrophica WOR_2 bacterium RIFOXYA2_FULL_38_17 | reverse complement strand
AGCTATTTGGTTGAAGGCAGGGAGGATATTGGAAAGAATAAATACGGACAATCTATAACTGACCCGTGCATAGGTTGGGAAGATACAGAGAAATTGGTGCAGGATCTGGCGGATTTTGTCTAGTCGATTCTAGTTGTTCGTTTGTAGTTAGCAACTTAGGATGTTTGATGAATGCCACATAAAAATAAGGAAAAGAAATGAGTGAACAATTTATTAGGGTTTATAAATACATGGATGTTTCTGAGATCAAGCAGAATTTGCTGGTTTACGGCGATATTTCAGGAAGCTGTGCTAAATGCAATGCTATAAGCGTTAAGTTAGATTCAGTAGAATGTCCTGAGTGTAAAACAAAATTCAATTATATTTCGTTCCGTAATATTAAAAGTCATCTGCCTAAGCTGCCCAGGGTTTTGGGTGAAAGGCCTTATTTGGCAATAATCGACTTTGAAGATTACAGCAGAAACATGGGAAAATCAAAGGCAGAGGACTTGTTTAAATGATCAACAAAAAAAGATTAATAGCACTTACACAAGAAGTTTTATCCATCGACTCACAAAATCCTCCCGGAAAAGAATTAAAATTAGCAAAATTTATTGAAACCGACATGCGGTCGCTTGGAATTGATGTTAAGACTTATACTTACGCAAAAAATCGCCCGAATATAGTTGCGACGCTAAAAGGAAGCATGCCGAGGAACAGGGCAAAGAAAGAGTCGTTGCTTTTAACTCCGCATTTCGATACGGTTCCTATTGGCGACGGGTGGAAATTTGATCCATTTGGATCGCAGATCGTTGGAAACAAGCTTTACGGCAGGGGTACAACCGATGACAAGGGAAATCTTGCGAGTGCAATGGAAGTAATGCGCAGCCTTGTTGAAGATGGCTTTAAGCCAAAAAAAGATATAGTAATGGCAGCTACGGTAGATGAAGAAACCGGAAGTTATTACGGGATTATTCCTCTTCTTGAAAAAAAGGTGCTTGCACCGGGATTTGCGCTCGTTCTGGATTCTGATGAATTTAATACTATAATCGCACAAAAAGGATTGTTTCACATGCGGGTGCAGGTTTTTGGAAAGAAAGCACATGGCGCCTACAATTGGCTCGGTGAAAATGCAATTGAAGCTTCGGCTAGGATCATTACAAAATTAAAGAAAATAAGGTTTAAATATAAAAAGCATCTTTTCCTTAAGCCTCCGACGATCAATATTGGGACTATCAAAGGCGGGGACAAGGTTAACATGGTTGCCGATTTTTGTGAATTTTCGGTTGATCTTAGATTTCTGCCGGGCATGGATCCTAAAGAGTTATTGGCTGAAATTAAACAAATTGCTAGGTCTGAAGCAAAGAGGTCAAAGGTGATCATTGATGACCTTCAGGACCCTTACGAGATTGATTTAAATAATAAATTCGTTAAATTGTGGGGTGATGCTGTCCGTAAGAGCAAGGCCAAAGCAATACTAAAAGGTTCAGAAGGTGCGACAGTCATTACGTTCTTTAAGAAATATAAAATTCCAGCTTTTGCGACGGGGTTTGGTGCGCATGGCACAGCGCATTCAACCGACGAATACATTAATTTAAGCACCTTGTCCAGAGGTACAAAGGCTTTGGAGTTCTTTGTGAAGAAATACGATGAGACCTGCTAAACATGTAATAATTTCAAGCGGAGTTGCTCTAATCATTTATGGATGGCTCCATTCCTGGCTTTGTGCGTTTTCCTGTTTGATAACCGGGGTTTTGATCGATATTGATCATGCCTTTGATTATTTTTTTACACACAAAAGGATACCTTTAAATTTCAAAGAACTTGATAATTTCTGTCAGTATGATATCTACGGGAAGATCAGCTTGATTTTTCATTCGTACGAGTTGGTCATTGCGCTTTGGATCGTATATAGTTTTTTTAATATCGAGGCACTTTTAGGTATTGCGGTTGGTGCTACTGTACATCTTTTGTGTGATTTGATCGCTAATCCGTTCAAGTTTAGGAGTTATTTGCTGCTTTACAGGCATTACCACAAATATGAAAGAAAGAAATTTTATGTTGATGGCTTTTTTGAAGATAAAAAATAGATTAGCTTTTATAGTTATTTTGGTTGTCGCTTTGGCTTTTGTCAATGCTTCAAACAGCGAGGCTGCAAAAATGTTAAAAAAAGGCGAGACTTTTAGGTATATGATCAAGAAATTAGGGATAAAAGCTGGAGATGCTTCCCTAGAATTTAAAGGAGAGGCAGAGATTGCCGGAAGGAAAGCTCTGCTGATCGTTTTTACATCTGAGGGATTTAATTTTTACGATCAGGAAAAGATCTATTTGGATCCAGAAACATACTTTCCAATTGCAGTTGACCGTGATTTAAATATTTTTGGGAATAAGGAGAAAATTAAAGAGAGATATGATGCTTTAAAAGGCAGTGTTAATATTAGTAAGATGGTCAAAGGTGAGCTGCAAGAGATCACAATCAAGAAAGAACTTCCTTTGGACAATTTATATTGTTTTATTTACCGGCTTAGAAAATCAGCTAAACTAGAGGTTGGAAACAGTTTTGATATTATTCTGCCTACGGCTGATGTTAAGATCGAGGTCAAAGATAAAGTTGAGTTTGAGGCAATGAATAAAAAATTTAAATCTTTTTTTATGCAGAGTGTTCCAAAAAAGTATAGAATATGGTTTGATGACAGTGAAGAGATGATACCGCTTAGGATCGATGGAGCGGTTGGTTTTGGTAAAACTTCGATGGTGCTTACTGAAATTTTATATGGAGGAGAAGTAAAATGAAAAATTGTCCTGTTTGCAGTGGCCAGGAGCTAAAAGCTGTTTACACTAAACAAGGTGTGGAGATAGACATTTGTACCAGTTGTGAAGGTATTTGGCTGGACAAAAGCGAGATCTACTATTTTGTTAAGGACTCTAATTATGTATACGAGGCACTTTGCGCTGCCATAAAGAATAGAAAAGCTACGACACGTAAATCTCCTATAACGGGTGAGGAAATGGTCGAACTTCCCTTATTCAATAGCAGTGTAATGATAGATTATTGCCCTAAGACAGGGGGCATTTGGCTTGATAAAGGCGAGATCACAAAATTCCCCGCAAATCAGGCTGCGCTCGATGTTGATAAAGGGTTTTTTAAGAAAGATAATGAAAGTTCAGAAAAAGTGAAGCCTTCTCGCTCGGTTGTGGCGCATGCCGCGGGATTGTTGCCACTGCCGAATTTAGCTCTCAGCTCTACAATGGTATTAGTCGGGATGTATTCGCTTTTGACTTTAGGGTTGATAACTGCAGTAGAATTTGCGGGTGTTACCCCGGGTATGGCGCTTATTGTCGGAATTATTGTTGCGCTTATTCAGTTTTTATTAGGCCCGTTTCTGATGGACCTTTCTTTAAGATGGATCTATGCATTTGAGTGGGTCAAGCCAGAGAGCTTACCGGAGCATTTAAGGGCATTTATCACAAAGATTTCGCAGGAAAATAGTATCAAGTTTCCGAGGATAGGATTGATACATGACGGCGGGCCAAACGCATTTACCTACGGGCATCATCCAAATAATGCAAGGATCGTTATTACGGCTGGATTACTTGAGCTCTTGGATGAAAAAGAAATTGAGGCTGTAGTGGCTCATGAGGTTGGACATGTGGTTCATTGGGATATGCTTGTCATGACATTGGCTCAACTTGTTCCTCTTATATTCTATTATATTTACAGAACCCTGATAAGAATGAGGTCCAGGGGCAGGGATAGATCGGCAGCTGCCAGATATGCAATAGCGATCGGAGCTTACATTCTTTACATTATAAGCGAATATATAGTTCTTTGGTTCTCGAGAATTCGTGAATATTACGCAGATCGTTTTTCCGGACAGACAACCGGAGCCCCGGGTCAGCTTGCTTCAGCATTGGTCAAGATCGGTTATGGTTTGGCTGGACGTGATTCTTCAGAAAAGAAAGATGAAGATTCGAAAAGATCTGCAGCAATGAAAGGGATTGAGCCTTTAGGGATATTTAACGCCAAACATGGAAGCACGCTTGCGCTAGCAAGTGGCATTAGCAGCAAGAGTATGGGTGGAGAAATAGATAAGGATACATTGAGGGATGTTGCTAAATGGGACCTTTGGAATCCTTGGGCAACATTTTATGAATTAAATTCAACGCATCCTCTTATTGCAAAGAGAATCAGGATGTTAAGCAATCTTTCTGTTGTAATGGGTAAGGAGCCTTATGTTGAATTTGATGAAAGAAAGCCCGAATCTTATTGGGATGAGTTCTTTGTTGATCTGATTGTTCAATCGTTGCCATGGCTTGTAGCTTTAGCATGGTGTATTTTTAATGGCGTAAGCTTTGTGATGACTTTATTGAATACGGGAACATGGGCTTCAACATCTACGCTTTCAGGCGCTAATTTTGGAACGCTGGTTTTATTGTTTGGTGTCGGCTATTTGATCAGAACGTTTTTTGCTTATCCCGATAACCAGTTTGCTCCGATGAATATTAAAGCTTTATTAAAAAAAATAAAAGTTTCAGCAATCAGGCCGGTTCCGTGTAAAATTACAGGTACGATAGTTGGGCGGGGTGTTCCTGGATTGATATGGTCAGAAGATTTTATTTTGCAGGATGAAACCGGGATCATATTTCTTGATTATGCTCAGCCGCTGGGCATTATCAATTTCTTGTTTGGTTTGCTCAGGGCCAAACAATATCACAATCAGGAAGCAGAAGTGATCGGGTGGTACAGGCGAGCGCCCGTTCCTTACATCGAGATAAAGGAAATAAGGACGGCAGGGACAGCTTCATCTTGTTATGTCTATTATGCCAAATTGATCTGGTCTATAATTTTGATGATTGGCGGGATTTTATTGTTTTTTGTTTAACGGGTGTGTTTTTAGATCTAAAGATAGAACATAAAAAGGAGATCAGTATGAATTTAAAAGGCACGATCGTTTTTGCATCTGGAAAGATGGGGGATTTCGATATCTGGGCTTTGAATCTTGAAACAGAAGAAGTAAGGCAGCTGACTTCCGGTGATAGCTGGAATGATTGTCCCAGATGGTCCCCTGATGGTTCAAAAATAGCTTTTACATCAAACAGAACAGGATCTTCTGAGATATGGATCATGAATGCAAATGGTACTGACCAAAGGCAAGTTACTAAGGGTAATTTCTGGAACAATTCTCCTGATTGGTCTCCCTGTGGAAAGAAGATAGTTTTTTGTGCGAACTATAATGGCAGTATTGATATCTATACTATTAATGTTGACGGCTCTGGCCTTGAGAGGATTACTGAATATGAAGGGAAGGATTTTACGCCGCGTTATTCGCCGGATGGAAAGAAAATAATCTTTACATCCAAAAGATCCGGTAATCCTGATATTTGGCAGTATGATATTGAAACAAAAAATTTAAAGCAGCTTACAGAATATCAGGGCAGCGATTTTTCTCCTGTTTATTCACCCGATGGTAGTAAGATAGTTTTTATTTCAGGCGATGCAACTGAAAAGGGTGGAGAAGATCTCGAAATTTATTCCATGGATCCTGACGGGAAGAATGAGTGTAAAATAGTAAAACGCGTAGGGTCGGACAGGCATGTCGCTTTTTCGCCTGATGGCAGATATTTGGTCTACGCGTCAGGAATAGATTCTTCAAGCGCGGATAGGCTTGTTGTCGCAGATCTTCAGTCTAGAAAAACAAAAGTCCTTAAGTTTGACCGCACAAAACTTGATTGGGAGATCAATTCAAAGCTTTATGTCGTGGATCCGAAAAACGACAAAGCACCATTTCTTTATAAGCTATTTTCGTTTTTCACTCCTAAATGGCTTTTGAGAGGTGCGCACAATGAATCACACTTTGGGACAGATCGTTATCCCGATTGGAAATATTAATTAAATTCTAATTGTTTTCAAACAGGAGAAAAAAATGGCTAATATTAAAGGCGTTATTGCAAAGATAAAATCACAGTATGAGTCAGCAACAAGTAATCCAAATACGACACAATATTGGAATCTATCTTCAGCTTTTGATGAGCTTGAAGGTGGTTTACGCGAATACATGCAGGCGACGACTAAAGATCAAATAAACCAGATAATTAACAGGTTAGAAGCAGGGCATAGTCTTTCTGCTGAAGATCTTGAATTGATCAGGTTGTGGTTAGTAGGTGATGCAGATTATTATTTGAAGATGGAGAACAATTATAATGATTGGCTGTTAGAGCTAAAAAGGCTTATTGGTGAATTCGAGAGGATAGATGAGGAGAATCTGGGTATTACACAGGCGTCGAAGCTTCGTGCTGAAGCATTAGATGGTATCAGGGTTCTTGGAGATATCGTGTTTTTATTAAAACAGCAGGAAAGAGTCAAGAATTTTGAGAGTTCGGTTAAAGATATAGATTCTAAGGAAAGAAAGTTGATAATTGATCTTCTAAGAGGAAAGATCAGGTCGCCAAGGGAATAGATGTTTTTCCTGTTTATTAATTGAGGATTTGTGGTATTATCTAAAACTGAAATTTGGTTAAGAGAACAGATAACAAAGGACAACAGACAATAGTTTTTATTAAGGATAAATATTTCAAATGGCGTTACCGGATAAAAAAGGACATTTTGGGGAATTTGGGGGACAGTACGTTCCTGAAACATTGATGGCTGTTTTAGATGAGCTATTAGGTGTTTACAATTCATTAAAGACAGATAAGGCATTTCAAAAAGAATTTGCTTTTTATTTAAAGGATTATGCGGGACGTCCTACCAATCTGTATTTTGCTGAACGTCTTAGCGAGCAATTAAAAACATTAAAGGTATATTTAAAGAGAGAAGACCTCCTTCACACAGGGGCGCATAAGATCAATAATACATTGGGCCAGGTTCTGGTTGCAAAGAAGATGGGTAAGACCCGTATAATTGCAGAGACTGGAGCCGGCCAGCATGGAGTTGCAACAGCAACTGCCGCGGCTTTGATGGGTTTGCAGTGTGAAGTTTACATGGGTTCTGAAGATATCGAAAGGCAATCTCTGAATGTTTACAGGATGAGATTGCTTGGAGCTAAAGTCATTCCTGTTAATAGCGGATCATGTACATTGAAAGATGCGATGAACGAGGCTATTCGTGATTGGGTGACCAATGTTCGAAATACGTTTTACATTATCGGCTCGGTTGCAGGGCCGCATCCTTACCCGGTAATGGTCAGAGAATTCCAGTCTGTTATCGGGCGCGAGGCAAGAAAGCAGTTCTTAAAGAAGGAAGGAAAACTTCCTGATTATTTGGTTGCATGCGTTGGCGGAGGAAGCAACGCAATGGGATTGTTCCATGCGTTCTTTAATGATAAAGAGGTCAGGATGATCGGTGTTGAGGCGGCAGGAGAAGGAGTTAATACAAAAAGGCATGCGGCGACTATTTCAAAGGGTCAGATCGGTGTTTTACACGGAAGCAAGAGCGACCTTCTTCAGGATGAGGACGGCCAAATAATGATCGCGCATTCAATTGCGGCAGGTTTGGATTATCCGGGTGTTGGGCCTGAACATTCTTATTACAATAAGATCGGACGAGCGGAGTACGTTTCTGTTAATGACAAACAAGCTATCGAAGGATTAAAATTACTTTCAGAAAAGGAAGGTATTATTCCTGCGCTTGAAACATCACATGCAATTTACTATTTGAAGACTTTGGCCAAAAGGGTTAAGAAAACAGCAAGTGTGATACTTTGTCTTTCTGGCAGAGGGGATAAAGATGTTGGTTCTATTAAGGATCTAGTTTAATTATGCAGAACAGAATAGATAAAAAATTTGAAGAACTTAAAACGTTGAAGAAAAAGGCGTTCATTGCCTTTATTACTGCGGGTGATCCAAATTTAAAGGTGACTGAGGAATTGGTATGTTCATTTGAGGGAGTTAATGTGGACATTGTTGAGCTTGGTGTTCCTTTTTCTGATCCATTAGCTGATGGACCTACAATTCAGGCTGCTTCACGGAGAGCCCTGGCAAAAGGTGTTACCTTAAAGAAAATATTGAATACAGTAAAGAATATCCGTGTTAAGACAGACATTCCAATTTGTTTAATGACTTACTACAATCCTGTTTTTCATTATGGCGAAAAGAAATTTGTTGAAGATGTAAAAAAATGCGGTGTTGATGGTTTGATAATCCCTGATCTTCCGTATCAAGAAGCAAAAGTATTGATCGAATCTGCAAGGAAGCATGATGTTGCTACAATTATGTTCTTGACCCCGACAACAACAGAGAAAAGAATGAAGGAAGTCGTAAAAGCCGCAACTGGGTTTATTTATTACGTTTCACTTACAGGGGTTACGGGTGAAAGAAAGTCTCTGCCTTCTGATATTGCCGGACACATTAAGTCGGCAAGAAAGGTCTCTAAGAAACCTATTTGTGTCGGATTCGGCATATCAAACGCAGAACAGGTAAAGGCAATGTCAAAGATCGCAGATGGAGTAATAGTAGGAAGCGCGATCGTTAATGAGATAAACAAGAACGTAGGCAAAAAAGATATTGTAAAGAAAGTATCGATCTTCGTTTCAAAGCTGGCTAGGTAGCTTAATACAACAAACAACATGTACAAATGCGATAAATTAAAAAATGGTATTAGGATTGTAACGCACGATATGAAGCAGCGTGATAGTATTGCCATAGGTTTGTGGGTTGGGGTAGGAGGGCGTTACGAAAGCGATCAGCTAAAAGGCGCTGCGCATTATCTTGAGCACATGCTTTTTAAGGGCAGCAAGAAATATTCATGCAATCAGATCAAAGAGATGATTGAAGGGGTTGGAGGGGCATTGAATGCTTTTACTTCTGAAGAGCAGACATGCTATTATGCAAAGATACCGGCTATTCATTTAGAAAGGACATTTGATATTCTTGCTGATATGGTCTTCCATCCAAAGATCTCATCAAAAGATGTGCAAAAAGAAAAGACTGTTATTTTAGAAGAGATTAAAATGTATCAGGACCTTCCTCAATACAGAGTGCTTGAGATATTGGATAGCCTTTTGTGGCCGGATCATCCTTTAGGAAAAAGCCTTGCGGGCACTCCTGAAAGTGTTTCTGCCATGAACAGCCGAATGATCAAGAAATTTCATGAAGATTATTACACAACAAAGAACATTGTTGTCTCAGCATGTGGTGATCTAAAACATAGCAATATAGTTAATTTAGCACATAAAAAATTGTCATCTGTATGCTTGGGTGAAAAGAGCAGTTTCGTCAAAGTTGGTCCTTCTAAGCTTGGGTCTAGCGTAGTGTTTTTTAAAAAGGATATTGAGCAGATGCATGTAGCTTTAGGTGCGATTGGTTATGATGAGGGCAATAAGGATAAATATCCGCTGGCGCTTCTTAGCGTGGTTTTAGGTGGAAATATGTCCAGCAGATTGTTTAATGAGGTAAGAGAGAAGAGAGGATTAGCTTATTCGATCGGGTGTAGTTCAAGGACACTTCACGATTCAGGAGTATTTTTGGTAAGGGCAGGCGTGGATAATACTAAAATTGAAGAGGCATTGTCTGTGATCCTAAGAGAGTTAGAGAAAGTTGTGAAGAACGGAGTTACTCAAGGCGAATTTGTCAGGGCTAAGGATTATCTCTTGGGGCAGCTTCTTTTAGGGATGGAAGATACAATGGAGCATATGCTTTGGATAGGAGAAGGCTTGATCGCTAGGAACAAGACAAAGACCCTTAAAAGTGTTATTAATGAATTCGAGAGCATTGAAAAAGAAGATCTAAAACGGGTAGCAAAACAAGTATTAAAGCAGGAATGTTTTAGGCTTGCCGTTGTTGGCCCGGTTACGGATAAGCAGAGAAGCATCATATCCCGCCTCATGAAAACAGCATAGCCAAGCTAAATATTTTTATTATAAACATGAAAATACATAATTTTATGGTTTTGATCCAGTATGGGAAATTAAATGATTTTCTGTGTGGTAGAAAAAAATATTCGAGGCTATAACGAATGTTTTTATGATTGACAAGCATATTATTATCAGCTAGAATCCTAACAATATTTCAACTTAATTCACCACAGGAGGCATATAAATGGAAGATTTATCATTCTACGATGTAAAATCCAAATCAAAATTCAATTCAAGTAAATATGAAGTCAGAGAAAAAAACGGACGTTTCTTTGCAGTAACTAAGTCTCCTGCGGGTACACATGAATGTTGGAGAGTTCTGAGTAAAGCCCAAGCAGAAAAGATGAAAAAATAAATTCACGTAGTAGCAGTAAAGGAAAGCATATACTTTTCCTGTGCAGCAAAAAGAAGTTTATAAGCAATTGCGGAGTTCTTTTGGAATCTTCCAGTTTTAAGCTAAACGGTTAAATGGATGCACTGTACTGAAAAATATTAGGATGTTATTTTATTCTTAGTATTAGTGGAACATACCGTTGTTTTGAAAGGCGAGTCAAGATTAGGGAATCATCACTTACATCTAAAAAATTATCTAAAATTATTGCAGGATTAGCATCTGATAAGAAAGCTGAAGACATTGTTATCCTAGAAATGAAAGGTGTTGTTAATTTCTGCGATTATTTTGTAATTTGCTCTGGCACAACTGACCGTCATGTCGGAGGCATTGCAGACAACATTGAAGATGGCTTGTATGAGCTTGGAATTAAAACAAAGCTGAAGCAGGGTGTTAAGAAATCAGATTGGGTCGTTTTTGATGTTGGAGATGTTGTTACTCATGTTTTTCAAAAGCAATCTAGAAAGTTTTATGCATTAGACCATTTGTGGCAAGAAGCAAAGAGAATTGAATTAGATTAATAGCTTTAGAAGAATAATAATGGGGCAGATGACATTTAGATTAAAAGACAGCATATTGCTTGTTTCAATTTAAATGTTCTCTGTCCCAAATTCTTTTATAGTAAGAAATAAATATTTTTTATGTTAAATGACCTAAAGAACAATTTGCAGGGGCTGTTAGCTTTAGCTTTAAAATCTCAGTTTTCTAGCGAGGCTGACGTTCCTGCCATAGAGCTGCAGGTGCCGGCGGATAAGAAACATGGTGACTTTTCATGTAATGTTGCTATGAAATCTTCCAAGGTCCTAAGGAAGTCTCCCGTCGCGATTGCAGATGATTTCATTTCATGTATCAAGGATGCGATCTCAAAAAGTGATATTGCTCACCTTATCCATAATGTTGAAGTTAAGGCCCCGGGTTTTATTAATTTCTATGTCTCATCTGATGCGTTGTATTTGATACTTAAAGAGATCTTTGAAAAAGATGCCGACTATGGCAAGTCTGATTATGGCAAGGGCAAGAAAATTCAAATTGAATTTGTTAGCGCAAATCCTACTGGCCCATTGAGTGTTGCTCATGCAAGACAGGCTGTCGTAGGTGATGTCTTGGGAAATATTTTAAAAGCGATCGGATTTGACGTCGCTAAAGAATATTACGTTAATGACGGCGGAAATCAGATCAATATTTTGGGTAAATCGATAGAATTGCGCGCGTTGGAGCACTTAGGAGAAACAGTTGAATTTCCTGAAGAATGTTATCAGGGTGAATATATAAAAGATATGGCCGAACTGTTCTTGAAAGATAATAATGTGGGATCTGTCGAACAGGTCAATCAGGATGCGCTGTGGGCTGACAAGGTAAGAGAGTTTGGTGTTAAATATTTGCTTGATGTTATCAGAGCTGAGCTGAGCGATTTTGGTGTTAATTTTGATATATGGTCATACGAATCTAAAGTGGCTACAAAAGACCTTACTTCTGTAATTATTGAGCATCTAAGGAAAAAAGATTTTGTTTATGAGAAGGATGGCGCCCTTTGGTTCAAATCTACTGCATTTGGCGATGATAAGGACAGGGTCGTTAAGAAGAGCGACGGGAATTTTACTTATTTGGCTCCGGATATTGTGTATCACAAAAATAAATTTGATAGGGGGTTTGATGGCCTGATCAATATTTGGGGGCCTGACCATCATGGATATATCCCACGAATCAAAGCGGCAGTACAGGCTTTGGGTAAGGATGAAAGTGCTTTGGACGTTTTGATAGTACAGCTTGCTACCATTTACAGAAATGGTGAAGTTGTTTCTATGTCCACAAGAAAGGGCCAGTACATCAGTCTGCGTGAGGTAATGGATGAGGTTGGTGTTGATGCCGCCAGGTTTTTCTTTTTGATGCGCCATATTAAGATGCATTTGGAATTTGATCTTGAGCTTGCCAAGAAACAATCAGCGGAAAACCCTGTTTATTATATTCAATATGCACATGCGCGTGTTTTTAGTATCAATGAAAAAGCTTATAATCTAGGTATCAAAGTTAATTCTTCTGATTTTTCATTGCTGAAAGAGAATGAAGAATTTGAGCTGATCAAGAAGTTGGGTGGCTTCAACGATACGCTGGTATTCTGCTACGAGCAGCTTGATCCGTACCCTTTGGTCAGTTATTTGCAGGAGTTAGCTACATTATTTCATAAATTTTATGATTGTCATCGGGTAGTTGATCATGAGAATGTGGAACTTTCCTCACAAAGACTTGCCTTAATAAACGCTGCAAGGATCGTTTTAGGTGATGGCCTTGATCTGTTGGGTGTCAGTGCGCCTTTAAAGATGTAGTGTTTTTAAAAACCTCAAGTATAAGATCTCGGGAGACATGATTGCAGCACTGTTCCCGTTAATTTAAAAACAAATTGATATGTCTAAGAATTGGATAATTAGAGAAACAAGCCGGGCAGTACAGGAAAAATTAAGCCGTGAACTTAATGTTCCTGCAATTATTTCTCAGATCCTTGTTAATAGGGGCATTGAAGATACTGAAAAGGCAGAGCATTTTATATCTGCTGAGATGAAGGACCTTCATGACCCTTTTCTTTTAAAGGATATGAAAAAGGCTGTTGATAGGATAATGCTTGCTAAAGAGCAAAATGACAAGGTTTTGATCTATGGTGATTACGATGTTGATGGGGTGACATCATCTGCGATACTGCACAATATTCTTAAAAAGATGGGGATAACTGTCAGTAATCATATTCCTCACAGGATGGATGATGGTTATGGTTTGAGCCATGATATCGGAGAGCAGGCTCTTGAGGACGGTGTTAATCTTATTATTACGGTTGATTGTGGTATCACTGCATTTGATGAGGTAGATGAATTAAATAAAATGGGATTAGAAATAATTATCATTGATCATCACGAACCCAGCGGCGGCAGGCGGCCTGATGCTTATGCAGTAATTGACCCAAAACAGGAAGAATGTGCTTATCCTTTTAGAGATTTAGCTGCAGTTGGGCTTGTTGCAAAGTTAGCGCAAGCATTGACGGGTGAAATAAGCGGTGAAGTACTTGATTTGACCGCTATCGGGACTGTTGCAGATGTTGTCCCTTTAGTTGATGAGAACAGAATATTTGTGAAGAGGGGATTGCCGCAGATAGCAAATACAACTAATAAAGGGTTAAAGGCGCTTATTGAAATATCCAAGATCAACGGTAAGAAGATTAGCCCATACCATGTAGGTTTTGTATTAGGCCCAAGGATAAATGCTGCAGGAAGAATGGACTCTGCTCATACATCATTAAATCTTTTTTTAAGTGAAGATGAGAAAAGTGCGCTTTCTTATGCAAGAGATCTTGATAGGCACAATTTAGATCGTCAAAAAATGCAAAAAGACATTGTTGCCGAAGCTTTTGATATTATTGAATCCCAAGAGGAATTTTTAAGTCATAAGGTTATTGTTTTAAGTAAAGAAGGCTGGCATAAAGGAGTTTTAGGTATTGTTGCATCAAAGATCTCAGATAAATATTACAAGCCTACAATTGTAATTTCAGTTGAAGGGGGAGTAGGCACTGCATCAGGAAGATCCATTGAAGGATTTCATCTTTATAATGCACTGGATAATTGTTCTTCATGTCTTGAAGATTTTGGCGGACATGAAGGAGCAGTTGGTTTGACGATCATGGAAGATAATATAGACAGCTTCAGAGCATTGATCAACGAAGTTGCGGATAAGGTTTTAGAGATTAAGAAACTGACTCCGACATTATTTATTGACGGCGAGATTGAACTGGCAGATCTGAACTTAAGCCTTGCGGAAAAGATACAAACTCTTGAGCCATTTGGCGAGGGCAATGAAGTTCCTTTGTTCTGCAGCAGAAATTTGATAGTTAAGAGCAACCCTCAAATCTTGGCAAAAGAGACTTTGAAGTTCTGGGTAACTGATGGAAGCGTGGCTGTTTCAGCAGTTGGCTTTGGTATGTCTAAATTTAAAGATATTGTACAGATTGGTAACAGGGTAGATCTTGCTTATCAGATATCAATTGATGATTGGAACAAGGCCCCTACAATTCAATTGATTTTAAAAGATATTAAATCAGCGTAAATATTAAACAAATAAAAAAGAACCAATTAAATAATAATTGGTTCTTTTTTATGCATCATATTTTTCGCGTATTATTAGGCTTTTACGATGCTGCCTTTTTGTATGCAGCAGGTGCAGACATTTGTACGCCTTACAGTGCCGCTTATAATAATCTTGATTTTCTGAAGATTGGGCAGAAATCTTCTTAATGTTTTACCAGTGATCTTTGAACCGGCACCACCTTTTCTTCTGACAAGACCTCGTCTTTTATATTTATTGCCGGGAATAGATCCCTTGCCGCAGATACCACAAATTTTTGACATTATATTTACCTCTAAATAAAATTAAATTTCAAGCTCAAATTAAATAGATTTGAGATTTAAAGTATACTTAAAAAACTTAATTTGTCAACCCAAAAAAATATAAGTATTGATATTCAGCTTTTTTAATATTTCTCTTCAAAAATGATATTAACATAGTAGAATTAATAAAAATAGTGTGCAAAACTTATAAAGTTTTATGCATCTTAATGAATTTTAGGGGACATATATGAATTTTGATAAAATTAGCTCTTACAAACCGCGGGCATTTGTTGGGCAGGATGCTGACCTTGTAGATACAGAAACAGTGGTTTCTTATTATCGGAAATTAATTGATGAGCAGGTATGCTCAACTGATGATTTTGAAAAATGGCTGCTAAAGTATTCTGAGCTAGCTGCTGCGTTAAGTCAAAAGGGTGCGATACTGTATATTAACATGGCCTGTCAGACTGATGATGAGGTGTGTTCTAAAAAGTATAAGGATTTTATTGAAAATATTGTTCCTAACATCAAAACATTAGAAGATGTTTTAAATAAAAAGATATTAGAATTGGCCCAAAGGCATGATGTGGATCAAGAGAGATATAAAGTTTATTTTAGGAATATAAGGGCAGACCAAGAGATCTTTGTTAAAGAGAATGTTGCTTTGGAAACAAAACTTGAGTTACTGTCTCAAAAGTATCAAACAATCATCGGCGCAATGATGGTGGAGTTCGAGGGCGCCGAGAGGACGCTTCCCCAAATGGCAAAGTATTTAAGAGAGCCTGACAGGGTTTTAAGAGAAGCTGCTTGGAGGGCATTGTCTAAAAGAAGGCTGAATGACAAAGATGCTCTAAATGAATTATTTGAAGAGATGATAGCTTTGCGAAAAGAGATCGCTTTGAATGCAGGATTTGACGGGTATTGCGATTTTAGGTTCAAGGAGCTGCATAGGTTTGATTATGTTCCGGAAGATTGTAAAAAGTTTCATCATGTGATCGAAGAACATGTTGTGCCTATACTTGCCCAAATTTATGCTCAAAGAAGACAGCAGATGGGGTTGTTAAAATTGAGGCCTTGGGATACATCAGTGGACCCAAACGGAAAAGACGCATTGAAACCTTTTAATGAAATTGAAAAATTGCCAAAAGGATGTGAGAGTATTTTTAGAGCTATTGATCCTGACCTTGGCCAGAAATTTATAAGTATGAACGAACAAGGTCTTTTGGATCTGGAAAGCCGTAAGGGTAAAGCCCCAGGGGGTTTTATGTCTACTTTAGATGAGGCTAGAAGGCCTTTTATATTTATGAATGCAGTTGGAATTGATCAGGATGTCCGTACTCTCTTACATGAAGGAGGACACGCATTTCATTCAATGCTAAGTGCGGATGAAGCAATTATCGATTATAGGCATGCGCCAATGGAGTTTTGTGAAGTGGCATCAATGAGCATGGAGCTTATAGCTTATGGTCACTTATCAGAGTTTTATTCTGAAGAAGATGTCGTTCGCTCAAATAAAAGGCATCTTGAGGATGTGATCGTAACTTTGGTTTGGGTGGCTTTGATCGATCTTTTTCAGCATTGGATATACGAAAATCCCGGGCATACTGTTGCAGAAAGAGAAAAAGCATGGATATGTTTTAGAAAGCGTTTTGGCTGTGATTTGATTGATTGGAGTGGTCTTGATGAACAACATATAAACATGTGGCATGCACAGCTACATATATTTGAAGTGCCATTTTATTACATTGAATATGGTATTGCTCAGCTTGGGGCATTACAATTGTGGAAAAGATATAAGCAGGAGCCATATGCAGCTATTGATGGATACAAAAAGGGATTGTCTTTGGGTGGATCTCGGCCATTGCCTGAACTTTTTGAGACTGCTGGCATAAAATTTGATTTTTCTGAAAATACTATCAGGCCTTTGGTTGAAATGGTAAAACAAGAATTAAATCTCAAAGGTTAAGCTGATTGATTTTTTTTCTTTTTTTAGTTTCGCTATTTTTAATTGTGATATAATGTTTTTGTTTAATATTAAGAATAATTAGCTATGTATTCTAGCGAAAGGCAGGTTTTAATGAGATCTCTAAAATTTTTCCTAGTAGTTGCTCTTTTATTGGGTTTTGTCTCTACATCGCAAGCTTTACAGGGTGTTTTGGCAACATCAGAAGATGTAGCCAGGCTAAAAGTCGATGTTCTTGAAGGCAAGATAAAAGTTGGAAGTACACGCCTTAAGGAGATCAGCCGGAATTATGGCGAGGCAGCGTCAATTACAGATACTGATAAAAGACTTACTTATGAATATACCAATATAAAAATTGATTTTGACAAGTTTAAATATTTAAGAAACTGGGAACTTGATTCTTTTAAGAAGCCTGCTTACAACCAAAATATTGATGATTTAAGGGCAGCTCTTTCAAAAGGAGAGATAGTTGGGGATTATGTTACTTTATTGTCTATTATGAAGGACTACGGAGCTCCAACGGAATATATCGAAACTGATAGAGATGGTGAGTTATCTATTTATTATTATGGGAACATAAAGCTTACTTTTGAGAATGTCATTGTTGTTAATCAATGGAGAGGGAAGAACTTAACGCCCACTGGTAAGCTTGAAAAAGGTAGTAGTTCTGAAGCAGGATTGGTTTCTGGTGCATCTGAAAAAACAGAAAGTTCGACAATTAAATAAAATTAACGTAGCAACAGGGCAGACTTCTTTAATAGAGCATTCTGTGGGTCGTTTTAAATTAAAGGGGATCTGTCCTTAATTTTGTTAGGGGGGGGATATATGAAAAAACAGTTTAAGATTTATGGTTTTTTCGTTTCATCTTTGGTTCTATCGATTATTTGTTTTGTTGCAGGAAATGTTTTTGCGCAAAATATCGATAATCTAGAAGCGAGAGTTTCATCAATAGAGAGCTACCTTGAAACTATACAACCATCCTTAGCAGATTTTTCAGATAATATGCAAAAGAGTATCGCGGAATATACAAAAGGCTTGGAAGTTAGCCTGGAGAGATATTCAAAGAACTTACAGTATGACCTTGAAAAGCGCTTTGAAGGAATGGATAGAAAAAAAGTTATCCTGGACCCATATTCCCAAAGTTTTCAAAGAGTTGATACTAATACGGGTGTTTTTTTAATATCGGTTAGCAAGCTGACAAAGCTGGAGAGAGGCGTTAGGCTACATTTAAATATCGGTAATCCCAATTTTGCTGATTACAAAGATTTTAAGGTTAAATTGTTTTGGGGCCCGGCATGGAATGAAAGCGGAAGACAGTCTTTTGAAGAATGGAGAGGAAAATTGACAGGTACTGAATTTAGTTTTAAGGGGGTTCTTCAGAAAGGTATGTGGAATCCAGTTGAAGTTGATCTTGGTGCAATGAGTGAAAGAGATATTGAATATATTGAATGTGAGATGGAAGTATTGTCCGTAGAGATGTCAATTAAATAGTTTAGAGGTTAAAGCAAAGTTGAAAAATAATCCAAAAAAGGTAGTGCTTGCAGAAGGAAAGTTTATTCGTTTTGTGAGTAAGGGTAATTGGGAATATATAGAAAGAGTCAATTGTGATGGTGCTGTTGTTATTTTGGCTTTAACAAAGGATAGAAAGGTTATTTTTGTTGAGCAGTTCAGGCCTCCGGTTGGTAAAAAAGTTATTGAGTTTCCTGCAGGTTTGATGAACGACTGTCCTAAAAGAAAAACTAAAGAAACGCTGATTTCTGCAGCAAAGCGTGAACTTCTGGAAGAAACTGGCTACAAAGCAAAAAAAATAATCAAGATATTAGAAGGTCCAGCTTCAAGTGGGACTGCATCTGATATGCTGACGCTTGTTAGGGCTGTTGATATTGAAAAGGTTTCTGCTGGTGGAGGTGACGAAGGGGAATCAATTGTTGTCCATGAAGTAAAATTAGATAAAGCTGAATCTTGGTTAAGGAGAATGGAGAAAAAAGGATTTTTAATAGGAACTAGAATTTACGCTGGACTTTATTTTTTAAATAAATATAATGTTGCTAAATAAGATGAGTATTGTTAATAAATAATTGTGAATAAAAGGAGAACAAGATGACCTCATACAAGGATTTAGGCTTATCAAATACAAGAGAAATGTTTGCTAAGGCTGTCGATGGGAAGTTTGCTGTGCCAGCATACAATTTCAATAATATGGAGCAGATCCAGGCGATTATTACGGCATGCTTGGAGACACAATCGCCCGTAATTTTGCAGGTATCAAGCGGGGCTCGCAAGTACGCTGATCAAACTCTTTTAAAATACATGGGTCAGGGCGCAGTTGAAATGATGAAAAGAATGGCAGCAGAAAAAGGTTTGAAAGAAATCCCTATTGCTTTGCATCTTGACCATGGCGATACTTTTGAACTATGTAAGTCTTGTATTGAGTCTGGTTTCTCATCAGTCATGATTGATGGCTCACATCATTCATTCGAAGATAATATTGCATTAACTAAAAAGGTTGTTGAGTATGCTCATAAGTTTGATGTAACTGTAGAGGGGGAGCTTGGTGTTTTGGCAGGTATTGAAGATGCTGTTGTCGCTGAACATTCAACATATACACAGCCTGAAGAGGTTGTCGAGTTTGTTGGAAAAACAGGTGTAGACTCACTGGCTATTTCAATAGGAACGTCTCATGGCGCTAATAAGTTCAAGCCTCAACAATGTACAAAGAATAAAGAGGGTGTTTATATTCCACCTGCTTTGAGATTTGATATCTTAGAACAGATCGAAAAGAAGATACCGGGATTTCCAATTGTTCTACATGGTTCATCGTCCGTACCTGTAGATGCCGTAAAGATAATTAATGAAAATGGCGGTGCTTTGAAAGATTCAATAGGTATCCCTGAAGAGCAGATAAGAAAAGCAACTCAATCAGCTGTGTGTAAAGTCAATATTGATTCTGATGGGCGTCTTTGGATGACAGCAGCCATTAGAAAGCATTTTAAGGATAACCCTGCAGAATTTGATCCAAGAAAATATCTTGGTCCAGCTCGCGATGCATTAATTAAAATGTACAAGCATAAGAATGAAAATGTTCTAGGCTCAGCAGGAAAGGCATAAAAATACAAAAAACCAAAGGCTTTTGACATAAAGATATTTATTAATAAAAATTAAGCCCTCTGCGATTTAAATAAGTTGCAGGGGGTTTAATTTTGCAATAGAATATAATAAACCTTAATGAAAAGGAGGGAAACATGTCATCATTTCTTATGCTTGGTAAGTACTCCTCAGAATCAATAAAGGAAATGAATCCCCACAGAACGGACAAAGCGATTGGGTTAATAAGGGAGTTGGATGGCGAAGTGCATTCTATTTATGCGCTACTAGGCGAATATGATCTTGCCATGTTAGTAGATTTGTCTGACAATGAAAAAGCGATGAAGGCATCTCTGGGGTTGTCATTGTTAACAGGTATCTCATTTAAAACATTACCAGCAGTTAATGTTGATGATTTTGATAAGATAATTGGGGAGATGTAGCTTTCTGAAAACCCGGTTTTGTCAGGGATTTTTTAAATGTATAAGGAGTACTGCAAACTCCTATAGTTTAAAAGCTATTTTAAGGGCATGTTCCTTGTTGACACGATGGATTGGTTGGTCCTATGGGCGCTTCTGTAAGCCTTATTGTGTAGCTGTTATCTATTTTTTGAGCGTCTACTGTGTATGAAGAACCATTGTTAGTGTATGTGTAGTTGAAGTCAGAATCTAGTATGTTAAGTCTCAGGCTGTTGTTTAAATAATCAAGATCTTGGCTTCCATTAGCGGGATATGATTGAGCGTTCGCCTCCCATATTTCAAGAGCAGAATGAATTATTGTTAGATTTGATTCAAGTCTTCGAGCTCGTTCCTTTTCCATAGATTTAGTGAATTTTGGCAAAGCAAATGTAGTAATAATCCCGATAATAATAACAACTATTATCATTTCGGCTAGGGTAAATGCTTTTTTGTTTGCTTTATTATTAATTAAGTTTATTGAGATCATTATTAAATTCCTGTAATTTTGATTTAAAAATTTGATGGACATTTCTTTAGTCTGTCCACACATGTTGGGTTATTATCGTTCAGGGCATCTTCTGTAGCTGTTAGTTTATAAAGATTTCCAATACGCTCAGCCGTTGCAATATAGCTATAGTCACTACTTTCTAAATAGTATATAAAGTGTTTGTCTTGGATAGTTAAGTTTAGCGTGTTGTTGATATGTTCTATATCTCCACTTTGTGGAAATTTAGAATGTTTTGATTGATATATTAAACAAGCAGAATGTATTGCGACAAGATTAAGATTAGCATTTCTCTCTTTTGCTATTTCTTTTGCTTTTGAATAATTTGGGATGACAAAAGCCGCTGAGATACCTATGATAATTATTATGACAATTATTTCGACTGAGGAATAACCAGTATTTTTGTTTGTTTGCATATATAAGCAATATTGATTGTTATTTTATTATATTTGTAAATGCTAATTAATTATAAAACCAAAGATGGCGGTTGCCAATAACATTATTTTATTTATATTTAAATGTAATGGAGATCAATATGAAAAAGATATTTATCCTTTCAGTGATGTTTGTGTTTTGTGCTTGTTCGGTATTTGCTGCAAGTTATTATGATAGTGTAGATCAAATAAAGGAATTTAATCCTGATGGAAAAAAATATGAATTTGTTAGAGATTTTATTCACAGCTTAAGCTATTTGCAGGCTAATGATGATAGAAGTAAAAAAATATCTGGAATGTCATTTGATAAACTTGATAATGTTCAAAAGGGAAGGGAATTAATAAGTGGGTTTGTTAAAGACAATGCAAATATTCGGGTTGCTAAGAATCTATTAAAGAAGTATATATCGCCTGAGAATGGCCTTATGTTGAAAGTTACGGATCTTTTTACAGAAGTTTGTGATGAGTTAATTGTTATAAATAAAAGTGAAAGGCAGTTGTTACAGGATTTTCAGGAGATTCAGGAGAAACAGGAGCTTGAGAGTTTTGATGGAAAAGAATTTAGAGATAGGCAGAGGAAATTAGCTTCTATTCGGAGGGATTCCTTGAAAAAGCTTTTTGAAGCGTCAATGCTTGTTACAAAAGTTCTTGTTAGTAATAAGGAAGACCGGTTTGATCAGTTGACAATGCTTGGAATTACATCGCAAGAAAGGAAAAAGCTCTTAGAAAAGCTTGATAAATTTTATAGCAAAGAATTTGACGGATCTTTAAAAGAAGGGCAGTCATTTTTACAGGCGAGTGTTGCTGTTATAAGAGATGTTCTTATGGATACAACTTGGGGATTGTTAGATGATTAATTTGAAAAAGTTAACAAAGTGTTAACAGCCGTGTTGTAACATATTGCAATATAAGGTATTGCGAGTATTGATAAGATAAAAAATTAATTGACATTTTAGGGCGTATTTGATAAAATCCCATATCTTTAATGGAGAAATAATGACTGAAATAGACAAAAAAGAATTACTTAAAAACCGCAAAGTTGTAGAAGAGATTAACAGGCATTTGTGGATCGAGAGTGAAAAAGCAGGCACCGACATCAGTTTTGAGGTTGCTAGCGAAGATTGGCTGAAAAGGTTTTCTAAGGCCTGGATGGATTATCATATGCAGGATAGTGATGCTTTTAAAGGTCCGAGAGCATCAAAGAATCCTAGGAAAGATTCAACTAAAGCAAAAAGGTAACAATCTCCAACAACTTGTATACTTTAAATTAAAAAGCTGTGCTTTTGGAATATAACGTATTTCCAGAACGCAGCTTTTTTTTATTTTAGTTAAGGCTTAAATTTTATTCCAAGTGAAAATAATCATGGATATTTAGCTTTTCATTTTGGTAATTTTGTGTAAAATGGTAACGGTTAAAAAGAAAATTTTTCTTATTTATATAAAATGGAAGGATTCAGTATGTTACAAACACTGGCTAAATGTGATAAATATCAAGGTTGTAAAGGTCCTTTAATGTTAATAATAATGGACGGGGTAGGCATTGGCAAGAAGGATGAAAGTGATGGTGTGTTCGTTTCAAAGACTCCTTGTCTTGATGAACTCTTTAAAAGCCCATATTATACTGAATTGCAAGCACATGGTTTAGCGGTAGGAATGCCATCAGATGAAGATATGGGAAACAGTGAAGTTGGGCATAATGCGCTTGGAGCCGGAAGGGTGTTTAATCAAGGGGCTTCACTAGTAAACAATTGTATTAATGATAAAACTATTTACGAAGGCGAGACTTGGAAAAAATTAGAAAACAAGGTTAAACAGAGCGGGGGAGCGATTCATTTTATAGGGCTTCTTTCCGATGGTAATGTCCATTCGCACATTGATCATCTCTTAGCAATGGTTGAAAGGTGTGCAAGTGAGGGCGTTAAAAGAGTGAGAATACATGCTCTATTGGACGGCAGGGATGTTTATGAAAGGTCCGCACTAATATTTGTTGAAAAAACAGAAGAGTTGTTAATTAAAATAAATTCTGAGTATGAGTTTGATTATAAGATCGCTTCTGGAGGCGGTCGAATGATTACAACTATGGATAGGTATAATGCTGATTGGACAGTGGTTAAAAGGGGATGGGATGCTCATGTTCTCGGTCAAGCAAGGATGTTCTCTTCAGCTACGGAAGCTATTCAGACTTATTATGATGAGGATGAAAAAATAAATGACCAGTTTTTAGAGTCATTTGTTATTGGTGTTGAGGGTAAGCCTGTTGGCACAATAGAAGATGGTGATTCTGTTGTGCTATTTAATTTTAGGGGTGATAGGTCAATAGAGTTATCTTTAGCATTTGATAAAGGTGATGATTTTGACAAATTTGACAGGAAAAGAATCCCTGATGTTTTTTTTGCCGGAATGATGGAATATGATGGCGATTTACATGTTCCAAAGAATTATTTAGTAAATCCTCCTGAGATAGATAATACGCTTAGTGAATACTTATGTGACATGAAAATTAAGTCATTCGCAATTTCTGAGACTCAGAAATTCGGTCATGTAACATATTTTTGGAATGGTAATCGATCGGGATATATCAACAAAGAACTTGAAACATATATTGAGATTCCTTCCGACAAGATACAATTTGAAAAAGCTCCAAAAATGAAGGCAGAAGAGATAGCCGAAAAAACTATCGAACTTCTAAGAAGCGGGGAATTTAAATTTGGAAGATTGAATTTTGCTAATGGTGATATGGTCGGGCATACAGGAATAGAGAAGGCTATTATAACAGCTGTTGAGACTGTAGATGCCTGTGTTAAGAAAGTAATTGATGCTGTTATGGAATTAAGGGGTATTGTGCTTGTTACAGCTGACCATGGCAATGCGGATGAGCTGTTCACGATCAAGAATGGTAAAAAAATTGTCAGCACGGCTCATTCGTTGAACAGGGTTCCTTTTGTTATTATCGATCCTAATTTCAAAGGTGAATATAAAATGGCAGATCTGCCGAAAAAAGGGCTATCAAATGTAGCCGCAACAATTTTGAGTTTTCTGGGTTATGAAAAGCCGCTTGATTATGACCCATCATTGATCGATTTTAAATAATAATAGTTCTAACCTGATTTTTTACATGATGTCTTTAGAAGAAAAGAAATTAAAAATAGAAAAGTTGAGAGGGAAGATCTCCTGTTGTAAGAGGTGTGCTTTGTTTGCAACTCGCACAAATGTGGTTCCAGGCGAGGGTGATTGTAACGCTGATATAATGTTCATAGGCGAAGCACCAGGACGTAATGAGGATCTGAAGGGAAAACCGTTTGTCGGTAGAGCAGGAGATGTTTTTGATAAGCTTTTGGATTCTGTTGGATTGACGCGGCAACAGATATATTTATGTAATATTTTAAAATGCAGGCCCCCGGGCAACAGGAATCCTCTTTCAAGTGAAATTAAAAGCTGTGTTGGAAGCTTAGATATTCAGATTAAAGTAGTTGATCCGCAGGTTATTGGGACTTTAGGGAATTTTTCTACAACATATATATTTGAAAAGTTTGGTATTCCTGCTGCGAAAATCAGTGCGGTTGCGGGTAAGGTTTTTGATGTAGATCCTTCATTTGGGAAAATAAAGATTGTGCCGTTGTTTCATCCGGCGGTTGCTACTTATAATGTTCATAAGACAGATCAGCTTATTAATGATTTTCAAATATTTAAAAGATTTATAAGCTCTAAAAAGATATCAGTTTCAAATAATGAAGACACATCTTCTCAAATGGAATGGGCGCTGTAATGTTAGTATATATTTTAATTAGTGCAGTCCTGCTTTCTTTGTTAATTGGTGGATTTTGTGTTTTTTTTGATCAGGCAGTTTTGACAAGAAGGGGAACAATTTATAGAATTAAAAGCGCCGAAAAAAAAATAGCTTTAACTTTTGATGATGGTCCTTCTCCAGAATGGACACCAAAAATTCTTGACGAATTGAAGGATTCAAATATAAAAGCGACATTTTTCTTGATTGGATATCATGTTCAGAAATATCCTGATATAGCACGCAGGATAGTAGCTGAAGGCCATGAGGTCGGTAATCATGGATACGCGCACAGTGTGATGTTCTACTATACTCCTGCTGAGATTGAAGAGGAGATAAAGTATACCGAGCATGTTATTCGTGAAATAACAGGAGTAACAACTAAAATATTTCGCCCTCCTAAAGCATGGCTTCAAAAGGTGATCAAAGAGAAGATCAAGTCGATGGGATATAGCATTATTCTATGGTCTTTGAACTCTAAGGATTGGGTGATGTTCAATCACAAGAACATAGCAAAATATTTATCTTCAAACATAAGAAATGGCGATATTCTGCTGTTTCATGACAGCGGTAATGTTACTAGGACCGAGGGAGGAAAGAGGACCCAAACGGTTAAATGTATATCATTACTTGCAAAGATGTTGAGGGAAAAGGGCTATGAATTCGTAACAACTAAGGAGCTAATAAATGGATAAAACGATTTTCGATAAGCTTAGTCATTTAAAACTTGTTTTAATGCTATTAGTGTTTTCATATTTTATGTTGATGTTTGGAAATAGTATTGTCAGCCTTACTCATCCGGATGAGGTTTTTTATATTCAAAGCGCAAAAGAGATGGTCCAGTATAATAAATGGTTCACTCCAATGATATTTGATGATATTCAGTTCGAAAAACCTTTTCTTGCTTATGCGTTGTTTGCAGCTGCGATCAAATGGTTTGGCCTTACGCCTTTTGTTGCAAGATTTTGGCCCGCATTTTTCGGAATAGTTGGCGTGTGTATAACGTACTGGATAGCATGGGTTATGTTTGAAAAAAAGAGATTGGCTTTTCTTTCTTCTTTGATAATTTCTACCAGTTTTATTTACCTCGCATTAGCTCGAGCAGTTCTTACGGATATGATTTTTTCAGTTATCGTCGCTATTTCAATCGGTTTCATTTGCATGGCTTTTAAAAGTGAAAGACACCGGAATATGTCTATAATACTGGCATTCGTGTTTGCTGCTTTAGCTGTTCTTACAAAAGGTCTTCTAGGTTTTTTATTTCCCGGAGCTGCAGCGCTTATTTATATGGTTTATAAAAAAGATTTTTTGCTTTTCAGGCAAAAGGCTACGTTGCTAGGTTTTTTATTGTTTCTGCTTATTTCGTTGCCATGGCACATCGTTATGTATAATATGCATGGCCAATTCTTTATTGATGAATATTTCGGCAATGTCCATCTCCGCAGGGTTTTAGGTGCAGAGCATAGAAGGCTGGATAATTGGTATTTTTATTTTGCTTTAATGTTTGCCGGAGTTCTGCCCTGGAGTTTGTTCTGGTTTCCTACAATAAAAAAAGTATTTAGCGAAATAAAGAATAAAACGAAAGAGAGTGATTGGCTGATATTTTTGATCGGTTGGATAACATCAGTTTTGATTTTCACTCAGCCAGCGGCATCAAAGTTGGCCAGCTACATATTCCCGCTGTTCCCGTCAGTAGCAATCCTTTTAGCTTTTTATTTAGATTCGGCGATTGCAAGGGCAGCAGATGCAAAGAAATCACTTGGGCTTATGATATGTGGCTACGCGATGGTAGCTGTTTTGATAGGTGTGATAATCGGAGGTAATATTGCAGGAAGGATGTACCTTAACGTTATCGGAAGCTTGCATCCTATATTAATTGCCTCCTTTTTTGTCGCATTGATTGCTTGTTTGATCACATTCTTTAATTTAAGAAGGCAGTATTTGCTGATGCTTTTTTCTTATGTAGGTATTTCAGCCACTTTGTTAGTAATGCTATTTTTTGCCAAGCCTTACATTGAACCCTGGGTTTCATGTAAAGATGTAAGCCAGGCTTTAAATAAAATAGATACTACAAATTCAAGGGTCTTGGCTAGCAAGTTTTATGTAAGAGGAGTACGTTTTTATACAGACAGGAAAATGGCCGTAATTGATATTGCCGGGAAAGGGTTTTGGAGTCCGCATCCAATACCATTTTTAAGCACGGATCAAATGGTCATTGATTATTTGAATGAAGAAAAAGTTAATTATGCTGTAGTAAAAGAGGGTAATGTTCAGGACCTTTACAGGATTCTAAAAGATAGATCTTATAAGATAGAAAATCTTTTTGGTATTGGCGGCAAATATATTTTACGAATTACTAAATTGTAGTAATTGTTTAATGTTAAAGGAGAGAGGAGAAATTTATAATGGGCTTTAATATTCCTGATACGCCTGAAGAATTGTTCAGGCAAGGTAGTCAAAAATTCAATAATATGCATAATGACATGAATAAAAAAATCCCGATCATAATGGTTGTAATGATCGCTTTGTTCTTTGTGGCAACGAGTTTTTATTCTGTTGAGCAGGATGAGGTTGGCGTAATAAGAAGATTTGGAAAATATAATAGGACGGCTCAGCCAGGCCTTAACTGGAAACTACCTTTTAATATTGAAAAGTTGGATAAAGTTAAGGATAAAAGGGTTTTTAAGGAGGAGTTTGGTTTTCGGACTATGGAAGCAGGCATAAATACAAAGTATTCTAAAAAGTCATTTGACGAAGAGTCTTTAATGCTTACAGGAGACCTTAACGTTCTGGATGTTTCATGGATAGTCCAGTTCACAATAAAAGACCCAGTTGCTCTTTTATTCAATGTTCGAGGGCCGTTAGAAACAGTTAGGGATTTGTCCGAATCTGTTATGAGGCAGGTTATCGGAGATCATTCTGTTTCAGAAGCATTGACGACGATGAAGAATGAGATCAACCTTGAAGTACAACAAAAGCTTCAAGCTGCGTTGGATCTTTATGGGAGCGGGATTCATGTTAATAAACTAGAGTTGCAGGAAGTGTTGCCGCCAAAGGTAGTTACCGCTTCATTTAATGAGGTCAATGAGGCAGAGCAAGAGAGAGAAAAAGTTATAAACCAGTCATGGGAAGCATACAATAAGGTTATTCCGCAGGCTAAAGGCCAGGCAGAAAAAACTATTAGGGAAGCAGAAGGCTATGCGCTTGAAAGAGTGAAAAAAGCACAAGGTGATGCAGTAAAGTTCTTGGAAATATGGAATGCATATAAAAATGCTAAGGATGTAACAAGAAAAAGAATGTATTTAGAAGCTATGGAGGAAGTGCTGCCAAAAGCAGGAGAGATCTATATCTTTGAGCCAGGAGCAAGCAATGTTTTGCCTTTGTTGAAATTAAATAAAGGAGCAGAATAAAATGAAAAAACAAATTAATGCATTCATAATAGTTTTTATTGTAGGTTTTATTTTAGTGGCCAGTGGTGCTGTCTATACTATTGATGAGACCCAGCAAATTGTTGTTACTCAGTTTGGGCAGTTGATAGGGCATCCTATAAGCAAAGCAGGTTTATATTTTAAATTACCATTTATACAAACTGCTAATTATTTTGAGAAGAGATTGCTTCAATGGGATGGAGATGCAAATCAAATACCTACAATGGAAAAGAGATTTATCTGGGTTGATACCACTGCAAGGTGGAAGATAGTAGATGCTCTGAAATTCATGCAGTCAGTTAGGACCGAGCAAAGTGCACATAGCAGGTTAGATGATGTCATTGATGCATCAACGCGTGATATAATCTCAAGCCATGTTTTGGTTGAATTAATAAGAAATACTAACCGTCTCGCAGATGACCAGAAACAGCAATTGGATAAAGGCGATGATATGGATTTCGGTAAAACTGTTCTTGAGACAATAGAGTTCGGTAGAGAAGAGCTAAGTCAAAAGATATTAAAAAGAGCTGCTTCTGCTGTAAGTGTTTATGGTATTGAACTTGTTGATGTTAGGATCAAACGTCTTAATTATGTTAGTGAGGTCCAAAATAAGGTTTATGAAAGAATGATATCAGAAAGAAGAAGAGCTGCCGAGCAATTCAGGTCTGAAGGCCAGGGAAAAAAGGCAGAAATAGAAGGGCTGATACAAAGAGAATTAAAAGAAATACAATCTGAAGCATATAGAAAATCTCAAGAGATCAAAGGTAAGGCTGATGCTGAGGCAATAAAGATATACGCCGATGCATATAATAATGATCCAGAGTTTTATGCTTTTACAATGTCATTAGAGAGCTACAAAAAAGCAATAAATAAAGAGACTAAATTAATGCTTTCAACTGAAAATGAGTTCTATGAACAGTTGGAGGGTATTAAATCAGTAGAATAAATAAAGAATGCAAGAGCATTGGTCCCAGGAAGCTATTCCCAAGAGATCAGTGCTCTTGTTTTTATTCATAAACATCATATAAATGTCAAGCAATCTCACATATGAAATCTCAGTCAGTTTTTCTAGGGATAATATAGCGGCAGTAGATATCCTGAGAGGAATTATCTGTTCTATCGGTGTGCGGGATGAAGATATTGTTGAGCTTGAGAATAAAACAGAGAATATTTTGTCGTTTTTTCTTCAGGATAAGAATGGCGCACTTAGTGCTGTTAAACGTATAAGAGATCTTAAAATAAAAAAGGTTAGGACTAAGTGCAAGGTTTTAAAAAAAGAAGATTGGTTGACCAAGTGGAAAACTGATTTTAAGCCGTTTAAGCTAACAAAGACTTTTAAAGTAATACCGGCATGGCTAAAAAAGCAAGATGATAAATTTACTTACAGCAAAATATATTTAGATACTGACATGGCATTTGGCACAGGGCTGCATTCAACGACTCGGTTTATGGCAAATTTGATAGAGAGGTGTGCTGGTAGGTTTGAGAGTTTTGTTGATATAGGGACAGGAACAGCTATTTTGGCTATTATTGCTGAGCGATGTTCAGCAAAAATAGTAGAGGCTTTTGATTATGACGAAGATGCTGTAAAAACAGCGCAAAAGAATCTTATTAGGAACAAAACAAAATTAGTCAAATTATCAGTTGCTGACATAACAAAAACAGCGGCCAGGATGCAATATGATTTTGTTAGCGTAAACTTGACAACAGATGACCTTATCGATAATAGAAAGAAAATACTGTCATTTGTAAAGCCTGGAAAGTTTCTAGCTGTATCTGGCATTTCAATTGAAAAGTCAAAAAAATTTAAAAATGAATTTCAAAAAAAACTACCTTTGCGGTGCTTGAAGATTGAAAAAGATCAAGCATGGTGCGCGTTTTTATATCAAAGATTATAGAAGGAGGATAATATGGGCATTAGTACTATTGAAGAAAGAGAAAAAGACCTTAGTAAAAAGATGAGTAGGCTAAAGATCTATAAAAAGGATATTAAGGAGACTTTTATTAAGTCTTCCGGACCAGGCGGCCAAAATGTAAATAAAGTTGCTACGTGTGTTGAGTTAGTTCATGTTCCTACGGGCATAAGGGTAAAGTGCCAGATTGCAAGGACTCAGAATTCCAACAGGGAAAAGGCCAAGAAATTGCTTGTTGAAAAGATTGAAAAAAAGATGCACGATCAAAAGCAGCAGCTAGTAAATGAAAAAGAAAGATTAAAAAGACAGAACAGGAAGCGTCTTAAGGCAAAACAAGAAGAGATCTTGCAGGACAAACATCGACAATCTGAAAAAAAAGAGACAAGAAAACGCATAGATTTTAAAAATATAGAAAAGTACATATGACTATGATGCTAAAGAACAAAACTTTTAAGTTTGTTTTAAAAGTATCGTTATTAGTGGGATTAATATTGCTGATTAAAGATCAAAACGGTGTTTTTAAAAAAGGAACACCAATGAGCGAATCTAAGATCTTGATGGATACGATTGTTAAGTTCGATCTTTGTGATGATGGCCATAGCATGCAGCAGATGAAAAATGCTTTTGATGAAGCCTGGAAAAAATTTTATGATCTTGAAAGTAAGCTGAATGCATATGATCAAAAAAGTGAGTTGTCAAAAATAAATGATTCCTTCCCCGACCCTATATTTGTCAGTAGCGATTCTTATCGTTTGATAGAAGCATCTGTTAATTATTATGAAAAAACAAACGGTGCATTTAATATTTGTGTTGGCCCTTTAATAAGGATGTGGAAAGAAGCAAAGAAAAATAACAAGATCCCAAGCGAACAGGATTATTTGAAAATAAGAAGCGCAATTGATATCAGAAATATTGGGTTGATCAAAGGTGGAAAAGTTATCCTTAAAAACAAATTTACAAGACTAGATTTAGGCGGCATAGCAAAAGGATATGCTGTCGATGAAGTTGTAAAGATCTTTAAGCAACATGGATTTGACAGTTTCTTGATTGATGCTGGAGGTGATGTTTATGCATCAGGATTTAATTGCGAGGGTAAGCCTTGGCGAATAGGCATAAGGGATCCTTTGAATAGGTCTGACATAATAGATGTTGTTTCGGTGTCTGATTCGGCAGTTACTACTTCAGGCAATTATGAAAGATATTATCAGATCGGAGAAAGCAAGTATTCGCATATTTTTGACCCGAGAAACCTTATGCCCCAAAAAAGTGTGATAAGCGCTACGGTTATTGCCCCGACGGCTCAGGAGGCAGATGCATTTTCCACAGCATTATGTGTTTTGGGAGAAGAAGAGGGGTTTAAAATAATTGATGGATATGATAATAAGTTTGCAGCTTTTATTGTTTTAAATAATAATGATGGGCTTATTGAGAAAAAAGTGAGCAAACATTATAAAAAATTTCAATAATTGTAAAATTCTTTGATACAATACTTATTCAAGAGTTCATTTTTAAAAGATGAACTAAGGAAAGAAGGGATTTTATGAAGCAATATTTGGATCTTGTTAAATATATTTTAAACAACGGCGAAGAAAAGAGCGACAGGACAGGCACGGGAACTGTTTCTGTTTTTGGATATCAAATGAAATTTGATCTCAGAGAAGGATTCCCGCTTTTAACGACGAAAAAGGTTTTGTTTTCTGCGGTTGTTTATGAATTGTTATGGTTTTTAAAAGGCGCCACTAATATTAATGACGATTTGGCTCAACATACTCCGATTTGGAATGCCTGGGCTGATAAAAATGGTGAGCTGGGACCTATATACGGATATCAATGGCGCAATTGGGAAAAATTCACATTTAATGATGATTCAAAATCTTATAAAAAAGAACATATAGATCAGATAATGAATGCAATTGAGACAATAAAGAGAAATCCTGATTCTCGCCGTATTATTGTTAGCGCATGGAATGTTGCTGACATAGAAAAAATGGCTTTGCCGCCGTGCCATGCCTTCTTTCAGTTCTATGTAATTAACGGCAGGCTTGATTGTCAGTTATATCAAAGATCAGCAGATGTCGCTTTGGGCGTTCCGTTTAATATTGCAAGTTATGCTCTTTTGACCAGCATGATTGCAAATGAGTGTAATTTGATTCCGGGTGTTTTTGTCCACACTCTCGGAGATGCGCATGTTTATAGTAATCACCTTGAAGGGTTGAAGGTTCAGCTTGAACGTCAGCCTAAGGCTTTGCCTAAGCTGAAAATGAATAAAAAACCTTTGATGGATATGAAGTTTGAAGATATCTGGATAGAAGACTATAACCATGATCCTTTTATTAAATTCCCGATTGCGGTATAAACGATCTCAAAAAATATTATGAAAAGATCATTAAGTATAATTGTTGCAATTGATCAAGAAAATGGAATAGGAAAAGGCGGTGTTCTGCCATGGAATATTCCAGGCGACATGAAGCATTTTAAAAATATTACAACGCTGGTTTCTGAAGAAGGAAAAATGAATGCTGTAATAATGGGCAGAAAAACCTGGGATTCTATCCCGGAGGTTTTTCGTCCGCTTAAGAACCGGATAAATGTAGTTTTGACAAGGAATAAGAGTTTGCAGTTTGAAGAAGGGGTAATTGTTTCCAGCGGTTTAAAGGATGCTTTAAAAGCAATTGAAGAACAGTATTCAGAAAAGTTAGATAAGATTTTTGTTATTGGTGGCCAACAGGTTTTTAATGCAGCTATTAACGATGCTTCATGTAATAATCTTTTTGTTACACATATTAATAAGATCTTTGATTGTGATGTGTTTTTCCCTGAATTCCAGGGAAATTTTGCCTTAAAGAGCAAGTCCGAAACAATTAATGAAGCAGGCAATACTTATTGTTTTTGTGAATACCAAAGGATATTTAAACAGAGTTAAAATCTTCAATTTTGACATAGTCTTGCCTGAAAAAGAAAACGATACCTTTAGGATGTTTAATAGTGTTTAAATAATTGTGATCAAATGGTTTACGATAAAAATATTAATCTTGCAATTGTTTTATTTTGTGTTAATTTATCGCAATCTTTGAATAAATAACATATACTTAGTAAGGGTTTATTAAAGAAGATATTCTATGTGTTTGTAAAATAAAGATTTAGATAATAAATTAAAAAAAGAAAAATTAAATAATGTCTAATAATTCAAACAATAAAAAGAAGATCCTTATTATTGATAATGATAAATCTATTACAACTATGCTTTCGATGCTTTTAGTAACGAGAGGATATGAAGTGACAGTAGCTGATTCAGAAGAAAATGCATTAGAGAATATAACAACTCATACGGATTTGATCCTTCTTGATCTTATTTTGAATGATAGAGATGGCTTTGAGCTATGTTCCCAGATTAAGAAAAGTGAGGAAGTAGGACATATTCCCGTTGTTATTTTAAGCACCAAATACAATTCCTCGGATATTATACAAGCATTATATTTAGGAGCTGATGACTATATTAGAAAACCTTTTGAGTTTGAAGAATTAGTTGCGCGTATGGAAGCAGTTATGAGAAGAGGGAAGCTTTTTAAAAATGGAATGGAAGATGAAAATGGTGATGAGAATATTGTTTTAGAGCTTAGAAAGATAATTGATGAAGGAAAAGTGGTTCCATTTTTTCAACCTATCTTTAAATTGCAGCCTTTTAGCCTTTTAGGTTTTGAAGCATTATGCCGTCCAAAAACTAACACAATTCTTGTGAATCCGGAGATATTATTTAAAGCAGCGCTGCAATATGGTTGTTATCAAGACCTTGAGATTCTTTCCTGGAAAAAAGCTATTGAATATGCATCAGAATATTTAACTGATTTTGAAAAGCTGTTTTTGAATTGTAATCCTTATCTTGTAGAGGGTTCAAAATTTTTAACAATAAAGAGCCTTTTTGAAGAGCATAAAGTTAATGCAGAAAATGTGGTCTTGGAAATTACAGAACGGTCAGCGATAAAAGATCCAAAACTATTCTATGAACATTTAAAACGCTATAAAGAAGGTGGTTTTAAATTTGCTGTCGATGATGTTGGTGGAGGTTATGCAAGTATTGAGTCTATAGTTGAGACAAAACCGGAAATAGTGAAAGTTGATCAGCATATAATTAGATATATTGATAAAGATGACATTAAAGTTAGTATTGTTAAATTTATAATAGCATTTTGTAAGGAAAACGGTATATTGTCTATTGCAGAAGGCATTGAGAGAAAAGAAGAGCTTGAGCTGGTTATGGAGCTTGGCATTGATGCTGTTCAAGGCTATTATCTTGCAAGACCAAATGCCAATATTGATCTTGATAAAATCCATAAGGAAATTGCTGCATTTAATTAATCCATTTTATTTTTTGATCCCAAATCAAAAGTTCCCGCTAATATATATAAGCATTGATTTTTCAATTCTAATATATATAATGTCTTTAAGCATTTAGCTTTATAACAATTTTGTTCAATAAATTTTTTATTGTATATAATAGTAATATTAATCTTAATTTTTATTTTATTATCTAATTCAAATTAAAACTTTTTACATGTGTATTGACACATTGAATATATTAGGATCAACCATTTTTTGAGTGATAACATGGAAAATACAGAGACAATAGTAGTTTTAATGAATATGGCAGGTGTAAAATGAAAAATAATTTTAATGGTAGTTTATTTTCTGAACAAGATTCATACCTTTTTAAAGAAGGAACTCATCATCATTTGTACAAGAAGTTAGGTGCACATTTAACATCTAAGGATTCTGTTGAAGGGGTTTATTTTGCTGTTTGGGCGCCAAATGCTCGAGAGGTGTCAGTTATTGGAGATTTTAACGGATGGAATAAAAGTGCTAATAAACTAGGGGCAAGGTGGGATAGTTCTGGTATTTGGGAAGGTTTTATTCCTAATGTTAATAAAGGCAGTGTTTACAAATATCATATTATTTCACATCATAAAAATTATTCAGTAGATAAAAAAGATCCATATGCTTTTTATTCTGAACAGCCCCCAAAAACAGCTTCAATTGTATGGGATTTAGATTATCAATGGCATGATTCAGCATGGATGAGGAATAGAAAGAATAACAACGCTCTTAATGCTCCATATTCTATTTATGAAGTACATCTTGGGTCCTGGAGCAGGGTCTTTGAAGAGAACAACAGATATCTGACATACAGGGAGCTTGCAACCAAGCTTGTTGATTATGTCAAAGAAATGGGCTTTACTCACGTTGAGATTATGCCTGTAATGGAGCATCCTTTTTTCGGTTCATGGGGATATCAAACTGTTGGCTATTATGCGCCATCAAATCGATATGGGACCCCGCAGGATTTTATGTATCTTATAGATTGTATGCATCAAAATGATATTGGCGTAATTCTTGATTGGGTTCCTTCACATTTTCCAACAGATGAGCATGGATTAGCTTATTTTGATGGTACACATCTTTATGAGCACGGCGATCCTAAAAAAGGATATCATCCTGATTGGAAGTGTTATATTTTTAACAATGGAAGAAGGGAGATAAGGGAATTCCTTATTTCAAGCGCTATGTTCTGGCTAGAGCAATATCATGTAGATGGCCTGAGAGTAGATGCTGTTGCTTCTATGCTTTATTTGGATTATTCCAGGGAAAACGGGCAGTGGGCTCCTAATAAATACGGTGGGAGGGAGAATCTAGAATCTATAGAGTTTATCCAAAAATTGAATCAAGCTGTTTATGAATTTCATCCTGATATTCAGATTATAGCTGAAGAGTCAACAGCTTGGGGCAATGTGTCCCGTCCGGTTGCTGATGGCGGGTTAGGTTTTGGCATGAAATGGAACATGGGATGGATGCATGATACTTTAGAGTATTTTAAAAAAGATCCTATTTATAGAAAATATCACCAGAACGAACTTACTTTCAGCATGCTTTATTCATATACAGAGAATTTCTTGTTGTCCTTATCGCATGATGAGGTGGTCCACGGAAAGGGCTCTCTTCTTACAAAAATGCCTTGTGATGATTGGCAAAAATTTGCGAATTTAAGGCTGCTTTATGGATATATGTTTGCCCATCCCGGCAAAAAACTGCTTTTTATGGGTGCAGAATTTGCACAGAGGGATGAATGGTATCATGAGAAAAGCTTAGACTGGCATCTTCTGCAGTATGATTCACACAAAGGCATTCAAAAACTAGTAAAAGACTTGAATCATATTTATAAAAAAGAGAAGGCCTTCTTTAAGCATGATTTTGATTTTAAGGGATTCGAATGGATTGATGCGGGTGATTGGGAGAAGAGCATATTGAACTTTGTTAGAAAAAGTGGTATTAGCGATGAGGATATTTTAGTTTCATGCAATTTTACACCAGCACCTCATCTGAATTATAGGGTTGGAGTCACTCAAAAAGGCTTTTGGGAAGAAATATTGAATAGTGATTCGAAAATATATGGTGGAAGCGGTATGGGTAACCTTGGTGGTGTTGAAGCCGAGAAGGTCTCTGCTCATGGAAAAGATCACTCAATAAAATTAACTTTGCCGCCATTAAGTGTTCTTTATTTTAAAAGAAGAAAGTCTTCTGCAAAAGAAATCATAAAAGAGATCGCTGAAGATGAAGTGATTGAAGAAGTTCCAAATGAGGCTCTAGAAGAAGGCGCTAATGTAACACTAATGCAAGAATCTGAAGAAGTTTTAGAATAACTTGTTGTGAAATTTAAATCAGAGCAAAGAAAAATGAATAGAAATATTTGTATCCACGGGCATTTTTATCAGCCTCCAAGAGAAAATCCATGGTTAGAAGAGATTGAGATACAGGATTCAGCACATCCTTATCAGAACTGGAATGAACGTATTGCCGCAGAATGTTACTTTCCAAACACATCTTCCAGAATATTAGATTTTCACGGAAGAATTGCCGCTATAGTTAATAATTATTCAAAAATGAGCTTTAATTTTGGGCCAACATTGCTTTCCTGGATGGAAAAGAATGAGGAGGAAGTGTATAGATCGATTCTTGCTGCTGATAAAATAAGCCAGGAGAATTTCTCAGGACATGGATCAGCAATAGCACAGGTTTATAATCATATTATTATGCCTTTAGCAAATTCAAAGGATAAAAGGACTCAGATATTTTGGGGAATAAAGGATTTTGAACATCGTTTCAAGCGAAGCCCTGAGGGAATGTGGCTTTCGGAGACGGCTGTAGATATAGAGTCTCTTGAGCTTTTAGCGGAATACGGGATCAAATTTACCATATTAAGCCCATATCAGGCACATAGAGTGAGGGCGATAGGGGAAGATTCCTGGCAGGATGCTTCAGTCGGGAAAGTGGATCCTAAAAATGCTTATTTATGTAATTTGTCTTCTGGAAAAAGTATAACGATATTTTTTTATGACGGTCCAATCTCACAAGAAGTTGCTTTTGGGGATCTATTAAAAGATGGTGCTAAATTTGCTCAAAGGCTTATGGGATCTTTTTCTCTTAAAGATTCAGAAACTCAGTTAGTGAGCGTTGCAAATGACGGTGAATCTTATGGGCATCATCATAAATTTGGAAACATGGCCTTGTCATTCTTGATAGATCATATTGAAAAGAACAAGATGTCCAATATTACGATTTACGGGGAATATCTAGAAAAGAATCCACCTGAATATGAGGTAGAAATCATTGAAAATACTTCATGGAGCTGTTCTCACGGCGTAGAAAGATGGAGGGCGGATTGTGGGTGTAATGTAGGCACAGACCCTAAATGGAATCAGAAGTGGAGGGTATATCTTCGACAGGCTATGGATTGGCTAAGAGATGAGATCAAACAGATCTATGTTAAGGAATTTATCGGTTTTGTTAAAGATCCATGGGATGCTAGAGATGACTATATTTCAGTTATCCTTGATAGAAACAAAGAGAGCTTGGAGCAGTTCTTTGAAAGGCACTCTAAAAGTAAACTTTCAGAAGATCAGCAGATAAAGAGCTTGAAACTTTTAGAGATGCAAAGACATGCAATGCTGATGTATACCAGCTGTGGATGGTTCTTTGATGATATTTCAGGAATAGAGCCTGTTCAGATAATGCAATATGCTGCTCGCACAATACAGTTGGCGAAGGAAGTTTCAGGAATTGACCTGGAAGAAAAATATATAAGCCTTCTTGATAAAGCAAAAAGTAATATTCCTAAAAAAAAGAATGGTGGCAAGATTTATAATGTATTTGTCAAACCATCTGTTATTGATCTTTTAAATGTCGGAGCTCATTATGCGATTTCATCGCTATTTCAGGATCATTCAGAGAGAGAAAGAATTTATTCGTATATAGTCGGTAGTGAAATCTATGAAAAATATGGCGTTGGTAAGCAAAAGTTGATCATTGGAAAGGCTCTTGTTGAATCTCAAATTACGTTCGAAAAGGAAAGTATCAACTTTGTCGTTTTATCTTTTGGTGATTATAACTTAAGTGTTGGGGTCAGAAAACACACGGAAGATCATTATTTTTCAATTATACATGAAGAAATAAAAGACTCTTTTATGCATAACAATGTTCCTGAAGTTATTAATCTGATAAACAGGTATTTTTCAGAGAGCAGTTATTCGCTTTGGGATCTGTTTAAAAATGAGCAGGGCAAGGCTATGACCCACATATTTGAGGGCACGCTGAACTATATAGAATTGAACTTTCGACAGATATATGATCAGTATTATCCATTGATGCAAATCAGGAAGAAAACAAAGATGCCTTTGCCCAAAGCGCTTGCAATGACAGTTGAGTTTATACTTAACAGGGATATTCTTGAGATCTTTGAAGAAGAAATGATCAATATTGAAAAACTGGAAATGTTGGTAAAAGAGATCAATAGGTGGAATTTTATGCGTGATAGGGAGAATCTAGAGCTTGTTACGTCGAAGAAGATCAGCGATATGATGGATAAGTTGATCAATTCTTTTGGAGATGTTGTATTGCTTGAAAATATTGAAATGACTTTAGGCATACTAAGTAAACTATCCCTTGAAATAGATCTTTGGAAGGCACAAGATTTGTATTTTAGGTTGGGGAAAAAGTTGTTTGCTGTGATGGAAACAAAAGCAAAAGAAAAAGATAAGACAGCAATAAGATGGCTTGATGCATTTAACAAGCTAGGTGAGCGTCTTGAAGTCAACATTTGCACTTAAAAAGGAAGGAATAAAAAATGAAAAATGAAAAAAGAGGAAGTGGAATTTTATTACATGTAACTTCATTGCCTTCAGCCTATGGTATTGGGGACCTTGGTCCAAATGCCTACAAATTTGTTGATTTTCTTTATGACTCAAAACAAAGTTATTGGCAGATTTTACCTTTAAATCCTACTGAGCCGATTTTTGGTAATTCTCCATATAGCAGTTTTTCTGCATTTGCCACGAATCCATTTTTGATAAGTCCTGAGCTGATGGTTAAGGACGGACTTCTAAACGAAAAGGACCTAAAACCAACACCTGTTTTTCCAAAAGATAAAGTAGATTATGATTTGGTTAAAGAGTACAAGCTAAGGATGTTTAATATAGCATACAAAAATTTTGTAAAAGCCAAGGAACATAAAGCTGAGTTTGAAAAATATATCAAAAAAAATGCATCATGGCTTGATGATTTTGCAGTGTTTTTTGTCTTAAAAGAGCAATATGCAGAAGGGTTGTGGACAAGCTGGCCAAAGAAGTTAAGGGACAGGGAACCAAAAGAGCTTGAAAGATTTGTAAAGAATAACAAAGCTGCAATCGAGAAAGTTAAGTTTTTGCAATATCTGTTCATGGAACAGTGGCAAGACCTGAAAGAATACTGTCATAAAAAAGGAGTTAAACTGATTGGAGATATCCCTATCTATGTTAGTTTTGACAGCGTCGATGTTTGGATGAGCCCAAATAAATACAAGCTGGATGAGAACAGAAACCCTGTTTTTGTTGCTGGAGTTCCACCAGATTATTTTAGTGTGACAGGTCAAAGATGGGGTAATCCTGTTTATGATTGGGATGTTCTGAAAAAAGAAGGTTTTGCATGGTGGATCGAAAGATTAAATCAAAATTTTGAGATCTTTGATATTGTGAGAATTGATCATTTTAGAGGATTAGTTGCTTATTGGGAAATACCTTCTGAAGAAGAAACAGCAATAAAGGGAGAATGGAGAAAAGTTCCATGTCATGAATTTTTAAATGCTTTAATAGATCATTTTGGCAAGTTACCTATAATTGCAGAGGACTTAGGCATTATAACTCCTGATGTTGAGGAAGTAATGGAGCATTTTGGATTGCCTGGCATGAAAGTGCTGCTTTTTGCGTTTAATGGCGACTTGAACACACATCCTTATTTGCCGCATAATTTCAAAGAAAATTGTATTGTATACACAGGGACTCATGACAATAATACTGTTGTAGGATGGATTGAAGGCGAAGCCTCAGAGCATGAGATCAATAATTTAAGAAATTATGTTAACAAGGAAGTTAATCTTAATGAAGCCAATTGGGAGTTGATTGAATTAGCTTTAGGATCAAAAGCGAAAATTGCAATTACCCCGCTTCAAGATGTTCTTGGGTTAGATGCAACAGCAAGGATGAATATTCCTGGAACAGCAAGTGGCAATTGGAAGTGGAGATTCTCATATGAGAGAATGAACACATCTATCACAAAAAAATTAGCTGAAATAACAAAAAGAACCGGCAGGAAATAGTTTTTCATGAGGAAAAAATTTTGCAAAATATTTTTGCTTATCTTCGCTGTTACTGCTTCTGGTTGTACTATCTTGGGGACAAAGAAGAACAGCTTACATGAATCGACAAAATTTGTTAAGACTGGGATCATTGTTGACGCTGAGCGAATAAAAAAAGGCGGCAATTTACTGATAATCCCTTTTAAGGCTGGAGAAAATGTTGAGCTTAATGATCAAATTGATAAAGCTGCTCTAAGGATAGTCAAAGGGATTTCAGAATCCTTAATTGATGGGGACTCTAATTTTAAAATTCTTTTAGCTCATAATGCTGATGAAGCTGATATTATAATTAAAGGGTTTATTACCGAATTTGGAACGGTTCCAAAATGGAAGAAATGGGGTCCTTTTAAAAAAAAGATAAGCTTGCGTATTGAAGGGAAAATGATTGATTTAAAGAGTCAGAATACAGTATGCGTTTTTCAAGACAGCAGAACAACTTCAAAAAAGGAAGATGATCATAATTCCTTAGGATTAACAATAGGTCGGAATATTGGTCAATTTATTTTATCGGATGACAAATAATCAGGCCGTTTTTAGTGGAAAGAAAATTAAATGATTATCGTGACGGGTGCAGGTGGTTTTATTGGAAGCTGTATTGTTTCAAAACTAAATGAGATCGGCCGAGATGATATTGTAATTGTTGATCATCTTCACGACGGGCTGATGCCTATCGATAGTTCTGATGTAAAAAGCAAGAATATTGCTGATAAAAAGTTTGTTAAGTATTTTGATAAGAACGAATTTATTGATCTTGTTGTAGCTAACAAAATAGGATATGATATCGAAGCTGTGATTCATATGGGAGCGTGCAGTTCTACAACTGGACTGGATGAAAAGTATTACAGGGAGAATAATTTTGAATATACAGCTAAACTGGCTAAGTGGGCGCTTAAAAATAAAATACGTTTTATTTATGCAAGCTCTGCCGCAACATATGGTGATGGAGCGTTAGGCTATAAGGATGATGTTGAAACTATAAGAAAATGCAAACCGTTGAATCTTTATGGGCGATCAAAGCAAAAATTTGATGAATGGGTTTTAGACAACAGTGTTCTTGATGATGTTGTTGGTTTAAAGTTTTTTAATGTGTTTGGCCCAAATGAATATCATAAAGGCGATATGAGAAGTGTCGTCTCAAAAGCATACAAGAAAGTTGCTGAAGAGGGAAAGATAGACCTTTTTAAATCGTACAATGATAAGTATAAAGATGGGGAGCAGAAAAGAGATTTTATTTATGTGAAAGATGCCGTAAGAGTTGTTATGTTTTTTCTCCAAAACATGGATATTGGAGGTATTTTTAATGTTGGAACTGGTGAAGCTAGGGCTTGGAATGATTTAGCTAAAGCATTGTTTGTTGCGGCAGGAAAGAGTGCTAACATTAATTATGTGGAAATGCCAGAAAGCCTGAGGGAAAGATATCAGTATTTTACACAAGCGGATATGGGCCATTTGAGAAGCGTAGGCTATTCGGATATGTTTATGAGTTTAGAAGATGCAATTAAGGATTATGTTGAATATTTAAAAAACGATTTATATTTATGATGTGTTAACTTCATTTTGGGAGGGGACAAGTATGCTAGTTTATTCAATTATAGCTTTAACTGTTCTTCTGTTTTCTGCAGGCTCATATTTTGTTATTAAAGGCTTCAGATCTGGATCTAAAAATGACCCGCAAATTGTGGCAATTTCAGATATTGATGAATTAATCGAGATTAAAAAGAACTACCTGCAAGGTGAACAAGATACATCAAGTTTAAAGAGAGATGACGTTAAAATAACTGAAAGTTTGATGGATGATAGTCATGAAAAAGAGGATTTGAGCATAGGGAAACATTCTGATCCAAGTATTGCAATAATTGAGAAATATGTTGAGGATATTGAGATCTATAAATCAACTATTATTGGTTTGAATATGAAGATCGATGACCTTAGCAATAAGAATAAAAAGCTTGAAGATGCAATAGAAAGAGAGCTCTCAAGCAAGGATACAACTACGCTTTCAAATGAAGAAAAAGAAATGCTTCAAGAGAGCAAAAAGAAGGCTGAAAGAGCTCAAGAATCAATTGATAGCCTTACGAAAGATAGCATTGCAGCAAGTTCCTTAATAGATAAACAAAAAGAAAAAATAAATGAACTGGAATTAAGTGTCGAGAAATATAATGATTTAAGTATCAAAGCTGATGAGTTGCAAAAGAAGAATGACGAAGCGAATCTCATGATTGCCGATTATGCTGAAAAGATAAGTTCTTTGGAGGGTCAGATATCACATTATAATATGTCTTTAGATGAATATAAGGCTTCTGTAAAAAGCAGGATAGATCAGTTAGAGAATGAAAAAAAGGAATTTGAAGCAAAGCGAAAGCAGTTAATGGACGAATTGAATAATCTGGTAATAGTCAAGGGTGAGAACACACAGTTAAGAGAAGCTTTAAATTCCTTAGAGATGAATTTAAAAGCGGTTAAAGATGAATATTCCCAGAAAAGCAAAGAAGCTAATTTTAAAATGGAGAAACTAGATAAAGGGAAAGAAGAATTGTTTAGAAATATTCTTGAATTAGAGCTTAATTTTAATAAACTAAAAGAATACAACTCTTACCTGCTTACTAAGGAAAAAGTTTTACAATATGAATTAACGAAGAATAGGGCTAAAGCTGTTGGCTTTGAGAAGATGTGTGAAGATTTTAAAAGAAGGATTGACAATGCCGAGAAAACTTCTGAGGTTGAAGGCGTTTTTAATTAAGGGCTTTCGAAATTTTATTTAGTCTGTTTATTGAAAGGATGTTGCCATGTCAGAAGAAAGGGAGTTTTCTGAAGTGTTAGTTGCAGATATAATGACTGAATGCGTCGAAGTTGTTAATAAAAGCATGTTAATTAGTCAGGTAGCACATCTTATGCTGAGAGAAAGGGTTAGTGGTTATCCTGTTGTTAACGATGATGGCTCTATCGCAGGTATTGTTACGCTGACAGATCTTTTTATTCTTCTGGATAAGATCAGTGAAGAAGTTGAAAAAGGAAAGTCGGAAGGAAAGAAAATCCAGTTTCACGATAAGATCATAGAGTACAAAGAAAGAGCTGTTTCCGAGATAATGTCCAACAGTGTGTTTTCAATTTCTCCTAATGTGCCTGTGAGCGAGGTTGTTAGTATTGCTGCTAAAAAGAATATGCATACTTTTCCTGTTGTTAAAGATGGTGTGCTTGTTGGAATTGTTGGAAGGCATGATATTCTCAATGCAGCTTTCTTATATGCGTAGTGTTCAAGTTAATATATAAAATACCATAACTAAAAACTAAATCATGAAAGATATTATGCAAAGACTATTATTTATCATATTGCTGGTTGTAGTTTCTGGATGTGCAAATGTGACCGAAACTGCTAAAGTTGTCCTGGGTAATTCTACAAAGGCGCTTGAAGAAGGTCGGGCAGAAGCAATAAAAAAATCATACGCTTGCAGTTACCAAGAGTGTTTTTATGCGGTTTTAAGCTTAGCTAAAAATGAAGAACCTGAGCCTCTTAGCGAAAAGAAATATTTTGAGGTGTTTTCTAAAAAAATAGATAAGGATCATATTGTGGTTATGGGTATCCCTGGCAATGTTGATACGACAGAAGTTGGAATATTTTTCGCAAGACGAAGCCTTAAATCAGTAGAGATTGAAATATCTTCACGAAGTAGCAGCGCTAAACGTAAAGTTGCAAAAGCTGTTTTTAAAGAGTTAGACCTTAGGTTTCCTGAAATCGAATAAGAAGAGGTTAATATATGAAAAGAGATACAAGAATATTGGCAACGTTAGGACCAGCTAGCTCAAGTGAAAAAGTGTTGTATAATATGGCTTCAAAAGGAATGAATGCATCTAGACTTAATTTTTCTCATGGAACTCATTCTGAGCATCAAAAAACATTGAATCTTATAAGAAAGGTTAATCACAAGTATAAAACAAATGTGAAAATACTTCAGGACCTTGAAGGATATCGAATAAGGGCTGGAAAATTTAGCGAGCCTAAAAACCTTCAGAAAGGCATGATATTTTTTATGTCTAAGGATGAAGTTGATGAAATAAGCCATATTCCTTTTGATTGTGATGAGAATATTAATAAAATCAAAAAAGGTTATGATGTTTTTATTGATGATGGAACTATTCATTTAAAAGTTGTGGGGCGAAAAGATGGCAAGCTAAAACTAGAAGTTGTGCAAGGGGGAATCCTAAAAGAGCGAAAAGGTATAAATATCCCTGATTTAAAACTCAGGTCTGATATTCTGACGGATAAGGACAAGCATGATATTAAGTTTGGCATTAAGAACAAAGTGGATTTTATTGCACAATCTTTTGTTCGGAATAAAAACGATATTCTGAATATATGCAAACTCGTAAGGCCAAAACTTCCAGATTGTAAGATTATTGCTAAAATTGAAAATGAAGAAGGAGTTTTAAACGTAGATGAAATCCTTGATGCTTGTGATGGGATCATTGTTGCAAGAGGAGATCTCGGGGTGACTTTGCCAGTATACAAAATTCCAATAGTGCAGAAGTATTTAATTTTAAGGACAATTAGAAAAAAGAAGATTGCTATTACAGCAACACAAATGCTGGAAAGCATGACTGAACATAATAGGCCAACCAGGGCAGAAGTGTCAGATGTTGCTAATGCTGTTCTGGATCAGACTGACTATGTTATGCTTTCAGGGGAAACTGCTGTTGGGAAATATCCTGAAGGTGCGGTCAGTATGATGCGACAGGTCATTGAGTATACTGAAAAGTATGAAGAAATCCAGATATGATTTTATGAAGTACCGATAAGTTAAAAATTTAGCGCACATGAAGATATAGGGATATTATGATAGAACATGAATTGTTATTTTTAGGGCTGTTGAAAGACGGGCCAAAGCATGGATATGAAATAAAACGTCAAATAGAGGAGGATATGTTCCCATTTGTTGGCCTTAAGATAAAATCCATTTATTATCCATTGAAAAAAATGGAGAAGTTGGGCCTTATTAAGAAAGATATTGGCAGAGAAGGGAAGTTTCCTGAAAAGTATGTCTATTCTTTAACTCCAAAAGGAGACAAGATATTTGATCATTTGATAACTGAAAGCTTTTTGTCTATTGAGCGGCCATATTTCAATATAGATCTCTCCCTTTATTTTTTACATTATGTTGAGAAGGATATTGCAAGAAGGCAGTTAAGGGGAAGAGTTATTTTTTTAAGGAGAATAAGAAACGAGTTGCTGCATGTTAAAGACAAAGTTAGCACTATGAAGGACCACCTTCATATTATTTTAGATCATGACCTAGATCTGGTAGATGCTGAAATAAAATCAATTTCAAGGCTTATGACATCGCTAACTAAAAAGGGGATATTGTAGTTAATAATGCCTTTCTTCAAAAAGATCATAATTGACAGTCAAATGAATTAATCGTCAACTGCCTGCCTATAACTTACCGATCAAAATCAAATGTTCTTTAATCAATATGGATTTCTATGAACAATCTGCTTCAGAAGGTTGTGCGCCTGTGTTCATATAGTAAACTTTTCGTCCGGAAGCACCGCATGATGCAGGGCTTGCTGTTAGAAAATATGTCCCACCTGAAGGGGCGCCACCGGCGATTGAGTATATGTAGCCTTCTCTTGGATTGCCGTCGAATATATTCTCTGAAAGGTAGGGAGGGCTTGCTGTTACCAGTAAATTGAGGTCATTAGGATAATCATAGTTGATCATTGAATACTGCTCAAGAGCAAGGCCGAAAGTTTTTAAGTTCTTCTGTGCTGCCGCTTCATTAGCTGTCATCTTAGCTCTTTGTATGTTTGGTACAAATATAGCGGCTAGTATTCCAATGATAGCGACGCAGATCATTATTTCAACTAAAGTAAAGCCTGTATTATTCTTCATGATATTTCCTTCTTGTAAAATCTGTTGCCAAATTATTTTTAATTATATCACTAAAAATCTTATTCAACAATTGATGCTTTATAAAAAAAATGATTTATAGACACAGCTTGTATTGTTTTAGTTCCTTAAAATAGTGATAATTGTCTTTTATGAAACCTATTAAAATCGTATAATAAAATAAATCTATCCAAAAGAATCTTATTCCAAGGAGGAGATATGGCGCAAAGTTCAGTGAGGCAAAATCCTTTAAGAACAAATAAATATCAAAGGCGAATTATTGCGGTACCATTTATATCTTTACTTATTATGAATATAATTGGGACTGCTATAATTATTCATTATAGGCCTCAATTGTTTAATGCGGTATTTCCTTCTGCACAATCGTATGACTTTATTAACCATGTAACAATTCTCATATTGATGGTAATGTGGTTTTTCTTTGTGATAGTGACAATATGGGCTTTTATGGTTGCAAGTGAGCTGGTAGGGTCTTTTGAGAGAATTACAAATGAACTTAAGGATATTGTCGATAAAGGCGTTACTAAAAGATTGAGCGTAAGATTTGGAGATCATCCTGCCGATGAATTAGTCCAGCAGATCAATAATTTGATAAAATTCAGAAAAAAATAGCTTTTTTCATGTTAAAAATGTATTGCCTAAATTGATGTTGGGATTAAAAGATTATTCCAGGTATTAATTTGGGTTTTATTGTTCTTATTATTGTATACTTGTATTAGAAAAAGAAAGTATGGCAAAAAAGGCAAACCCCAGCTCTTTGAGCTGATGTGCTAAGAAAATAGCACAGACTGTAAGGTGGGGACCTGCTAACCTAAAAGGTAAGTAGCTGTTCATTTTAATTAATGAACAGGCAAAGCTACGGGTCCTGGCATAAAGTCAGGATAGCCGGGTTGCTGCTATTAAAAGTGGGCCGAACTATGTGCTTTTTATGTCATGGTTCGGTTTTTTTTATGGAGAGACGAATGAAATTTAGAGTGACAATCTTTCTTGTGATTTTGACTTTTGCGATGCATAGCTTTGTTTTTGCTGCTGATATGACAAAGATATTTAAAAAGGCAGAAAAGGATGCAAAAATGGGACATCCAGACTTTGCTTTTATGGGATATCGTAAAGTTCTTTCAGCTAACCCAAAGGAAAGCTATAAACGCAAAGCGCTGTTCGCTATAGCCGAATATTATTATCAAATAGCTGATTATAAAAGCTCTGAAAACTATTTTAAAGAATATTTAAAGGTTTCAAAGGATGAAAACGGAAGGCTTTTTGCGTATGTTTACTTAATGAAATTAGCGAAAATTGAAAAAAATGAAAGCTTGATCCTTGGAATAGAAGAAGAGATTAAGTTAGTTAAAAGAAATAGTTTTATTTTTGATAATACAAAAGAATATTTATTTGAATCGCCGCTTAATCGTAACCATAAAGCAGTTTATTATATAGATAAGATTGAATTTTATGTTGAGAAAGAAAACATTGCAAGTATATTCTTTTAATCGAAAAACAAAAGCAGGAATAACAGTTGTTGTTATTTTTGTTGTAGCTGTTTTGATATTTAATTATACGTTAAATAAAGTTAAGCCGGATATAGAAAAAATTCTAAGTAAAGCCGCAGGCAGACTTGTTTCAATCAATCAGATCTTGGTTTTAGAGCCGCATAAGCTTATATTAAACGGTGTATATGTTTCAAAGAATACAAGATTGGGTAGCGAAAAAAAAGTGTATTTGCCAAAGATAGTGTTGACATTATCTGTTTATAAAATGATTTTAGAAAAAAGGATCGATGTTTCAAGGATTGAGATGTTTGATCCAATAGTTTATGACAAAAGCGAGTTAATATATCTAAAAAAAAGGATGATAAAAGGTGCAAATATATTTAATGCTCTAAAATGGCAAAGCCTGGGAGTGCTTGTTAAAAATGGAATGGTTGAGGAAGATGAAATTGATAATAAAAGTTCAGTAAATTTCAATTTTGACTTTGAAAATGAACTCGGAATTATAAGCTTTTCTGGCGATATTGTTCGATGTGGAAACAATGATTGTGAAAATAAAAGGCCTCTTGAATTTATTGCAAGTGCTGCAGCAGAAAATGAAGGACTAGTGTTTAATAAAATTGATTTGCGAAAAGAAGGTGCCTTTTTTGCTAGCCTTAATGGGCATTCAAACAAAAATAGGATATTTTTGAAAGGGTATGGATTTTCCGAAGAAAAAAATATATCTGATGATGGCACCCCAAATGAAGGCTCTATTGACGCATTAGAGGTTTTAAATAGAATGTTTCTTAGAATAGGAGCAAAGGAGTTCAAGGAAATAAGTGCTGGAAGTATTCATGTTTTAGATATTAATAGCGAATTCTCTATAAATAAAAATATTATAAAAATTGAGCGATTTAACAGCCTGTTTAATAATATTCCAATTTCAATGAGTGGTGAAGTGGAAATAGCTGATTCGCTGAATTATGATATTTCTTCAATTGCTTATTTTTATAAGTCAAATAATGATTGGAAAGACAATGTGCAGGATATGTCTTTAAATTTGACAGGTAGTTTAACTCACGGGATATTAAATGCTGATATCAATCTTGCTTTGAATTATGAAGAATATAGCGGCATACGAGGATATATGGATTCAACAGGTATCTCTTTCTCTGATGTTTTTGCTGACCTTAATAACCATTCTAAATATTCATTTAAAGCTAAAAAAATTAATGTTTATTTCCTGAAAGACACTGTTATCCAGGAAGCTCAATTCAATGACCCGAAAATATATATTGATCTGGTGGACAAAGACAAAAAAACTATAAATATCGATGCAAAAATATTCGGCGGGAAGATTGAGTCTAACATTACCGTAAATACGAAAGATAAAAAAAATATAAGCAATGCCCAGATTAGTCTTAAAGAAGTGGATATTAACAAGATAGATGGCATGTTATATGATTTTTCCATATTAAAAGGAAAGATAAATTCAAACATGAATATAACTAATTACCCAGATTTTGATATCAATGGGGCCCTTGAAGTTCATGATGGGTATTTAGCTAATGCTTCCTTTTTAGATTGGCTGGCTGATTATTTTGATATGTCATCGGTCAGGGCTGTAGAAGGATATAATGTTAATCTTAAATTTATTATTAATGAAACCAATTTTGATATATATGATGTGAACTTGGATTCAAAAAAGATTATCCTTGATGGGTATTTTAAGCTTAGAGAATATTCTAATGTTTCTAGTGATTTTAAATTAGGATTTGATAAGGACATGATGAAGGAATCAAAGCGGTTCAGGTCATTATTAAAGAGAATAAAGGATGATCGCCAATTTATTCCATTTGAGTTTAGGTTATTAGGCGGTATAAATAAAATAAACTTTCAATGGATGCAGTCAGACTTTAAAGAAGCTGCAACAGGTGTCATTCCTGACTTTATAAAAAGAAAAATTGAAAGAAAGATCGAAAAAGCTATCAAGTAAAATCAAAGATTTGATCTTATTGTATTGTTACTCTTGACATGGGTGTATTAGTGTATTATACTTCTAATACACAGGTCCATAATGAAAGGAAAAGAATAAGAAATGGAATCGAAAGCAAAATATTATTTTCAGATAGCTACAACATCGGGAGTCCCTATATACAGACAGATCATAGATCAAGTAAAGATATTAATAGCAACAAAAAAACTTCCCAAAGGCGAATTCCTGCCGTCTGTAAGACAAATTGCGACTGAATTAGAGATTAACCCAATGACTGCATCAAAGGCTTACTCATTATTAGAGAAGGAAGGCGTTTTAGAGTTTGTTAGAGGCCAAGGCATGAAGGTAAGGGAATCTGATCTTCCTGGAGAGAGCCTAGAGCAAAAAGAAAATGAAATAATTCCGATATTGAATGAAGTAGTAACAAAATCAAAGCAATTGTCTTTAAGACCAAATAAAGTTATTGAAATGTTAACATCGCTGCTAAAGGAGAAGGGCAATGAGTGATTTTATCGTTGAAGTTAAAAGTGTTTCAAAAAATTTTAATGGAAAGTCAGTGTTAAATGATTTGTCACTGAATGTCCCCAAAGGATCTGTTTTTGGTTTGTTGGGGAAAAATGGATCTGGAAAGACGACCTTAATTAAATGTCTGCTAGGGCTTCTCAAGCCTCAAAAGGGTGAAGTAGTGACAATCGGTGATAATCCATTGAAATTTAAAAATGGGACTAAAGAAAAGTTAGGTTATGTGCCTCAAGCAGACAGGATATATCCCTGGTTAACAGTTAGACAGGCGATAGATTACACGGAAACGTTTTATACTGTTTGGGATACTGAGCTTGTTAATAAATTAGTTTCAATTTGGGAATTAAAAGAAACAGATAAAGTTGGAATGCTTTCAGAAGGACAGGTTCAAAAATTATCAATAATTCTATCATTAGGCCACAGGCCGGAATTGCTGGTTTTTGACGAGCCAGTTGCAAGCCTTGATCCAGCTGCTAGAAGGCAGTTTATAAAGATGATACTGGATTTGGTAGCTGACAGAGAATGTACCATATTTTTTTCAACGCATATTACAACTGACCTTGAAAGGGTCGCTGACAGAGTAGCATTGTTAAAAGACGGAAAGATCGATTTTTGTGGCGGGCTTGATGAATTGAAAGATGAGGTAAAGAGGTTAAGGGTTACCTCAAAAGACCCTATAAAAGAAAGCATTGAGGCTGAAGGTGTTTTAAGCTGTGAAATATTAAATAACGAAGCGGTCATTTCTGTTCGCGGATTTAATGAAGGGATGAAAAAACAGTTGGAATCAAAATTTAACGCAGAGGTGCAAGTTGAGAATTTGAATTTAGAAGAGATATTTTTGGAGCTAAATAGATGAGAAAATATGCGCAAATATTATTATTGTCAATTAGGAATCCAGCATTTTTAATGCTGTCGCTTGGTTTTATAGCCTCATCTGTAATATCCAAAGGATTTATCAAGATGAGATTAGGCTTTTATGCAAATGAAATGTTCACGGTCCAGTTTGTATTCAGCCTGTGGTTATGTTTTATGCTGGGTTTGGTTTTGAAACGCCAATTTGCAAATCATCGTGCATCAATATTGCCAGGTTATAGAGCGCCTCACTTGGTCGTAGCTTTTTTGGTTTTTGTGTTTTTTGTCATTGTCGTTTGGATATGGGAGATAGGCACGAAAGTTAATTTTGAGATCTCATCAGCTGCATTGTTCGGCGTTCATACTACTTGTCTTTTTATGGCAGTTTTTATTGTATATTTAGGGTTTTTATCAATAGGAGCCGTCCTTGTCTTTGCGTATTTGATCTGTCTTCTTATTTCAGGAGAGTCGTTTGCTTTTGTTGAGCAACTAAGCAATACCACTCACTACAATATCTATATTGTTGCTGCAATTATAAGCTTGTTTGTTTTTATGATAATTAGGCTTATGAAGATAAAAGAGGACAGCTTTGAATATCCATTTCTTTTGTCATGGACAGAAAAATCTTTGCTTAAAAATCAGCTCAGGGCTTCAAATTTGGTTTATAGCTTTTTCAATCCCTTTAAACACATATTTAAGAGCAAACAGAAAAATTCAGTATATCCAAAATATCCGAGAGCCAAGAATGCATTGATCAGGTCTATTCATTGGGATATTAATGAGTACAGGGAAATGAGGGGCACCTGGTGCTTGATAGTCTTTGGTACGCCAGCATTCATATATTTTTTGAAGGTTTTTCAATTTGGAAATGAGTTTTTTGCTAATGCTTATTTTAACTTCCTGCTGCTTTCAGTAGCACCAGTTCTGATAGCCTTGGGGTCTAATTATAAAAAGATGATGTATTGGGCATATGATTCATTAAAGCCTATTGATAAAAGAACTTTTATTCTAGAGAAAGGATTTGGGTTCTTTCGTGATTTAATTTTGTTTTGGTTTTTGTTCGTTGTTTATTTTGCGGTTATATCAAGTGCGGTGCTAAATGCTGGAATAATGGCGACCGTAAAGTTTTGGAGTTATTTGCTGTTTACAGGAGCTTATGGATACCTGATCATGGCGTGGATAGCATATATGAGCTCATGCTTAAAAGCTGTAACAGTTATTTTTAATGGAATGTGTTTATGCTTGTTAACTATGCTTTTGATGCAGTTGGTTATTTTGGATGTTCTATCGATAGTATTCTGTGTTTTTATCTCATTTGTATCTGCAAATATATTGATAAGGGTTACATACGATAAATACTGTGAAAAAGAATTAGGAACAATGATCTAATAAGATGTAGAAAGGAGGAATTATAATGACCCCACAAGCCATCGTGTCTCTTTGTAAGGCTGCTGCAATATTCTCAATTGTAGCAGGAGGATATGGAATGATCCTTTGCGTTCCATATATTATGAGCACATCAATCTATGTGATCGCTGCTGCTAGTTTGCCTTTTATAGCAGGATCAGTTTTAGTAGCAGGTGGATTGACAAGCTACACGATCTTATTGCAAAAATAAGATAGTGTATTTTTCACTTCCCATCCCGGGAGGGAGTGAAAACATGTCGGCGTCATAAGCAGCATCATTTTAGAACAATGAAAGCGTATGTTATGGAAATTCTAAGGAAAAATACTGGTACGTTTGTTTTTATGGGAATAGCCGTGGCGTTGTATCAGCTCCAGGCGTATTTTCCGGAGCAATTATATAAAATATTCGCATATCCTTCGGCGTGGATGGCATCTTTCTTTTTTGGTAGCAGTTTTGTCTTGGGTCAGGATAACATGCTATTTATACCTCTTTCTAGCAACGTGATCAATATTACCTCCGGATGCACGGGTTATGGTTTTTTCTGCATATTAACGGCTATTTATCTTCATAAAATATTTAAGGTGTTTCCTAGGGGAAAATCATTCAGGTTGGCTTTATTAGGTCTGCCTTTTTGTTATTTTGTTACAGTAATTACAAATGGATTTCGCATAATATGTGCTTATAGAATTCATAGTATATGTAAAGTTATCCTGCCAGCTGATTATCAGTCTATGGTCCATCATGCCGTAGGGATCGTTGTTTTCTTGTCAACGATCTTGTTATTATCATTTTTATTTGAAAGGAAATATGGAAATGAACGAATCCTTTAGCAGGCCGCTGCTTCCGGCATATTTTAAGAAACCCCACATGCTCTGGTGGGTGTTGATTCTGCCGCAACTTCTTCTTATCTTAATTAATTTGAGAGCGTTTTGGATAATTAGCGAAGAGGTGCTGCCTGAAAATTTATACTTGGCATATTCTATTTTATGGTTCGAAGTTATTATCGTAGCAATGGCTTTTATTGCCTGGTTAGTGTCAAAGTTGCAAAAGAGTAATCTTAATTGGGGTTGGAGTCCAATCCTTCTTCTTTGTAATATTGGATATTTATGGTATTTCTGCAGCAATACATGGCAGGTAATTCCTTCGGGTATTGAGCCTTGGATATTGAATCAAGGCAACCTTGTTTTGTATCAGTTTATCCTTATAATGCCTGGCCTGTTCTATGCTGGATTACGAATTTCGTGTTTTGATGCTAAGTTGAAACTTCCTTATGATTTTGGCATTAGTGTTCTTATTGCGATTTTAGGCCCTGTTTTCTACTATTTCTTTTTTATTCTTTTTATGGGATTAATGAGCCATAGGTTCATGATCTATCTTCCCCAGTATGTATTTGTCGCGTTCTTTATTACTGCTACTGTCATGATATTTTTTGGATTTATACGCACTTTAGTTCTTTCCTACAATTTCATTTCAACAAAAGGCGATGTCGCCAAGATGATGTTCGCTATTATTATTGCGCTGATTGGGCCAGTTGCAGGATTGTTGTTAAATAAGATAATGCCTTTTCCTGCAGATTTTCAGTCAACTTGGGTCTATGTTTTGACAGTTATAAATGCATTGATCGTTATCATACCTTGTGTGGAAGAAAAGATAGGCTCAAGGCTTATGCTGTGCGCAAGAAGCCTGACCTTTCCGTTTACGTTTTATGTGTTTGTTGTTTTTTTGCCATTTCTGCCTTTGGCGTTGCCAGCAATGTTTGCTATGGGGTTTGGTTTTCTTTTTCTGGTTCCTGTCGCATTATTTATGTTGCACACAAAAAGATTGTATGGGGATGTTAAGGAATGCTTGAAAGCAAGTTCACCGGCGTTTGTTTTTCTTGCCGGGTTAATCTGCTTGTCTGTTTTGCCGGCCAGTGTTTTATGTAAGAATTTTTATGATAGGGCAGCACTTAGAAAGATACTTGATTATGTTTATGCGCCTGATTACAGCAAAGAAGCGAAATGTGATGTTTCCCTTGAGAAAGCAAAAAGCATATTATATGAAATGACAAAAATAAAAGAAGGTGCTTATATGCCGTTTCTTTCTGGCATGTATAAGCGAATGGTTTTTGATGATATGGTTTTGCCGGATTCAAAGATAAAACATATGTATAAGCTGTTTGCCGGTGAAGAAATGCGGCCATATTATGATTCGTTTTATTTTGGAAGATCGAGAATTAGAGGGGGTTTTCGCCGTTCAGGGGCAACTGGAAGAAGGGCCAGTTTGCCTGAAAGAAATGTTGAGGCTTCTGCTAAAGTAGAGTCTTTTGCTAACAAAGGTCAATCGGAAGCGAAGCTGACTATTGAAATGAAGAATGTCGGTTCTAGCCTTAATGCTGAATTTGCAGAGAATATTATTCTGCCAAGAGGTGTCTTTATTAAAAGCTTATCACTAAAAATGGGTAGTGAAATGGTGCCTGCGAAAATGTTTGACAGGAAAACTGCCTTGTGGGTTTATCACATGATAAGGGATTTTACAGCAAGAGACCCCGGCATACTGTCATATTCAACGCCTAATAAAGTTGAGTTCAATGTGTACCCTTTTAGTCTGGGTGAAGAAAGGGTTGCTGAAATTGAATTTAAATATCCGGAAAATACATCTCCGGTCATTTACTTTGGTGAAAAGGAAATACAGTTAAATCAGGCAGGTGATAAGATTCCAGCTGATTTAGTCGTTAAAGGTATCAGCGCAAGAGGTAACGCTTATGTCTCTATTTCCAGTGAGGGAATGAAAGTAATGCCGAGTTTTAAGAGGACTCCTTATTTGCATTTTATAATTGATTCTTCAAAAGCTGCCGAGAATAAAAGAAAAGAACAGGTTGCAAGAATTGGTGTTATTGCCTCAAAGTTCGAGAACATTAGAGAATGTAAGATAACTTTGGCAAACTATAGAAGCGAAACATCAGGTGATGGATATATTGATCTAAGAAACTCAGACAAAATAAGAGAGTCTATTGAAAGTTCAGTCTTTCCCGTAGAAGGTGGTTTTGACGCAAGTACTGCTATTAAAAGAGAACTGGTAAAATATATGAACAATATGATGGATGCAGATAAAAATGGATTTACTCGATATCCAGTATTTGTAATTATGGCTAGTGATAATAACAGTATGATGGAGATAAAAGATT
>MHHG01000031.1 GCA_001805965.1 Omnitrophica WOR_2 bacterium RIFOXYA2_FULL_38_17 | reverse complement strand
GTTTTTTAGAGAATTCCTCAAAAATGGCTTTGGTACCCGCTTGGTACCCAGAATAAACTTTAACATCCGCTAATATCCTGCAACAAGATGGAAAATCTGCTTCCAAATTCCACTCCAAAATTATTTTAAAAACAAAAAAATATTTGCGCGGATTCAACACTTAAAAGCGAGCGAGAGACTTTCTTCGATTCGGTTTTTTTGATTCTACCACCTACTCAAGGGACGCAACGCTGGGATGGTTCATTGGGATGGCTGGCGCGCATCCTTTCACGCATCCGCTTATGCTCTGAAGCCCTTGACTCACGGTGGTCTTTTGAATCAAAAAGAATCGAAAGGAGTCAATCATGACAAACACAATTACAACAACACCTAAAATTTATGTAGCTTGTTTAGCCGCTTACAATAACGGAAGGCTACACGGTAAATGGATCGATGCAGAGCAGAATGCTGATGCTATCCAAGAAGAAATTCAAGAGATGTTAAAAAACAGCCCAGAGCCGTTTGCTGAAGAATGGGCTATTCATGATTATGAAGGGTTTGAAGGTCTTTCTATCAATGAATATGAAAGCATAGAGGATGTGGCTGAATATGCGCGCTTGATAGCCGAGCATGGCGCAGCTTATGCCGCATATGCTAACAATGTTGGTGTTGATTATGCAACAGAAGAAGGGTTTGAAGAATCATATCAAGGCGAGTGGGATTCAGAGGAAGCATTTGCTGAAAACTTAGCAGATGAGATCATGGATATCCCAGAAAGATTATCTTACTACTTTGATTATGGAAAATTTGCTCATGAGTTGTTTATGGGAGATTATTATAGTGTTGATAATGATAATCATAATGTTTACGTTTTTTCAAATATTTGATTGTTAAGACCTGAGCAAGTCTCTAAACTGCTCAAAAAATTTTGAATCTGCATATAGGAAAAAGGTTCAAGAAAAACACCTTGTATTGCTTTTTATGTTGGTGTAGTATAATTTAATCTTATCGATTTCCCCTGCAGTTTCTCCCCAAAATATTAACTTATATCATGGGGAGGTGTGTTACAATGGTACAGTCATTAACTAGAAATCGAATAAAATTTTGGAAAAATCAATTTTTGCAGGGGTTGTTGTATCAACGAAAAGAGCTTGAGTGGTATCTTGATTTGACCTTGTGTTTAAATCAGTTGCAAAATAAGACAAAAGATAAAGGCGCAGATGATTATATGAGAAAAGAGTTATTACAACAATATGAAAGAAAGCTCATACATGAATTAAGCTGTTCAGCTGACGGAATCGGTGAAGTTGTAGCTGGTGCAGTTGCAGGATATTTTGATGATCTTCAGGAATTTCTTAATGCAGAGTCGCTTGAATTTCTTAAGATTATAAATAGAAAAGGAAGACGGCTTTTAGATGATAGAAAGATTTCGGGTCTTATGGTTGTTAAAAATGAGATTGTTAAAGGACTTCCTGTTACTGAAACATGGATTGATTTTTTAGCTAAACAGTTTATAAGACGTCAAGTTCAAACTCTTAATAAAATGGAATTTGATAATTTAGATATCAATCCTTTGCTAGCAAGAGCTTTGGCGTTGAAATCACCAGAAGAAATTATTAGGTTTAATTTATATCAGTCTATTACCCGATCGGTTGTTACTTCCTGGGGGAACATGGTTGAAAGAATGTTAATGTTTAGTGGTTGTGAATTAGAAGGTATTAAGATTGGAATTAAAGGTAGAGAACCAGATTTAGTAAAGAAGAGAGATGGCAAGATTCATTGTTTTCAAATTAAAAGTGGGCCAAATACAATGAACGTTGATATGATTGAGAGTTTAAATAAAGTTATCGAGGCTGTTGAGAAAAATGGGCATTTAGGTTGGTTAGGTATGACATATGGAAGGAAGAATAGAATATCTGCTCAAATTCTAGGAAATTTGAAAGATGTTGGAACTAAATCAAAAATTGGCAGAGAGTTGTGGGATTTTATTTCTGAAACAAAAGATTATCATAAGAAAGTGATTAAAATTATTGATGATTCTACAAAAAAAGAGCTAAAGACAAGTTTTATTGTGCTTATTGAAACTAAGATTAAAGATTTTACGAATCAATGGAATGATAAGTTTTCTAACAAGGATTTGAACGCAGTACTTGAGGAGTATTTGTAATGGCGTATAATGCAATATCTTTATTTTCAGGTGGATTGGGATTAGATTTAGGTATAGAGAAGAGTGGTATTGATGTCCGCGTTTGTGTGGATAACGATAAATATTGCTGCGAAACAATCAGAAAAAATCGTCCGAATATTCCTGTTATTGAATCTAAAATTGAAGATTTAACTTCAGAAGAAATTCTAAAAGCTGCAGGACTAAAGAAATCTGAAGTATTTTTAATATGTGGGGGGCCACCTTGTCAAGCATTTAGTACTGCAGGCACAAGAAAATCTTTGCAGGATGTTAGAGGTAATTGTATTTTGGAATTTCTGAGGAAGGTGACAGAGATAAGACCAAAATATTTTATAATGGAGAATGTTCGAGGTTTATTATCAGCTGCAATTTCGCCGCCAGAAAATGGGGATAAACCAAATCATTGTGATCAGATGCCAAGTAGTGCTATAAAGTACTTGATTGATAGTTTTGAAAACGCAGGTTATACGATTAGCTTTGCTTTGTTTGATAGTGCGAATTATGGTATTCCGCAGCGTAGAGAGAGAATGATATTTTTTGGCAATAGAGGTAAAAAGCGAATACCATTGCCTCAACCAACTCATTCGGAAGATGGTTCTGTGACTGGACTTAAGTGGGTTTCAATAAAGGATGCATTCAGTAGATTAAATGGTGAAAAGCATGAGTTTGTTAAATTTAGTGAGAATCGCCTTAAGTATTATAAAATGTTAAAGGCGGGTCAAAATTGGAGAAATTTACCTGAAGAAATTCAGGAAGCAGCTATGGGGAAATCATATCATCTTGGTGGGGGAAAAACGGGATTTTATAGAAGATTGTCATGGCAGAAGCCAGCCCCGACATTAGTTACTCGGCCTAATATGCCGGCAACAGATTTATGTCATCCATCAAAATTAAGACCATTGAGCGTTCAGGAATACAAAGTGATACAACAATTTCCTAAAGATTGGAAATTTTCAGGTGCGGTTATTGAACAGTATCGACAAATAGGAAATGCTGTTCCTGTTGAAATGGGTTTTGTCGCAGGAAAAACAATTATGGCTTTTCATTCAGGAAAAATAAAAGAAGAAATTCCTAATGGTATAAAGTATTCGAGGTACAACAAAACTACAGACTTAGATCTGCAAGTTAGATGATTTATCTTATCTTAAAAATTCTCTCATTAGTTTTATCTTGGTAGCTTACCTACAGCAAATAAAAACCTAAAAAGAAAGGTTCTTATGCCTGATAAAAACATTCTAGTCCAAAGTATAAAAAATAAAATAAAGAAATTTGTTAAAGACAGGGATTGGGAACAATATCATTCGCCCAAGAACCTTAGCATGTCCATTGCTATAGAAGCTGCTGAGCTTATGGAGATCTTTCAATGGATAACTGAAGAACAGTCATTTAAATTAAATAAAAAGCAAAGACTGGAACTTGAAGATGAAGTGGCTGATATTGCTGTCTATTTATTAAATCTTTGTAATGTCTTAGATATTGATTTAAGTGCTGCAATTTCAAGAAAGATGATTAAGAATAAAAAGAAATATCCAGTAAATCTTGCAAAGGGTAAGATGCATAAATATACATTTTATGAAGGGAAAAAATAATTATAGAAACATTTTTATTGTTATTTGTGTGTTTTAACCAGCAAATTTGAGCATATTTAAGCTTTCCTGTGATTTTCAAAAAATCCGCAACTATACTCCTACTCCTTGTGTATTCATACCCGATATATAGGGATATCCCTGATGATTCTGCCTTTCCCCCAGGTTCATTTTACAAATATAGAGAAAAATACGAGGTATCTTACAAAATGTCAGTTTAAAGCGATCTCAGCCTATTGACACGGTATGATCTTAGTGCCTAATATATATTAATATTAATTATATGCCGGTTCAAAATCTTATTTGTTTGACTAGGAAGGGGCTGAAAGATAGAATGGTAACTAATACAATATTATACTAATTTTACATTAATAATTTATGCCCACTCATGATAATTTATAAAAGTTCAATTAAGAAATTTGTAGACGATGTTTTTGCAAATAGAATAGATGAAGAGATAGAAAATGCGTGCCTTAGAAATCTCGGCCGTAGTATATTGAAGACAGAGGGTGCTTCTTGGAGGCATTCCCTTGGGTACATGGAAAGAGTTGTTAGGGAGGCAGAGCTTCCAGATGATTGCGGTGTGCTGATTGAGTATGTTATCCCTTCAACATTTAAGCGTATCGATTTTATAGTCTCAGGAAAAGATGATGATCTAAATAGTAATTTTATTATAGTTGAGTTGAAGCAGTGGGAAAAAGCTGCAAGCACTAATAAAGATTCGATTGTCACTACCTTTTTAGCAGGTAATCCTGAGAGAGAAACTACCCACCCATCTTACCAGGCGTATTCTTATAAAATGTTTTTGAAGGATTTTAATGAGAATGTTTATAAAGGTCAATTGCTGCCTTTTTCATGCGCTTGTCTGCATAATTACATAGAAAACAATCCTGAACCTTTAAAAGATAAGGTGTATCGCGAAATAGTCGAAGATACGCCTCTTTTTTTTAAACATGATACTCAAAAATTGGCGGAGTTCATAAAAAGGCATGTTGGAAAAGGGCAGGGCGAAGATATTCTATATGAAATTGAATCAGGAAGAATTCGTCCTAGTCGAAAGTTAATTGATCATGTCTGCAGAATGTTTAAAGGAAACAAAGAGTTCATTTTAATTGATGAGCAAAAAGTCGCTTATGAGAAAGCCGTAGATATGGCATTGAATGCGACTGAGAAATCTGTATTAATAATTAAAGGTGGCCCCGGCACAGGAAAATCTGTTATTTCGATGAATGTCTTAGGGGGAATTTTAAGCGCTGAGAAGAATGTTGCTTTTGTTGCGCCCAATGCTTCTTTTCGTGATGTGATGGTCAAAAGTTTAGCAAAAGAAAATAGAAGCTCTAGGATCAAACCATTATTTAAAGGGTCTTCAAGTTTTCATGAAGAGGAAAAACATATTTATGATGTATTAATTATAGATGAGGCGCATCGTTTAAAAAATGGAAGCGCATATCAATATAAAGGAGATAATCAGGTAGAAGATATAATTAATGCTTCTTTTGTTAGTATATTCTTCATTGATGACAATCAAAGGATAAGGCCTGAAGATATCGGAACAGTCGACGAGTTAAAGCGTGTTGCGGTCAAATACACTAAGAATATAGAAGAGATCGAGTTAACAGCGCAGTTTAGATGTGCAGGCGCAGAAGGATACATAAATTGGCTGGATGATGTTTTGCATATTAAGCAAACAGCAAATTATGACGGATGGAATCATCAAGAGTTTGATTTTAAAATATGCCAAACGCCTCAAGAGCTGCATTCAAAAATTAAGCAAAAGAACAGTGCTGGTTTTAATGCAAGAATATTAGCTGGTTATGCATGGGAATGGACAAGTGAAAAAGATGGAAACAATAAAGCGCAGGTCAATGATGTCTGTATCCCTGAGCATGATTTTTCAATGCCATGGAATTCACGCTCTATGCGGACAAGTTGGGCGATTGAAAAAGAAGGGGTTGATCAAGTCGGTTGTATTCATACATCACAGGGCTTGGAATTTGATTATGTCGGCGTTATTATCGGTAATGATTTGCGTTTTAATAGTAATGATAAGTCTTATTTTGCTGACTGGAAAAGTTATAAAGATAGTGCAGGAAAAAAAGGATTAAAGGATGATCTGCAACAATTAAGTGCATTAATAAGAAATATATATAAAACTTTGATGACAAGAGGCATGAAAGGTTGTTACGTTTATTTTTGTGATAAGCAAGTTGAAGAATATTTCAAGGAAAGACTGAAAATATCAGAAGGAAACAATTTAAAACTAATGTTTTCAGATATCGTTTCGCTAAAAGAAGAAAGTAAAATTTGTATAGAGGAATTTATTTCTGAGGAACTTAAGTTTGATGAATATTTGCCTTTTTATTCCTTGGAAGCGGCTTGTGGGCAGTTTGGGGAAGGACGGTTGGTAGAGCAACAAGGATGGATCAAAGTTGAAGGAGTTGGAGCCTTAAATCGAAATATGTTTATTGTCAGAGCGGTTGGCCATTCAATGCAACCTAAAATACATGATGGAGATTATTGTGTGTTTCGTGCAAATGTTGTCGGAAGCCGGCAGAATAAAACTGTTTTGGTTAAACATAATTCTATAAATGATCCTGAAACTGGCGGACAATATACAATCAAAAAATATTTTAGTAAAAAGAAATATTCTGATAAGGATGCATGGGAACACGAAGAAATTCAACTTTTGCCGTTAAACGATAAATACGAACCAATTATCATAAAAAATCCTGATGAAGGGGAGTTTATGGTTGTTGGTGAATTTATGGGTGTTATTAAATAGAGAAAAGGCACACATAGTAACTTAAAATTCATTAAGGTTATGGTGTGTGTCTGCAGATTAATAAAATGATAGAGAGCGCTGACCACTATTCTTTTCAATGATGCTTTATTTGAAAACTGATTTGGTGTAGAGACTTTAACTTTCAAAAACAAATAAACGGTTGTTTGTTTAGATCGGGGGAATTATGTTGAAGAATAGTCGGCGAATTAGCTTATGTCTCATATTTTTAGCTATTGTTATATTTAAAGCAGATGGGATTTATGCAGACATTATCGCGACTAGTAATGTATTGCAACGGGTATTGATGGTTAAGTTTAATAATAGTCAAGGGACGGCATTTACAATAGAAGTTGATGATCGGCAGTATTTAGTGACTGCTAAGCATCTTGTTAAGAAGATTAAAAACAAAGATAAGTTAATGATATTTTATGATAAAAAGTGGATGGAGATTGAAGTCAAAGTAATAGAAATTCAAGAACCTAATTATGATGTTGCTGTATTGGCTGTTGATTTGCAATTATCGCATGTTTATGAAGTTGTCTATGGACTACAGGGGATAGCTCTTTCCCAAGAAATATGTATTTTAGGGTACCCCTGGGGTTTTAATATGGACTTTGGAGATATGAATAATAGATTTCCATTACCTTTTGTGAAGGGGGGAATTCTTTCGGGAATGTATCCCAAATCAAATATGATGTTTATAGATGCTTATAATAACAAAGGATTTTCTGGGGGGCCAGTTGTGGCAATAGATTATAATGATGGGAAAAAAAGAAGGATAGTTGGAGTTATATCTGGTTATAAAAATGAACAAAATTATGTCTTTAATGGTGCAATTGATACTGGTTTAAAGGCTATTAGTAATTCGGGGTTATTAATAGCTTATGATATAAGACCGGCGATAGAAGCAATTAAGAAGAATCCAATAGGTTTTATAGTCAAGTAGTGAATTAAAATCACGTCTGGAATAATTATGCGAACATATTAAAACTGTAATTATGAGTACAGGAGGTAGGGAATCCGGCGACACATACCGTAACCCGAATTAATTTTGTAGGTGAGTTTGTAGAGATTATAGAAAAGGTATTGAAATAAATGAATGTTTATTTTTCTGATATTTTTAATGTTGACCCAAGTGTTATCGAAGAATATGGAGCGTTTAATATCTCGCTTATTAACGATCTTCCGTTGTTTATAGATCCATTTTTGCTATTTAATAGCGATAAAAAAGAATATCAAAATCTACATAAAGAGATGCTGCGTTATGTAGCTTTTCTGCGTGATAGGTCAACTTCAATGAAAATCGCAGATGGTTTATTGCGAAGCTGGTATTGTTTTCCTGAGGTCAAACAAACGTGGATTGGATATAGCGAGATTGGCAACGAAGGCAGAGGTTCTGGAATAGAATTTGCGAGAGCTCTTAATGATAATTTAAATGGAATATTTTGTGATTTTGATAGTAAGAAGATTTCTCAAAGTGTTCATTTGCGTTGCAGTAGGGACACACGACAGGACCCAAACTCATTAAGGTGCCTATTCTAAACTCTAAAATGAATAAATGGATATGAAACAAAAGAAAAAATCTCCAATAAAAGGCAGGTCTCTCCGTCATGCTGGACAATCTCTTGATGAAAGGCTTGATGATCTGATTAACGAGAAGGCTTTTGCATATATAATAGCAATATTTGTGTTTATTCTCTTTGCGAGTTATGAGTGGTTGCAGTATTTCAATATAAAATTGGAGTTAATGACTTTTGTTGCTGTTCCGGCGATTCTGTTTTGTATGTATAAATTAAAAGAAATATCGAAAGAAGCTAGAGCCATAAAGCTTGGTAGAGATGGGGAGAGAGATGTCGGGCAGTATTTGGAAAATTTAAGAGAAAGTGGCTATAGGGTTTTTCATGACATTATTGGAGATAATTTTAATCTCGATCATGTGATAATTTCCACAAAAGGTCTTTATGTTATTGAAACGAAAACTTATCGCAAGCCATTAAAAGGTGATTCGAGAATAACGTTTGATGGAAAAAAATTAATAATCCCTGGATGTAAAGAGCAATCTGGCCCAATAGTTCAAGTTAATGCTGCTGCAAGTTGGCTTAAGAATAGAATTCAAGAATCTACAGGCAAAAGTTTTTCTGTTAAGCCAGTTATTCTGTTCCCAGGATGGTATGTTGAGTCAACAGAAAAAGCAAAGCAATCAAACGTATGGGTATTGAGTCCAAAGGCTTTTCCAACGTATATTGACAATCAGCCGGAAGTTATGACTAAAGAAGACATGATGCTGGTAGTCTTTCATATTTCACGATATATTTGTGCTAAATTCTAAATTGGGGGGACACAATACATAATTATGTGAATTAAGTAATGTGTCCCTGGAATGCATACCGGAGAATATATTTGACTTGGATGTTGAGCGTTATGAAGAGTTTTTGGGTGAAAGAAGACAGCGTATGGCGAAGAAAATCAAGGAGTATTATTTTTCTTTATAACTGAAAGTTATATGATTCTACAAGACAAAACATTAGAAAAATTAAGATTATTGATTAATGAGGAGACGGACTATAGATCTGGACCCAAATTAGTTGGTTTTTTTAATGATTTAGGGTTTAATGATTCGTATGGGCAAGGGTTTCCATCTCGTTGGTTTTATACAGACGAGAAATTAAAACAAATAAATGGTACTCCTGAGTTGGATAAATGCATTAAAAAAGTTTTTGCGCCTGTTAATTACATTGGACGTTTTGCAGCATTAGATAATTTTATAAAAGATTTTAATCAATTTTTGGCATTTGATAAATGGAAAGTTGTCAGAAAAGATGCAGAAATAGGCTTTGTAAAGACAGATAAAATAATATTTGAGGATGCGGCTGGTGAGATGCAAGAAGATGAATTCCTGAAAAGAGAATTTAATGAAATTTCAATCGAAGATATTGGATTGGATTTGGCAGTTACTGCTGCTTTAAAATTTAGATTTGAAGAAATTAAAAAATGTTTAAATGTAGGCGCGCCACTATCGGTGTTATTTCTTTCTGGCAGCAGTTTAGAAGGTGTTTTGTTGGGAATTGCTATAAAGAATCCTAAGGTTTTTAATCAATCGAGGATGGCGCCAAAAGATAAAGAAGGAAAAATTAAGCAATTTCAAGATTGGACTTTAAATAATTTTATTGACGTTTCGTGTGATGTTGGGCTTCTTAATGAGGATGTGAAAAAATTCAGTCATGCATTAAGAGATTTTAGAAATTATATACATCCTTATGCACAAGTTAGTTCAGGATTTAATCCTGATAAGCATACGGCGTTAATTTGTTGGCAAGTATTAAAAGCGGCAATGTATCAATTGATCGCAAATAAAATCTTATTATAATACTTTCTTAGGGGATTAATATGGTAGATTTTAAAAAAAGACTGGGAAAAACTTATATTGAAAAGAAAGTGAATCCCATCGAGATTTATGATTCACTTGATCGACGAAGCGAAACGGGACCGTTACGACCTTCTCAGGAGAAGTTGTTAGTGGAATGGTTTAATGAGCGCCAGAGAGATAAAAATCTAATTATTAAGCTTCATACCGGAGAAGGGAAAACATTAGTTGGTCTTTTAATATTATTATCTAAATTGAACTCGAACGAAACTCCTTGCTTGTATATTTGTCCAAATATTTATCTAGTTGATCAAACCTGTGAAGAGGCTGAAAAATTCGGGATTCCTTATTGTAAGATCGATGAAAGTAAGGCGTTGCCGGATGATTTTCTTAATGGTAATAAAGTTTTAATTACCCATGTTCAAAAATTATTTAATGGAAAATCAGTTTTTGGGCTGGATAATCAATCGATGGATATTGAAAATATAATCCTTGATGATTCCCATGCATGCATTGATGCCATAAAAGATTCTTTTACAATTAAAATAAATAAGAAACATGATTTGTATAAGAAAATATTTAATTTGTTTGAAGATGACTTGCTGGAGCAGGGAGAAGGTAGTTATTTAGAAATAAAGGATGGGTCATATAATTCTTTACTCCCAATTCCATATTGGAGTTGGATTGACAAGAAGTCTGAAGTTTTAAAAGCTATTATACAATTCAAAGATGAAGATGATGTTAAATTTACATGGCCAATTATTAAAAATAATATTGAAAATTGCCAGGCTTTTATAACAGGAAATGTTTTAGAGATATCCCCAAATTTTATTCCTATACATCAGTTTGGGTCATTCCATAATGCTTCCCAACGCATATTAATGTCAGCAACTACTCAAGACGATACTTTCTTTATAAAAGGGTTAGGATTTGATGTGCAATCTGTGCAAAAGCCATTAACGAATAATAAATTAAAGTGGTCTGGAGAAAAAATGTTGGTTCTTCCTTCTTTAATAGATGAATCTTTAGATAGAGATACTATTGTTTCTAAAGTTGCGAAGTCTTCAGACAAAAGAAAATGCGGAATTGTTGCGATAGTTCCAGATTTTAGAAAATCGAGCCAATACGAATCTATTGGAGCTAAAGTTGCTAATTCGAATAGTATTTATAGTTGCATAAAGAAACTAAAGATTAAAGAATTTGAGAAAACGTTAGTTATTGTTAATCGTTACGATGGGATTGATTTGCCAGATGAATCATGTCGACTTTTGATTCTCGATTCAAAGCCTTTTTTTGTTTCATTATCAGATAGATATGAGGAAATATGTAGGTCTGGTAGTGATATTCTGAATATAAAGATTGCACAGAAAATTGAGCAGGGAATTGGGCGAAGTGTACGAGGGGAAAAAGATTATAGCATTATTATGTTAGTTGGAGGTGATTTAGTAAAGTTTGTTAAAAGTCCTTTAACAAATAAGTATTTTTCAGCACAGACAAGAAAGCAAATTGAAATTGGAAAGATTATAGCTGACTTTGCTAAAGAAGATTTGATTGAAGGGGAATCTTCTTGGAAAGTTGTCCAATCATTAATAGATCAATCTCTTCGCAGAGATGAAGGATGGAAAGAATTTTATAAAGAAGAAATGGATAAAATAGAAATTGATGTTCGTTCAAATCCAATCCATGAGTTGTTAAGTCTTGAGAGAGAAGCGGGTGAATACTATTTTAAAGGAAACGTTGAGAAAGCTATTGAAATTGCACAGAAAATATGTGATGAATTTACTGAAAATAACACTGAGAATGGGTGGTATTTGCAGAATTTAGCCCGATACACTTATTTTGTTAGCAAGGTAAAATCAAATGACATTCAGAAAAGTGCTTTTCAGAAAAATATGCAATTATTAAAACCTAAAGAAGGTATAACTTATAAAAAGTTAGAGTTTATTAATGAAAATAGAATAAAGCGTATTAAAGAATGGATGAAACCCAATGAATTATATGAAGATGTTAGTATCTCAGTTGAGGGAGTCTTGGAGGATTTGACTTTTGGCATGCCATCGGAAAAATTTGAAAATGCGTTGAAAGAGGTTGGAGAAATTTTAGGATTTTTAAGTCAGCGTCCTGATAAGGAATTTAAAAAAGGACCGGATAATCTTTGGTGCGGAGTGGATAATAATTATTTTATTTTTGAATGCAAAAGCGAAGTAGATGATGAGAGAGATGATATTAAGAAATCTGAAGCAGGGCAGATGAATACCCATTGTGGATGGTTTGATCAAGAATACCAATCGGCTACTGCGAAAAGGATATTGATAATACCGACAAAGAATTTGTCCTATTATGCTAATTTTACGCATGAAGTTACAATAATGAGAAAATCTAAACTTAGAAAGCTTAAAAGTAATATCCGGTCATTTATTAAAGAATTTAAAAATTATAAAATAAAAGAATTAAGCGATGATAAAATTCAAAAATTTATTGATACGCATGAGTTGGATATTGTAAGTTTACAGTCTAAATATTCTGAAAGATATTTTCATAAGAGTAAATAGCTGCCTAGATATTATTTATTAAATTAGATCTTTGTTGAGAAATTACCAGAGACTTACTTTAACCCGAATTAATTAAGGGGCAGGTATGTTTATGGAGACTTTTTGTGGTCATATGGAGGGGATTTTTATATTGAATGAAGGTTAATAAATTTATTTCACACTCAAAAACTGCCCTTCAATTAGCAGTAAAGCAAGGTTGGTTTCCAGGAGCTAGATATACAAATCTTCGAGACATTAGAGAGTTTGAAGGAGATAAACTTTTTATTGATATAGATTGGAAGAATTACGATTTACAAAAGCATTTAGATGCAGTTGCGGAAAAGGTGCCATTTCTAACAATAGCAAGAGATATCGAAAGAATTAGTGAACTCGATTCAATTTTAAAAGAGGCAGAGATGCTAAGGAAGTATTCGGATTATGTTGCAGTTGTTCCAAAAGATTTAGGTCTAACAGATAATATTGACAAATACATCCCAAAACATTTTGTCTTAGCCTATAGTGTACCAACAAAATATGGAGGAACGAACATTCCTTTGAAATCTTTTTCAAGACCAGTTCATTTATTGGGTGGCAGGCCAGATGAACAACGTAAATTAGCACAGAAGATGAATGTTTTTTCTTTTGATTGTAATAGATTTACTTATGATGCTCGTTTTGGTGATTATTTTGATGGTGAGACATTCCGTCCGCATCCCAAAGGTGGATATGAAAATTGCTTGTTGGACTCAATATTGCAAATAAATAGTTTATGGGATGGGTATAGATTTGATTGTAGTTATTTAATTAATAATTGTGGAGGATATAATGTCAGAACAAATTGATAGACGTGATGAACTTTTATTGAAAATGTATGACCAGTTATTTAATGACATAAATCGGCATATAATGGTTATTTGGCAATCTGTAAGTACTATCATTGGAGCTTTTGCGATATTTGCTCTTGTTGAGAAGGATATTATTCCTATTGATGTTGCTTCAGGAATTATTATTGTTTTAATTGTATGGCTAATTGCGCATTTGTATGATGCTGCTTATTGGTATAATAGAAACTTAGTTATTATTGCGAATATTGAGCGTCAATTCTTAAAGGTATCAGATTTAAAGGATATACATTATTACTTTGGAAAGCACAGACCTAATAATGTTATGCTAACACACCTGAAAATTCAATATGCTTTGGGAGTTGGTCTTCTTTTGATCGTAGTTCTGTATCATTTATCTCTTAGGGTAATACCTGGATTGACAGAGCCATTGACATCTTTTGAGCTAATTAGGGCAACACCATACATAATATTGATTTTATCGTTTTTTTATTTAAGGTATATAAGGCAAAAAAGAAAGAAGGCTTATAGTGAATTTATAGAAAATTCACCGGGTCAAGATGTTAATGTTGCTTCGCAAGATTTGAAGTATGGTGTTGGGCATGGATTTAAAGAAACAAATAATTAAATGAATTACCAGACATATACCGTAAACCGAATTAAGTAAAGTTCAGGTGTGTGTCTGGGGACTTTTAGAATTTTTTGATTTGAGGGAAATACAAGATTTTATTATGTCGAAGGATAATTGGAAGAGATTTCAGCAAATATTTTTGAATAAAGAAGCATTGATGCAAAAATTTAATCAGTTGGCAGAATTAAGAAATAGTATTAGGCACAGTCGTTCAGCTGATGATATTGTGCGTAAAGAAGGTGAAGCTTCAATTATCTGGTTCAAAAAAAGCATGAAACAGTGAAGAAGCTTTGTGTGCCAGTAAATGAGAAGAACGAACTAGGTACTTTTTGAAGGACAGGTTGAAAAGATGGTTAGTTGTGGTGTCACCTAAGTGGTACCTGGTTCGTTTTCTGCATTATTATTGGCGGTAATGAGTATTTTAGTTTTAAAGAAAACAAGATTAAGATTGAAGATTGAAAGAGTTTCGTTCTGTAAGAAATGAATCAAAAACTAATATCAGGAGATAGATATGTGGAATGATAAAGAGTCAGAAATTGATTTATTAGGGTATAGGAAGTTATCTAATACAGTTACGTCTTTAATTAAAGATGATAGGCTTTCTCCTTTGACAATTGGCATTCACGGTGATTGGGGTGCAGGAAAAACGAGCATGGTGAAATTTGTTGAAACTGAATTAAAGCAAGATAAAAAGGTGTTGTGTTTAACTTTTAATGGTTGGTTATTTGAGGGGTATAGTGACGCTAAATCAGTAATGATGGAGTCGATAATTATAGGTTTGAAAGAATCTAGACCAAGAAATCAAAAAGTAAAAGATGCGGCAGTAAATTTAATCAGAAAGGTGAATTGGTTAAAGACTGTAAAACGCCTAGGGGGCTTAGCCCTAACTATGACTACAGGAATCCCAGATCCTACTTTAATTTCTGAAGTGCTTGCCAAAGTAAAAGGAGGTGCAGAACAATTAAATATTGGTGAAGATGAAGTCTCATCTCTAGAGAATTATTTGAAGGACAAACTATTGCCTGAGAATAGTGATCCGCTTTCAAAAGCAATAGAAGGATTTAGGGAGGACTTTGAGAAATTAATTAAATTATCTAAGTTTGAACGGGTTGTTATTTTAGTAGATGATTTAGACCGATGTCTACCCGATACCGCCATTCAAACACTTGAGGCGATACGGTTATTTTTATTTGTTCCTAAAACAGCATTTATCCTTGCGGTAGATGAAGCTATGATTGAGTATGCGGTTTATAAACATTTTCCTGATTTGCCTACTGATGTGAAATCAAGTCGATATAAGAAAAATTATCTTGAGAAATTAATACAAGTTCCTTTACGAATCCCCCCATTAAATAGAACAGAAACGCAGAATTATATTTCCTGTTTACTTTTGGAGTATGTGTTGCAAAAAGAGTCAGATAAGTTAGGAAAGTTATATGATTTCATACAACAAAGCCAAAAATTACCTTGGGAAGAAAAAGTATTAGATGCAAAACAAGCGACCGAGCTTTTTGGTGAATTGACTGAACCGGTTAAAGAAATGCTTCTTTTGTCGCAAAGGATAGGTGCTATTCTAGCTGAAGGATTAGAAGGTAATCCTAGGCAAATAAAACGATTTTTGAATACGCTGATGTTGCGACGAATGATTTCTGACTCTTTAAATATCTCAAATGATATTGACATGCATATTTTAGCAAAATTGATGTTGGTTGAGCGTTTTAAAGAAAAAATTTATGGTGATTTAATTTCTTATGCAATGCAATCCAAAGATGGGAAAGTGATTCAATTGAAGGCATTAGAAGAGCACGTTAAGTCAGGTAAGGATGTTGATGATAAAATTCAGTGTCCACAACATTGGTTAGGAGATGAATGGATTTTGAAATGGGTTATGATTGATAAATTTTTAGGTGAAGTTGATTTAAGGTCATATATCCATATTTCTCGGGAGCAGGCATTGATATCATCAGTGTCTTATGGAATTCGGAAAGAACTTCAATCTTTAATTAATAAACTGTCCAGTAATAGTCCGCTCATTATAAGTGGATTAGACAAACAGTTAAAGATATTACAACCATCTGATTTAGAAGATATTTATGAGGTTCTAGAAAATTCTGTAAGACAGCAATCAACACTACAAGCAAAGCCTGCGGAGATGGAAGGGATTTACTGTCTATGCAAACATAGTCCAACGATTCAAAAAAGGCTAGTAACTTTATTGAAGAATATGCCAGTTGTTGATTTGGGGATATGGGTATTGACCGGCGTGGAAACGTTTTTAACTGATACAGAAGCAAAAAATGAATATGGTGAGCTGAAGAAATCGTGGGCATCTCAACAAGAAAATGCTAAATTATCACAGACTATTAAGGCTACTGAAAAAATGAGTAATAATTAGGGAAATATATGGGAACATCTTCTTCTAATCCTGGACAAAAACCATCTACACCGTTATTACCAAATTGGTCTGATTCGGCACCGCCCGTAGATCCGCAAATACCCATACAGCCTGGGGGAAATGATAAAAATGGTAAAGATAAACAACCTCCTGAAGTTACCCCTAAGGGTTTTGATAACCGTTTTAGACAACCAAGAAGTGATTTTACTCGATATTTATCATCTGGTGGTCGCTCCAAATCAAGTCTTGGTTCTGCAATAAGTAGATGCATTGCTTCCGGTTATGGTGGAGCGGGAACGGCTGCTCGCAGAATGACGGCTTCACGATACGCCGCATCGAATTTAATGACTTATTTGAGTGATATCAAGCGAGAAGGGCTTGATGCAACATTAAAGAAGATATCCAAAGAAAATTTAATAGGTAAGCCGCCAAAAGAAATATTTGCTTCACTTGTTGATGTTATTTGTCCTTCTGATGGTTCAATTGATGTTGGCATTGCACGTGATGCTTTTATTGAAACAATAATAATACAGTCTGATGAGATCGAAAATGAGCTTAATTTTACTGATCAACAGATTAATACAATTGTGATTCAATTTATTAGCAAAACAATAAGTTTACGTTTAATTAACGATATTGGGACTAAATATGATTTTACAGAATTAGATGCAACTTCTGCAATTCAGATACAAGCAGCTGTGGATGGATTTATATTTGATTCTGTTAGGAATCAATTGCATGCACGCTTAGATGAAGTAGATAACGGGATTTCCAGAAATGATTTGGAGCCATTGATGAATAAAATTTATGAAAATGCATTTGAGATTCTTCGCATAGAAGCAGAGGGGATTAAATGAGATATTCAATTGTTATTAGAATAGGTTCTGGGGATAATAAAAAAGTCAGATTGTTAGATACGAAATCTAAAGTTGTTGATGTCCCTTTTTTAAATAATATTCTTTCTGCTGATAAAAGAGTAAAGCATGAGTATGTTTTTGATGGATTGAATCGTCTTGGACTAAAACCTTCACACATTGCGATAGATTTATTGAATGTAGCAGTAGGTGTGTTATCTTCTGATACTCGTATTAATAGAGAAAAAGAATCGGATGATAGCTGGGTAAGGGAAATAGATCTTTATATTCCAGTAAGTGACCCCAAAATATGGAATATGCAGAAAGACCGGATTGCAGTAATTTTAAGATTCTTAACAGGTGATCGGTGGACAATCAGTTTTAGAGGTACAGCTTTTAATTATAACGAATTGTTTAAAAATAAAAAGAAGAAAGAAATTGCAGGGAATTATGATGGGGAAGTGGTTTCATTGTTTTCTGGTGGTATGGATAGTTTTATAGGGGCTATTGATTTAATTGAAGGGAAGGATAAGCCGCTATTAGTCGGACATCGAAAAAGTGTGGATGTTGGTGGCCCCCAAAGGAAAGCGTATGAGTATCTTAAACAGCAATATAATAATGCTGTAGAATATTTTCCTATTCGTTTGAGTGCCCCAAAGAAGATATTTGCTGGTGATGAAGAAAAAACAGAAAGGGGCAGATCTTTTGTTTTTTTAGCGCTGGGAATATTAGCGGCTTCATCACTAAAAGGGAATAGGAGATTAATAATACCCGAAAACGGATTGATATCTTTAAATGTTCCATTATCACCGTTACGTTTAGGAGCTCTTAGCACTAGAACAACTCATCCTTATTATATATTGAGATTTCAACAATTAATCGATGCCCTCAAATTAAATATTTCATTAGAAAATCCATATAGATTTCTGACTAAAGGAGAGATGTTAGCATCGTGTACGAACCAGAATAATTTAAAAACCTTTATTTCTGAAACTATGTCTTGTGCTCATCCGGCTGCGGGAAGATTTAGAAAAGAAATTGGTGTAGGGCATTGTGGATTATGCGTGCCATGTGTTATTCGCAGAGCAGCTTTTCATAAAGCACAGCATTTGATTAATGATTTAACTGATTATAAAAGAAATATTTCTAGTATTGAAAATAAAGAATATATTTATCCCTTTTTACGTTCAATAAAAAGATTAAAAGATAAACCAGGAATAGAAAAGTTGTTAATTTTTAAAGCAGGTCCCTTGTTTGACTACTCGTCAGAGCTGAATAATTATTCGGATGTTTACAGAAGAGGTATGGAAGAAATTGATGTGTTGTTTAAGAGTTTAAAGATTAATTAAAAATGGAGAAAAACAGAGTTGTCTGAATTCGTAGATTGTCATTGTCATCTTGATTTATTTGAAGATCACATAGAATTGCTAAGGGAATGTGATCAAAAAAAGATAAATGTTTTAACTGTAACCAATGCTCCTTGTGTGTGGAAAAGAAATTACGAGTTAGCAATGCCTTATAAATATATTCGGGTTGCACTTGGCTTGCATCCGCAACTAGCTGAAGAAAGAAAAAATGAGTTAGGACTGTTTGAGAAATATATAAAGGAAACAAGATTTATCGGAGAAATTGGATTAGATGGCTCAAAAGAGTATATTAAATCATTAAATGTACAGGAGGAAGTCTTTAAGCGTATTCTGAAGTTATGTTCCAATTATAATGATAAAATATTATCTGTGCATAGTCGTAATGCAGCTCGAAACGTTGTAATGAATCTGAAAGCTTACTACCCTATTGAGAAGGGTAAGGTAATATTGCATTGGTATTCTGGAAGTTTGAAAGATGCGATATCTGCTGTCAGGTATGGATGTTATTTTTCAGTTAATGAAAGAATGTTGCAAACACAAAGTGGCATATCTTTAATTAAAAATATTCCTAGAAATAGAATTTTGACTGAAACTGATGGACCTTTTTTAAAGCGGGATGAGAAGCCTCTTAGATCTATGCAAGTAAATCGTGCCTTAAATATTTTAAGTAAAATATGGGGAATAGATATGCTACAAACAAAAGAAGTTATTTTTGTGAATTTTAATGAGTTAATAAAATAGAACTTGTGTTTAAAAATTGCCAAGTGAATTAACCTCAGTTGTGATATAATAATACATAAGTCAAATTCAATATTTTCCTGAAAGAAGGTGCCACGAATACGATAATAAAAGAGACCCTCACAGTATTGATTTTTCCAAAAACTTCCCAATTCTATCTCTCTGCCTTACCTGTTCACACATAAAAACAAATTATTTTAAAATATTTTCAATAATTTTGGCTAAAAACGCATTCTTCTTGACATATAGAAGTAGGGGGAGGAAAACGTTATGACAAAAGTCCAAAACAATATTAAGCATACGCTAGAGCAAGAGATCCAAAAAAATAGTTGGAATGCCCTTTGGCTTGGGTATGTGTGTTTTGCAAATTCGCTTTTGGCTGAAAGAGTTTGGCAAGGTAAGGTCGGTGGTATTCCTCCCGGTGGCTTAGATGGTGAAGATATTGTGGAAACAGTATTTGTTAAGATCTTTGATAACACGTTAAATTGTGAAATAGGGGTAGAATTTGAGGCATTTATAAAACAGTCTATAAAAGCAACAGTTTCTCACCTAGCTATTAGTAAAGAGAATGTTTTGACGGTTTCACAATTCTTTGAATCGAAAGATGCTATTCGGGTATGTAATATGCTAGACTTTGCTTCCTATCCTGAAAAATGTCAATATAAAATGTTCCCATCCAAAATGTTTAATCTAACAGCTGAACAGATAATTTCTGAATTCCTGCAATTTATTAAGAAAGATGCATGTCTAACTAAGATAGCGAAGATATTTGTATTTAATGGAGTTGTCTTTGAAGAATGTTTTAAGGAAATTTATGACTCAGCAGGGCTAATGAAGTGTTTAATTTCTAATGGGTATATTGATCAGAAAGGTGAGGTTCAGAATGAATTTTGGATATTGGGCAGTTCATCCCAGATGAAATTGGATGAAAAATTTAATTCGCAAAAACGAGTAATTTTCTTGATTATTGCCAGATCAGTTATGATTGAGAAACCTAGAGATATCGCAGAATGGATGAATATGGACATACGCGTTATCTATAACATAACGAAGAAGATGAAGAGGTATTTATTAAGTTTTAAAAACAAAATGAAGTGCTCTAATGGAGGCGATGATGATGAAAAATAAAGTGTATACAAAACAACCGATGGACAAATTTAAGGCATTGTTGAATTTTGCAAATTTGAAGTATGATGATTATATGAATACAACTTATAAACCAAGAAATGTCAATGAAGATGAGCTATGTCAGATAGCCAATATACGCTCAGTTATTACACAGAATATGAAAGTGTTATCTTCATCTTCCAGAGTTGCAAATTATTTTCATGATACCGAAACTAAAACAAGCATTGAATATAAAGATGGAAAAATGTGGCTGATCATGAAGGATCTATTGGATTCATGGCCTGATGCGATCTTTTTTAAGAATCGGGTTGGTGAATTAATATTAGTTAATAATGCGCATGCAATGGGTATGCGCAGCAAGTTTACGGATGTTATAGGAAAGACAGACCGTGACCTCTATTCCAAAGAAGAAGCTGAACCAATGATCCAGGATGATGAATATGTTATGACAACAGGCAAACCGATCATTGATAAGGTTGAATATATTACCTTTGGTGATGGAACAAGGCACTATGTTTCAACTACAAAAGTGCCCAGAAGAGATGAATCTGGCAAAATTATTGGATTGATGGGCATATCCCGGGATGTGACCAATAACTTATATCAGACGCTTTTTTCTGATTATAAAGGATGCATTTTTATTACCACGAAAGAAGGGAAATGGTTTGATATTAATGAAGAAGGCGTTCGGATGTTTGGGTACAAAAGCAGGGAAGAATTTTTGACCCAGACTAAAGTTCAAGATGTGTATTTTAATGCTAATGATAGAAAAGAGTATATCCGTACCATTGAACGATTGGGTGGTGTCAAAAAATACGAAATGACACTAAGAAAAAAAGATGGCACTCCGATTGATGTTCAGATCACAGCTGCTGTTATTATCCGTGACAATAAGGTTTGGGGATATAACGGAACGATCAGGGATGTAACAGAGGAAGTTCGCCTTAAAAACGAAAATCAGAAAAGGATCACGGATCTAACAAAAACAATATCCCGCTTAAAACGGTTTATTCTTTCAGGAATTACAAATAGTTTAAAAATGTTTTTAAGTATTGTAGGCGGCAATGAAGTTGATGTTATGGAAAATTTGACTTCAAAACAGAAAGAGCTTTTTCCGTTATTTATATTGGGTAAGTCTGATAAGGAAATCGCTGGGCTTACAAATTTAACAGAACAGCAAGTGTCAAAATATAGATACGAAATATACAAGCAGAATTGATCTTTAAAAATTTAACAGATTTAGCCTGATCAGCTAAATTCCAAACAGAATTTCAAGGGCATAATTGTGGCGCCACAACCACGGTTATGCCCTTTTTGTTTGGGGGAGAAGGATGATCAGGAGCTTCATGAGACCTTCATTTCAGAAGCGATACATTGATTTTTGTAAGTTGTATCGCAACTCTGGAATGAATCTTTTTCTGGAACAACACCTTCAGGAAAGCTTCATTTAAGCTTCATTCGTGAAGGTCGCGTGAAGGGAACGAATCTTCTAACTTCAATGATACCAAAGGGAATCTGTTCACTGAAGTTCACAGATTGTTCAAGACCCCTCTCTCTCAACCAATGTTTTGATTTGAGATATAGGGGTCTTAAACGACCCTTAGGTATCAGTGAAGAGAAGATTTTATAAGAGTAAAGAATAATAATTTTGATGGAGATTTAGGGTAGCTCCCTAGAGAATCCCAAGCAATTTATAAAGCCATCCCAGACGTCTGGTTTAGGGGTGGCTTTTTGTTTGGGTATAAAAGAATGATTTTAAAGGAGGATTTGAGATGAAGAGACAATTAATGAAGATACAGGTTTTAAGGTTTGTTGCTGAGCAGGGTGTAGTGAGAGTTAGTGATGTTATGGATTATTTTAGGAAGTGGGATAGTGAGCATGCAGTAAGAGTAATGATGAATGAGCTAGGTATTACGCATCAACAGTATGGAGGTTTTCAGTATGGAATTTGGTTTATTGAAGACAAGAAGAATTTTGAAATGTTGAAACCTTTTTATAACGATATCCCGAATTTTAAGGTAAGAGGAAAAAGTTTGTTAGTGAAAGTGGCACATTCATTAGGCATTAATCATATCAGGGCAGTGTTAGAGAATTCAGAAAAGATCAGAGTTGTTAAGTGGTGGAGTGAAGAATATTTAAGGGCATTGCCGCCGTTTAGAAGAGATGGAATTTCAATGCATAAGATCCCGGATGCAATATTTTGGCATTTGAGAAAAGACGGAAGTAAGCAGAAGTTCTTTCTTGAATATGAGCGTTCATTAAAGGCACCGAAAAGGTATTTAGAGATATTTCAGTTTTACGATAGAAGGCACGATGTGAAAAACAATAACGTGATCTATATCTGTGAGAATGATCCTATAAAGGTGAAATTACAAAAAATAGAAACCGAATTAACGAAAGGAGGAAAGATCAAAGGAACAGGGTTAAATTTTAGTTTTGTAACAATGGAAGAATTTAATAAGGCATACGCCGTAAATGAAGAGAAAGGAGAAATCCGATGAACAAGAATACTAAAAGAAAAGTAATAAGCGTTCTAAAGACTTTTGTGTTGTTTTTGTTGTTTGTAGTAATGGCAACGCCGGCATTCGCAGATTTTCAAAGCAGTATTGAAAGTATCTTAGATGCGATCAAAGCGGTATCAGTACCGATCGCCATCATACTGCTTATTTTTGCAGGTTGGCAAAGAATGATGGGAAATAATCAAATATTTATAGCTGCATTGATAGGCACGATCATTGTTTTTGGAGCACCACTTATTGTTGATCTAATCAGTTCAGTATTTTAATTGAATCTTAAGGAAGGAGGAGAAAATGCGCACTTATGTCGAACCATGTTTAAGAAACTTGCAGGACAAAATGAAGATCCTCGGATTTGAAGAGTTTGATATCTTCATAGTTTTAGGTGTCTTTTTGTCTTTGCAGGCTTTTCAAGTAAATACAGTTGTTGTGCTTTTGGTTGGATCAACAGTTGCAGGGCTTCTTCTTTTTATCAAGAAGGGGAAGCCCCCGCAAACAGTAGAACATTGTATTCAATGGTTTTTTAAACCAAAAGAGTATACGGCAATTCCTCAATCATTGATCGATGTTATTAGAGGAAGAGGCCTTGATATTCGATTAAACGCGCTTCAGGAATTATTGCCTTACAGTCATCTTGAAGATGAGTTTATTGTCTTTAAAGATGATTCGGTGTCTGTTGGATATTTGCTCGAATGCCCTTATGTTGGTAACTATTCACAGGAAGAAGCGATCCTTTATTCGTCAAAGATCGAGACACTTCTTAATAATTTGACCGAAAGGGCATCATATCAGATTATCTTTGATCTTGACGGTAGTTATCAGGATACGATCAATGAACATAGTATCATCAAAAACAAAAATTATCTGATCGCGGGAATGCATCAGGAGAGGATCAACAAGCTTAAAGGTATTGAAGAGAATAATGTTTTTAGGCGTATCCGCTGTTTTTTGTTTGTTAATTACAGGGGAGTAGAGGCAAAGAAAAAGACAGCAACTTTTGTTCAGGGCTTTCGAAAGTTTAAAGATGTTTGTGAAGATGAAGTTGCACGCATCAAATCAGAGTTCATTAATATCCTTGAATCAGTAGAAGGTGGGCTTAATGGTGCAGGGTTTAAGTATGAACGTCTTAATCCATATGAGTTTATGAAGCTGATCTATGGATATATGAATCCTGACAGGGTAAATGATGGATTACTATGTCCACGCCCTAAAGCTAATGAAGTATTCAGCAAACAAGTCTGCTGTTCTGATCTTGCTATCGATCAGGACGCAGGTGAATACATGCATTGGGGCGGGAAGTATCATAAATTCACTACGCTTAAGATCCTGCCTGAATCAACCAATCCTTTGATGCTTACATCATTACTCAACTTATCGTTTAAAGAGTTTGATGTTGTGATCAACTTCGAGTCACCACCCAAGGAATGGGGTAAAAAGGCAATGAGGCTATGCGTAGGCGCGAATACGGCAATCTTTTAGGGATGTTGGGAGTTCCTAACAAAGATGCAGAGGTCAAGATCCAGCAATATGAATCTTTGCTTGAAGAAATTCAGCAGACCAATCAAAAATTATTCCGTGCGCAGTTAACGGTTCATGTTTATGGGGGTACTCAAGATGATGTCAAAAGCAAGACATCTGAAGTGATCCGTTTATTCTCAGGCATGAACGGTGCTGAAATGCATGATGAAAGATATGGAAGTGTTGTGCCGATATTTTTAAGCACGCTTCCCGGATGGACAAAAGAATCCTCACGATGGATCCTTTTAAAGACACTTCATCTTGCAGACTTGCTTCCTTGTTTTAAAGAGTTCCATGGAAGTGGTAAAGGCGAGACAGTCTTTTTCAATACTACCCAAGGATTAGTTTCTTATGATCCATTTGCCAATGACTTGCCTGCATTTAATTCCATTCTTATTGGTGCAACAGGAACAGGCAAAAGCTTCTTGGTTAATCAGATCATTAATCAATACAGCAAGAATGATCCGATCGAGGTTTTTATTGATATAGGCGGTTCTTACAGAAGACAGGTGCTGCTTAAGGGCGGGGACTATATCAGCCTCGGATTAAAAGAGAAGTTTACGATCAATTTGTTTGATCTTCCTGCGAAGAAGAAATTCCGTGACTTTGATAATGAAGCACAGAATGAAATTGTTGTCATCAAGACAAAGATCATTGAGCAGATGATCGGAAAGACTTCACGATTTGCCCAATCTGATCAGATCGTAGAAGACCTGATCTCCCGCAGCATTCGCTTTTTGTACAGGGCAGTTGATTATCCAATTCTCAGCGATTACAAGCTTGCCTTAATTCAAGTTGCCGAGAGTAATGATCAATGGAAACCGTTTGTTGATCAGATTGTTGGGCTTTTAGGTATTTGGCTTGAGGGCGGGCAGTTCGGTTCGTTTACAGACGGTAAATCAACGCTTTCCTTAGATAAAAGCATTGTCTGTTTTGATCTGAAGGGTTTAGAAAATCAAAGGTTGCAGACAATGATGTTAACGATTATCACAAACTTTGTCTGGGGTAAGTTCATGAGTGAGCGCGGACGCCGCAAACTGTTGATCCTTGATGAATGCTGGAAACTGTTATCTTCTCCTGAATCAGCCAGTTTTATTGCTGAAGCTTTCCGTACTTTCAGAAAATACGGAGCCGGGGCAATTTCTGTCACGCAGTCACTCAGTGATTTTACAAAAGGCGGGCTTGAAGATGCGATTCTTGGAAATGCGCATACAAGGTTCATTCTCCGTCAGAATTCAGCGCCGTCACTTCAATCAATAGTCAATTATTTTAAATTCAATACACAAGAGAAGCATTTGATCGAATCTTTACAGATGAAAAAGGGTGAAGGTTCAGAAGTGTTCTTCTCTCAGTCAAAAGGGTTAAAGCCTATTAGTGGCAAGATGGTGATCTATCCGACTCCGATTGAGTATTGGGTAGCAACAACCGATGCCTTAGACCTTGATCATTACGAGAAGGTCAAGGCTGAGAATCCAAAGTTGGATATGTATAAGATCGTTAAGAAATGCGCCGAGGATTATCCTAACGGCGTTTCATATGGAAAATAAACTTAATACTAATTTGACCGTAGGAAAGTATAAACTTTCCCACGGCTTAAAAATCGCAGAATGTTATTAAGCGATCTTCACGGGAGGCAATCATGAGAGTGATCAGGAATTTAATTACAGTGTTACTGCTTTTTGCTCTTTGCGGATGCACAGCACTTCAGAAACGTGTAACCGTTACAGGGCTTGCAGGCGCAGCTTTAGGTGGGATCATCGGGCATCAAGGAGGAGATAGCCTTAAAGGGGCCGCTCTTGGCGGTTTAGCTGGAACTACTGCAGGATTGGTATTCAGTACTGATGAGAAAAAGAAAACGGAATATGAAAAAGGCTACGCGGCTGGATACCGACAAGGGCAGATTGATTATGCCAATAGTAGTTGGAGAATGAAGACAGGGCAGTGCGGGGATTATAAAGATCTAACAAATTGTAAAAAAGGGGGTGCAAAATGCGACGAGTAATATTTTATTTAGTTTTATGTTTGATGATTGTTTGCAGCGCGGCACCTGTGTATGCATTTAGTGATGCCTGGGCGATCCTTCAGCAGACTGCTGTTCAGACAGCCGAGCATATTAAACGCCTTCAGCAGTCTATTGAACAGGTAAAGGCCATGAAAAGCCAGCTTCAGCTTGCTATTGAAGCAAGTAAGGGAATTGATAGTGTTACGTTTATTAGCGATTTCCGCAACATGGTGGTTGAAACAACGGATCTCTTGGCTGACCTGGACAGCTATATTTCAGATGGCGCAGATATTTCTGTTGAATGGAAGGATATTTTCGGGTCGCTTGATAGCTGGGTATCAACTCCAAGATCTGATTATGAAAATATCGCAATGGCAGATGATGTAAATTCAGCAAGCTACAAAATTGCAGATTCATTTCAGGATGCCTATAAACGCAATTCTCAATATGCCACACAGTTTATCAATCACTCAAAACTATTAAATGAGAAAGGAGCGCAAAAGCAGATCGCTGAAGAATTGGGGCATTTGATGCAGATGCAGAATCAAATTATTTATTTAATGTCTCAGTCGGTAAAACAGCAGAGTATCGAGAGTTCTAATCAAAATACAAAGTTGAAGGAAGCGGTTATTGAACAAGAGCAGGAAAATTCAGGGGTAAGGCGGTTTATCAGCTCGTCCGATAATGCCTTTGATATTAACTAGGGGGTATCCAATGGACTTTATTATAAGCGTTATAAATAGTGACTTAGCAGGCATGATCGAACTCGGTCGTGTTCTGTTAAGCAGTTTGTTCATTGTCTCAAGTTTTGTGATGTATTTGAGAGTCTTTGAGAATAAGGCAAACTGGACGTCGCTGATCATTCGCTTGATCATTGGGTTCCTTCTTCTGCAAAATTATTCATGGATCATGGATACATCAAAAGATATTGTTGTCGGACTTGATCAGGTGATCAATCCCGATCAAAGCGCAGCCAATCAGTATGTGGTCATGAGCCAGAATATGCAGACAGTGTATGAGAATAATCAGCAGAAAGGTTTTTCACTTGCTTTATTCGGTAAAAAGACACTTCACAATTTAGTTATCAATCTATCGTTTATTTTTTATTCAATAGTTTCCAATGTCATGCAGGCAGTACGTTATTCGATAGTTGCCATTGTTTATAAGCTGGGCCCGATCTTGATCCCGTTCATTATATTTGATGCAACCAAACGGATAGTCCAGGGATGGTACACGTCGTACATAGCTGTTTTATCGTGGCCAATTCTTTGGCATATCGTTCTTTCAATTGCCGTTGCATTGAGTGGCAAAATTGATCCAACGGTAGATGGATTAGAGAAGTTTATCATGATGAACTTTGCCGTGTGTTTTGTTCTTATGTATTCACCGATGATCGTGACCAGTTTAACTTATGGAATAGGAACAGGTATTGCAGCATCAATGGCAGGGATAGGTGCAGTAAATATTCTTACTCGCAAAGTTAAAGAAGGAAGCCGTGTAACGTTAGGAAGTGTTTCAGGCAGTGTTGATGGCGCGGTTGGTGCTATTGCATCAAGGGATTTGCGCAATATCGTGACACGTACTTTTGGCGGTGGATTAAGAGGCGCAGGTTTCAGATTATCTAACGCTGAGAGAAGTGTATTTAAAGCAATCAAGAACATGGTCACCAAGAAAGGGGGAACATCATGAGCGAATTGGCATTTAACAGGGCTATTTTAGAAAGAACAGTCCGTATCTTATCGTTTATTGTTGTTTGTTTAATTCTATTGCTTATCTTGCAGGCTGTTTCATTAGTTTTGTCAGAAAACAGGCCTCAGCAGGTAGTTTATGCGCAGGAGGACAGTATTATTAAGCTGGTTACAAAAAATTATGAAGTTGATCAGACGATCCTTAAAAATTTTACAAAGTGGATCGCAAAAGAATACTTAAGTTTTTCTCCAACTTCATTGCCTGATCAGATCGATGGTATCAAAGAGTATCTCACCGCCGTGCCTCAAAAATCGATTCTAACGGCGTATCAGAAGAATAAGTCGATTATTGAAGACGGTACATATTTTAATTTTGTTGTTAATTCAGCAGAAATAAAGAAGGAGGATAATCCGTTTGATGTGGAATTGTCAGGTGTAATGACGATCATAGATCGAAAAGGGAATTATAAGGATGAGAATAAAGTATTCTCATTCGGTATACTTCAGGTTAAACCTACCGAGTCAAATCCTTATGGTTTAAAGGTTCTCAGCATTACTGATAAATCAGTCACGGTAGAGAAGGGGGTGTCCAAATGAAAATGATTGATGTTTTATTCAAAAAAGATCATACAGGCAAACGCATTCCTTCATTGCTTACTTGGGGATTGATCGTATCTGCTGTCTTTATTGCTTGCTTTGTGTCGCAGGACAAGAAAGTTATTAAGGAAAAAGAAGGGCAGGCGGTTATTAACCGTCAGGAGATAACAGAGGTTTCTATTTCTGAGAAAGATGTTATTAAACAAACAGAGGATGTGATCACTCCGTTAATAAGGTCGGACTACAAGAAAGAAGAAAAGAAGCCTGAGTTACAAGAAAAGCCTGTTATCGAGAAGAAAGAGAAGAAAATAGTGCCTAAACGAAAGATCCCTTTAGGCACTATGGTTGAATGCATGCTGATCCATAACATTGTAACGAATAATTTCAGCGCGCCTGTTATTGTTCAGGTAGTTGATGATCTTTATTTTAACAATGTTCTTTTGCTTTCTAAAGATACCCGTATCTATGGAGAAGCAAGGTCGGGCAGGGAACGGGACAGGGTTTTAGTATCGTTTAAAACAATTGTTCTGCATGACGGTACAGAAGTAACGATTAAATCAAGAGGCCTGAATTTTGATGGTTCAGGAGGCATTCAGGCAATTATCATCAACAAAGAGAATAAAAAGAAGATCATGACTAAGGTTGTGAGTTTCTTAAGCGGCGTTTTTCTGGGCTTTCAGGAGAAAACCACTAATGCCATAACAGGTATGGATCAGGTTTCTACAAGTTCACGCAACGCTGTTTTAGAAGGCGGTGCGGAAGTATTTAAAGAAGAAGCTAAACGTATGCAGGATGAGATCAAAAAGGCAGAAGGATACGGCGTTATTGTCGCAGGTGAAAGGCTGATCGTTTATTTTGATCAATCAGTATATATCGATGGAGAATAATATGAGCGAAATAACAATGCTAGTGTTGATGATCTTTGTCGGTGTGTATTTCAGGAATCGTGATTACATCAACGACAAATTAAATGAGCCGTTTTCAGTGACTGTTCTGATCATTCTCGGCATTCTGTTCTTATTGCTGTATTTTGTCTTTGGGCATTATGTTGAAAAAATAATAGATAAGGTCAATCGATGGAGGCAAGGGATAAAAGTCTCGCCTAATGATGAAAGGGTGAAGTTTCCTTTTATCCCTTTTGGTCTTCAAAGCAGCCTTGATAAATTTTACTTATCCGAAAGCAATAAAGGTGCAACCTTTATTGGACTTAACGCTGAGAATGACAATAAAGAAGCGTTAAGTATTCCCGATATCCAACGAAGCCAGCATTTGCAGATCCTTGGCATGACAGGCACAGGAAAAACAACCAGTGTGTTTTTGCCTCTGATCTATCAGGATGCTTTAAAGGATCGTCCGATCATTATCATTGATGCCAAAGGCGAGATGGAAATAATCAATCAGCTTAATGCTATTTTGAAAAGTATCGGGCAAGAAGATAAGTTCATGTTGTTCTCATTGGTCTACAAGGATCTATCTTGCACATATAATCCGCTCTATACAGGTAAGGTCGATCCGCAGATCATTATTGATGCGTTCTTTAACAATTTCGAGGACGATAATTCATTCTTTAGAGAAATGTCAAAGACGCTATTCAGTAATGCTTTCTATATTTTGCATTCACTGAATAAGCCATTTACTCCCATGGATGTTTATTGTTATTTAAACAAAGAAGCTTGCCGATCTGAAATAAATGGTTGCATTAAAGAGGACAATGAGCAGGGCACGCTTCATTTAAAGATGTTCAGTCAAGTCATCTCAGATCTAACAGATCAGTATAGAGGATGGAAACATGTTATTGCTGGTTTTAACAACTTCTTATTAAATCATAGCGATGCATTATTGAATGAGGATGATAGTGATATTATTTTGACGGATGCTATTTTGCAGAGAAAGATCGTCTATTTTCAGCTTCCGACAAATGCCTTTCCAATTCAGGCAGTCAGTATTGCAAGAATGGTACAAGCGAACTTACGTTATATTTCTTCATTAATTCAAACAGGGCAGATGCCTAAAGATATTTTAGTCAGTGTCATTATTGACGAGTATTCATCATTTGCTGAAGAATCGTTTGTCGAAGTGTTAAACAAGGCCAGAAGCAGCGGCATGATGGTGACACTAGCGCATCAAAGTTTAAGTGATTTGAAATGCATATCCGAAACCTTCATGAAGCGTATAGATGAAAACACATTAAACAAAATTTATTTCAAACAGACTGATCCTGAATTATGCGAGCTGATTGCTAAAAGCATGGGAACGTTTAGAAAGGTTGAGAAAACTTATAAAATGGCAGGTGGCAAATACGGCAATCAAATGCATCTAGGTGATACATCAAATAAGATCGTCAATGAATTTCATTTTTCACCTGATAAGATCAAGAATTTATATAAAGTTGGACAAGGTTATTTTATAAGTAGGACGGATAATGCGCATACATGCGTCAACTTTGGAAGATTTGAAAATATAGAAAGTAAACCATATGCAAAGAAAAGCAAAGAAGGAAAGAAACAAGGTTTGAGGTTGTTTGAAAAATATTATCTTAAGCGATCAGAGGTTGAAGAGTTAAAGGAAGAAAGGAGAGAACAAACAAATGCAATTTTAAAAGGACTTATGGATTAAGCAGTTTAAGAAAGGGGGCAGTGATGAAACATTTAATTACAGTCAGGGAATTGTCAGAAGTTTTGAACGTACCAATTAGTTGGATCTATCAACGCACATCCATGGGGCAGCAAGGGATCCCTCATGTGAAGATCGGAAAGTATGTGCGGTTCGATCCTGATGAAGTGATCCGTTTTTTAAGAGGAATAGATGCGTCGAAAACATTAAGAGGCTGATACATTGTTGAGTTTTGTTAGTCAAAGGAGAAAAAAGATGATAATATATGCGCATGTTACTAACCACTTTCGAAGCGTCAGAAAAGCATGGCGTCTCTATGAGTCATTTACGCTTGTTAATGCGTACAGGCAAAATAAAGGGACGAGAAGCAAATATTACAAGCAATCGGACAGTTTGGTTGATCGAAGAGAGTTCTTTGATCAAATATTTAAAGACAGACAGGAAACCAGGTCCGAAGCCCCAGAAAAGAAAGTCTTGAGATGTAATCGAAATACAGCTATAATACTGACCTTAACGAAAGGAGCAGTATTATGAAAGTAACTGGAAATATCCGATCACGATGTGACGCCTGCCGCAAAGAAGGCCATAATGGCTATGCCCCTTGCAAACATAATTCAAAACGAAAGTATCTTATTGAGTATCGTATTGATGGAAAGAAGTATCGAGAAACCGTTGGACACAATAAACGTAATGCTGAACATCGTTTGGCTGAAGTTATTGCCCAAGTTCATAACGGAACATTTTTCAAGGATGAGAAAGCAAATACGAGTTTTCAAGTATTCGCTGAAAAATGGCTGAATGAATATGCAAAGCCGCGCGTTAAAGAACGCACTTATGTAACTTATCGGGGATACATTAGAAATCATCTCATTCCTTATTTTGAGGGTGCTGATATTACGTCGATGTCACAAGAAGATATTGAAAGTTATCTTGCCAAACTTTTAGACAAGCTTAATCCGAATACTGTTAATAAGATCATGAAGATGCTTAAGACCATGTTCAAGTATGCGCGAAGGTGGAAATATCGCGAGGATAATCCTGCATGGGATATTGATTGTTATAGGACCAAGCATAGAGAAATGGATTATTTGAATCCTGATGAAATTCGATTATTGCTGAAACATAGCTATGAACCATTTAAAACAATTTTCTTAACCGCGATCTTAACAGGGATGCGCAAAGGTGAAATTTTAGCATTGCAGTGGGGTGATGTTGACTGGAACAGCGATACTATTTATGTGCGAAGAAGTTTGCGTTGGAAGATACGAAGAGATATTGGCACAGAAGATAAACGCTGGTGGTTTGATTCACCCAAAACAAGATATTCCGTGCGCGCGATCATCATGTCACCGCGATTAAAAGAGGCATTAGAAAAACACCGCTTCAATCAGACAATTGAGTTTGCTCAAAAAGAAAAAGGCAAGAAGCCTATTAATTCTGATGAGTTAATTTTTACTAATGCGGTAGGTGCTCCAATCGATCCTGATAATTTGATCAAACGTAATTTCCAAACAGCGCTTGATGCAGCCGGCCTGCGCAGAGTTCGTTTCCATGATCTACGCCATACCTTTTCCAGCCTACTTATAGATCAGGGAGAGAACATAAAATTCATCCAATCCCAACTGGGTCACGCATCGATCCAAACCACGATTGATCGCTACGGCCATCTCATGCCGCTTAAGAATTATATGGGAGTAGGCGTGAGGTTGGATGAGAAGATATTTGCGGAGAAGAAGATTCTAGAAGTTAAAAAGGATATCAAGGCTAAGGCGTAAGTTCAAGGTTTGAAGTTATGTTTGTCTGTTACCATACATGTTGAATTATTAATATGTTTGTATGGTAATAATTAGGTGGTTTTTTTATCTTTTTGTGAGAATATTTTAAAATAATAGAATTATAAAGGGCAAAATTGCTCTATTGACAGGTAAACGATGAAATTGTATACTTAAGTACAAGGAATTGTACAGAAGCATACAACAGATTGTATGGATATATACAAAAATGGAAAATAGGCTTACAACAAAAGAATTATTTGAAACTTTGAACCAATGGAGTAGATTTATAAAGAAAAAGGTTCATTTGATCGCCTGCGGAGGCACTGCGATGACATTATTAAAAATCAAAGCATCTACAAAAGATGTTGATTTTATGATTCCTAATATTGCTGAGCATGCTTATATAAAAAGAATATTAAATGATTTAAGTTATAAACCGGCAAGGGGGATAGGATTAAAAAGAGATAATGAGCTTTATGTTTTCGATTTGTTTTGTGGAAATAAGATCCATACAACGGAGCTTCTGAAGTCTCCCTTAGAAAAAGAAAATCATATTTTTATAAAGAATATAGGAAACATTTATTTGGGCGCATTAAATTATTATGATTTAATTGTGAGCAAAATAATGAGAGCAGCTCAAGTAGATTTTGATGATTGCGAATTGCTTTATAAAGTCAAAAAGGATGAAATTGATATTAATGTTTTAAGAGATAGGTATAGAGAGACATGTAGCTATGATGTCTCTGAACATAGAATAAAAGGATATATTGATTCCTTTATTGCTAGGGTAAATGAGGTAGATGAAAATGGAAAATAAAGAATTATTAGAGAAGGTCGCACGACTAGGTTATCCGTTGGTGGAAGTGGAAAAAGAACTAGACGTAAACCAAACTCTGCTAGAAGTATTCAAAAGTAGAGAAACAAGGCTATTGGAAGGATTTCCTGTATTATTAGTTAATGCTGCAAAACATGATGATTTTAACTATGCAAAGATAAATTCGTTATTGGTCTCATATGTTGATGTAAAGTATTTTAAAGAATTCATGCTAATGTCAATGGCTTTGTATGATTATTTTAACTTAGGCTATCATTGGGTTAATAAATTTCTTGAAGGATTAAATGAGGTGGAAAAGGAAAAATTGAATCTATACAAAGAAAGAATGGCTGATAATTCCCAATTCATGGTAGACGATTATAAGTTCTCGCCGCAAAGACTCAAGGATATGTTTGAGCTTTATTTTGAACAAGAAGTAAAAGAAAATAAGAAAAGGCGTGATAAATATGTAGAACTTTCGTTTGAATACGCTTTAGCACAATTATTTTCTCCAAAACAAAAAGAGCTTTTTTTAAAAAAGGTTAATGGGGAAACTTTGACAAAAACGGAAAAAGAATATTTCTCCCGTGCAGTTAAGAAAAAGGTTTTGGCGTTAGCTAATCCAGACTTAAATCGATTTGCGAACATGTTATTGAATGCATAAAATGAGAGTTTTTTATGCGAAAAGAAGCATCACTTTTTTCGTGAGTTTTGGTGCCCGCTGGGTACCCAGAATTTACACTAAAAGTTTAAGTATAATGTATTTTTTTTGATGCAGCTGGCCTGTGCAGAGTTCGCTTCCACGATCTACGCCATACCTTTTCCAGCCTTCTTATTGATCAGGGAGAGAACATAAAATTCATCTAATCCCAACTAGGCCATGCCTCAATTCAAACCACAATCGACCGCTACGGTCACCTCATGCCACTTAAGAATTATATGGGAGTAGGGGTGAGGCTGGATGAGAAGATATTCAGCGTTAAAGAGGCCGCTAAGGTCGTTTCAAAGGAGTTGACATAATAATGAATAGTGCTATACTTCTAGTGTTTGGTAAACCAAACACGTGTCCGGTAAACCAAACACAAAAGAGAGGTGATGATTATGTTTTCTCCGTTTCAAATTAGTGAAATTATTGATACACCATCTAAGTTGGCTATTTTGCGTGTTTTTGTTTCCCGAGAGGGATTGAAAGCGACAGGTCGTGAAATTTCTAAATTAGCAGGGTTTTGTGTGTCAGTAACCCATGGGTCTTTGAAAGACCTTCATTCCCGCAATATTCTCAACAGAGAGATTATTGGACGCCAACATATCTATTCTTTGAACGAAGAAGACCGTATTGTACAAAAAGTTCTTCGTCCGATGTTTGAGGTTGAGAATAATTATAAAGAAGAGATTCGCGATCTACTTTTAGAAGAAATTCAAAAAGCAGGATTGAAAAAGTCAATTGTCTCTATGATCCTTTACGGTAGTGTTCAGAAGGGGACAGCGCGTAAGGGGAGTGACGTTGATGTTGCTGTGGTTGTATCAAAGGCAATGGATGTTGATCGAATCTTTGAAGTATTTAATTCAACTATTGAAGACAGGTTTAAGTCTTTCTTTGGTGTCCATTTAGATTTTTATGTGAAGTCGGCGATGGAATTCCGAAAACTACTTCAAAAGAATCAACCGCCTATATCGACTTTAATGAAATCTTACTCCGTTTTATACGGCAAAGAACCTTTGGAGGTTTAATATGATAGCGAAAGAAAAGAAGGTCAGGCAGGAAGATAGATCTGCCGCGTCAGCTTATTTGAAAAAAGCATCTGATAATTATGATCAGATGCTAGCAGCTTTACATGCGTCTAATTGGAATGCAGCAGCGACGTTAGCTGTGCAATGTGCTATTTCTTCAGCTGATGCTATTTGTGTTCGAGAGAAAGGGGTGCGTTCTATATCACAAGATCATTTGGATGTGTGTGACCTTGTTAAGCAATTGCCAATTAAGGATTCCGATGAGAAATCAAAGCAATTACGGAAAGTTATTATTAAAAAGAATGTAGTTCAGTATGAATCTCGCAGCGCGCGTAAAAGTGATGCCGATGAAATGGTCAAAGTTACTACTCGTTTTTATCAGTGGGTGAATGAAATCATGCATTAGGGAAAGACACTTATTTCCCTTGTTTAAAATGGTGATTTAGGTGTCTGTCCCATATTTTTCCATATTTTCTATAGAGGCGAAATAGATAAAAGTAAAGTCTTATGTCTTGAGAAAGGTTATTTGAGAAAAAGTGAGAAAAAATAAGCGATTTATTACCAAAAACATTTTATGGAGGTATTCTTATGTGGATATCAAATATCAAGATTAAGAATTTTCGCAAGGCCCCGATGAATAAATTTATTTCAATTGAATTAAAAGAAGGTTTGAATTTATTGGTCGGTGAAAATAATGTAGGAAAAACTTCAATTATCGAGTCAATTGCTTTGTGTTTAAATTATGGAAGTCCAGAAAGAAATATATGGTTAAAAGAAGATGACTTTAACTGTAAAGATGAAAGCATTGAAATTATTGTTGAGTTTTCTGGGTTGAGTGAAAGTCAAGAAGCGACTTTTTTGCAAGCTCTTGTTATAGATGAAGCGCAAAAGACGCATAAACTAAAATTTCATTTTATTTTTGAAATGAAGGGAGATAGAATTCAGCCAACAATCAAATGTGGGGAATTGGATGCGACATCAAATCCTTTTGATTTATTAAAATATTTGCGAGCTATGTATTTGGGCGCATTGAGAGATGTTAATATCGAGTTTAATCCGGGGTATAGGAGTCGAATAGGTAAAATTTTAAAATCAAGATTTGGGGATAAAGATGGCGATTTCTTGAAAATCTTTCGCGATGCAAATGAATTAGCGTTGAAGCATAAGGGAGAAAAGAATCCGGTAAAATTATTAGAAAATGAGACAAATGAGAATATAAATAAATTATCTTTAAAGGGAGATAATAATAGAATTTGTTTGCATTTTGTTGAGCAAGAACAGAATAGGATATTAACTAATGTTGAAATGAAATTAGAAGAAAAAGGATTAGACATTAAGACAAATGGTTTAGGGTATAATAATTTAATTTTTATTTCGACGATTTTAACCGAATTAAATGTTGAAGAAAAAATAAATCCGCATACTTTTAATTGTTTGCTTGTTGAAGAGCCTGAAGCACATTTGCATCCACAGCTACAGTCTTTGTTGCTAGAATTTCTTCAAACTGAGTATAAAAACATACAAGTGATACTAACAACTCATTCTCCAACTATTGCATCAATTGTTGATCTGGATAATTTGAATATATTAAATCAAGCTGATGATGAGATTCAGGGTGTATTGTTGAAGAACGCAGGATTAGATAATGATTGTAAAGAGTATTTAGAAAAGTATTTAGATGTAACAAAATCCCAGTTATTTTTTGCTAGAAGAATAATCTTTGTTGAAGGAATTACGGAAGCTATTTTAATTAAAGATTTTTGGAATTCGGTTTATTCTAAGCCGGAAGATAAATTTGATAGACAAGGGATAGAAATTGTTAATATCCAAGGAGTAGCTTTTAATCCTTATGTTGATTTGATAAAGAATGTTTTTAAAAAAACAAAAGTAAAATCGGTAATTATTACGGATGATGACAGAGGAACAGGTCGTGCGTGTCCAGTTGACAAAAGATTTTTAGAAGGCGGAGTTATCAAATCTACAGAAAAGATAGTAAGTATTTTTAATTCTTCGCCAATTTCATCAAGGGCGATTAAGTTAAAAGATAGTGTTGATTTGTTGAAGAAAGAAGGATACAAAACAGAAATTTATTTAGCGAAAAAAACTTTTGAAGTCGAATTTGGGATTGCGAATAAAAAAAATAAGAAATTATTAGAGAAGTTGATTGGGTTAGAAGAAAAAGAATTGGAAACATTTTCTGACATATCTTTAGGTGTTGAGGTGTGGAAGAGAATAGTTGAGAGTGACTTAAAATCAAAATTTGCAATGAATGCGCTCTCAAATCTAAGTGGGAAAATATTCACAGATAAAGGGAAAGTGGAAGTACCACAATATTTTAAAGATGCTTTTGAATATTTAAAAAATGATTAAACTTGTTGATAAACAACTTGAAGTAGTAAATAAAGATGGGCTAATTGTTCTTACTGCTTGCCCTGGGAGTGGAAAAACAACAGTTGTTGCTTGCAGAATAAATAGAATTATTAATACAAAAAGATTAAAAACTTATCAAGGAGTTCTGTCGTTATCCTTCACAAATATTGCCCAGCAATCAGTTTTGAAGCAATACAAAGAGTTAACTTCAGTTAACCTTAAATTTCCTAATGAGATTGCAACGATAGATAGCTTTATCGGTTCTCATGTTTTTCGCCCATTTTCACATAAGCTTACGAATTCTTGTAATCAGCCATTTAAGATTTTGAGTGTGAATAGCCAATGGCTTAATGATATTTATCCCAAATTAAATCAGTTTAGTATTAATGGGCAAAATATAATTTATACAAAAAACGGCGAGTTGATTTGTCAGGGTGTGTCTATTCTCACTGCGGATAAGAAAAGGTACATTCAGTATGTGAAAGAAGATATGTTTAAAAAGAGAATAGTGACTCAGAGTGATGTTAATTATTTTTCCTATAAATTATTGTTAAAATATCCTTTTCTTATTGAAAATTTAATTCGCAGATATCCATTTATTATTGTTGATGAAACACAAGATTGTTCTGAAACGCAAATGGCTATTATTGATTTATTAGTTAATGCTGGGCATAAAGAAATAATGTTGGTAGGAGACCCATATCAAGCTATTTATGAATGGAGGGATGCTGAACCACAATTGTTTATTGATAAAGAAAGACAGCCTGGGTGGCAGAGAGTTGAACTTTTAATCAGTCAAAGAAGTGGGCCTGAAATTTGTAAGCTACTTAATTTGTTTCATGATAAGAGGAAGATTAATCATAATCCTGCTCGAACAGAACTGTTAGATGCTGAAGTAAAGATTGTATCTAACGATAATATTCATCAAGTTATTAAAGAATTTCTAAGTTGTGCAAAAAGTAAAGGTATCGAGATAAATGAAAATAATATAGCGGTATTATATGGTGGTCACAAATCAAACGCTAATTTAAATAAACTTAATATAGATCCAATAAGTATATGGAAAACGGATTTTCAGAAAATTTATTCGTTAATCTTGTTAGGTAAAATATTTATGGAACAGAAGAAATATGAAAAGGCATATGATCAAATATTTAAATATTATTATTTTGAAGAAGAAGGAAAACAGTTGATATCAAATGATGATTTAATCGATCATCGGCTTAGTGAAATAAATAATAGAGTGCTGTTGTGGAAATTTTGTAAGTCGATTCCTAGTTTACAAATGAATTTAGACGAGTGGATTATCAAGGTTAATAAACTAATTAATCAAATGAACACAAAATTGGGGATAAAAAGTCCGAAGTTATCAATGATTTATAAAAAAAGAGGTGAAAAAAATAAAAATTTGAAAGAATCATTGTTTTCTAATGGTTCAAAGGAATTATTAGCTGATAATATTACAATGGAAAATATTCATCAGATTAAAGGCAGGACATTTGGGGCGGTAATGCTATATGTTGATAGTGGAAGTGGTAATTATAAGATTTCTATAAACAAAATAGAAGCAATATTAAAGCATAAGGATCTTTTTAACGGGAAGTACCATGAGGAGGGGCGATGTGTTTATGTTGGATGTTCTCGCGCTAGACGGTTGTTATGGATTGTTGGTAAGGATAAAAAAATTGAGAGTGTAATTAAAATGAATTAAGATTCTTAAATAGCGGATAAGTGACGTAGTTTACATAAAATTATAAAGTGAGGTTGGTTTAATGATTTCTGAAAAAACAGTATTTATATTAGGGGCCGGGGCTAGTGTTCCTTATGGTTATCCAACAGGATTTCAATTGAACGAGGAGCTTAAAGAATTATTGGTAAATTTTCCTCCCTCACCAGCTCATTGTTCCGCTGAACAGTCAAAAGTATTCAAGTTTTTTGAAGAATTAGGGTGCTCTCCCAAAGAGTTAAAGAAATTCGAAAAAAGTTTATTTGGTGCGGCAAGATATTCGATTGATAAATTTTTAGAGAAAAGAAACGATTTTTTAGATCTAGGGAAGATATTAATTACATATCTATTAAAGAAAAAAGAACAAAGGCATTTTCTTTTTTTAAATTTAAATTCTGAGAATTGGTATGCAGAATTGTTTAATCGTTTGGATACAACGGTCGATAACATAGAGACACATCAGATATCTTTTATTACATTCAATTATGATAGAAGCTTGGAGTTCTTTATTTATAATGTTTTAAAAGAAAGAACAACTAAGAGCCAAGACATAATTGTATCAGCTTTTAATAGTATTCCTATTGTGCATGTTTATGGATGTTTAGGTAATTTACCATGGTCGAAGGATGGAGGAATAGAATATTCATATGAATTTGAGCCAGAAGATATTAAAAAAATGGCAAGTGGAATAAATATTATGAGTGAAGAGAGAGAAACTGAGGAGTTGAAAAAAGCACATGAATTATTACGGGATGCAAAAAATATTTATTTTTTAGGTTTTGGATATGATGAACTTAATTTAGATAGATTGGAAATTACTAAATATGGAATAAATAAAAAAATGAGAGGAACGTCTTACGGATTATCGGAAAAGGATTTAAAAGCTGTAAGATATTCCATTGCTGTTACGCCGGAAACTAGGAAGAAAGACGCGCGCCAACAAACTGGTTGTAGTATTAATTTTTATCAAAATGATTTGACTATTATGCAGGTATTTAAGAAGTATATGGTATTTAAATAAAAAGGTAGAAAAAGATGAATATTGACCAGATTCTTTTAAATGCAACTAAAAGAATAAAGCAGAATTATTTTCAATTGCCAATTGACGGGCAAGAAGATCCTATATACCGAGAACGGGTTTATTGTTATGAATTATATCATCAGTTGCGGATTTCTTGGCCAGACGAAACCAAATATGAATTGAGCGGTGAAGTTGATAAATCAGGACATCCTCTTATTAGGGGGAATAACCTTGATAATGTAAAGCCAGATCTTTTGGTGCATATTCCGGGAGACATGAGAGGAAATTATCTCGTAATTGAAGTGAAGCCTTTGATAGCAAACAAAGAGGGCATAAAAAAAGATTTAAAAACTCTTACAGCTTTTCGAAGATATGCAGGATATCGAAAGGCTATTTATTTATTTTATGGACAGGGTGATATTCAATATAAAATAAATCAAATTATGGGACTTGCTAAGGATGAAGCAGAAATTGACCTCAGTCAAATTGAACTATGGTGGCATTCAGAGGTTGGTAGTAGCGCTGAGAAAATTTAACAAAATTATTAAAATTTAGAAGCAGTTTTGGTACCCGCTGGGTACCCAGTTCATACCTAAAAGCCTTAAATAGGGGGTAACAGCATGGAAAGTGAAATTTTCGTAAATCTATGCTGTATATATTGATAGGGAAAATCAGAGACCAACAGAAAACACCCTAAAAACCCCTGATTCTAGCTCATAACCTGAAGGTCGTCAGTTCAAATCTGGCCCCCGCAACCAATATAAACCCCTGTAGCTCAATGAGTTACAGGGGTTTTTTTGAATTAATTTTTTTAGACGGGAGCCTGAAGGTCAAAATTCTTAATTTTCTTCTTTTCTCCTCTGTAAAGCTATGAATCCCAAGGACTTTTGTATTTTGAACGTAACTCTTCAAAAATTCTGGGTACCCAGAATTTACACGAAATTTTTTAAATAACAGAAAAGAATGCAAAAATGTATGTTCATATCTGCAAAGTTTAATCATTGCATTATTAAAAAGATGAATAGAAATCATGCGTGTTTTCAGTATAATTATAATTAAGATGAAAGGAAATCTTTGTGGTCATAATTCGATGTACAGCTAAAATTTTGAAAGAATTGGGAATTCCAAGAGCTCAAGTTATGGATTGTTTCCTTCAACTGCAGCCGTTACAGGAATGGTACGCTAATTTGTTTTATTGGAATCGAAAAAAGTGTTTGATCTTCACTAACACAGATACTTTGTTTTCATTTGTTGTTATGAACGTTAGCCGGAAAGATATTAAAAATATTCTTGAGATTTTCCGTAAAGGATTGTCTAAGGCTTTATTTTATGAAAATTTTGATTCTAAAAAGATAAATAAAGTTATGTCGTTGCTGGATGATATTGTAATTTCTAAGACAAATAATCGAAGTGTTTTGGGTTCTATGAATGAATTGATTTATCAGTATGAAGGTTATTTTGAAATGCATGAATTTGATGGCGAGGAAGGAAGTGTTAAGGCAAATCAAAAGTTAAATGAGACGCCTATGAGCGGCGTAAAAGAGGAAGGCTATAATTTTGGCATTCCTATTAATTGTTTTAAAAAGTTATTGTAACTGTCAGCCTTTTTACTTATTAGGCGAACATCAAATTCATCCAATCCCAACTAGGCCACGCCTCAATCTAAATCACAATAGACCGCTACGGCCACCTAATGCCACTTAAGAATTATATGGGAGTGGGGGTGAGGCTGGATGAGAAGATATTCAGCGATAAAGAGTCTGCTAAGGTCGTTTCAGAGGAGTTGACATAATAATGAATAGTGCTATACTTCTAATGTTAGGTAAACCTAACACATGTTAGGCAAACCTAACACATATTAGGTAAAGATCATGTATTCTCCTTTTAAAATCAATGAAATTATGGATTCGCCATCTAAACTGGCTATTCTTCGAGTCTTTGCTTCCCACGAAGGGTTAAAAGCAACCGGACGAGAAGTTGCTAACTTGACGGGATATTCTGTGCCTTCTGCGCATGAGTCATTAAAGGACCTTCTTGCGCGTAATATTCTTGTTCGTGAGATTATTGGTCGCCAGCATATTTATTCCTTGAACGAAGATGACCGCATTGTTCAGAAGATCATCCGGCCGATGTTCGAGGTAGAGAACAATTACAAAGAAGAGATCCGTGATCTGCTTTTGGAAGAGATCGAAAGGGCTGGGCTAAAAAATACGATCGTTTCATTGCTCCTGTATGGTAGTGTTCAAAAAGGAACGGCTAATAAGAGTAGTGATGTTGATGTAGCTGTCGTAGTTGCAAAGTCAACGGATGTTGATCGGGTCTTTGAAGTTTTTAATTCCAAGATCGAAGAGAGGTTCAGAGCTTTCTTTGGTCTGCATTTAGATTTTTATCTAAAACCCACAGCGGAATTCCGAAAACTTCTTCAAAAAAATAGTCCGCCGATCTCAGCTTTAATGAAGTCTTATTCCGTCTTATACGGCAAAGAACCTTTGGAGGTTTAATATGACAGCAAAAGAAAAGAAAGTCAGGCAAGAAGACAAGAATGCAGCGTCAGCGTATTTAAAGAAGGCAACCGACAATTACGAGCAAATGCTTGCAGCTTATCATGCCTCGAATTGGAATGCAGCTACAACACTTGCCGTGCAATGTGCTATCTCTTCGGCAGATGCTATTTGTGTTCAGGAGAAAGGCGTGCGTTCCATATCGCAAGATCATTTGGATGTGTGTGATCTTGTTAAACAATTGCCCATTAAGGATTCCGATGAGAGATCCAAGCAATTGAGGAAAGTCATTATTAAAAAAAACGTGGTTCAATATGAGTCTCGCAGCGCGCGCAAAAGTGATGCTGATGAAATGGTAAAGGTTACCACTCGTTTTTATCAGTGGGTGAATGAAATAATGCAGTAATATTTTTTTGTGTCTTTTAGAAATGGGGGACAACAAATGAGCAGTAATTCTGATTGGCTTTTTGAAGAAAATAAGGTTATTGGTGTCGATTATTTTGATGCATCATTAGCTAAGAACTATGATAATGCGCACGGAAAGTTCCGTGACTTTGATAAAGAGGCAGAGAGGTTGTTTCACGACCTGCAATTATCTTCTGGATCAATAGTTTTGGACTTTGGTTGCGGAACGGGTGGTCTGAGTGTTCCGTTAGCTAAGAAGTGTCAGCGGGTTTATTCCGTCGATATTTCTCAGGCGATGATTGATATTCTTAAAGACAAAATTGATCAGCAAGGAATAATGAATATTGCTCCTGTACGATCGGGATTTCTTACGTATGAGCATGAAGGAGAATGTTTGGATGCAATTGTTTGTACGATAACCTTGCATCACTTGCCGGATTTTTGGAAACAAGTTGCTTTATGTCGATTCTATGAAATGTTGAAACCGGGAGGAAAGCTTTTTCTGTTGGATGTCGTTTTTGATTTTATACCGCAAGATTATCAGGAGGTTTTAGATAGTTGGCTTCGTTCTATGGCGGGAGTCGCTGATACGGATATGGTGCATGAAACAAAAGTGCATATTAAAGAGGAGTATAGCACTTGGGATTGGATTCTGGAAGGCATGATCGAAAGAGCTAGTTTTTCTATTAATAAAAAGATCGAAGTTATGCCACAAATGAAAGCCTTTATTTGTTCGAAATGAATTGACTACCCATTGCACATAACAGTCTTGTTTTTAAATTGACACTTGACCTGCCATACAATAGAATGTCTTGTAAATGAAGTTTTAACTTATCAACAGACATGAAGACATTTTTAAAAATATTCTTGCCCCGCAACAATGACCCGCTTCGTGCCCTATGCGTAATGTGCATTCCGGACTCCCTGAACGGGATGGCAAAACTTTCTGATTCTGTTGTTGAAGCTTCCCTCAAAGGCTTTGATCTCAACGATATGATCTTTCAATTTCCTTTCTTCAGCTTTCTTTTTATTACAATGTTTTTCTACCTGGTCTTTGTTGTGTTCTTGAAACCCCGACACATCAACAGCCCGTTTTACCGTTTTTCCCTGTTAATAACATTTCTGCTGATAAGCGCTTGGATATTTTTCAATACCAGGTCTGACCATGAATATAAATTCTTGACGATCAACCATTTATCTGGCGAAAGAACCCCGCAACATTTCACGCTCCTTGCAAGGGGCCACTATGATCCTGATTCCTGCGGAAGCAATTTTCATCCACCAAGATTCTTTCCCGGCAGAACATATATTCTTTTTCTGGACAAGAACGATGACCGACGCTACACGATAGTTTTTTCACGCTACGGCGCTATGAAGGTTGACCCCGGATATATAACAGGGGCTTTAGGCACAGTCGGCGGTGATACCTTGAACGGCGTAACATGCAATGTCATGACAGAAAAGCATACATGGGACAAAGAACAGTTCAAAAAAGAAGTGAACCCATAATAAAATTCTGCCGGCATAGTAATTTTTAGTTCTCCGGCAGGTTCTTCCTGTTCAAATCATTTTATTTTATTGAAATAATGCGGCGAATAACTTCATTGCCCGTATCCGATCTTCCCCGTTCTCATCAAGGCATGGTTTATCCTCATAAAACTGATAATATTTTAGGTATTTTGGATCCTTTTCTCTTTTGTTCAATTTAATAATTATGATCTTAGTGAACTTTTATGAGAAGGGAAGTTGTTAACTGAGCTGTGATCATGACAGCCGGAATAATAATAGAAGAAGGAAAACCCAATGTTTATACTTGCCTTGATCCTTTATTTATTGTAATTCGAGATTCTCTGTTATTAAATTGACTTGACATTAATGGCCAGGGAGGCTATATTTAATTAACCGAATGGTTAAATGGATAGAGAGGTATGTTCATATGAAAGATCTGGATAAGACCCTAAAAGCTTTAGCAGACATTAATCGAGTTAGGATTCTCAAGCTTCTTGAGAAGCGTGAGATGTGTGTATGTGAACTGGCGTATGTTTTAGATGTGTCACAGCCTGCGATCTCAAAACAATTAAAGAAGATCGCAAAAGCTGGATTAATTGATAGTGAAAAGGATGGTTTTTGGACAAATTACTTTATTGCTCCGAAGGATGAGTATGCAAAGAAATTGCTACAGCTGTTATCAAATTGGCTTAATGATGAAGAAGTAGTCAGGGAAGATCTGAAAAGATCAGAAAAAGCAAGCAGAGAGAGCTTGTGTTGCAGGAAATAATTTTTTTTATAAAAATTAAATAACCAGATGGAAATATGGATAAGAAAATGAAGGAATATAACAAGTTTTTGTTGATGTTTGCAGGTTTTTTGGCATGTTTTTATTTGCCAGTTGAGATCTTGCCTTTTAGGAACTCGCTATTTGGATCATTAGCATTGGTCCGGTGGTACGCAAGAGAGCATGTTTTACTTTGTCTTGTTCCTGCATTTTTTATTGCCGGTGCTATTTCTGTGTTTGTCAGTCAGGCATCTGTTATTAAATATTTTGGAGCAAAGGCAAATAAGTTTTTTGCTTATAGCGTGGCGTCAATTTCTGGAACGATATTGGCTGTTTGCTCATGCACTGTCCTTCCATTATTCTCGGGGATATACAAGAGAGGGTCCGGTTTAGGGCCTGCTACCGCTTTTCTTTATTCCGGGCCGGCAATAAATATCTTGGCGATCATCATGACTGCTCGTATATTGGGATGGCAGTTAGGTGTTGCTAGGGCTGTTGGCGCAATTATTTTCAGTGTGGTTATCGGCCTTTTGATGCATTTGATATTTATTAAGGAGGAACGGGCAAGAAAAGCTGAAGGCGAATTGTTTGCTGGTGAAATGGCTGAGCCGAGGGCTTTGTGGCAAAATGGTTTGTATTTCTTTACGATGGTCGGATTCTTGATATTTGCTAATTGGGCAAGACCAGTAGAGGGCGAGACAGGTTTGTGGGCTTCGATATTTGCTGCTAAATGGTATTTGGCAATTGGATCTCTGTTTGTGATCTGCATCATGCTTTTTAAATGGTTTAAAAGGAATGAGATCTCTGAATGGGCTCAAAGTTCATGGACTTTTGCAAAACAGATCATGCCGTTACTTTTAATGGGTGTACTGGTTTCAGGATTGCTATTTGGACGCCCTGGCCAAGAAGGCCTTATCCCTTCGTGGATCATTGCAAAAGCTGTTGGTGGGAATTCTTTATTTTCCAACTTATTTGCATCGATCGTCGGGGCATTTATGTATTTTGCAACGCTGACAGAAGTCCCTATATTACAAGGTCTAATTGGCGCAGGAATGGGAAAAGGTCCGGCACTTGCATTATTACTTGCAGGCCCAGCGCTGAGTCTACCGAATATGCTTGTTATTCGTGGGATCATTGGGACCAAGAAGACAGTTGTTTATGTTAGCCTGGTTGTCGTGATGGCGACAATAAGTGGGATCTTATTTGGGGCAATAGCAAAGTAAGGAGTGATGAAAATGAAAAGAACGTCAGAATATATAAAGAAGATCGTGAAGCAGGGATATGCAAAAGTAGCAACGCAGAAAACTTCTTGCTGTTCTTCTGGTTCGTGCTGTGGGGGCAATGTCTCAGCTAGTGATATAAGTAAGACCGTGGGGTATGGCGATGATGAGATCAATGCTGTTCCTGATGGCGCTAATCTGGGTCTTGGCTGTGGGAATCCTGTTGCTATTGCATCCTTAAAAGAAGGGGATGTTGTTTTGGATCTAGGCAGTGGTGCGGGATTTGACTCTTTTCTTGCTTCAAAGAAGGTCGGGAAAACTGGCAGGGTTATTGGAGTTGACATGACTCCCGAAATGGTCAAACGAGCACGTACTAATGTGCAAAAAGGGAATTACTCAAATGTTGAATTTCGGCTTGGCGAAATTGAGAGGCTTCCGGTTGAGGACTGTTCTATTGATGTTATTATTTCAAACTGTGTTATAAATCTGTCACCAGATAAGGAAGCTGTATTTAATGAAGCTTTCAGGGTATTAAGGAATGGTGGCAGGCTTATGGTCTCTGATCTGGTCCTTGATAAGGAACTTCCTGAAGATATTCAAAAGTCTGTTGAAGCTTATGTCGGCTGTATTGCCGGAGCTATAAAAAAAAGCGAATATTTGGGGTTTATTGAAAATGCTGGATTCTCGGATGTGCAAATAATAAGCCAATCTAGTTATCCTGTTGATGCCATGTTTGAGAACCTTGAGAGCGCACAGGATTCGGTATTAAGTATAAAAGTATCAGCGATAAAAAAGATGAACGGAGGGAACAATGAAAATTGAAGTATTGGGTATGGGCTGCCCCAAATGTAAACAGTTATTAAATAATGTGCAAAAGGCCGTTGACCAGAAGGGGATCGTTGCTGAATTGGTTAAGGTTGAAGATATGGATAAAATAACAGAGTATGGGGTCATGATGACGCCAGCTTTAGTTCTTGACGGTGTT
>MHHG01000030.1 GCA_001805965.1 Omnitrophica WOR_2 bacterium RIFOXYA2_FULL_38_17 | reverse complement strand
GAGGTAATAAGTCCAATAGTATCTTCAATATCTATATTCCCGTAAATATTAAGATCATATGCACCATCTGTAAGGTCAACATCCGTAGTTTCATTATTATCATTAATAAGAATACTCTTTGCGTTTGAATTTGAAGTCATTGTAACTGAGTGAGAATCTATTGTAACCTGATCTGCCATGCCCGGATAATCAATACCTATTTCTGTTCCCGGACATTTATTCCACGTCGCACATGCGTTCCAATCGCCATCAGCAGCATCATCAAAACCACCTATCAAACCAAAGAACCAGAAAATATTATTCAAACTATCTGTTGAATTTAAAGCCTCCAAGGTAGCATTTGCTGATACGGAATCCTGAATGTTAGCAAAATTAACATTTTCTGTTGTTGTAGGAGTGTTTATAGTCCATTGTGTCCCAGGACTTGTAGAATTAAGATCGACCATCGTTCCTGCCGCTTGACCATCAATCGTAAGTGCATTTGAAACTGTTGTTGTAGTTCCCGCCTGAAAATCAACTCGTTTACTTGCTGTGTTTATCAATAGGTCATAAAATGCTGTGCTTCCTGTAACTATCGTAACCTTGTTCGCATCATCGAATTCGACTGTTGAAGTTCCTGCAGTAAAAGTCCCTGCAGTAGCCATAGTCCAAAGCCCGGCGACATTTAACGTATAACTTCCACCCTGAAGATCACCGTCTAAAATTGCAATATCTTTATCGACATCCAAAGCATCCTGTAAAATAATGTCATCAGTTGAACTTGATGCATCTGTATTATTTAGAACGATATTGTAGAATGTCTGGCTGTTAGACCTTATATTCTGATCACCGGATGTACTGTCAAAAGTAACTGAAGAGGTCGACCCTGTATAAGTCGCATCATAATTAGTCCAACTTCCCCCGACATTAATATCCTGTCCGCCAGTAATAAAAGTGCCTTTGCTTAAAATAATATCACCGTCGGCATCTAGTGTATCTGATAATGTGTAAGTATTATCGTTATCTCCATGAACTTCCGCCTGAGCCAAAGCCTTTATTTCGTCCTCTGAAAGCGCACGGTTGTAAAGGCGAACATCATCAACAATACCATTAAGAAAACCACTTCTTGAAGCTCCAGGATTTGAACCGATTGAAAGTGCGTAATCATTTGTACTAATACTTCCAGTCATTGCCGGTGCATCTGTTTGCAAAATCCCATTTTGATATAACTTTACATTTGAGCCATCCCAAACTCCAACAAGGTGATACCATTGCGATGTATTAATAACGCTATTTCCATCAGCAACAATATAACCAGTACCATCATGCACAGCAAATTGGAAAAAGCCATCATCACCTATTTCTAAAGCATATCCTGATGACTCAGCTTTTGAAACTATCGTATCTGTTTCAGGATATGTCCTAATATATGCCCATGCCGCAACTGAGATATGCCCTGTTACATCAAATTGCGAATCAGAAATATCAACATAATCTCCAACACCATCAAAATCAACGCTTCTTTGATTATCAAATCTAAATGGACGAGGTAAGGTTGTGCTTATTACTGGATCACCACCAAATGTTCCATGATTACCAAATCCTGATGAATCACATGAATCTTCACCACCGGAACAATTATCCTCTGCCGTCTCATCCAGTTTCCAATAACCGACCAAACCATCCCCGATTATCACATTGTTAAAGGCCTGGCCGTTTTGATCTATTGTATTTGATGTGTCGTCAGAACTAAAAAGAATTGTCCCGCTTGATGCTGTTAGTGTTCCGCCTGAGTGGCTAAAATTTTCTGTGATAGTTAAAAATTTAGAAGGCGTGGTGAGCTGGCCGCTTGAAAAAGTTAAGTTACCGACATTTGCAACAGAACTTGCAACACCTGTGAATGTTCCGCCATTTATAACTGTATTTGCTTTTATTTCAGTAATTGGCAGGTCTGTTGAATGTGTAAGCGTCCCGTCTGTGATATTAAAAGTATTCGTTACTTCAAGATCATCATACAAAGTCCATCCACCTGAAGTCCCATTAACGTATAAATTATAAAATGTCTGACTGCCTGATTGAATTACATGACCTGATGTACCGCCGTCAAATGTAACACTTTGAGTTTCTTCTTCAAGAATACCGCCATAATTCAGCCAGCTGTCCTGAACATTAATATCCTGCCCGTTAACATCCAATGTACCAGTTGCAAGAACAAGGTCACCATCAATATTAAGCGCATCCTGAATGGTATATTTTCCAGTGCCAGTTTGTGGCTGATCGCCTTGGGCTAAATAGGCTACTTCAGCAGCAGTCAATGCACGGTTGTAAATGCGGACATCATCAATAAGACCATTTAAATACCGCTGATCCACTGTTTGAGCAGCACCATCAATCCAATACTTTTCAGCTCCAATAGATAGATCAGATGAGAACGTAAAAGAGCCATCTGTCGCCTGTGCCGTAGTATACTTTACACCATCAACATATGTTGCCATCTCATTATTAGGTTGATCAACAATAACCGAGACATGATGCCAAACATTATCATCTACTCTGGCTGAAGCCCCCTCCTGTACTAGGCCAGTAGCATTATCATAACGCATTAAAGGAATTACATGCCCATCATTAGTTGTAGATCCATTGTAACCAATGCAAAAATCTAAAACTGTATTTTCGTTAGAAGTATTCCTTAAAGACACAACACATCCAGATTCATCACCTGTTTTAACCCAAGCTGATATAGTCAACCCTCTGCCAGAAGCAACATCAAATTTTGAAGTATCATCTAGCAAGATATAATCATCATTTCCGGCATCCAGTGTTATTGATCTGGCTGATACAAAATTCACATCAGGCGTATCGGTGCTGGCTGCTGCATTAGATTGCCATGTTCCCTTTATCCCATTACCGCTTGAATCCAAAGAAGGGCTGCTCGTTTCCTCCAATTCCCAATAAGCTATCAACCCATCATTTATCATAAAGCTGCTGAACGTCTCTGCATTTGTTGTAATAGTGTTATCAGCGTCTGTTCCGTTAAATATTACTGTAGAAATGCCCGGTTCAAAAGTACCCCCTGCTGAACTCCAATTGCCTTTAACAACTAGCGTTGAGCGGTTAGCGATCAGAGAACCTCCGGTTAATGTAAAATCCCCTCCGACTGTAAGTTCATAGCCATCCAAGACAACACCAGCAGCTGCGGTATTAGTTACTGTAAAATCATCAGCGACCATCATGCCGCCTGTTAAAGTCCACCCGCCTGCTGCATTATTGAAAACGACATCATTAAATGTCTGTGTCCATGAATTGATCGTATTATTTGTATCCGCAGCATTAAAGGTTACTGTTCCCAATCCCTGTGTAACAGTTGAACGATAAAGGTCAACATTACCCGCAACTGAAACTTGAGAATTATCAAGATCAATAAATCCCCAGGTATTTGTTGTCCCATCCACATCTATATATTCACCGATCGTGTGAGTTCCTGAACCAAAATCAATCTTTCCATAATAACCTGCCCCTGCATCATCACCCAAATTTAAATAACCGGCTATTGTCAAATTGTATGTACTGGTATTCAATAGCATAGCTTCTGATTCAGTATCACTGCTTGCTAAGCCATAAAGCCGCAGATCATCAATAGACCAATTCCCTGTTAATGTAACAGATGCATCATTAACGCTTAGCAATATCATTGAAACAGTAGGGATAGTTAATACACCTTGGCTTAGATCCCCCGTGGGATAAACTTGAAATCTTCCAGATGAGATCGAACTGCCTGTACCAATTGTAATAAAATCATTTGCTGATGGGCTTAAGCGGAAATCATTTCCACCAAGAGCAAGAGCAGAAGAATCACCTAATATCAGATCTTCATCAGCATAAAAACTTCCTGTAGCTGTTGCAGTAAAACCATCTAAAACCTGATATGTAAAAATGTCGTTAGTGCTATTAGGGTTTGAAATATTACCATTTGCCGCTTGTTTCCACGTACCTGTAGAAGTAATAAGGCCAGCCACATTTTCAATACTGATATCCCCATAAAGATTAAGATAATATGCGCCATCTGTCAGATCTACATCAGTTGTTTCGTTATCATTATTAATTGCAATACTTTTAGCATAAGAATCTGAGGTCATTGTAACTGAGTGAGAATCAACAGTAACCTGATCCACTGATCCCGGATAATTAACACCTATTGCTGTTCCCGGGCATTTATTCCAGGTAGCACAAGCATTCCAGTTTCCATCGGAGGCATCATTAAACCCGCTGATCATACCGAAGAACCAGTAAATATTATTCAAGCTATCAACTGAATTCAATGCCTGAAGAGTAGCATTTGCAGAAACTGAATCCTGAACATTTGCGTAATTAATAAAAGCATTCGCAGTAGGAGTATTTATCGTCCATTGTGTACCGGGTGATGTGGAATTAAGATCCACCAAAGTCCCCAATGCCTGGCCATCGACAGTAAAGGCATTTGAAACAGTATTAGTTGTCCCTGCCTCAAAATCCACCCGCTTGCTTGCGGTTTCGATCAATAAATTGTAGAAAGTGTTACCGCCATAAACCGTAGATACTTTGGAAGCATCATCAAATTCAACAGTACCTACACCAGCAGTAAAGGTCCCAGCATCATACATATTCCATACGCCACCTACATTAATAGCATCCTGATCACCCTGAAGGTCACCGTCTAAAATAATAAGGTCATTGTCAACATTAAGGGCATCTTGAAGAACAATATCATCCGTTTCACCTGCACCATCCGTATTATTTATTACTAAATTATAAAATGTCATTCCACCTGAAGTTAGATTTTGATCACCTGATGTGCTGTCAAATGTAACTGATGAAGTCCCCGGAGTAAATGTATCATTATTCGTCCAGTTTCCAGAAATAGAAATACTTCCTGTAGTCATTGTTAAAGAATTTGTTCCTGTTGAATCTGAATCATAAATCACTAGATCCCCATTCAAATCAATAATTGAAGCTCCAGCATTTATTTGCCCAAAATATATATCACTCGTCTGGCCTAACGTCATCCCAGTAGCTATTATATTATAATTGTTCGTGTTAACTATTGATGGCCTATCTTGGCCTACAGTGTTAGTTGAATATACTACGATATTTTCAGCAGTAATGTCACCCTGCATTTCAAAGTAATTTGCTCCACCTACACCACTAACACCACTAAAATGCAGATTACTAACACCTGTATAGTCACGGTCAGAAATATTAATAGTATCGTTATTAGGACGATATGTGAACCTATCCAGAATCAAAGTAGCCCCACCATCGAAGAAAACATCGCCGACTCCAGTGACATAAACTCTATTTGATCCTCCCCCATCTGTTAAGACACCATTGCCAAGGGTCAAATATTCAACCCATAAATTATTTGATAATAAGGTTGTTGTATTTCCATCTGTCGCACAAGTTAAATTATTAAATCCATGATCCCAAGCATCTGTATCATATTGTTTCAACTGTCCTGTTCCGCTTAAAACAACAGTACCTGTCCCTTTATTCCAGGTCCCTTGAACCGAATCCCAACTACCTTCAACAGTAACAGATGAATTTCCAGAAGTAACTTCACCTGCAGAAGCGATCACAAAATCCCCGCCAACAGAAACAAACTGGTCATTCAAGTTAACACCATCTACTGAATCAGAAGCAGTAACAGTAATACTATTGGACGTAATAAGCGCATCGGATAATGACCAGCCTCCGCTGTCGCCACCGCCATCATTGAATACAAGGTCATAGAAAGATTTACCATCCGAAGTGATCGTGTTTCCTGTTACTGCAGAATCAAAGGTCACTGTTGAATCATCGATCGTAAATGTTCCGCCCGTCATATCCCATGAACCGCCGGCAGCGATAGTAGTCCTGTCGCCTTCTACATCATCCGTCACATCAAGCGTACCGTTGATATCAATGATCCCGCCGATATCAAGGTCATAACCGTTAGTCCTTAATGTATCGCTGTAATTAATAGTTAGCGTGTCAGCAATCAGGTCGCTGGCAAGGTCTGTTATCTCCGGTGAGCCTCCGATGACAAGATTACCGATGTTTGTTGAACCGATCCCATCAGTATATGTAAGGTTACCGTCAAAATTAAGCGTTCCTGCACCTTTAGTATAAGTTCCACCCGTCAATGTAAAATTACCTGCAACTTTGACATCAACATCATTGGTATCAAGATCCAAGATGCCGTCAACAAGTACAAAGTTACCATTAATATCCATATCATCTACCGGTTGATATGTTGCTGTACCCCCGGCGTCATTAATAGTAAAATTATTAAATGCTTGGCCTCCGGAGGTAATAGTCTTAGTCCCTGATGTTGCATTGAAATTAACAGACCCTGTTCCAGCGTTGACAACACCACTTGTAAATGTCCAGTCACCATTAACATTGAGAGTGTATGAACCAAAACTCAGCTGTCCACCAGATATTGTGATATTGCCAACTGATTGATTAAGTAATAAAGTAATAGTGTTCCCGTCAATAACAGCAACATCATTAGCCCCGGGATAATCAACACCTTCCTGATTACCAGGATTACCCCATTGCGCGCCTCTATCCCACCTTCCAGTTGCCGCGTCATTAAACAAACTGCTAAATATCCAGTTGTCATTGTTCCCGTTATTAAGTGAAAAAACTGCAGTAATCGAAGCATTTGTAGACTCGGAATCCTGAAGATCTGCATATCGCACGCTTGCATTAGCAGTTGGTGTATTTATCGTCCATTGAACATCCGGAGTTGTAGAACTTAGGTCAACAAGAGTGCCGCTTGCCTGTCCATCGACTGTAAATGCATTTGATACTGTGTTTGTTGTACCTGCCTGCCAGTCAACCTGCTTGCTTGGAGTATCTATCAATAGATCATAGAATGTCGTGCCACCATAAACAGTAGTAACCTTAGCCGCATCATCAAATTCAACCGTACCTGTTCCTGATGTGAATGTTCCTAGATCATTCATGATCCATTTACCGGCAACATTAACCTTATTACCACTAGGCTGAAGATCACCATCTGTAATTGTTAGGTCATTATCCACATTTAAGGCATCAACCAAAACAATATCATCCGTTGCCCCAGCGCCATCTGTATTGTTAATGACCAGATCATAGAAAGTCATTCCACCGGAAGTGATATTCTGATCACCAGAGGTGCTGTCAAATGTGACTGATGAAGTGCTTGGAGTAAAAATTCCTGAATTTGTCCAGTTACCACTTACATTAAAATTTATGTCTGTCGCATTAATTTCATTTTCAAATCCATGATCGGAACCGTAAATCAAGACTGTCCCAACTGTTACAATAGAAGTTGAGGCACTATCATTTCTAAGCACTCCTATATTAGTTCCCCCATTTCCAATACTTAAATTACTTGTAACTTCAAGATCATTACCATTTAGATCCAAAGAAAAGCTTCCATCTGAACCATTTTCACTAATAAAAAAACTCCCATTAATTTTCACATCCCCGCCAATATACGTCAACGTACCCTCTGTCTCCTCTTTCAATGATACTGAAGGATAAAATTGAGACGCTGGTAGAGTAACGCCGTTCTGGTAACTGCTCCATATATTTATTATGCTTAATTCTGTTAAATCTGAAGTTGCTTGCAATGAAAATGGTGTCGGCCCAGCATTACCAGACCATAAAGATATAGATTGATCAGCAATTGATGTATTATTACCCATAGTCATAACACCTTCATCTATATACATTGTATTTAGCAATGTTATATCAACATTGTCATTAATAGTAACATTGTAAAAAGCCCCATTTATTGCTAACGTTGTATTAGATTTAATAGTCGCATCATTGGTAAAATAAACCGTAGAACTTCCTCCTGTAAAAGCTCCACCCGAGGAATCCCAATTACCACTAACATTAATCGTTGAATTTGATGCCGTAACTTCACCCGCAGTTGCAATCGTAAAATTTGTACCAACCGTAAGATCAAAACCATCTAAGTTAACACCATCAGTTGAATCAGAAGCTGTTACTGTCATGCTATTTGATGTAATAAGAGCGTCAGTAAGCGTCCAGCCTCCACTATCCCCACCGCCATCATTGAACACAAGATCATAGAAAGATTGTCCATCAGAAGTAATTGTGTTGCCTGTTACTGCAGAATCAAAAGTGACCGTTGAATCATCGATCGTAAAAGTTCCGCCGGTCATATCCCATGAACCGCCGGCTGCGATAGTAGTCCTGTCTCCCTCAACATCATCCGTCGCATCAAGCGTTCCGTTGATATCAATAATTCCTGCAATATCAAGGTCATAACCGTGTGTATTTAGTTGATCGCTGTAGTTGATCGTCAAAGTGCTTGCAGTTAAATCTGATGCTAAGTCTGTTATTTCAGGTGAACCGCCAATTACGAGATTACCAATATCAACCGAACCAATGGCATCATTAAAAGTCAGATCTCCGTCAAAATTAACAGTCCCGTCACCTTTAGTAAATGTTCCACCTGAGAGAATAAACGTAGTTGCAACATGCATGACCGGGTCATTCGTTGCAAGGTCAAATGTACCATCAACAAGAGTAAAACCACCATTAATATCCAAAGTATCCACCGGTTGATATATTACATTTGTCGCATTGATCGTAAAATTATTGAAAGTCTGAGCATTAGAAGCAATTGTTTTGGTACCTGATGATGCATTAAAAAGCACCGAACCTGATCCAGCAGTAAGGACCCCTCCACTTGAAAGCGTCCAGTTCCCATCGGCATTAAGAGTATACGAGCTTAAGCTAAGCCTTCCTGATCCACCTATCGTAATATCTCCAACAGATTGATCAGCTGTTAGAGTAACTACAATACCGTCAATAGTCGTAACATCCCCAGACCCCGGATAATCAAGCCCTTCAACACTTCCCGCATTACCCCAAGTTGCACCGACATTCCAATCTCCTGCCACAGCATCATTAAAGATATTCAGGAATGTCCAATTGTCATTGTTCCCATTGTTCAATGAATTTGAAGCAATGATCGAAGCAATAGAAGATTCAGAGTCAATAACATCAGCATATTGCACACTTGCATTAGAAACAGGAGTATTAATAGTCCATTGAGTTCCGGGTGTTGTAGAATTAAGATCTACTAAAGTTGCCGTACTTTGCCCATCTACAGTAAAGGCATTTGAAACAGTTGTTGTCGTCCCAACCTCAAAATCCACGCGCTTGCTAGCAGTTCGGATAAGTAAATTATTGAAAGCGGTTGAACCGGTAACAACTGCTGTCTTTGACGAATCATCGAACTCTACCGAACTTGTTCCAGCCGTAAAAGTACCTGCCGAATACATATTCCAGGAACCACCTACACTGATATCATAAGATCCACCATTAAGATCTCCATCTATGACTGTTATTCCATTATCAACATTAAGATCATCCAAAATATTAACATCATCACTACCTGAAACTGCTGTATTGTTTATTACCAGATCATAAAAAGTATAGCTATTCGTCGTAATATTCTGGTCAGCAGCTGAACCATCCAAAGTAACGCTGGACATTTCAGCAATAAAATTTCCACCCGTAGCATCCCAATCGCCACCACCTGCAATCGTCGTTCCGTCTCCCTCAACATCATCTGTCGCATCAAGCGTACCGTTGATATCAATGATCCCTGCGATATCAAGGTCATAACCATTTGTGTTTAATTGATCGCTGTAATTGATAGTCAGGGTGTCTGCAACTAGGTCGCTTGCAAGATCTGTTGTTTCAGGTGAACCACCGATAACAAGATTACCGATATTCACAGAACCGACAGCATCTCTATAGGTAAGGTCACCATCAAAGTTGATGGTTCCCGCACCTTTGGTAAATGTTCCGCCTGTAAGCGTAAAATCACCCGCAACCTTAACATCCACATCATTCGTATTTAGGTCTAGAGTACCGTTAACAAGGACAAAATCGCCATTGATATCCATATTATCTACAGGCTGATATATCGCGCCTGAAGCGGCACTGTTGATCGTAACATTGTAAAATGTCTGGTTACCTGAGGTGATCGTCTTTGTTCCTGATGGAGCATTAAAATTGATCGATCCCGTAGTATAACTAAGCACTCCGCTGGTAAATGTCCAATTACCATCTACATTGAGAGTAAAAGAATCCAAATCAAGCTCGCCTCCATCTATCGTAATATCTCCTACTGAAGCATCTGCGGTAAGCGTTACCGTTCCAGCATCAATAGTGACAACATCACCTGCCCCTGGATAATCTATTCGTTCAACATTGCCAACATTTCCCCAAGTAGCACCGGCATTCCAATTACCACCACCAGCATCATCATTAAAATTATTTAGAAAAGTCCAGTTTTCATTATTTCCATTATTTAGCGAATATGAAGCAACTATTGAAGCAATTGCAGATTCGGAGTCAATAACATCGGCAAATTGCACGCTTGCATTGGCAACAGGAGTATTGATCGTCCATTGAGTTCCGGGTGTTGTAGAATTAAGGTCAACCAAGGTCGCCGAAGCCTGGCCGTCAACTGTGAATGCATTTGATACTGTGTTGGTAGTCCCAACCTCAAAATCCACACGTTTGCTGGGTGTTCGGATTAGAAGATTGTTGAACGCGGTTGATCCATAAATAACTGAGATCTTCGATGAGTCATCAAATTCTACGGAACTTGTTCCTGCAGTAAAAGTACCAGCTGAATACATATTCCAGGAACCGCCTACATTGATATCATAAGATCCGCCGTTTAGATCGCCATCTATGATTGCTATTCCATTATCAACATTAATATTGTCCAAAAGATTAACATCATCACTTCCTGAAGTTGCTGTATTATTTATTACCAGGTCATAGAATGTATAGCCGCTTGTCGTTATATTCTGGTCAGCAGCAGAGCCATCCAAAGTAACACTGGACATTTCAGCAATAAAATTGCCACCCGTTGCATCCCAATCGCCTTCAAAATTAATAGTAGTACCATCACCCTCAACATCATCTGTCGCATCAAAAGTACCATTAATATCAATTATTCCTCCAATATCAAGGTCATAACCGTGTGTATTTAATGTATCGCTGTAGTTAACGGTAAGCGTGTCTGCAACAAGGTCTGTTGCCATATCTGTGACTTCTGGTGAACCGCCGATAACAAGATTTCCTATATTGGTAGAACCGATAGCATCTGTGTAGGTTAGATCTCCATCGAAATTGATGGTACCAGCGCCCTTGGTCAATGTCCCACCTGTAAGCGTAAAATCTCCTGCAACTTTTATATCAGGGTTGTTTGCTGAAAGGTCAAAGATACCATCAACAAGAACAAAGTTCCCATTGATATCCATGTTATCGGAAGGTTGATATGTAGCAGAACCTCCGGCATCATCAATTGTCAGATTATAAAATGTTTGCCCACCGGATGTAATTGTCTTTGTCCCTGATGCAGCATTAAAGTTAACTGAACCGGTTGAAAAATCAACCGTACCGCTTGAATATGTCCAGTTACCATCGACATTAAGGGTATTTGAACCAAAACTGAGCTGGCCTCCGGATATTGTAATATCCCCGATTGACGCTTCTGCCGTTAAAGTAACTGTACCTACATCAATAGTAACAATATCTCCCTGACCAGGATAATCAACCCCCTCAGTACTTCCTGCATTACCCCAGGTAACACCAGAGCTCCAATCCCCTGCTGCTGAATCTTCAAAAACAGCTGGTGGATCATTACATATTAAAGTTGCATAATCATAGTAATCAAGATCTCCTGTCCCATGACATCGAATATTATATTCCCCTGAACTAACGCAAACTATATTTCTAGTTAAGCTTATCATTGCTCCTGAACATGTATCCCCATTACAATCTATATCAGTATCATCAGCCGGAATTGTCGCATAACCCCCTGATGTTTCATCTTCCGCAGCAATCGTACATTGGGTCCCATCAGATGCACAGATAACTTCAACACTTTCTCCGACATTAGCACTATAAGTAGCAGAATTTGAACTAATTGTAGTACAAGGAATTGCAACCGGAGGGGGATCCGTCCATTTTTTCTTTTCAACAACCTTTCTGCCTTCTAAATTCTCAACAGTAATCTCCGTCACATATTCTTTTTCAATCGTGTCATGAACAAGCCATTGCCCCTTCCATTTTCCATCAAATCCATCACCTTGAATCAATTCCAGATCTACAACATCCACACCTTTTTCATGAGGAAATGTTGCTTTTATGGACGAAATACCTACCTCATCTTTTACAGAAACTCCCACTTGCATTGTATCTCCGGGATGTACATCCAGAGGAAAAAGATACCCATTTTCAATGAAAGGCTCTCCTTTTTTTGGCGTTGGAAGGTCTAATGGATAAGATTCAGGATATCTTTGCTGAGCCCATCTATACCAGATCTCTCCTATAATCTGATTGTCTAGGGTACTCATTTCAAAATCCTTATCATCATCGATACTTTTCTGCAATGCTTTTTCCTCTTCTGATTGTTCAACGACAACCTGCTCCGCAATGATAAATTCTACATTATATATATATTCGTCATAAATTTTAGATTTCAAGATAACATTGTCGAAAACATGATTTAATGTCTTATAAAATGCTTTTACATACTCATAGTTACCTCCAATTGCCCATAATCGGATGATCCCTCGTTGTTTGAGCCTCTTCTTAAGGATTTGAAAATACTCAATGGAATAAAATGAAGAAACCGTATCAAGGATTGGAATATTGAGATCGATATTTATGAAATCGTATTGGCTTTTATCCTCTGCCAAAAAATGTTGAACATCATCAATAATAATTTGAGATCTTGGATCAGTAAGTAAAGAATCATTTTTAAAATAGCCCAATGTTTCTTTAAGAACCGAATTGATATCTATAGTTTTTAACTGGGAAACATTTTCATTTTTTAAAATGGAATGAGCAGAATAACCACACCCCAATCCGACATCCAAAACGTCACTGCCTTTTGGGATTTTATTTAGGATTATTGAAATATTCTTCTGCGTCAAGGGGTATGAGGGAGAACATTGCAAGATCTCTTCAATATAAAGTTCTGGATATCCACTATCGCCTTTTGAAACAATTACTTTTCCAAATTCGGAATCTTTCTTGAATAACACATTCTTTTTGTCTGCACTAGCATAAGGAGATACAAATATGAGAGTGGAAAAAAAGAACAGAATTAATATTCTTATTATTAATTGTGACGATATGTTTTTCAATTTTACTTTATTTTATTAAATAATATTAATATTTTTAGAATTATGCATAAATTTATTAATAAAAAATAAGAATGTTTAGAAAAATTATTAACTTTTTTTCAATTTAATTTTTTGTTCGTGAAAAATATTATTTGGAATGAAAATCATTTGGATTCTTTAAGTTACAACCGTGAATAAAGTTTAAAAACGCTCTTTTTGCATGACTTTTTAGATAGCAATAACAATATATAAATTGTAATAGTTTTATTACTAATTAAGGGCTAACTCAAGTGATTTTTGAATTATTTTAGTGCTTATTTTGATAGATTTTTGTTAGACGGGAGAATTGAAAGGATTGGATGAAAAATTACAAAATTGCAAGAACAAGGGGGCAGGTTCCTTTCCCTTGTTCCTTTAAATTTTTTTAATTCGGGAGATCATTTCCTTGTAGACTTTTTCATCACGACGCATACCAATTTTCAAGACCAAAACAAGGATTTCCTTGTCTTCAATACGATACACAACACGATAATCAGAAATTCTTAGTTTCCAAAATCCTTTAAGTTGATATTTTAAGGGTAAACCACAATCTTTGGGTGAAAAACTGAGTTTTTTATAGATAGTCTTGATAATTTTCGATCTATCTTTTTGAGGGATTTTCTTGAGATCTTCTTCAACGACTAGTTTATGTATCCGTATTTTCCACATACTATTTTAGAAGTTCTTCAATGGCTATATAATCGTCATCTTTGCTACCTTCCAAGCGCATTTTTGCTATAGTTCCCAAAACAATATCTTCTGCAATATCTACAACCTCCTGCATATGATCAAATTCTTCCGAAGACATTATGACTGCCTGGGGCTTGTGACGCTTCTCTATTATTACCAAGCCTTTACGTGCCTTTTCGAGTATCTTATCAATACCTTTTCGCAATTCAGATACACCTACTAATATTGTATCTTGCTTTATGTCTATCATTTATCCCTCCAAATTTCATCAATAATGATCAAATAAAGAATAACATTTGGCTATTCAATTGTCAATCTAATTGTCAATTTACTTGCCAATAATAGGGGACTCCGTACCCTATTATTGAAAATCAAAGCTTGGAGTGCAGTAATAGTTTGTGCCGTTGTAGTAACAGGATACAATGTCTACGTCAGCCATTCCGCTGGATAAAGCTGGTGGAGAACCGCCAGGCCATTTGATATCGGCATCCCATGTCGTAACATTACGCCCGCCGGTTCCATCTTGTATTATTCTTAGCAAGAAATTGGCAACCCCTGCTGCAGGATTTGTAAAATTGACTGTAGAGTTATCATTATCAAGCGTAATAACCTGTTTATTACCGTTACCCCAATCTACAGTATATGGATTAGCAGCTCCTGCACTATATTCATTTGAATAAACTATAGTATTATTGACTTCGAGCCTTTCATTTGGAGATGGAGTCCCGATACCAACATTTCCATCTAAAATTATCAGGTCGCCAGAGCCGCTCTCCTGCGTTTTGATAACCAGGTCATTTTCCGTTGAATCATAATAAATAGAAGCTTCCTGATTCTCTCCTAAATACAATTTTGAATCATCGGCATCGATAGAGATATTTCCATCCGTGATCAAATTCTCATCTGTAAAATTAATTGTCCCTGTTGCGACAAGGTCCAGATCCGAGCCATCATAATATATCGAAGCATCCTGAGACTTGCCAAAATAAAGCGTTGAATTATCATTGCCTAAAGAGATACTTCCAACTGTGATCAAATTTTCATCAGTAAAATCTATGCTTCCGGTCGCTGCAAAATTCAAGTTTGAGCCGTCATAATAAAGAGAAGCGTCATCCGATGCGCCTAAATACAGCTTTTGTGAATTGCTGTCTATCGTTACACTACCTGTTGCGATGAGAAGGTTGCCTGTAAAAAGCGAATCGCCTGCAGCATTAACAGCATAACTTCCGTCTGATAAAGTGACTGTATTGACACCATCAGAAAAATATCCTGCTCCTACGTCAACTGCTAGGCCCTGCTGATCTACTAATACAGCAGTAAAAGTACCATCTGTAACATAAACACCAGGATAATTAGCGGATTGACTAATAGATAAACCATAATCTTCGTTAACAGTCGTATCTATGGATACCGCTCCACTAAAATCTCCTGCGATCGATCCAGCATCATTTCCTAAGATCGCCTTATAAGTTGAGCCGAATGTTCCCATGCCTGTAGTAATTAGGTTTTCATTGTCAAAAATAATGTTACCGCCTGCCGCTGTTATATAAGTATTTCCCGTTGCATTAATAAATGCCGTGTTAGTGCCGTCGTGGTAGATCGATGCATCATTGCTTGCACCAAAATAAAGTTTTTCATTATCCGAATTTATAGACAGGCTTCCTGTATTTATATAAAGGTCACCTAAGCTCTGATCAAAGAATAAGTCTGCTGCCGATGTTGTTCCTCCTACTGCAAAATCATCTGTTTGACCCGTAACG
>MHHG01000029.1:4370-53176 GCA_001805965.1 Omnitrophica WOR_2 bacterium RIFOXYA2_FULL_38_17 | reverse complement strand
TATTCTTCTGCATCATAGCCTGTTGGTGTCGGGGCTTCATTTATAAATTCTTCAGCTTTTACAACTGGTGATAGAGTGTCTAAAGATCCGCTTTCTTGATCAATCTCAGCATTATATTCACCGGAAGCTGTTAGCTCTTCTTGAGAATAGGTTCCTTCTGCCTCGTTAAATTGTTCTTTTGTAGGTTCTTGATATGGAATATTATCAGCCTCATTAATATCGCCAGCGGTCTCGTTTTGCTCTTCAATAGGAATATAAAAATTGATATTTTCTAAAATTTTAGAACGGATGATGTTCTTTAATCCTTCGCAGTTCTCGCTGCCATCATGAGTAACTGTTATGTAGTTCTCTGTGATAAAGACTTCCCTTATGCTTTGTGCCACTTCAAAAATTGCCCTTGAAAGTGGGTTATTGCTTGCTTCCTCAGCATTTCTAAATGATACTGATTCATATTTAACTAAGGTTTTATTTAAGACAAATTTAAACGTATTTGGATTTGGTGTATCTTGAATTTCAACAGTAATTACCATTAATAGCTCCTTCGGATATATATGTTTTATTAAATAGCCAGTTATATTGTTAATTTACATCAAACTACGTATTTGTCAACTAATACTTTAAAAAACGACTTATTAAGGGTCATAATAAATCTAGACTTTCAATCTAAGGATTTATCGGATGGAAGTCTTGCCAGCCATATTCTGTAACGTATCTTGTATAAACCCCTTCACAAACATCATCAAGTTTGCAAAAACGGCAATCTGAAGACTTTTCTTTCCTTTTAAGCCTTTCAATAGTCGGGGCATACATCTTTTCCTTTTTAACAATAGGCGAATAACTGAGAGTTTTGACGGGTTCTTTTTCTAGCCGTTGGGTCTCGAACTCATAAAATTCAGGCTCAAGGCAACAGAATGGAAAATTTTCTAGTATGACTTTTATACTTTTATTTTGCATAAGCCATGATAGTGCGTTTTTCAGATAAGGACGGACATCGGAATATCGAGGAACAATATTGTTAAAATTCACATCGGCAAATCCTCCTGGATCAATAAAAACAAAGATTATTCGCCTAACCCCTAACTTTGCAATAAATTTAGACATCATCAACAGATCGCGATAATTATATTTTCCTATCATGATCTTTACATCAAGGTCTCCATTATGTTTTAGTACATTTCTAATTCCAGACACTACTTGAAAAAAGCTTCCTTTTTTACGGTTGACTTGATCGTGAACAAAAGCTTTGTAACTTTCTAGATGCGTCACGATCTTTGTGCCATAAGACACTATTAATTTTGCTAGCTTTTCATGATGGAACATCCTTCCGTTGGTTTCAATCATAATGTTTTTATAACCTAACTGATCTGCTGTTTGCAGAATTAACGCCAGGTCTTTGCGAAGAGTAGGTTCACCCCCTGTTATCTTAAGACTGGTAAACTGACAGCTGAATTTTTCAAGCATGGCCTTAAGAATCTCAAAATCAACGTTATTTATAGCATCATTAACACCTCTGACACAAAAAATGCAGTCACTGTTACATAGAGCGCCAATATTCAGAGTGAACGTGCTGCAGTCGTTGGGCATAGGTTTTCCCAAGTAAATACTTTCCAGAATGTCAGCATACTCTTTAGAAGTTTTAACAGGGAAATTCGCCCGTGTCTTTACGCCTAACGGGTCGCGTGTCTCAATTATTCTTTTCATAATACGGGCCAATGTTTGTGCATTATCAAATATTAATGAATTAATGCCTTTCTTTGTTTTCTCTACCATACTAGGGCGGTTAGAAATGATAACAGGCGTTTTATAATAAAATGCTTCAAATAAAGTCATTGGTCCTGTTTCTTCCCAAACAGAAGGAATGATCAAATAATCTATCTGGCTAAATAGTTTTTCATAAAAGTCATCCCTGGCAAGATTAGGGATGATCTTTATTTGTGGAATATGCGTTTTCAGCTTTTCTATTTCAGCTATATCTTTCGGATTGTCTGGGTCAAACAGTATTCCCATAACTACTTGGAAATTCAGATTCTGTAAGTGTTTAATGGCATCAAGGAGAACATCTAGGCCCTTCAATTCCCAAAGTGTCCCAAGATAGCCGAAGGAAGGCAACAAAGTTTCTTTTGGCACTTCTTTGATAGGCTGCTTCAAAATTGACAATAATTTATTTAAATCTCCGCCTAAAGCCTGATTAATCTCATCTTCATCTATGTTGGAATTTTCTATAAAACGAATTGTTTCAGTATTAATTTTTTTGCCCCAGGTATTTTTAACAATTATGTTAACGAAATTGGCCCAGTTCATGCCAACCTTTTCGATCTCAGAACGAGTGACTTCTGATTTAAATTCATCTTTTGGCGGCCACTCAACTCCGTGATAAAGTACAACGGTTTTTTCTTTATTGCCGATAAGGCGTTGAATGGTATCTCTTTGCCAGTTAGAGCAGCAGATAATAGTGTCTACCAAGGAAATAATTTCTTCTAATCGTTCTTTACGGAGTTGGTTATAGTTAACCAAAGTCAAGCTCTCCTTTGTGGCGGCAGATTTACAGCTCTCGCAAGAACACTCCTCCATAGAGTTCAAAGGACATACCTTTCCTTTGTCATAACATGTTCCGGATAAACAGAATAGAGAATGGATATGAAGAGTAATAGCCTTCTTTGCAGAAGCTCCGGAACAAGCCCGTAATATCGAAAGGGCATTGACGCTATAAAAAACCTGCAAATGAATGATGTCAGGATTGAATTCTTTCAAGATCCTTGTAAATGCTAACTCAAGTTTAGAATCAAAAGAGAAATCAAAATCGTTGCTGACGTCCAAATGCAGATACATTATGCCATTTTCTTTATAACTGGTTGTTACTTTATATTGAGAGTCGTTACAGGGATTCAATACTATAAAAATGACGTCATGCTTTCGTGACTGTATTGATACAGCTTGGTAGAAGCCTGGGTGCTTTTTTATTGTTGAAACGTGAATTATTCGCATGGACAACTTGTTCCTTTTTATTCAATACGCAACTCTATTCGATAAATCCCATAACCATACAGTTCACCTTCTTTATATACATTAAATTCTTCCGGATTATTAAAAGGTGATGAGTTTATCCGTTCGAAAGGGCTTTCAAGATAAAAAAGATTGGCTCCTGCTTTGAGATTTTCAACCGACAATGATAGATCATCTAAGTAATTATGTATGCGTGTTACCTGCCCTAAATAAGGCGCCCGAAAAAAATAAAACACTTCCCCGTCATATTGTTCGGTAAGCTTATCTAAATTATCTTCCTGTATCAGGTTTAAAAATTTACGATTATTAGTCTCTTTTATAATAATTTGTTCTTTCCATTTTATCCCATCACTGACAAATAATATACCAATCCCAATTACACATAAAAGCATTACATTCAATGCTCGCTGCTCATCCTTGATCAGAGCAAATAATACAAAGAACAACCCTCCTAAAGAGAAAAGTACATAAATAGATGTTATTGGGATTATAAATCGATAACAATCCTGAAAATTATAAAAAGAGTACAATGTTAAAAAAGAAAAAAACACACTAAACAAGATCACCCTGAAAAGCTCTTCTTTAAACTTACCTTCTTTAATAACTTTAATTATTAGTCTTATAAGGTAAGTAATAAAAATTATACTTAAAAGCCAAAAGCCAATGTTTTTAAAATAATGAATGACATAGCCCCAATGTAAATAATAAGGGCTAAACTTGCCGATCTCAACTGAATGTGCCTTCATATTATTGTAAAAATCGGCATAACAATAAATTGTTGCCACAATGAGTAATATTGCAGTGTATTGAAAGGTCTGCAAAAATTTCTTTTTGGAAAGATCCAATATTTTATTTTGCTCAGAGCTGTCCCATCTAAAAAGAAATTCATCTGAACAAAGTATTGTTAGTAAAAAGGCTTGAAGTAAAGCACAATACTCAAGGCGTATTGTTGAAAGAATTGCTAAAGCGCAAAAGAGCGATAATCCAAAGACATTATTTAAAATACTTGTCGATATATTTTCATTTTTGCGGAATTTTGTTAACTGTAGGAAGCAATATATCGATATCAAAAATAATGTATTTGAGATTGTTGCAGGCATGGCTGTGGTTGCATAAATTATATTAAAAGGCATTAAAAGAATTAAAATTGATGATGCCATGGAAACAGTTTTATTTGAATATAATCGGTTGGAAATGATAAACATGAAAACTGCATTTAGCAAATATAAGAACAAATTAAGAATTGCGACCTTTTTGTAAAAGATATCAAAGCGATAATCATATAATAATGCATAAATGGAGCCAACTCCCAGCCCGTGAGGCGCAATATTAAATTTTTGACATTGGCCATCAATGTCAACTGCACAGATCGAATGTGCTCCATTTTCAATAATATTCTGAGCGCTTAAAATGTAGTTATGCTCATCAAAATGAACTAAAGGATTGAACGGCGAATTTTGAAGAGGAATAATGATAAAAACCCCTGTAAGTAAAATGAAAAACAGCTTGTTCTCTCTTAAGGTTGTGCCTATTTCGGAAAACAAACCTGTTCGATAAAGCAGTAGAGAAAACCATCCCAACAAAAAATAAAAACCATAATGAAAATAATGAGAAAAAAAATATTCAATCATGTTATATCCTATAACTAATTAACGGGACGAAACTCTCCCCAGCCGAAATGCTCAGGATATTCCTTCCATGGCCCTTCACATTTTTCAAAAAATTTACATGCATGACATTTATCCGCTTTTATTTTACAGTCGGACCTTCTTGTTTCAGTGAAATTTTCAATAACAGTATCCAGATCAAAAATTTTTGTGTCAGGAATTCTTTCTTCGGCCACAAAATCTTCATAGCCTGCCATAAAACAATAAGGAATCGCTTCTGTCATTGCGACAACTCCAGAGTTTATGGAAATGTTTAAAGCTTTTTTTACATAAGGGGCAACCAGCAACTTTCTGGGTACAACAGTGTCAAAATTCTTCCAAGCATTCCCCACTGCATGCACAAATGCAAACTGTATTTGATCAACTTTTAATTTTACCAGCAGCAGTGCTAGTTGAGGTAAATGACGGTAATTAGTCTGAGTGATAACGCTATTTGTAATGACTTTTTGATTTAAAATTTTTAAATTTATAATTCCTTTGACTGTCTGATTAAACGCTCCTTCTGTCTGGGTCAGATAATCATGGATTTTTGAGTTATGACCATGAAGTGCAGGATTAAACTGATTAACACCCGCAGAGATCATTTCTTTACAAAAATCAATATTTGCAAAACGCCGCCCATTGCTTTGCACTTGTATCACATTAAATCCTGAACTTTTTGCGTGTTTGACAAGTTCAATAATATCGGGTCTTATCGTTGGTTCTCCGCCAGTAAAGACAACGGTCTGATATCTATCCTGCGCGGCTTGGGATAAATACTCCTTAAGCTGATCAGTGCTTTTATTGCCAAATTGCTTTTTATGAGCTTGGACACAAAAACGGCAATCATTGTTACATAAAAATCCGGTTTTTAGATCAATGCGTTTCATATGCTTTTAGGTTAATTAATTGTTTTATTGCCAGGTATGACATAGCTCATAATGTAAAACCATGATAAGCAACACAGTTCTTGCACCCATGCTCTTTAATCTTGGACCTGATCGATTCAGCACTTTTGGAATGCCAGATTTCCTCCAGGCTTTTATCTTTTATATTCCCTATGCAGTTAAAGTGAATACAGGAATAAACTTTTCCATCTGGCATAATAAAAATACGATTAAAAGGGGTCCTACAAAACGCAGGATCATTCTTTTCTAATAAAAATTTAATTACCTCATGAATGAAAACAGCATCTTTTTTGTTCGACCTTTTTAAATCATTATAAACAAACAATAAATCCTTGGCGATCAACTTCTTCTCTTTTATAGTAAAGTTGATCATATTTTGATCAGAAAATTTGTTCGTATAATTCTTTGCATTCTCGACAAGCTTAATTTTGAACCCCAAATTATGTGATTTCGCATATTCATATGTGGATACAATATCTGTATAATTAATCTTAGTTATAGTAAATTTCAGTTTAATGTTGATTTCGGGGAACATCTCTTTAATTAAAATTATGTTATTAGTGATAGTTTTAAGCGAAGAACCTCTTTGTTCATCATGTTTGGTGATGCCGTCAATGCTTATGTGTAATGAAAAATCTGAAAATAAATTTCCATGTTTGTTGAATAAACTCATCATCTCATTCTTTAAAGTGCCATTTGTGGATATGATTTTTAATGAAGACGGTTTTTGCTCTAAAATCGATCCCACAATATTGATAAGATCGCTATGCAAAAAAGGTTCGCCTCCGGTTAACGCAATACTAGCATTCTCATCCAATGCTTGTGATCGTAGTACACTTTCGATGTTTTTCAAGGAAAGGTCTTCCTTGGGATTTTCCTGCCAGATACTGCATTGCTTGCATGTTAGGTTGCATCTGTTTGTTACGGCAATATTAATGTGTTGGATCTTATTGCTCATGTGCTAACTCTATTATTTTATAATCCAAAGAGTGATTCCCCTCATTGCAATCTTTGCATGATTCAAGGTCAATTTTTTGCTTTGTACACTTTTTAATAAATGATCTATATTTTTCTGAAGCCAGAATGTCTTTCAATGGCTGATCAAAAATATTTCCCATATTAAACCTGTCAATATCTTTTTGCACGATATAACAACAAGGAATAATTGTGCCGTCACAATTGATAACTAATTCTTTCAATGGCTTGAGACATTGAGTGCTGCTCATATCTTGAGAATACCGGCTATATTTTGCATCTAACGGCAGTAATTCCTTCCATTTATCTTTTTTTATCAGGACAGTTTTCAGCCTTAATCGGTCCACTTGTAAGTATCTAGCTAGCTCTTCAATGGCGGCAACCTCATGCTCATTGTGCCGCATAATGATAAACTGGATCTCAATTGTTAAGGGTCTTCTTAATGCGTTCCTTATTTTCACCAGATTGCGTATATTAGAAACCACCAGCTTAAATTGGCCTCCTATGCGAAAAATTTCATATGTTTCTTTTGTGGCACCATCTAATGAAATGCTCAAATAATCCAAGCCTGAATTTATAATATCTTTTGATTTTGTAGCTGTTAAATGCATTCCATTGGTAGACACTTTGATAAAACGAATGTCCTTTTTTTTCGCGTAAGCGATCATCTCAGGCATATTTTCATTTAATAAAGGCTCACCGTAATTATACAGGCTTAGGGATTCGATAAGAGAATGGTTGTCATCGATAATATTCTTAAATTCTTGAAAAGACATGTCTGCTTTTGCTCGATCATCCTGATGCGAGAAACAAGTAGGACATCTTAGCGTGCAGCGGTTTGTCAATTCGATCATTAAGCTCAGCATTAATTTAGTGAATCTCCTACACAAAAATCTACATCTGAAGGTTTTAGTACTGATTTATATATATTAAACCAGTTAAATAAGAAAAATAATTCTTTTGCGCGAATTTTAGCGGTATTTGCATCTTTAGTAAGGTTGCTTTGGTTTAAGAAAGAAATGAATCTTTTATCCAGAAAAGTTGTATAAGAAAATGATTCACTATTAATTCTGCCTGTGGGGACATTTTTTAGTTCGTTCTTTCTTCTTAAAGGAGTGTTTGTCCAGGGGAATTCAAGATATTCTGGATAGTATGCTTTATATAGTATTTCGTATAGCTTATGACGATGTATATATTTATTATAGTCAAACGAACAAAGCAAGCTTATGAATTTTAAGTCAGTGAAAGGTATCATAGTATTATCTGCAAAAAAAGCTGTAGGGCGTTCCCAACCAGCTGTATAGTGAACGTTTAAATATGTCCTTCCTATATGAGTTAAAAATAAATAGACCGGGCTTGCCGATTTGTCAATATGATCTAAAAGTTCGTTAAAAGTTTTATTTTTTATTGCTTTTCTAAAAAGTTTATGAGAGAGCAACTTTTTGCCGCTAATGGCTAAATTAAGCTTTATACGTTTATCAAACCAGTCAGGAGTATTTCCAAGGAGCTCTCCCCCATATAATCCAGAGAATTTTGGTAAGAAGTAGAAGTGGGAACTTGTTATATGCTCAAAACAATCATGAAAAGCTTTTTTATTTTGAATGTAAAAATTATAAACAACCTTTTTTTGGTAATTTAGATCTAGGAATAAACGAGGGTTAGTTTCTAAATTAGATGGAAAGTCTTGGATAATATGCTTAAGTCTCTTTTCCTTAGCGAGCATTTTGGCTATTTCCAAATCCTCATTTATTTCAAGCTTTGTATAAAGTATTGGCTTTTTGTTTAAGTGAAGCATGTTTGCTAATATGAAACGTGTATCCCATCCACCAGTTAAATCAAGAAAAGTATCTTCAGTGTTCTTATTGATTCGTATTTGAACAGATTCTAAGAATACGTCTTTTACCAATTGGAATTTTTTCTTCTCTGACATTCCGGAAACATCCATTGGCATAAAGTCAAAATATGTTTCTGACCGCATTTTATTGTCATCAAAATGCAAAATGGACCCAGGTGGCTGATTATATAGATTTTTGATAAAAGTTTTACCGTTAATAACAAATCCATAAACAATGAATTCAGCTATGGAATTATAATCTATATTATTGGCTATGTTTAACCAAATGATGGGTTCTGGTTCATTGCAGAAGAAAATACCCTCTTCGGTTTGATAGATATACATTGGAGAAAGGCCAAGTTGGTCATTTATTAAAAATACCTGCTTTTTATCAATGATGATAATATTGAAATAACCTCGTAAATGTTTAATAAATTCTAATCCAGATTTCAAGTATTTGCCGAGTATAAACTTTACGATATTTTCTTGTGTTAAAACTTTTAAAGTTGAATCTTCATATGCATTGATATTCCCTGTGATAAAACATGCGAGCTGTTTTGTATCGTCAATATAATATAAATATTTTGATCTAGCATTTTCTAATGCTTCATAAATAAGGGTTAGAGAGTCATTATTAAAATTAATGTAATCAATAAGTGTGTTTTCAGTCTTAAAGGTTTCAGTCATTTTCGGAAGGAATGAGCTGCGATTGTTTTTTAAATTATAATGTCCAAAGATTCTTGCCATTTGTAGGCTCCTAAAAGATTAATATTATATTTTGATAGAAAAATAAGGATACACACTGTAGCTTAATTTAGCCTTATAGTATGACCTGGCGGTTTTCTTTTACTTTCCAGATTGCATAATGAGCACAGTTTTACTGGTGAGTCCTTGAGAAAAGATTGCCGCAAATTAAAATAATCTTCATCCATCCAGATTTCCTCTGCAGATGAAGTGAAAATATTATAGGGAAATTTTTTTGGAAAAAGGTCTCTATTATAACTTGAAATGGGATTATAGTTCCCCATCAAAGTACAACAGGGATAAATATCTCCATTCCAAAGGATATGTAAGGAATTCAGTGCTTCTGTGCAAACAAATTTTCTTTTCTTTGAAATAAGAGCATCGATCTCTGATGGATCTTTGCACAATTGTTCCCAGCGATATAAAGGATTCTTTGGGAGAAAATCATTATTAAAGGAGTTTAAAATCCTGAATCTCAGGAAATCAGCACCCAGTTTCTTGGATAACGCTTTTATTTTATGAATTTCATGTTCATTGAACTTGTTAGGCATAAACTGGATAATCAGTTTACAATTAGGATTTAATTTTTTAAGCTTTACAATATTGGAAACAACAAGCTTAAAGTTGCCACCTTTGCGAAAAGATGGATAAGTTTCAGACGAAGCGCCGTCAAGACCTACGACCAAAGAATCCAGCTTTGATGCTGCTATCTTTTTAATAAGTGAATCGTTTTCTATGTTGAAGTTTGTTGAAGTATTCACAGTCTTGCATCCAGCTTCTTTTGCAAAGTTTATAAATTCATTAATATCTGGATGCAATAAGGGGTCTCCTCTGCAGAACAAAGTCAAATTATCTATATCTTTAAACTGTAATAATACGCGCTTAAAATCTTCAAATTTCATAAAACCCTGCTTATCAGTGCCATAGACTTCTCTACAACCAATGCAATTCAAATTACATGCATTGGTAGGCTCTATGACCAGGTTCACAGGCAGGGCATTTGTTATCCAAGAGAAATTCTTTCCTTCTATAATATGCAGTTTTAAGAAAGTATTTTCTTTCTTGAGCTTAAAAGTATGATAGTAAATTGAATGGAATATTTCTTTCATCTTCTCTTTGGAATGGGCTTCTTTAGGCAAAGAGATTCTTATTACAATATCAGAGACAGTTTCGCTTTTCATCTTTTGAGAAATTTCTGAAAGATCATATTTATATAGACCATAATCCAGAATTAAGGCTTTATTCCCGCATATTGGGACATTTGTTGATGGAAGTTTTGGACATAACTCCAGAAGCCTGCTTTGTGAAAAATTGTCAATAAAATCATATTTCATTGTTTTGAAAGTTCTCTTTTTTGGCCGGGTTATCATCATAATCTTTAAAAGATCCGCACATAAGCATGCATGAAGTGCATTTGAAGTCTTTCGGTTTTGTTTCTATTGTTGATAAAGAATTATTTAAGATATTACCTGCTAATTTTTCTTTTATGCAAAAAAAGATATCACCATTAGACATGATTGTTATGTGTTCCCACAAGACAGAACATGAAAAATGCCTTTTCTCACCGGCAAGATGGAAAGGTATATCTTTTATGAATCGGGCCATTTTATGGTTATTATTTTGTAGCATTTCTTCGGCAATGAAAAACAACTGTTTTTTAATGGAATGAAGCTCATCTTTTTTAAAGGATGTAGATATTTTAGAATTTCGATTTGTATAATATGTCATCTGCTCAACCGGTTTGGAAGAAAAAGAACAACCTAATCTTTGTGAGAGCCTGTAAACATCAAGAATTTCAGGATAATTATCACGCATGATTGTCATTTTCATCTCTATTCTTTGCTTAGGGAAAGAATGCTTAAGAATGCGTATCGTTTTTATTGTTTTGTCAAAGGATCCTTGTACCCCCCTGATTTTATCGTGCGTTTCATTGATCCCATCAACGCTAATGTTTAATTTAAATTCTAATTCAGGATTATTCTTGAGAAAATTAAGGATTTTTCTTGTAAGGGTTCCATTTGTCGTGATTGTTTTGAGTGAGCCAGGGTATTCATTCTCAATTTGTGTAACGATTTTCTGCAAACTAGGATGCACAAACGGTTCCCCCCCACCTAAAGAAATATCAAGCTCTTTTCCGTAATGGTGGTAACTATCTTTTATGACAGGGTCCGATAGCAACTTTTCAATAATTTGTGTGCTTATCATTTTGGCAGGACTTTGCCATATATCGCAATGTTGACATTGGAGATTGCACGCGTCTGTTATAACACAGCTTATACTTTTGATAAGCATAATTTCTCGTACCTAGTATAGCCTTTCTTACAAGCTGAGCATAACCCAATTCCTGCTTTAGCCTGTAAAGTCTCATAAAAATATTTATTATTTGTAACAATCTCTTTAAGGGAGTTATTGTTTATGTTGCCTAAAGGAATGTCCTCATCATCAAGATAACAACAGGGCCGAACATCACCATTAGCATTTATACGTAATCTTTCTTTTGCTATATGACAATCTTTTTCTGTTAACCTGAAAATTTCATGAAAGCGTCCCAAGTATTCTTGTTTGTTATGAAGAATTTCAAACAATATATCAAAACTGTTCAATTCATCCAGATGACCAAAAAAAGGCGTGATTCTTATTGGAACTATGCACATGACTGACATTTTTAGAATCTCAACAACTTCATCAAAGTAGAACATTTTCAATTCATCATAAGTAAAATCAAGATTTTTCATCTTGTTAATATTTGTATCCACAAGAGTAAAGGATATAGACGATATTTGACCATTAAAGATTTTAATGATCTTGTGAAGACCTTTATAATTATCAGGACGAACAGTAACATTTATATGTGGTTTTATTTTATTCTTGGCAAGAAAACGAACAGAATCTATTGTCGCGTAAAAAGCGCCTTTCTTTCCCCTAATATTATCATTTAGATCCGCTTGGTAAGAATCAATTGAAATATCTGCAAAATCTAAATACGGAATGATTTTGGTCAACATACTTTGATTGAAACCATTTGTTGATAAAGATACCTGTAAGCCTTTAGCTTTGGCATATTTAACAATATCTTCAATGTTAGAATGCGTTGTTGGCTCACCACCCGTAAAATTTACGCTTTTTACTGAAAGCATAGAAATATCATCAAGCAAAGTATAAATTTTGTTTTTATCTAATTGTTCGTCCTTTTTTCTCCAGCTGCACATTGAACAATTCAAATCGCATTTTGTTGTGATTCTTATTTTGACACTTTTTAAACTTAAAGCTTTTGTAATAAATCTCGCTGTTGTCTGGGCACCATTCAAATTTGCAAGTTTCTTTACCTCCGGAGCAATAGATAATTTAGAGTTAATTTCCTTCAATAGCTCCTCTTCAGAAATAGTCGCATAATTATAACATTTAAAACCAAAAAGCTCCGCCCTTATTGATTGTTCTTGGTCGCTTAATCTTGGGAATAGCATTGAAGGTGTATCTGTAAGCAAATGAGAGTTCAAGGAATTATAGCCTGCCATGCTTATAAATAAATCAGCTGTATGAACATAATCCATCAAATTTGAATCAAATCTAATAAGCTTACAATCTGCAGGAAGATTATTTTCCAGTTCAAGATATTTATCATCAGGAAATGTGTTTCCGGTAAAGATCATTAAAAGAGATGGACATTTTTTATCAAGCTTAATTTTCACATTAATCAGCTTAGTCAGCAACTCATGTCCATCTAGCCCACCGCCAATAGACGCAATGATTAATTTCTTTGATTTAGGATCAAGCTTTCGTTTTAAATTGTTTTCCTTTGGAGGTGTTATTAAATCATATGGATGCACTCTTCCTGTGAAAAAGCTGTTTTTAGGCGCTTCGTCAGAATAACCAAACTCAGGGTCTTCATGAATGAATATCCCATTGAATTGATCGAAATATTCTTTAGCACCTTTGGACAATATTAAATCCCTTACAGAACTATAAATTCTACAATCTTTCTGTTTCAACTGATGTATAAATTCGATAATTTCATTTTTAAGGCTCAATCTGCCAAAAGGAAAATGTTCTATAATTGCAAGATTAGGCTTAAATTTAGACATAATCATGTTTAGAATCAATTTTCTTCTTTGAAATGTTTTTTCAATATCTAAGCCAGAGCTTAAACCTGAGAACAGTGAATCAGCTGCTTTCACAGGTGGAAGATTATAAACTTTAGCATAATATTTAATATTTAATTCGGGCTGAGGCACTCCGCTATTTATCACCAATATTTTATATTTTCCAATTGATTTCAATGCTTTGCATATAGAATAAATCCGCATACCATGCCCATAACCTCCAAAATGATGATAATAAAGAACAATTTTCTTCATTTCATTTATTTGTCTATTATGAAATACTATACATTTTGTACAAATAATGTCAGCTCTGGGAGGCTTTCTCAGAAGGACCATCTCTTTCATATAATTATATTTTTCACTATTGAGAACTGCTTCTAATCCTTGTTCAAAAACATTACCAAAACTCATATATTGGTTCTTGCAGCATCCGAACAAATTCCCATCCCAGTTTATCTGGGGCTGTTCCCATAACTGTCTACAGATATCATCCTGATAATCCTTCCCATGCTTAGAAGCGTATTCCTCTCTTGAGACGCTGTTCTCTCCAGTTGCATTCAGGACCAATTCTCTGTTTCTTACAGGAGAATATCCTGTATCCCAAGACATTTTTGTTGAAAAGCTCATGTTTAATTTTTTTGCAATATCCCTTGCTGTGGAAATCTCATGTTCGTTATGCCCAAAAACAATATACTGCCATTGTAAAAAAGGAAAATCAGACCGGTACTGTTTTTTGAACTTATTAAGCAACATAATATTGCTTAAGACCTTCTTCAGACTACCTCGTTGACGATATTTGGCATAAGTTTTTTGAGTGGTTCCATCAATAGCTACAGTGATGGAAAAAAACCGATATTTTACAAGATCCTTTAATAAATCCTGTGAAATATTATTAAAATTAACGCCTCCGTTTGCAGTGAGTATTATTCCTTTTGAGAATGAATACCTTATTATTTCTTTAAGATCTGGGCTTAAAAATATCTCACCTAACCAGGATATATCTATTTGTTTAATAGAGGGATTCTTTTCTATTAATTCTTTAAATTTCTCAAATTTGAGGTATCCATAGCCTAAAACGCTGGGATGTTCTTTGCGCTTTGGAGTGTCACATAATGGGCACTTTAACTGGCACATATTACATGCTTCTAATCTTATTTTATTTGGTACGCTCATATATGGACCGATCAACCTTTACTTATCTTTGAATTTAAAACATCTGAAAGTATTTGTGCTGCTTTAATATTGCCGCTTTTAATGCAAGGGAAACTCTCATGGTAACTTTGCCAATTATTTAGGATATCCTTAACGGGATCCATAATTTCTGTTTTAACAATTTTCACGCAGCCTAGTTTTTCAAGAACCTCTGCTCTGTGAAATTGGTCATCCCATCCTCTGGGTAGCGGGACCAGAACAGCTGGTGTTTTTGAACTGATGATCTCATTTATTGTATTATAACCTGCCCCAGAAATAACGATCTTTGCTTTATATAGGTCTTTTGATAAGCTTTCCGTAGTAGTGGTTAATCTACAGCCGCTTAAGTCGCATTGCCCTTCATAGAAAGGGCCTGTTATAACATCCACAACAATACTAAAGTTATCGATCAAGAAGTTATTCTTCCGTAAAGAATTTAAAAATAAATCTACAGCAGAAAATAGAGGTTCATTTTGAGGGGTTCCTGCACCCGATCCAAGTGTGATCAAAATATTCTCGCGCGGAATGCTTTCTGAAGGAACATAAGTGTCGAAGATCGGTCCTACAAAATTTGCCGAATAACGGATCAAAAATTCCCGCTGATCAGAAAGAACTTCTTCTTGATCGTGCGGAATAATAATTGCATCAAAAAAACTGAAAAAATGTTTAATATTTGAAAATCGTTCTGGCTTAGAATTTCTCAAAATATAGATTGTTTTAATAAGGTTTATTTTGCAAAAATGTAAAAGATCAGAGCTAAACTCACAGTCAAAAAGTACAACATCGGGAAGTTCGTGAGAAATAATCTTCTTTAGAGCCATTGTGTTGTATTGATTGTATTCTTCATATGAGCATTCATTCTCAACAACAGCCCGAGTGTCTTTTTTAAGGGTATATGTTTTATAATTATTCTTGAGAATCCCAGTGTATTTCGTATTAGTCGCGAAAACAATTTCTACGTCAGGACGGAGTGTTTTAAGAGTTGCTGCTATCCGGCTGGTCCTAACAACATGACCAAGTCCAACTCCATTTATCGCATGAATTAGTATTTTCATTTATTGTCAAGCCATTTTCTAGTGTCATTGTTTGTTTTTAAATGGTAACAGAAATTGCATTTACTCCACATGTCCTTTTCTGGATCGATTCCCGCAGCCCCTTCTGCTAAAAGTTCATTCATCCTGTTTGAGAAGAAAATATTTCTAAAAGAAACATTCTTAACATTATCTACAGGGACGGTTTCTCTGCAACAAATATAATAATCTCCGGATGAGTTAATTCTTCCAAAGAACCATCCGTTATAACAATGTTTGCTTGGTTGATATGGGTCAAATCCCCGGGTATCTTTAGTTATTTTATATCTCTTATTATCAATATCACGCAATAAATTATTAATATTTGTCCCAAGAGAACACTTAATGGCTTGTGATTCTGCATTAATCAACTCGTTTTTTACTTGTGGGATCTCTTTAGAGCTGACTAGAATTCCCGAACCTTCCTCATAAGGAAGTGCAAACTTAAAATAGACATGGTCTATGCCGAGATTCTTAACAATTAGTATGTAATCTGAGATCTCATGATAATTTAACTTCGTTATTATGTAAGTTGTAGTAATAATAAAGGACTTATTAATCTTCGTTTTCTTAAGCCGAATAAGCTTAGATAAAGATTTTACAACAAGATCATAATTATCAGGATCACCCGCATAAATGCTCTGGTATGTGGATTTTTTTGCAGCCGAGAAATTCACAAGAATATTAACATTAGAAATTTTACTTAAGGGTACAAGATGCTCCTTTTTGAGCATTGTTCCATTGGTTAACAATTCTAGGCTAAAACCCTTATCGGCAATATATTCCAATATTGGCAGTGCTTTTGGCGAGTGTAGTGGTTCTCCATCGGATGAAATACGTATTGTTCCAACGCCCATTGCATAGGCCTGATCCAGAATTTGCTGTGCAAGCGGCAGATCAATCGCTGGAGGATCATAGCTGGTCTTTTTCTTTTTAAGGGGAGTGAACGTGGGGCAAAAAAGGCACTGAACATTGCAAAGGTTATAAAAGTCAAGGACAAGCAACTTTGGGCCAACAATCTGGGTCCCTATTAGAAAACTCTGCTTTCGAATATCATCCAAGTTTATATTGATATTATTTTCTCTAAGGGTTCTGATTAACCCGTGAAAGATGTTAATAAAATCTGTAAGGACGGAATTTTTTAGTTTCTTTATAATGCCAACATCAAAATGAACAGATTTTATCAAAGAAGTTATGTTTTCTATCGTGCTAGATACATCCATAAGGTCAGGCCCCAGCCTAATAAGAGAATGACGGTTTTTATCTATGATAATTTTTGTTAGTGACTTAATGATCTCAAATTTATTATTTTTTAAAATTAACTGCAGAGAACCCCTGTGTTTTAATGGTGTATTATAGAATCGCTCAAAACAATATGATCTCAATTCATCTGTTTGATATTTTTTATACATGCAAATAAGCGATTCTGACTGACTGATAAATTTTTCTTTTGTGCGCTTTGGGTCTGGAGAAGAATTATAGACAATGCATTCTTTCACGAAATGTATTGGATGCTTTTCCTTAAAAAGTCTATATCCCAAATCAACATCCTCACATCCCCACTTTATGAAAGATTCGTCAAAAAGAAAGTTCAAAAAGGTTTCTTTTTTGATAGAAAAATGAGCAGAAACAAAACATTTCCAGGCATCATTATTAGGTTTATCATTAAATAGCTGATTCCTAAACTCTTTAATAACAGGAATAGTTCTTCCTTTCTGAACATAATCGTTCAATTTTGAAAGGTCATAACATTCATAGTCATTTCCATATCCAGCATAATATCCTAAGACTATCTCTTTTGTCCTATGATGATCAGTATGTTTTTTTATCAGGTCTTTTTCTGCCACGCAATCCTGATCAAGAAATAAAAGAATATTCCCTTTTGAATGTTTAGCACCGTAATTCCGCGCAATACCAGCTCCGAAAATATCGGTGTTATCAAGATAGTAATAGCTTAGAGAAAAGTCATAGCTTTTCATTAATCCCGCAATTGTCTCACCAGTTCCATCAGTACTCCCATCATCAACAACTATGACCTCAAAATTATTGACTGATTGATTATCCAGGCTTTTGAGCAATAAAAGAAGGCGTTTCTGGGCATTAAAAGTAGGTATAATAACGCTTAAAAAGCTTTCTTTAATACTAGATCGAGGTAATGTTTTATCCATTTTATTTAATAATAACGCTAGAGTATTTACCTTTTCTTTTAGGCAATATGGAAGCTACTGTTTCTATGTGAACTTCAAGACTATTGTCTTCAAAAAAGGTTTTGAAAGTATTTATCACTTTCTTAACAGGGATTGGTTTCTCTTTACTTTCAGGGACTATTTGTACAAAAAACTGTCCATTTTCAAAAACTGCCTGGTACATTAATATATTATTAAAGTTGTAGAATATACTATCAAGCTCAAGAGGAAAAACAACCTTGTTTTTATGATAGATGATTTCATTATCACGCCCTGCAATATCACCCATAATAGGGCTCTTGAGGCCGCAGGCACAGTCCTTATTATCTAAGAAGTAGGCAAAGTCGCCGGTAAAGTATTTTACAAACGGCATGACGTAATTCTTTAAATGTGTGACAATTACCCTGCCGACATCCGAACGGTTTAGTTTATTGTCTGGAAGGACTTCTATATGCACCGTGTCACTAAAAATATGATTTTTGCCATGCGAACATTTAAATGCTATTGGCCCGATCTCAGAACACCCATATTGATCAAAAACTTTACAATTCAAATATTTTTCAATAATACTTTTTGTTGAAGGCAATAAAAGTTCATAAGTTGAGTGGATAACATAATTATTATCTAACTTCATTTTTTCTTGTTTGAATCGATAAAGAAGTAACTTCAAATAACTGGGATTCGCGTGAATTAACTGGGCATTAGATCCATTTATCAGAGAATAGACTTCTTTAATTTTTGATCTTGACTCATTAATAAAATCATTACTTGCAGGGATAACTGTGACCTTCGATCTGCCATTCTCAATAGATCTGACAGGTGGGGCAATATTAAGAGGATATTGTGACTCTACACAATTTAATGAGGTCAGCTTTAGCCAAGGACAACCGGATTTCCATTTCCCGGTTTGGCGGAAAGATTCGGACATTCTGGTAAAGGCATTAGAACTTAAAGGCCTGGCATAAAGAAATGCTGCTGATCCGCAAGAAGAAGTTCTATATATCCCGTATTCATCATCAAAATAATTGGGGACTACTTTCTTCCCGGGGAAGTCTAATTTTAATTCATCTTTGGTTATGAAAGGAAGATGTGAAAGGTTTAATTTCTTGTTTGGCGTTATAAAATTTTGAAATTTATTATGATAAACTTCTGATTTGCAGAATGAATAGTAAATCAATTTCTCAAGACTGTATTTATTCGTGCGGCTTTTCTCCATATATTGATCTTGAAAATCAGCGGCAATTTCCTCTGCGTTTTTATTTTCAATTTCAAAATAATTATTATATTCAGCTGTTTTTTTGAATGAGCGGCTGCAATAATCTTTAAACCGGCAGTCTCCCCTAATAATATCATCGCGATATTTAACATACTTATCACTATTCCAAATATTCACAAAGATATCCTTATGTATGTTACCTACCGCTAATTCTTGATTACGCGGCATTGCACAGCATGGGAATACATTTCCTTCCCAGTCAATTGTTGCATGATCAAGAACACCATAACATTTGTTTTGACCATAAAAATACTTCCCGTATAAACCTTCAAAAAAATTATCAATTTCTTCGTTAAATCCTGTTGAAGCATTATTTAGGATTTTAATTTGCTGTTCAACAGGTAGTTCAATTAATGATGTTAAATAAGGATCAACAGAAACAGGGATATTGTAACTTATGCTTTTTTTCAATATCTGCGGCCAAATTCTAAAATAAAATTCCTTGAGCTGATCCTTTGAAAGCTTAAGGCGCTTAATATTATCCTTGTTATTTGTGCTCAGGTGTACAAAGGAAACCCGAGCTATCTTCATGGATTCTGCAATATCTAATAAGCCTATAAGATGCTTATGGTTCACATTAGTGATAACAGAATTTAAGTATATTTTCATGCTTGTACTTATTTTCCTCAAAGCTTTAATAAGAAGCATGTTTCTTGAGAACGATTGATCATTGCCCCGCATTGAGTTATGAATATTTTCATCACTAGAATCTATGGACAGATATAAATCATCCAATACGCCAGATAACATTTTTACTTTTTTTTCATCTGAGAATATCAATGCATTTGTTTTCAGGCCTACCCTAAAACCTTTATCTTTTGCCTCTTTGATAATTGAAAATATATCTTTCATCAATGTTGGCTCCTGCCCATGAAAGCGCACCTGATCTACTCCAAATGTCTGTAACTGATCCAGGACCTCAGAAACATTTTTACGGGAATATGATGTCGAAGGGTGACTTTTCCAATTATCACACATAATGCACTCTGAATTACAGCCTTTCTGTAAATGCAGATCCACTCTGAATTCAGTCGGCTTCTTTCCATCATTCAAATCAATTGCTGATCTAACATAATCCGGCATTAACAAATAATCATATATACGTTCGATCTTTGCCGCAGTTTTCTTCACATTAAAGTATTTTTCAACAAAAAAACGGGCATTCAAACAGGCCTGAAAAGCCTTTTCTTTGTTCTCTAAAATAAACTTTACTTTAGTGAATATGCCCTGATGATCATTTTCAGCCACAAGATAACCAGTTTCATGATCGGTTATCAATTCAGGTATTCCCGAGTGAAAAGTTGAAATTACCGGCATACCAGATGCCATAGCTTCTTTTAAGAAATTAGGAATGCCTTCTTTGTAGCCTTTTTTAGCAGTTCTAGAAGGCAGAACACAAAGGTTGTATTTGTACAATTCTTTTATAAATGATAAATGAGGCATAAAGTCTTTGATGATGACATTATCGCTAATTTCTAAACGCTTAATTAGTTTTGACAAAAAATTTTTTAGTTCGCCCTCACCTATTAAAGTTAGCTTTGCATTTGGATAAGATCTTAATAATTTAGAGAAAAAGATTATTGTTGTTTCATACCCTTTCTTATCAACAAACCTTCCTGCCGAAAGAATATTAATGTTGTTTTCTGCAGGAATCCTTGGCCTAAATATAATCCTATCAGTATTGATTCCTCCGTAAATAACCTGGACCTTATCAGTATTACAACCGAAAGAAGCTAATACGTCTTTCATAGACTCAGATTTAACTATAAATTTAGAAACAAAAGGCATTAATTTTTGCAAAAAAAGTTGTGCCTTAGGATGAAACAGATCGTATCCCCTCAAAGTAACAATCAACGGAAGCTTACTTTCTTTTATAAGATCATGGAAAAAGAAAGCATCAGTAAGGAATTGGGCATGAAGAATCATGATGTTTTTTTCGGATATGATTCTGAGATATTTCAGGATAACTTTGTGATAAAAAATTTTTTGAGATTGGGGGATATTAAGCCATTTCGATTGTAGGTTAATAAATTCTTCACAACAATAATGGTCTATTTTTTTATCTAGCCTCTTTATGCGGCCGCAAAAAACGAAAGGAGAAAAATTTTTAAAACAAGTTGCTTCTTCATAAATAAAGTTTTCCCCCAATGTGTCAAGTTTGAACCGCAAAAAAGCAATATTTGTTTTGGCTTTAGAGTTTCTAGTGGATTTATTTAAAGTCATATTTAATATTATATTAGGATAATTGGGTCTTTTTGGGATATGAAAGCCTATTGTGCCAGCTGATTAAATTTAACAATAACCAAATTTTCATACCAATAATATACTTATTACTATTCTTAACATTAATAACCAAATATTTTATGTAATCTGATGATATTCCAATATTTTTAGCCTTTACAAGGGTTTTAACGACGAATTCCTTGTTACTATAATACCATAATTTAAATGGCGGAGTAAAACCTTCCTTTTTCCGACTTAAAACCCATACAGGAAGCTTTTCTTTGAATGCTTGCCTCAATAAGTGCTTCTGTTGATAAGAAGCATTAAATAAGTCTTCATCAGGGATTTTAAGCGCAAAATTAATGAGCTTTTTATCCAAATATGGCAAGAAAACATCGACATTATTGGTCTTGGCGGCATAAAATATATAGTCAACCCTGTTCTTTACTAAAAAATCCAAATCAAGCAAAACCTGTCTTTTGATTGGGTCTTTTGTTATGATTTTATCAGCAACCTGTCTTAAAGGGGTCTCCAGGCAAATATTATGATTATTACCCCCAAAAACCATATTCAGCGCACCTTTATCTAAAAAGATCTCTCCAAATTGGTAATGCTCATAAGCTGTTATATTTTTTCCTTCAGTAATGTTTTTTTTGTGCATCTGTAATCCGCAAAATAAACAATCGGCACCGTCACCAGAAAAAACATATTGTGTTCTTTCTTTTAATTTTCTGATCATAAGGTAGGTTGAAAGAAAACCATTATCCCCTATCGGCTGAGGTATGTTTTTGCTATAGAGTTCAGGCATTACTTTTAAGCTCTCTGGAGGAATAATTAGACTTTGGTGAATTGTGTTATATCTTTTCGCTAATTTATCAGCATAGACAAGATTTTGCGAATTTTTACTATAAGCACCTGTTAGTGTATATATTTTTCGGTCAGTTATATCTCTTAATGTATGAAGTATAGCTGCGGAATCCAATCCCCCTGAAAGAAGAATCCCTACGGCTCTTTCATTATCGGGCAATTGCCTTTGAAGGACATTTTTAAACTGTGAGTATAGAGTCGCGCTTATTTTAGCTGTACTCTCTTTGAGGGTCTTTGGATTATCCTGAAAATTAAAATTATAATTCCCGCATATTGGATTTGCCGAATTCCTAGTTAGGGTTAACGGCTTTGGCACAAATTGATAATTTAAATAATATGCCAAAATTTCTGGGTAAACCTTGTTTTCGTCAATATCAAGCAGGATAGAATCTGATAAAGAAATAAAATTTATAAATTTATCTTTCTTGAGAAAACGCAAAAGTTTATCCAGATGACTAAACTCTTCGGGATTATTAAATGCATTATGATGTAATAATATTCCTGCCGTTGAACACTTCGAAATAAATATTTTTTTTATGATTTCTTTGTTATCCTCAGAGACCCAGCTTCCGTCATCATTTCTTTTATTGAAATCAATGCGTAAAGGAATGTATCTGAGATCATACTGGCTTTCAAATTTAACTTTCTTGCGGCCCAAGGATATCGCTGAAAAACCTGTTTTTTCAAGAATGCTAAGAGTATTTTCATCAAATCCATGCCAAGGCGGGGTAAAAACAGTTATTTTTCTTTTAAAATATTTTTTTAATAGTCTGTTTCCCGCAACAATATCATCAAGTTGTTGTTTATATGTCCTGTTTTTCCCGAACTCATATTTGCCGAACTTATCTTTTGATTTGGAATGATTCTCATGGCTAAAGCCATGCTGCCCGATCTCTATAAGATCTCCGTAAGATTTAATTATTTTTGTAAGGTAGCCTATGCACTCATTTGTCAGCTTTTGAGGTATTGTTGCAAGATGTATCGGAACCTCATGAGCGATAAAAATATCAATGAGCTTTTCAAAATTTTCATTAAGTTCTGCAATATCATCAGCTCTAAAGAATAAATGCTTTTTATTTTTTACTTCCATAGTTTGCTCAATTTATCTACATGTTCCTGAAAATTATTTCGTGGATCTATGACCTTTTGTTCGAAAGCATAAAGACCTTTGATTGATTCGTATCCATAATTATTCGCAATCACTGTAAGTCCTCTATTACATAATTTGGAAGCTGCATACTGGCGAAATGGATCTCGGGATTGTAAAACTTTGTTTTGAGATCCAGATTTTCAAACATTTTCAGCACGGTTTTATATTGAACTTTATGAGGATTAATGCTTTTGGAAGCTATTGTAAAACTAAAGAACCCTCCAATATATGTAGGTATAGCGGCAATTTCAACAGCAAGATAGGGAAAAATTGCTTTTAAAAGCTTGTAATTCTTTTTCAAGACACCATCTTGTACGATTGTTGAGCCAGTCTGGCGTATCATGATCCCGTTCTCCTTTAAGGCAGAAGATATTCCAATATAAAAATTTTTCGAAAATAAAGCCTTGGCCGCTCCCACGGGGTCAGGTGAATCAATGATCACGATATCAAAAGTTTCTTTTGTTTTACGGATAAATCTTGCTCCATCCTGAATGACTATATTTACACGCTGATCATTAAAAGCCCCTCTGCTTAAGGTCGGGAAAAATTTCTTAGAAAGATTTATTACCTCTTCATCTATTTCAACTAGAGTGACCTTTTTAATATTGTGTTTCAAGACCTCTCTCAATACACCTCCGTCACCACCACCTATGATCAGGATATTTTTCGGGTTGGAATGCATTAGAAGAACAGGATGAGTTATCATCTCGTGGTATATGAACTCGTCTTTTTCCGTTGTCTGAATAGCACCGTCGATAAGAAGAAGCTTGCCAAAACGGTCCGTATCATATATGCGTACATCTTGGAAAGGGGTCTTTGTTTTGTACAGAAGTTGTCCTGTAAGTCCAATTTTTATGTCCGGGTATAAGCTTTCATATATCCACATATTACGCATTTGGCAAGACTCCTCTTTTAAATTCCGATATTTGAATGTGATTGGTTTTAAATCCTTTTTTTAGTACTGCAACGGCCTGGAAAGGATCAAGATTCCCGCAGAGAAATATGTCAAAAGCGGCATATCGGTATTCCGGCCAGGTATGAATACTTATGTGTGATTCCTGGAGAATTGCAACGCCTGTTATTCCTCCGGAAGGAGAAAATTTATGAAGATCGATCTTAAGAAGGGTTGCTCCGCAAGACTTAACACAGTCCTGCATTATTTTTTCTATTTTAGGAATAGAAGTCAAGCCACTCCCCTCCCACAACTCAACAATAAGATGAATGCCGACAAATTTAATCTGGTTTTTAGTTTCGCAGTATTCCTTTTTCTTCATAGAAAACCTTTTAAACTCAATGATCAGTTTGTTTTAAATTTATATATAAAGGGTTTATATTCCGATATTTCTAGCTTCCTGATGCATCTGCAATATAAGATTTATAAAATTCTTAAGGTCATCAATAGGTATCAAATTTCCATCTTTATTGAAGCACAGACACATCATTCTTGCTAGTTGGTTTATAAAAGTATGTTTATAGTTGGTTTTTAATCCTAATTCTTTTAAGAGATTATAATCACGCATTGGCTGAAACTTTTTACAATCTATTGTTCTGGGATTTTCACCCAAGAAGCAGAATTGTTTGAATTGATCCTTAAAGCATGGGGCAAGAGGACATCCGTAAATATTGCCATCAAAATGGAGAACTGCCTGGTCTCCCAAGTGATCGGGGCAAAAAAATGAAGTAATTCTATCATCCATTTTTGGTTGTTTAGAAAAAGGTATAGAAATGCCAGCGGGCTTTTTTAACAATAAGTAATATTTCAAGAACTTTCGATATTCCTTAAGAAAAACATTAATTGTATCTTTAGGCCATTGAGTTGAAAGCATTTCTGGTGCAATGCTTATGTTCTGAAAACCACTATCAATAAGAAATCGTATGTTTTTATAAAAACCTTTAGCATTGTTTGGTGAGATAGTCATAAATATCGTTGGTTCAGTATAATTTTCTTTATAGAAAAATATGTTTTTCCAAACTACAGAGAACGAGTCTGTGTTATCTTTAAACTTTCGATTTAAGTTGGATTTCAAATCTCCGTCCAAACTGAAATTTAACTTCAGGTTCTCTTTTTTTAAAAAACAGATTATTTCATTAGTGATAATAGTGCCATTTGTAGTAATATCGGAAATAAAGACTTTACGGGGGCTTACGACAGGGTCATGTCTTAAAAATTCAATTGTTCTTTTTGCCAATTCAAATTCTAAAAGAGGCTCTCCCCCTATTAGTTCTACTTCTTTATATTCTCCTGGAAAATTTATGAACCAAATTATGAAATCCTTGATTTGATTAAAATTCAATTTTTGTGAAACCTGTTTCTGCTCTTTAAAATAACAATAGGCGCATGCTAAATTACACCTGTTAGAAAGAAAAATTTGGGCTTTATAAAGTTCTATTGTTTTCATTTTAAGGTTTTAATAAGTTAATTTTGGCATAAATACGATTCTGTTAGTGTTCCATTTTGATAAATTTGTTGCTGATGGTAGATTGCTGTTTTTATAAAATTCGTAATTACCGCGAATAAACATGGGTGTTTTTAATTCTTTTTTAGGCAATTTGCATAAAATATATTTATTTATGCAGGTTTGTCCGCAGTATTCAATAGTTATATCCTTCTTAAATAGGCAAAATGTAGTTACTGAAGAAAAAACATATGGATAATATATGGTTGTAGAAATATTATTTTGTAAGCTAAAATTATATCCCTGGAACGTATTGCTCAATTCCGCTTGATTGATCCCTTTTTCAATAATGCTTTTCTGAAAATAATCATTGTTCAATGCGCATTGTTTTGAAAAATCTATACTCTTTTTATCTGACAACTGTAAAGCCCTAGGGTCATTTTTCGTATCGCTAAGAATTCTACCCAATACATATTTAAATGCTTTATGTTTAAAGTCCTCCTCCATAATTTTCCATATGCCCCAGTCATTATATACCACTTCAGTTTTTGGGGGTAAGAATTTAAGGATTCTTTTAACAGGATCGATATTATTTTCATGGCACCAGGGTAGGACTAAAGTAAATACCAGTTTTTTATCATTGCAAATATTTAGCACATCTTTTATGTCTTTTATTGAAGGTAAAAGATTGCTGCAGAATTCTGCACCGAAATATATCCTTTTGTATTTATGAGTCAATAATTTTAAATCGTTAATGCTGGAAATATAAATAGCATGTTCTATCATTAGGTAATCTCACACCTGGAAAGACATTCGCAATGGTAGATTTCTTTATGTAAAGAAACTATATTTTCCATGTCGGCATCTGCCTTTTCTAATTGAACAAGAGAGCGTTTAATGAAGACCAGATCTCTTATTTTGTTCTCTATGGGGTGACCACGTCCAGTTATTTTAACAATAATTCTGTCTTTGAACTGCAACAAACGATGCATCCAGCAAATTTTACATTCATAACATTTAGAGTAATTATGCTTTTTTGCAACATTACTTGCTAAAATATCTGTGGGAATTTTATTTTTGTCTTTTAAGTAAAACTGTCCGTATTCTTTCATAAGTTTGCAGAACGAAATCTTTTCTAAGTTAATTGACGGGCTGCCTAAATTATGGAAATAAGAGCAGATTCCATTTATATAAAGGCACCCTTCATTTTTTACGAAAATATCGAATTTAGTATCGGGAAACTGATCTAAAATTTTAATCATGTCTTCAAAGTGCAAATGATGCGGCAATGTGAACCTATTAGCACCGATATCTATATAAAATTTTATATTCCAGGAATTAAATGAGTGGCAACGGGTGCTGGTTATAATGTCAATGTCAGGGAATCTGTCTTTAATCTCTTCTATCAAGGCAATGTTTGTAACAATTATTCCATCAATCTCACAAGAAAATTCTTCCAGCAAATTTAACGCGTCATTAAAAATATTATTGGAACAAATATCATCGTTTAATGTAAGATAACATTTTAATTTAGAGTGATGGATAATTCTGGACGCTTCTTTTGCATCTTTAATGCTTTTAAAATTTGCCTGATTATAAGGGCGAAAATTCAAAGAATCAAGTTCCGTTAGATGTTTTACTTCTGATATGCCAAAATAAAACTCATCAGCACCAAGAGGAAGCAGTTCTTGTAATTCATCAAGAGAACTAAGTGGGGCGAGTATTTTCATTTTCTGAGTAACCGATCTTGATAAGTATAGATATAGCTGTCTTTATCTGTGAATCCTCTCTTAAAGCGGTAAACGGAATCTTTTCCCTTAATCCCTGTTCCAAGCACAAGCTGTTTGTATCCCCTTTTCTTATACTCAAGGATAAGGTTGTGAATCATAAAATGTTTTGCGTGCTTTTTATATCCGGTCTCGCTCATTCCTCCATATAGCATAAAGACAGCAGTATCAGATCTGAGAATAATAGAAACGGCAAGAATAACACCATTATCTTTGACGCATACTAATTGTATGTTTTTCTTTAAATATAGAAATAAATTTGAAAAATATGTGAATCTTTTGGGCACAGCACTTTTTTTTATAAGCATATCTTTATAAAACCTATAAAAGACCTTTAAGTATTTTAAGTCCTTAATTTCTGAAAAAGTAAGTTCCTGATTTACAGCATTTTGAATGTTTTTAGCGTGTTTTTTTGAAATCGCTTTATTTAATTCAAGCTCGTTTTTTGTTAAATCAATACAAACAAAAGGTTCCTTTTTAATTGCTTTCCCTATTTTTATTGTTTGAATGAATGGATTTTCCCTGATCTTAACTGTTTTTATGTTGTTTTTTTCGCAATATATTTTGAACGACCTATTTGCGCTCTCAGCAAAGCTTACATTATTACAGTTTGTGTACATCCCTCCATATCTAAGGCTGGACAGTATTCCATTTTTCAATATGCAAGGGAAACAAGCATGGTTATTGCCTTCACTAAACTTAAAGAATTTGACTTTAACATTTTCGCTTTCTTCTATAAATCGGGCGTAAGCTTTTGAATAAAATATGCTTGTGCAGTTATCCATCTATTTTATGTTTCCTTTGTAGCGTTTTATTCGCTTGTCTTAATAAATTCTAATCTGTAATTTACATTCTCTTTTAGCCGTTCAGATTGTTCTGTGAAGAGTTTAAGAAAATGTTTTACTGTTATCCTGTCATCAAAGAGACATTTTAAAAAAGAAAGGATCGTTTTGTCAGAGAAATAAATGCCGGTGAGGTCAAGCAGCCGTCCAGCAGGTATTTCACCCCTCTTATTTGCTTCTCTTATGAAAATTTCAATAATATCCGAAGGTTTAAACCTGAATTTAAACACTAATTTAAAGAATAATTTCTGATAGAAACCATGAAGGAATTGAAAGCATATCTTAAAATGTGATGCTTTTACCATATCTTCTTCGGTAAAGGAGTAGTTGCTAAGGACCATATTGTCTTTGTTTGTTTTGATCTCGAATTTCTTGACTGAATTTTCCAAATTAGAATTAGGGATTATGATCAAGTCGTTGATATCAACCTGATCTGCTTTACAGTAAACAACCCAGTCTAAAGTTTTCTTAAACTTTTCGTAATTGTCTCCTGGTAATCCCAGGATCAGATCGATGCCCGTATTGACCCCGCTTTTGCCCAATTTAATAATTGCTTCCCTGCATTTTTTAATATTGGTCGGACGATTTATATTTTTTAATGCCTCTGGATTAATGCTCTGTAAGCCAACGCTAAAGGCTAATCCGGGTATTTTTGTGAACAAATTGATCATCTCATCGTCAATAAGCTCCGGACGAACATCGATACAGATCTTAAAATCAATTCCTTCTAAAACCCTGAGAACGTTTTTGGCCCATTTTGGGTCGGCATTAAGCAGGGCATCAGTCAAAAAAACAGTGCCTTTGAAATTTTTGCTTCTTAAGTATTCAATTTCCTCTTTTAGTCTTTCAATATTGAAAAACCGTGGGCGTTCCCCACCGTGATAGCGACAATATGCACAATCAAAAATGCAGCCACGTGATGTTTCAAGGGCGACTAGTCCTGTCGCGTCATCCTGAACCATAACATCACCTGTCAAATATGGAGAAGGTAATTCTGATAGATCTTTTAAAGATGATCTTATTTCAGATACAAAAACCTTGTTCCCTTCTCTTAAGGCGGTATTAGGAATATTTGAGATCGTTTCCTTATTTAAATAGTATTTGAGCAGCTGCTTGAATGCTAGCTCTCCCTCCCCTCTGATCAGTACATCAATGTGAGAATTTGAATCAAGCATCAGCTTGTTTGATTCAACATCATCCGGCACCATTGGCCCGCCAAATACTATTTTAATATTTGAGTTTTTGCCTTTTACAAAACTCGATACAGATTTTGTTTTCTCAAAGTTCCATAAGTTACAGCTAAAGCCTACGATATCAGGATCTTGGGATAAAATATCATCGGCTATTGCCTCATTTGATAAAGTGTCTATATAGATACGATTAATGAATTGACATTCCTTATTGATCAAAGGATCCTGACGGCTGTAAGTTCTGACTGATGCCAGGCCTAGAGGAAGATCAACAGCCTTGCATATAAGCCACTCATCAGAAAAAACATGCCCAACAATTTTTTTATGATTATCAATATAGACTAAAACAATTCTCATATTCATCCATTCAAAAAGTATTCTAAATTACTTGATTTATTGAAAATATGGTTTATCAAGAACGGTCCTTTCAAAATATACTTTTGATGATTCTATAAAAGAATCTTCATGATTATGTAAAATGCGCGAATTATTTTTGAATAGTTTTAAAAAATGCTTTATTGTTACCCTGTCATTAAAAAGGCTTTTTAAAAAGGAAAAAATTGTTTTATCTGAAAAATCAATGTTTTTCCATGTCAATAACCTGCCAGAAGGAATTTCATTGTTATCGCTTGCTACTTTAACGAATAATTCAATGACCTCTGAAGGCTTTAATTTGGAGTTGCATATGTTAATATTAAAGATATCATTACATCGCGTAAACAAGAAGTGAAAAGACCCTCTAAAATGCGAAGCTTTCACTAAATCTTCTTCACTGAAAGTATAATTACTCAGGACCAGTTTGTTTTTATTCGTTTTGAGCTTGAATCTTTGCGCTGCTTTCTCCAGACCAGAATTAGGGATTAATATCAAATCACAAATATTGACACGAGGGATTTTGCAGTAAACAACCCAGTCTATTGTGTTTTTAAAAGTTTCATAATTATCACCAGGTAACCCCAAGATTAAATCAACACCGGTATTGTTCACCACTTTTACCAACTTAAGAAGAACATTTCTGCATTTCTCTATGTCAGTGGGTCGGTTTATATTTTTTAAAGTTGTCGGATTTATGCTTTGCAAACCAACACAAAAGTCAAGTTTGTCGATCTTTGTTAGCAGCTCGATCATATCATCATCAATTAGTTCTAAGCGTAATTCTATTGATACTTTAAAATCGAACTCTCCAATAATTGTTATAACACGTTTAAACCACTCTTTATCAAAATTAAGCAGAGGATCTACTACATAAATTGTGCCATTAAAGCACTTGCTTTTAAAAAATACCAGCTCTTGTTTAATTTTTTCAATTTTGAAGAATTTAGGTTGTTCGCCACCGTGGTAATTACAATATGCACAATCATAAACACATCCCCGGGATGTCTCTAGAGCCAAAAAACCATTAGCATTATCATAAATATTCAAGTCGCCACTTAGATACGGTGACGGTAATTCTGATAAATCAGTTAGTGAAACTGTCTTTGCGTTTGTGAATATCTTATCATCCTTTCTTAATGCCACATTAGGGATATTAGAAATTTCCTCTTTTTTTAGATAAAAATTCAACAATTTCCTGAAGGCTATTTCACCCTCACCTCTTACCAAAGCATCTATTTCTTTATGATCTTCAAGCATTTTCCTGCTTGATTGAACATCAATAGGTACCATGGGGCCACCTAAGATTACTTTTATATTAGAATTTATATATTTTATGCTTTCCCATATGCATTTTGTCTCTTCAAAATTCCACACATTAACGCTGAAGCAAACAAGATCAGGATTCTGTGATAAAATATCTTCGGTTATTGTCTTGATTGAAAAGCTATCTATATAAACACGATTGATAAATTGACAGTTTTTCTTTATGTGAGGATCTAATTTGCTATATGCTTTGATAGAAGCAAGTCCTAGAGTAAGATCTGTTGTATTGTGTATATAAACCTCACTGGAAAAATCATATCCAAAAAGGTCTGCTTTGTGAACATCCATATATGCTAAAAGAATTCTCATGAATATTCCTTTTTAAAACTGCCAGTAATTTCTTTGTTTATTTGTAAGAATAGTTTAGTTATAGCTTTGACATGATCATTGTCAGCAAGAATGCCGTGTTTTTCAAACAACGAACATGCCATTCTATCTACATCCCTTATGTAAGGGCTAGCGCAACTGTCCTTAAATCTGCTTCTTTTCAAGAAATCACAATCTATTAATGATGCTAGTTTTTCTAAATCTATTGCTTCCAGCGGATTTCCTACATGGACTAAGTCTTTGAATTCCTGATCAAAGGATTGCGCAAGCGGACAGGCATAAACATTTCCGTCATATGAGAGGACCATCTGTCTTCCCAAGCTACAGTTAAAAAAACCTTCTTTTTTTATCTGATTAAAAAGATTGTCTAAAAAACGAAGAGGTATATCCTTTTTTGTCTCGACAAGGAACTTGTAGTATGTTATTACTTTTTTAAATTCACTTATAAAAATATCAACCAGTTGATCCGTCCATTTACCAGAAATAACAGCTGGGCTAAATTTGATTTTATAGAATTCGTTATCCAGGAGAAATTTTATGTTTGAATAAAATCTATGTGCATTGTTCGGGGTAATTGTAATGCTAATTGAAGGTTGATGATTGATTTCATTTCTATACTTGAGCATATTCTTCCAAACTACTTCGAAACTATCCCCCCCATTCTTGAATTTACGGTTTCGATTGCTTGTCTGACTGCCGTCCAGGCTGAAGCCCAGCCCAACATTTTCCTTTCTTAAGAGATCAAGGATCTCCTTGTTTAAAATAGTACCGTTGGTAAAGATATCGCTCATTGTAATTTTACGGTAATCGTAAAGGTTGTTTTCCCTAAGAAAAGAAAAAGTCTTTTTGATCAACCCTAGCTCCAAAAGAGGCTCGCCTCCTGCTATGCCTATTCGTTTCAAGCGTGCCGGCTGTTTTAAGAACCAGGTGAAAAAGGCTTCTATTTGCTCCCAGGATAATCTTTTCTCAGTCTCTTTGGGCACGAAACAATAAGAGCAATCTAAATTGCAGCAATTCGAAAAATATATTAGTGCGTCTGTAATTTCTGTTTTCATTTAAATAATTTGTTTAAAATGTTCCCTTGGATCGATATTGAGCAACTGATTATCCTGGATAACCCCATTAATTACTTTCAAGAATAATTGTTGGGCCGCCCGCTTGTTTCTCCATATCAGCCCGTTTGTTTCATCAAAAGGAACCACATCTTTCTTAAAAACAGCATTGTCCTTTAAAATATTGATCCCATAACGCTCAGGATGTTTATAAGCTAATGTGCCGGCCCTTGGCTTGAAAGTATAAGCATTAACAATCTTTAGGGACTGCTTGTTTTTAACAATAAAACTCTTCATATGTTTAATGCTGATATTATTTTCATGCGGAAAGCCTACGATAAGCGATATTTGATTGGATATCCCAATCTTTGCTGTATCGCTTAAGATCTTTTCTGCTTCCAGGATAGAAATATCTTTAGCGATCTTACTGGCAATAGAAGGATGTACCGATTCTATCCCCCATCTTATATGAACACATCCAGCTTTCCTGATCTTCTCAATAATAGCCAAAGGCAAGTCTTTTGCTATAAAATAAGCCGACCATTTTATGTTTAGCTTTGCCTGGATTAATTTATTGAGGAATTCTTCCAGGTAGTCATTGTTAAAATTTAAGGCATCATCCTCGAAATAGAAATTATTAATATTATATTTTTTATTGTACTGTTTAAGATGTTTTACCACAACATCAATATTCCTATAATATCTTAATTGCTCAGCTGACAAGCAGGCACAGAAAAAACATCTGTACTTACATCCCCTGCTTAACCTGAAAGGCAGTATTTTCGCAGCAGGCTGCTTGGTTTTAAAAAACGAATCAAATTCAGGAAATAGTAGCTCATTTATATCTGTAATGATCTTTTTCGTTTCAGCTACTTTGTTATTATTTCTATCAAAATAAACGATATTAGGTATTTCTGAGGAACACACAGAATTGTCCAGTAGCTTATTAAAGACAGGCTCGATCTCTGAAACAGCAATATAATCAATAAATTTGAATTTATCTAATATCTCTTTTCCATAACTGTTCAGGTAAGGACCGCTTAATAAGATCCTGGCCTTTTTATTTAATTTCTTGATTTGATTTGCCACTGCTATCGCCAGCGGAAGGGTTTCATTCCACCAATCAATATAGAAATAGAAGATATCGAATTTTATATTGCCAATATCTTTTACGACCGAATGGATAAAGCCGCGGTTCTCTTTTTTTAATACTTCAAATGGTTTGAATTCTTCCAAAAAATCATTATATTTTCTTGTATAATAGTTTGCAGTTTCCAAATCTATCAATTTAAATTCTTGGCATTTGCTTTTTACATTTGCCGCAATAGAGCCTATATCCCAATAAGGAATAGGCCTGGAAATTGCTCTTCTCGGAAGTAAAATTGTTTTTATTCTCATGCTAATTTTCCAATAAAGTTGGATCTGTCCCATGTTTTAGAACGGGTCTATATGTATTTAACCAGTTAAACAGGCAGTATAATTTTTTCAAGTTCTCATGGTCGAATATTTTCTCTTTCATTATGTTCTGGCCTGACAGAAATTTAGAAAAATTTTTATCGCTTAAAGCTCTTTTGCGGAATTCTCTCTTTTCTTTCTCAAATCCTATATCCCATAAATCCTCGCATCCATTACGCTTTCGATGATATTCAAAGGTATATGGCTCCTTTAAGAATTCTTCATAGTACTGTTTAAACATGGCTGTATATAATTTATACTTCATATTGCTTTTGTATTCAAGGGAGCCCATTGCAGCAACAATTGTTGAATCGGTAAAAGGATGCAGCGAGAAAAAATCAAATATTCTGTCTCTTTGCATGTTCATATATATATTCCAATAGCTTCGGATAAATTGTGTTAAAAAAAGATGGAAAATATTGTTGGACGCACCTTTATCTTCATATTTAAGCTGTTTCGCTGTCTTTATTTTTTTTAAAAAAGGATCTTTGAAGCTCAGTTTTGCTTCAAGATGAAAATCTTTATTGAAAACCTTGAAAAAGGTATCTGACATAAAGCCAAATATCTCTGAGCCGAACAAGCCTGTGAACTTTTTTGACAAAAGAATTTCTTTGAGGGCAGTATCTTTTACATCTTTTGACAGTAAAGACATGTTTTTTGAACCAGAAAAAAAAGATCTTTTTTCTAATCTAAGCTTTTGATCAAAAACCCTGTCTAAACTGCCCCGCTGATTATCAATAATGTAATGTGCTACTTTGTTCTTTTTCGCAATATGCTTCGCTAAAACCAGATCATTATTTGAAGTGTTTTCTGTAACGGCTAGAGGCGTCTTTCCGAACGATAATAGAGTTGCCAGGACAAAACGTGTATCCCAGCCGCCTGTTAATTCCTGCACAATAGCGCCCTCATGAGGGAGCCTTATTTTAACAGCATCCGAGAATAGACCCTTAACAAATTCCGCCCTTTTTTTAATGGAAAGGGCATTAATATTTAAGAACTTCTTGGATGCTGAATACTTTTTTGAAGAAACCTTCTTTTTACTCACTGTAAGGATCGTGCCAGGGGCTTGATTTTTAAGATCTTTAACAAATGTCTTTCCGTCAGGGATAAATCCATAAATCAAGAATTCAGCAATAGATGTGTGATCCAGACGATTGTTCCTATCTAGCCATATTATTGGTTCCGCTTCGCTGCAGAAGAATGTCTCATCTCCAGCGCGATAGACATACATTGAGGATAAGCCCAGCTTATCGTTAATGATAAATAGTTTTTCTTTGTCTATTAGAATGACATTGAATTCCCCTCTGAGATGTTCAAAAAAGTTTAAACCGCATTTTTTGTATTTTTCGATAATGAATTCTGCGAGGTCGTTTTTAGATAAAACCTCCAGGCTTTGTTCTTCGTAAGCAAAAACATTTCCTATGACAAAGCATGCCTGATCCTTATTATCGGAAACAAAAAAATATCGCTTAGAATCGTCAGATCTAAGCGATTCATAAACTAAAGATATATTCTTAAAATTAAAGGTATTAAGCTGTGTAAATTCGCTGGTTTTATTAGGGAAAAAGCTCATCTCTTCAGCGATCTTAAGCGAAGAAGAAATATCGCGATCCACAGAATTATAAATACCAAATATCCTTAGCATAATTTATTTTAAAAGGTGACTATATTTCTTAAACAGATCGAGAGATAATTCATACATCTTTAAATGCAATTCTAAAATGTTCTCAATGTGTTCATTCTTCAGAAGTTTTCCATTTTCATCTAACGCAAAACAAGGCCTTCTTCTGAAAAGATGCGCTAAAAAGTGATCCTTATTTCTCAGTTCATGATCTTTAAAAATGCTGTATTTTTGAAAAAGTTGCATCTTATTGAAATCAATATTAATCTTATTGCCTATCATTTCTCCAATCTTAAACCGGCCTACAAGATCGTCTGCTTCTAAAAGAACACTGTCGCAAGTATAGATGTTCCTGTCAAAAGATAGGATTGGCTCTTCCCCCAGTCCGCAAAAAAAGTCATTCTCTTTCAATTCACCCTTTAGGGCACTCTTTAAAATATTATCAACGGGAACTAGATTGATCGGATTCCCTGAAAGCCTTCTTTTTAAATAAAATTTCAGGAGCTTTTTATACTCGCGGGTAAAGGCCTCGACATCAGCTCTCTCCCATTTCACTTTAAAAACCCCTGGATTAGGCCATGTTTTATAAAATCCGTGCTCTACGAGAAACTTTACATTTGAATAAAGATCTTTAACATTGGATGGCAAGATTGTCATTTTTATCAGCGGGGGCTCTCCAATGAAATCACTGAACATTTTTAAATTGTTCCAGACAAGGTCAAAGCAGGTCTTGCCGTCTTTAAAAGTTCTTGTCATGTTGTTTATGCGATCGCCATCAAGGCTGAAGGACACACGCAGGCCTTCCTCCTTCACAAAGTTTAATATCCCCTGCGATAAAATGGTCCCATTTGTAGGGATCGTGTCAATGATACTTTTTTTATCGGTATTGTTCTTTTTAAAAAATATAATTGCATCTTTTAATAGATCAAATTCTAAAAAAGGTTCACCTCCGAAGAAATTCAATTTCTTATAATCACCGTCTGAGGGAAGATCGATAAACCATTTTATGAAAGCTTTTATTTGCCCTGCGTTCAAAGACGGCACAACATTCTGCCTTACAAAGCAATAAGAACAATTCAGGTTACAGCGATTTGATAAAACTATTGTGGCTTTGGGGATGTTATTCATGTTCAATCTATTTTACTTAAAAAATCATCGATGATATCGATCTCGTTAAGGCCAATCCTTTTTGCATAAGAACGAAGTAACCTTCCCGTTGAGCGTATTTCTTGTGACGCCTGCATATTTTTCCCGGTTTTTAGTAAATTTTCCAAGACATTAATTCCAAAATGTCCGAGCTCTCCGTAATCACAAATAGTAGCCGAATCAATATACTTTCTGTTCTTATACAAAAAGCTCTTGGTCCCGAAAATGTCATTTTCTTTTTCCATCGGTAGTCCATTAATTAACGTAACATAGGTGTATATGCCGGCATTATGTGTATCTTTTAAAACCTGCGACATTTCAGTAGAGGTTGTGTTCTTATTGATGTTTTTTAACAATTCTGAACCTCCGGATTCAACGCCAAAACGCAGTTGGACACATCCTGATTCTCTCATCAATTTCAACAAATCAAAATCTAATTTCGCCGGGATGGCTAGGGCACTCCACAAGATCTCGGCCTTTTCTCTTACCAATTCTTTGCAGAAATTATTCAAATATTCATTGTCAAAATTTATTTCAGCATCAATAAAATGAAACCTTCTAACATTATACTGATTTTTCAAGCAAATTAACTCTTTGACCGAATATTTATAATTCTTTTTATAGATTTTCCCGCCTTTATAAATGTAATAACAAAAAAAGCAATTGTTTACGCATCCTCGGCTTAGTTCATACGGGAATACTAGTTTCCCATGTGATTTATACTTTTCAAGATCAAAAAGAGAAAAGTCAGGTAAAGCGGGTTTATTGAGCTGCAAGGCTAAATTTGCTTTGGGAAGAATGAGCTTGTTTCCATCTCTGTAAGTGACACTTTTTAATGCTTTGGATGTTGAAAGATTTTTAATGTATTCCAATATTGCGTATTCATTTCCGTCTTCCAAAAAGGCATCCAAAAATTCAAAACGACGCATTATTTGCCTTATGTGACTTTTGGGGCAGTTCCCGGCAAAGATTATCTTGATCGAAGGATCATTTGTTTTTAATTGAGCAGCGATACAAAGAGCTGAAGTGAAGAACTGCAGAGAAAATTGTTCGATCACACTGACAAAGAAAATGACAAAATTGAGGTTATCTAAAGATACCTCTTTTAATATTTTCTTTACTGTTAGATCTATTTTGGGTGATTTTTTTAACAAAACATGGTTGAAACATAGCTTAAAATCATTAAAAACACCTAAATCCACCCCTCTTTTTAACCAAAAAGAGTCTTGAGCAATAATGTTCGCTCTTAGATCAAAAAGCCTGACATTATTATTTTCAGCCTTCTTTAATATTGAGATCATAATTGCAACATCTAAGGCTGGCGATTTTATCATGCCTGGGCCCCGTGGCGAAGGTGGAAGGAATATTCCTATGTTATGATTTTTTCTCCTTTGAAGCATTTTAAAGTTCCAATTGATGTTATTCTACATTAAGGTATAAAAATACTATTATTAATATTATAAGTACTATAAAATTACATGTTATACTAACATCAATTTTAATAAACGACAAAACAAATTATGCTTCTTTCCTATTTAGCCGGTAATCTTTGCAAAAAAACTTTAATAATATAAAAAATTGTCTATCTTTAGCAATATGTTATAATGTCGTAACTTTTAAGAAATGACAAAAACAAATTATTGGTAGCTCCATTATGGTAAGTATTAATAAAGTTCTTCTATTTCTGTCTAACCGATGCAATTTAAGCTGTTCTTACTGCTTTGTTTCTACAAAAGATGAAGCAAGATTGTCCACTAAACAAATATCTATTTTCATAAAGTGGTTTCTTGAGCAAAATTGCCATACGGATTATCGGGAGCTCGATTTTTTTGGAGGTGAACCATTTCTTGAGCTTGATCTATTGCAAATGTCTATTCCGTTCTTCCGGGAACAAAATCGTGATAAGAAAAGTCAAATTCATACAATTCCTGTTAATGGAACAATTTTAACAGAAGAAATGCTGAGATTTTCTAAAGAACAAAATCTGAGCGTGTCTATTAGTTTAGATGGAGACAGGACAAGTAATGCGGGAAGAAAATTTAAACAGGGCGGTGATTCTTTTGATATTATTTGGGGAAATATGCAAAAGTTCAGGGAATTTATGGGTTGTCCCCCTCAGATTAAAATGACAGTGACCCCTGATAATGTCAAAGATCTATTTGCTAACGTAAACTTTCTTTTTGAAGAGGGTTTTTATAATGTCTATCCTAATCCAGCTCATATAAAAGTTAAATGGGCAAAAAGTGATGTGGATGTTTACTTAAATGAATTCAAGAAAATACTTCAGCTTTATATAATAAGGCGCTCAAGGAAACAGCCAATAGAAATAGCTCCAATTGATGCTCTCTGGAGAAAAAAAGCCGAAGACCTGGTTATGGAAGATTTCTCTTGCGGTTATGGAACGCAACCTATGCTCCATCCGGATGGGAATATTTACATTTGTGAACATAGTTTTTCTGAACAAAAATACTGGAAAGACCTTTTTTGTGTAGGGTCGATAGTAAATGATTCTGTACATATAGATTTTGAAAAAATGCGAAAACTGGCTGATTACAATATTTTTACGCAGTTCGATTTAAGAAATAAGAATCATCCATTGGCGCCAATATTTTCCAAAATGGCATGTTGCTCTTTTACTGAAAACAATACCTTTTTGAATAAGGAAGATATCGAGAATGCTCTTGATATGTATCTGTTGTCCAGTGATTATGTATTAAAAAGCTATGAGAGATTAAAACAGAAATATTCTGAAAATAATGATTTTTCGGATGATTTGATACCGCCTTTTTTGCGTTCAGTCTAGGCATTAAAAGAGGCGCTCTAAGAAGCATGATGTTAAGACCCGTTAACTAATGTTTTACAAACAAATTAATTTTATAATGAAAAAACGTAGCCATGAGGTTTTGTTCAAAAACGTTATTCCTTCAAAGACAAATAAGGACGTGCTCCCTGATTTATTAGAAGCGGGTGATGTCTTTAAACTGGAAAACGGAGTATACGGATTTGGCGGGATAGCCTTAGAGCTGTTTGATTACTTTAGCAACAGCATAAAAGAATCCGGATTTGGATTAGGTGCCACTGAATATCTGTACCCTTCCCTTATTTCAGTAAAATCTATAAAAAAAATAGATTATGTGCGTCGAGCTCCGGAAATCTTAAACTTTGTTTCCCATTTGAATTTTGTTTCTCACATAAAAAATGATGCTGATATTGTTGGATCGTTTATTGAAAGAAACAAAGATGCAGAAAATAAGATCTCCATGGAAGATGATGTGGATACTGATTTTGTGATCTCTCCTGCTACATGCCTGCATGAATATTGCAAATTGCAAAATACCGATTTGATTTTGCCTGAGGAAAAGATCATCGTTGGTGGTGCCAGCAAATGCTCTCGATTTGAGCCGGAATCTTCAGAATATTCATTAGGACGGTTAAGGGATTTTACAATGAGAGAGATTGTTTGTATCGGTACTCCCAAAGAAGCGCGTGCTTTTATAAAGGAGGCTTTTCTTTGTGCTAAAAATTTGCTAAGAGTATGGGGTTTAGACAGCCTGATAGCTATGGGCGACGATCCTTTTGTCATAAAGCAATCCAGGGTTGAATCTGATGATTTTCTGGAATTTTTTGAACTCAAATATGAGTTAAAAGCCACTTTACCCTTCAATGAAAGTAAATTGGCTATCGCCTCATTGAATTATTATAAAGATTTTTTTGGAAAGTCGTTCAATATAAAAGTTAATGGTAAGGTCGCCCACACAGCATGCTTTGCGTTCGGAATAGAAAGATGTGTATATGCATTTTTATCGCAATATGGTCTTGATAAATCTGATTGGCCAAAATCAGTTCTAAGTAGTTTGAAGAGCTGATTCAATTCGAAGAACTCTTAAATAGTCCTATTTCCCCAGCAGAATATTTCTTTATATCCATGTATCGTTTTTCTATGCAGATTTATAATTTCTGATGGCATCACATATGAACGAGGGCTTTTTGTCGGTCATAACATAAGAAATAGGAAGCCACAGTAAATCGTTGAATGTCTTCTCGGTTATTGGCAAGGGCTTTTTATTTTTAGGCGAGTTTTTATAATACTGCGTAAGATGCAGCGGTGTTGTATATCTGACTTTTGTTTCGATCCCTGTCGTTTTAAGATGTTGTCTAAGATTATCTCTATTTTCTGTCAATATGACAAAATCCCTATAAGCATGTTTGGATTTATTTTCTTCTTTCTGATATTTAATATCATTAGGAATAGTCTTTATGTAATTGTTAGCAAGGGTTCTCTTTCTTTTGATGATTTTATCTAAATAAGGTAATTTTGCCCGTAAAACAGCAGCCTGCATGGCATCCATTGTGCACGGTGTCCTTTGGGATAATGTTAATGCAGGATCGTTAGTTACTGTAAGCATATTTTTTATCAATTCATATGTTTTATTATCATTTGTGGTGATCAGTCCGCTGTTACCTATTCCCGAAAGGATCTTGGAGGAATGACAGCTGAAACAACCGATACCAAAATTGCCGGTTTTTGTATTGTTGTATTCTGCGCCATGCGCGTGGCTGCAATCTTCCACAATAGCCAATTTGTTGTTCCTCGCAATCTTGATAATTGTATCCATTTCGCACGGGTTCCCGTGAATATGAACGGGTATGATCGCTTTTGTTTTTTTTGTTATCTTTTCTTCTATTCTGTCGGGGTCCATAGTGAGAGTGTCTTCTTTGATATCGATAAAAACAGGTATGCATCCTTGGTTGGAAACTGCTAATGCAGTTGAAATGTAGGTGTATGATGGGAGAATGACTTCATCATTTGGTTTAATGCCTGAGGCTTTAAGTGCTAATTCGAGGGCGGTAGTGCCTGAATTTACGGCTATAACATATTTTGAACTGTTATATCCTGCGAATTCTTTTTCAAAACTTTCAATATATTTTTCATGTTCATATTCAGATTTTAACTGGATAACTTCTTTTATGTTGTTTTCAATCTGTTCTTTGAAAAATGCATTTTCTTTTTCATAATCCTCAAAATTAATAATCATTGGCAAGTATTGGTTGGTTATTTTAAAGTATTTTTCTGGTTTTAAACGTTCTGTGGGTAGATCATATTCAGATAGATCTAAAGACCAAATTCAAAATATAATTTTGAGCCTAGTTCTGATAAACAGCCGTATTTTACATTAGTGTTTTTAATTTGCTCGCAGAACTTTTTATCATTATAGTTTTCAGATAATATAAAATACGCTATATCCTCAACGGCGCTATCCAAAATATTATTTAACGGGGATTTACTGAATATTACCTCGCAGAGATAGGCGCGTTTTCCTATTAAATTTGAAGCATATTTTTCACAAGTCTCTTGGCTGCCGCCATTTTTAAATCCTTTATATATGCTTAATTCCTCCTGAACATCTGCCGGATTAGTATTATCGTACACGTTTAGATTAATATTCGCGTTCTGCTCATTTTCACTTTTCACTATCAAAGAAACATCCCCTGCCTCAAATCCGTTACACATGTTTTTCAAAGTAGACCCTTTTTGTTTGTTGCAGTTGTCAATATTTAAGCAAAATGGTCTTATTTCTTGCGGAAGACCTTCGCATTGATTTGTTGCAATGTTTCTCAAATGCAATAAAACATCAAGATCACCATTGCATAATGTTGCAGTTGCTGTATCAAGATTATTGCATAATGAGGGATCATTTTCCCTTATTGCCGAGTATGCGATAAAATGGCCATAAACAGAATTATAAGGTATTTCTTTCATGATTTGCATCTTTATAGCTTCTTTTTCTTGAAGGTAATCTTGAGACTGGGAAATGTCTTGGTAAAAAAGCGTGAAAGCGGAGAATAAAAGTATAAAACATGCAGGTATTAAATGTTTCATATTTGCATAATTCATTTTTTTATTCATAGATTTCTCTCCTAAGACAAAAATTTTGATATATTAGAGTTATATTTATGATACAATTAACCACATTATTTTAAGGTATTTACAAGAAACAGTTTATTATATGTTCAAAAAGCATTATTATCTAGGATATTTTATACTAATATGTTTTTCTTCTATATTCTCGTTTTAACGCTGGGTTTTGTTACAAGCTATACAGACATAAAGTTCAGGGAGATAAAAAATATCCACCTGCTTCTTGCGATAGGATTTGGATTGGCAGCTTATTTATGCCTGATTGCCAGCCACCAAAGGGCTTTTAATATAAATTTGGTATGGAATGTTCTGATCGGTCTTGGAGTAGGGCTGATACTTTATTTTACGGATACGTGGGGGGCTGGAGATGCTAAGCTTTTTGCTGTATATTGCCTGCTTATGCCCACAGAAAAATATTCAAGGGTTTTATTTTTTCCCTCCATTGCTATATTCTCAAATATATTCCTTATTAGTGCAGCGGGTATATTAATTCTATCTGTAAAGGATATTGTTAAAGACAGAATAAAGATATTAAAGATGATATTCTCCCTGGGTACATTAGCTGAGATTGGAGGATCTTTTTTGATTGTTTTTTCCCTAAATTGGGTTGTCGAGATTGCTATTAATCGTATTGTCCCGCAGGCAAAGCCCTTATTTTCAGTTCTGACCCTGTTCTTTTTATATCAAATAATTCGTCGTTTAATCACTAAGATCAAAAATAAACATATTATTGTCCTCATTTTAGCTGTAGGACTAGTTTCTAGGTTTCTGGTTTATAAGTTTGATTTTAACATTGAAATGTTTTTTTCTTACTTGAAAATGACTTTTGTCTATGCGCTTTTATTCCAAGTTGTATCTATTGTCTTCAGCTTAAATAAGCCTGATGAAAAAGAAGCAAAAAGAATACCTTTTGCCCCCCTCATGTTTCTTGGGACAATTTTAATAAATACAAATTTCCTAAATTGGCTAATGAATATATTGAGATCCATAAGAAAATGATCGCTCCCTCTAAAGCACTGATCAAGATTATTGATAAGCTTAAAAGCAATAATGTGAAGGCGTGCATCAATAAATCTAATATTAAAATAGATATTGACCTGACAAAAACAAATTTCTCAAAAATCTCCCCCCTCTTATATGCCATAGTGAATAAATTTGAAAAAGTTTATCTTGTCTTTATCGAGGGTGTCCCTTTTTGCCTAATGCCGGATGCAGCGCATCATCTTATATATACGAAGAAGAATGAAGTCGTATATGAAAGAGATAATATCTGTAAGGAATGCAAGTATTGCAAGCTATGTCCAGGATGGATGGTTGAAAATGTTGCGCAAAATATCCGCACTAAAGGCATAAATGATTTGCCTCGTGAAATTGTTTTTGAAGTTACTAATAAATGCAACCTCAACTGCCCTCTTTGCTTTAGCCAGAAGGGCTCAAGGGAATTGCCTTTAGGGAGGATAAAAGCTTTAATTGATGAATGCGTTGAGCTAGGGATAAAAATCGTAAGGTTTACCGGTGGAGAGCCACTTTTTTATAAAGACATTAACGAAGCGCTAGATTATGCAAGAAGTAAGAAGCTTCATATTATTCTTAATACCAATGCAACAGTTGTTAGTAATGAAACAGAACGCATTCTTAAATGTTGCGTTGATGATATGCTCATTTCTTTTCAAGGATTTAATTCAGCTTCTGAAAAAATATTGACACAATGTTCGGTGGATTTTAAAGAAAAGATCCACAACATCGCTAGATTTAATTCGCAAATAGCCCTCGTACGATTAGGGACTATAATTTCTCGGACTTTGATAAATAACTTCTCAAAATATTTTTATCTTATTAAATCATTAGGTATCAAGAACTGGGAGCTTTATCGTCCTATGGCTTGTAGCCAGTCTGAAGAGTTTAATATTACATGCAAAGATATCCTCAAGCTAATGAAGCAGATTAAGCTCAAAAAATTACAGGGAAATGATATTATGATAGCCAACCCTATTCCATTTTGCATAACAAAAGATATTAATCTGAGCCATCACGTTCTCACCGGAGCTGAATTTGATGATGGGCATAGCCGTCTTGTGGTTGATACACGAGGATTTCTTAAGCCAAGTTATTCTATTCCAGAAAACCTGGGGAATAGCATCAAAGACGCATGGGAAAAACCATTTTTAAAAAAAATACATTCATTGGATTATTTGCCGCGAAATTGCCAAAACTGCTTTTCATTAAGGTGGTGTAAAGGGGGTAGCCGGCTTTGGGCAAAAATAACGCATGGAAATTATTTTGATATTGATCCACTAATGGATCAAGAGCGAGAAAAACAAATTTGATCTTACTAGTGGAGGTTTTTTAAAATAAATGCGGGCAGGCCTTCTTAACTTATTTGAATTTGATCTAAATAAGAAAAGAAAAAATTATTAATAGCTGGAGTGGCTTCCATGAGAGGCATGGTTGCAGCTATGGCCCGAAGCAGGGTCGGCTGCTGAAACACTCGAATGAGCAGCTTCTGCTGATGTAAAAGAGGATATTATCCCAAGAGCAGAAATTGTTCCCAGTCCTATCTTTAAAACTTTATCTTTTGAGATATTTCCAGACTCATCTTTAATAAAGTTTTCCAAGTTTTTCTTAAATATTTTTTTCTTTCTCATGCGCCCTCCATTATTAGCCTGTCCATTGCTGGAAGATCTCTAAATTCTTTTTATTTTCTATTATTTTTGTGAACAAATATCTTAATTGAAAATTATGTACCTTATGCTTAGGTGTTTGGGTTATTTTTGGGACAATATTACCCTGCGACATATAATTTAACACGGGGCATGTTCCTGTCCAAGGCAAAAATGCAGAATTGTAATCCCATAAATCCAAAAGAGAGCTTTCACAAATTGAAAAGAGCTTTGGGTTTTTGATGGCTTTTTCATATGTGCTATCTAATATGTTGCCTAATTTGAACATATCGCTGCCCACCATCCTTGCTTCATCACATGGGTAAAGATCGCCATTGGGCATATAAGTTATTACTGCTCTTCCTGCCCCGCAAGGGCTCATCAGATCGACATGTCCGGGATTTTGCTTTTTTAGGATCTTTGTTAGCATGGCAATGGCCATGGTCTCCTTAATATTCACGCCCTGTTTGTTAAGTTCCAATATATAGTCCATTGCATCTGACCAAAAATGATTGAATTCTTCCGGAGAAAATCCAATGCTATCCCATTGACACTGAGCACCTCCCAGTTTATTCGATGGCCTTAAGGAGATGATGCTAATGCCCAGCCCTACATATTCATCAATGATCTCTTTTGCAAATGATAGGCTTTGTTTGCTGAGTGTTGGCAGCAAAGCTAGCTTGCTAGGTATTCCGCGTTTTTTGTATGCCTCTTGCAGCATAGCTATGGATGCTTTAACTTTTTCATAAGTTCCTTTTCCATCGCTAAAAACTCGATTGGAATTATGCACTTTTTCTGGCCCATCGACTGATACGCAGATATTGACCCCGTTATCAACCAAGAAGTTGACCTTCTCGTCATTTAAAAGGACACCGTTGGTCACTAGGCTGATCTTAATGTTTTTATTTATGGTGTTAAAATTTTGGATATTCTCAACTAAAAACTTCAAAACATCCCAGTTGAGTAAAGGCTCTCCTCCCTGAAATTCCAGGTTTATATTTTGGTTGCGCATGCCAAAACAGTAATCTATTATCTTAGCGGCTGTAGCAATATTCATATCCGCGGGATCTTCTGTTCTGGTTTGACAATAATTGCAGGCAATATTGCAGCGGGTCGTAAGAACGGCGATATGCAAAGAGGCATCAGAAAAAAGATGTGACTGAAGATTGCGGTACTCATTGATTATCTTGGGCAAATTCTCTTCCTTGACAATGACCCCTTTATCATAAAGCCTATTAAACAGATCATCATTCTCATCCAAAGAAAACTGCTCCAAACGTTTAAACTCATTACAATCTAATAGATCCCAGCTTCCAAGAATATTGCTTATCAAATAATGATCGTTAATTTTTTCTGTATTGTAGGGCAAAACTGCCCAGTCTTTAACTTGTTCGACCGTATTCATGTTTTAACCTTTTTGTAAATAAATTAAAGAATTCATCCAATTAAGAACATCCTCGATTTCCGCTGTCTTTAACCGAAAGCAGTAATATTCATCTGATGCTTCCGTTTCTTCAACCCAATCCTTATCTTCGGATAAAGCTTTTTGAACAGTGTCATGTTTATAGAGTTCTTTGCTAAGCTTAAGAGTAAAACTATCCTTCTTTTTTGTCAAAGGAAACGGCATTTCCATCTTTTTCTCTCTCCTCTTCTTCCTCTTCTTCTTCCAATTCTTTAATTAGATCTTCTATTTCTTTCTCTTCCGCTTCCTGAACCAGTGAAGGCGCGGCTGAAAATAAAGCTCTTTGCATAATAGCCTTGATCGCTTCGGCATTACTTTCTGAACGAGTGAAATAATGTGCATAGTTTACAAGTTCATTACAGAATTCTAAGGACAACTGCATAAGGTCAGTATTTTTTTGCTGAGGATAAAGATATATAACAAAATCGTCTTTATCAATGTCTAACAGAATATATGCCTTGTCCAAAAAAACATAGCCGACAGCAAAAATTGTCTCCTTAGAATATATTTCAGGATTAACCCTCAATTCGGCATAATTCTCATTAACATTAATTTTCGGTTTACTCATTAAAGCCTCCTATAATTATTAATTTACAGATAAAAGATATTCATTAGGGACAAGCGCCACAAGTATAAACATGACCAGTACTGTTAGCTGGGCAACACATATTACATCCGGAGCAACTTTTCATAGGCCACCCTGAATTACAGTACCATTGACATTTAATGCTGGTACAGGCTGAAGAAGCGTTCCCTACTACGATTTTGGGCAAATTTCCATTAGGAAGATTAATGTTGTCATTTGCGCACATTGTCGCCCTAAGAGGAGTAGTCCCTGTGCATACGGCAAGTGTGCACACAGCACCATTTTTATAATACCCCAAAGGACAATAATATTCACAATAAGTACCTGCTGTGCAAGTGCTGGAACCAGTGCCAACAAGAGTCCTTGCTACGTTTCCACTTGGAAGATTTATATCGTCATTAGTACACAAAGTTCCATTAGCTGGCACAGTGCCAGTGCAAACGGCAAGTGTACACATAGTGGCACTTGTTCTGTAATAACCTAATGGACAATAATATTCGCATTTAGCGGTTGTTGTGCAAGAGCCGGAACCATTGCCGACAACAGTTCTTATTTCGTTCCCGTTCGGAAGGCTTACGTTGTCATTAGTACACATGGTTGCATTAGTTGGAACGGTACCTGTGCATACGGCAAGTGAACACGTTGTAGGGCCTGAATTCCAATAACCCAATGGACAATAATATTCGCATTTAGTAGCAGTGCAAGATCCGGTGCCAATGCCCACAAGAGTTCTTGGAACATCTCCACTCGGAAGGTCTAAGTTATCATTAGCACACATGGTTGCATTAGTTGGAACGGTACCGGTGCAGTTGCTTAGGATACAAATTCCTCCTGAAAGATGGTAGCCAAGATTACAATACCATTCGCATTTTCTTGCAGTACAGGCATTAGTTTCAACAATTACTTGGGCAGTTTCACCATCAGGTATCCAGACATTATCGCTTGCACACATGGTTGTGTTTATCGGCGCACTAGAGGGGCTACATTCGCTTAAAACACAACTGTTTCCGGAAACATGGTATCCAAGCCAGCATTGATATTCACATTTTGTTGCGCTGCACGTTCCGGTAGGAATAGCTGTATAGTTTATGCCGCCGCTGGGAAGCTGAATGTCATCACTAGCACATAAAGTTGCATTAGCAATAGGGGAACCGCCACAGGTGCTTAATATACAATTGTTAGCAGATATATGATTCCAAGGAGGACATTGCCATTCGCATTTTCTTCCTAAAGTACAGGCGCCATTTAATACTGCAAGTTTACTAATAAGATGTTGTGCATCAGGAATTTGCTCATCATCCCTTACGCCGCCGTCCATACAAATTCCTATGTTATTAAGAGGTATTGCATTAGCTGCACACTGGTTCACTGAACACCCTGGGCCGTTTACTCTGTAGCCCAGATTGCATGCCCATTCACAATAAGGCGAAGGCTGAGGATCGCTGCAAGTACCATAAGAGATTATTGTTTGAGGAACATATATATGTAGAG
>MHHG01000029.1:0-4335 GCA_001805965.1 Omnitrophica WOR_2 bacterium RIFOXYA2_FULL_38_17 | reverse complement strand
GTGGAGGACATTCACATGTTCTGGTCATAATACCGCCATTACAATCCACTGAACATAAATTGGCAACAAATCCGGTTCCACGGTCATATCCCCAAGCACACCAAGTACCAGCAGCAGGACATGGCCCATTGTAGCATCTTTGAGTATCTACGTTTCCTAATGCGCTGCAATCAACGAGAGTGGCGCTTGGATCAGAAGGAAGTACGCAAGTTCTGCTTATAATCCCTTCCCCTCCGCAAGGAACAGAGCATGCAGACCAAGTGCTCCAGTGGCCGCCGACACAAGCCTGGGTGTTGCAAACTGCAGTTTCTGCAGCAGCGCCTCCGGCACAGTTCCCTGCTCCGCAAGAGCAGGTTCTGAGCATTTCGCCTCCACCGCAAAGCACAGGAATTGAATGCGTTGCTGCATCAAGGCAGGCACTCCAATCGCTGTATTCGCAAGTGGGTACAGGCGGACAATCAAATGTATTACAAGCAATAGAGGCAGGCCCATCACAGTCGTCGCCTCCCGCTGAAGGCGGTGGACAAGAACATGATCTGGACTGTATCCCGCCCCCGCAAGCTTGTGAACAAGGGCCAAAAGAACACCATCCGCCATCGACTGCCGGAGCTGCAACTGAACAGCTTCCGCAGTCAGCGCAGCAGTTCTCATCTGTTTCATGAGGAGTGTTGCAGAATCCATCGCCACAGGGATTTGGTTTTCCAACTATTCCTGAAGCGGTTCTATTAAAATATGTTCCTGAAAGATCTGTAACTCGAGGCAAGTAGGTTTTAAAACCTATTAAAGTGACTGCAGCTACACCTGCTAATATAAGCATGTACTCGGTTGCAGTTTGTCCGTAATTTCGTTTCTTCATTTGTTAATTCTTTTCATATGAAAAACTTTTCAACCTATTATATTGGAAGTATAACATAATTTGATATTTGTGGCTAACTAATATTAGTTTTTTTATCCAATATTTATTGTTTCAAACCATAATATTTTTAATAATAATATCAGAAACTAACCCAAAAGCTTGTCACCAACAGCCCAGTTTTCTCCAGAAACCTCATCAAAAACCACATAAGTTTGATCTTTTGGCTTATTGGCCACATCCTGGAGAGTTTGCGTGAACTGTTTTGCTATCTCTTCTTTCTGCTTCCTTGTTAAAGTCCCTTTAACTTTTACATTGATATATGGCATTAAAAATTCCTTTTATTTGGGATTTAAAGACAAATCTTTAAATGTTTACTTTTCCAGCAAAAAAATACCCAGATTTGCAAAAAAATTCCTTTTTACATGAACTATTTTATTGTTAGAGATCCCGACTTTATCCAGTATTTTTATGTTGTTTGCTTTGCAGAAATTAATAAAGTCCTTAAGGCTTAAAAAGCGCAAGTTTGGCGTGTCGAACCATTGATATGGCAATTCTTTTGTTACAGGAACCCTTCCCTGAAAGAATATCTGAAATCTTGCCATAAAATAGCAAAAATTAGGGATACCAACAATTACTTTTTTGCTTATGCGAAGAGACTCTAATATGACATTTTTTGGGTTTAAAACTTGCTGTAAACTTTCATTAAGGATTATGTAATCAAAGCGCTTGTCTCCGAAGTCAGAAAGGCTGGAATCAATATCATCATGCGAAACACTGATCCCTTTCTCTACGCATTTGTATATCTCTTTTTCATCGATCTCTATTCCTGTGACTGAGCAAGATTTTTTGTTTTTTAAAAGTTGAAGAAGATGGCCGTCACCGCAACCAAGGTCGAGTACCCTGGATTTATTTTCTATCATTTCAAGAATAACTTTATAATCCAGCCTGATTAGATCGCTGTTTTTGTCCGGCATTTATTGTTCCTTTGTTACTCTTTTTAAGAAGTGTTCTATTAATCGTGACTGGTCCTCAGTTTCCACTAAAAAGGAATCATGCCCGTATGACGCATCGATCTCAATATTTGAAACATCTATTTCGTTCACTTTAAGCGCTTTTACGATCTGTTTAGTCTGATATGGCGGGTATAGCCAGTCTGAAGTAAAAGATATGACCAGAAATTTAAGCAGTGATCTAGAGAAAACATCAGATAATTTCTTCCCTTCAGATAGATCAAAATAATCGAGCGCTTTAGAAAGATAAAGCCAGGAATTTGCATCGAACCTCTGGACAAAGCTGTCCCCCCTGTGTTTTAGATAATTCTCTATTTCAAAATCAGATGAAAAGTCATAGCCAAGCTTTTCTTTATTTTGCAATCTGCGCCCAAATTTTTCCTGCATGGATTTGTCGCTCATGTAAGTGATATGGCCCATCATGCGTGCTACTGCAAGTCCGCGCGCGGGGATAGATTTACCGTAATAGTCACCGTTTTGCCAGTCAGGGTCAGCCTTTATTGCCTGTCTTGCAACTTCATGAAAGGCGATCTGCTGAGGGGTATGTATAGTGTTTGTCGCGATTATGATCGCAGAGTCAAGATATTCAGGGAACAGAACGGACCAGCTAAGGGCCTGCATGCCTCCCATGGAGCCTCCTGCGGTGCTAAGCAGTTTTTTGATTCCCAAATGGTCAATTAGTTTCTTTTGTGTTGCGACCATGTCGTTTATTGTTACGATTGGAAAGCTTAATCCGTAAGGTTTTTTTGTTTTAGGGTCAATTGAGGATGGCCCGGTACTTCCCTTGCAGCTGCCTATAACATTTGAGCATATTATAAAATATTTTTCTGTATCAAATGCCTTATTGGGCCCGATCATATTATCCCACCATCCGGGTTTGTTATCGCCTTTATGGAAGCCTGCAGCGTGCGCATCGCCGGTTAATGCGTGGAATATTAAAATGGCATTACTTTTATCTTTGTTAAGTGTCCCGTATGTTTCATACGCTATTGTGATGGGGCCTAATTTTTCACCTGATGATAATATTAGTTCGTTTGGTGGTTCACAACAGGAATAGAATTTCGTTTCTACGAAGCCTACTGAATTTTCATTAATTGATCTCATGTGTAAAGAATTCTGTTTCCAGGTAGTATATCTGAAATTTGTTTAGAACAGTTATCGTGATAAAGCTAATAATATATTAATAATATCTTTAAATCAAGAACTAAGAGAAAAACAATTAGGCTGCTATTCCTTTTAGGACATTTGTGGTTGCATCTTTGATCTTGACTTTTAGTGTCTGTCCGCGAAAATAGTTCCCGGCAGGGAACACGACAAGTATGCCGCCGTCAGTGCGGCCCTGGTAATTAGCCGTTGAGCGGGTAGTGCTTTCTTCCTCTATTAAGACATCAAGAGTGCTGCCGATTAATTTTCTATTGCTTGTTAATGAAATATTCCTTTGAAGTTCATTGAGCCTGACTATGCGGTCTTTTTTGGTTTTATCAGAGACATCATCGGGGAATTTATCAGAGGCAATAGTCCCTTTTCTTGGGGAATATTTAAAAATGAAAGCGGAGCTAAACGCTACTTCCTTCATTACTTTGTAGGTATCTTCAAATTCTTTATCAGTTTCAGAAGGAAATCCTACTATTATATCTGTAGTCAATGTGATGCCGGGGATTTTTGTCCGGATCTTTTTAACAAGATCAAGGAATGTTTTCTGCGTATAAGACCTGTTCATTTTTTCAAGTATCCGGTCATTACCTGACTGAAGCGGCAAATGTATATGTTTGCATACCTTGTTATTATTAGCTATCTCATCAATTAATTCATAGGGAAAATCTTTTGGGTGCGGGGACATAAACCGGATCCGCTGGATGCCTTCTATTTTGCTGATCTTTTTTAAAAGTGTGGTAAAGCCGGTACGGCTGGCGCCATAAGAGTTAACGTTCTGGCCTAATAAAGTAACCTGCTTAAATCCTTCATCGGCAAGCCTGCGGGATTCCTCAATGATATCTTCCATGGCCCGGCTCCGTTCTCTGCCTCTGGTATATGGAACAACGCAAAATGTGCAGAAGTTATTGCAGCCGCGCATTATCGCGATCCATGCGTTAACACCTTCAACCCTCTTGGGATAAATGTCCGAGTACATTTCATTCTTATCAAAAGCTATCCTGGAATTTTTATGTTTGGTCCTTGATACTTCACGGATCAATTCCGGAAGCTGCTTGTAATTGTCCGGCCCTGCGGTCAGGTCGATATCAAGGTTTTTATCTTCGAGCAGTTTTTCTTTAAGGTTGGTTGCAATGCATCCCAAAATGCCATAAATGGCAGGCTTGTGCCCGCGGGCATGCCTCATCTCATGTATGTGCCCCCGGACCTTGCGGATCGCATTTTCGCGCACCGAGCAGGTGTTAAGAAGAATAACATCTGCATCAAGCTCACTATGGACGAATTTAAATCCTTCCCCTTCAAGTATCGAAGTGATCA
>MHHG01000028.1 GCA_001805965.1 Omnitrophica WOR_2 bacterium RIFOXYA2_FULL_38_17 | reverse complement strand
AATTTGTTGTTTCAGATATTGACCTGGATAAATTATCCATCAATTCCTCTAGCTCAAGTTTTTGTTTCTTATATTCGATCTTTATCATTGAGGTCTCTTCTTCAAGAAGATGTATTTCCTTCATTAAGTTATCAACATAATAACGATAACCTTTTTGAGTAGGGATCCTGCCAGCTGATGTATGCGGATGCGTTAAATAACCTTCATACTCAAGCTCAGCTAAAATATTCCTTATAGTCGCAGAACTCAGGTCATACATATATTCTTTAACAATAAATGATGAGCTTACCGGGCACACAGTTGAAATATATCTGCCAACTGTAATGGCCAATATGCTATCTTTTCTCGCTTTGATTTCTTCTTGTTTTGAGTTCATTTTTTTAAAATTCAATACAATCACATATCTTAAATAATGGCAAACACTTGCCATATTGATAAATTTTAGCACTCTAGTGGGGTGAATGCTAAATCGGTATTATAACAAAAAAACCTTTGTTGTCAACTCTGATTTTTATCCTAAAATTAGATTAAAAAGAAAAGAGTTTTTTGAGAGGTTTTAGAGAATACCTGATAGAAAATCAGTCTTCTTGCAGCTCTTTAGCCTTACTTACCAAATATGCCAATTTATCTAAATATTGCTCTATACTTGAAGGGTCACTCTTAAGATAATAAATATTAGGAGTAGATGCTGCTGTTGATGCGAACTCTAATACAACAGCTTCTTTATCAATTTTCAACGACACATAATAATAGCCGAGTGGATCTTTATTAATAAATTCACGAAAAATGTTAACGACCTTTGAATCCTGAAGCAACTTTCCTGCCAATAAATAATCATTAGAATAAACAGTAAAAGGAGCAAATTCCTTAGGCAAATCAAAATCTTTGGAGACTTGTCCATCTTGGTCAAGAACATCTGAAGCGATAAAGATATCTGTTTTAACACTTCTTCTTTTCTGCTTTTCTATAAATTCGAGAACAAGTCCATCATCCTTGATCGCTTTTAAATATGCCTTATAAAAACTTTCATTAAGCCCCTTTTCTTCAATATCCTCATAAACATAACTATGGCCATCATAAGTAAATGGGATCCTGAAACTGTTTCCACTTCCTTGCATCAGCTCACTTTTACCTTCTAACTGCTTCTCCATCTCCTGAAGATATTTTTCTCTTGTTTTCCTCTTAATTGGGAACTTCCAAAAAAATAAAAGGATACCACCTACAAAAACAAAAATCAAAGTAACATGAAAACTACTCATAAAAAACCTCCCCTAACTATTCTAACAATAATTCCCCATTTGTATCATAACTTATACTCATTACCTTCTTGCCCTTATCATATGTCTTTTCATTTTTGAGCTTTCCACCTAGATAATAAGCCTTAAAAACACCATCTCTTACGTCATCAACAAATTGGCCTATGATTTTTAACTCACCATTTTCAAAATACTCACTAAACACGCCTTGCCTTAATCCATCTACAACAGTGACTTCCCTTAAAATCTCCCCTGTCTTATAATATTCCTTTATCACAGCATTAGTTATCTTGCCCTTTTCAATAACGCTCTCGCTCTTAAGTTCACCGGTACTATAATATTCTTTGATAGCCCCTGTGGGAACTCCGTTGTATGCCTCAAAGGATTTAACGACCCTGCCAAGTTCATCGAACTCCCTAATAAGCCCTGACTGAATGCCGTTTTTAAAGACCGTCTGTCTCAACAAATAACCGTCTTTGGAGTATTCTTTCATTACCCCGTCTTCAACGCCCATTTTATACTGCATTTCATAATTATATTTACCATCACTGTAAAATTCCTTAAAAGTTCCATCACGCTTTCCCTCAAAAAAATACCCAACGCTTTTTAACGTTCCATCTTCATAAAAAGATTTTGATGGCCCGTGCAACTTTCCCTTTTTATAATTCACCTCTAATTCAAGAACACCGTTGGGATAATACCCCCTGGCTTTCTCTTCAAGGTGATCATCAACATAAAGGCCCTCGCCCTTTAGCTTGCCGCTCTTATAGAAAGAATTAAAATAACCGTTAAGTTTAGAATCTTTATAGGTTACTATGCGCTTAACCTCTCCCGTGTCAAAGAACTCCTTAAAAACACCATCCTCAATTATTGCGAATGAAGACGTGGAACAAAAAATAAACAGTATTGTTAAAATGCTCCTAACGATCTTGCCTATATTGTCAGTATTCATTGTGAAAATCATTATAACATTACATATTATAAAAAATGGGAATATTTTTACAACAAACAAAATCTTTCAACTTCATAATTTCAAAAAGATCTCATATAAGGCATCAGCGATCATCCTGTGCACCAAAACACTGGCATGCGAATCATGTGCATTTACAATACGTTTTTTCAAAGGGATATCCTTTACCAGTTCACCCACATCAACAACAGGGACATCATAGAACTGAAAATAGCTCTTAACAATATCCGTATACTTCTTGCTGCCCTCAACATCATTAAGAAAAGGAATGGCTACAACGATCAGATCAATCTTATGGTCCTTTGCAAACAATCTCAAAAGAGACAACTCATTTAAATGGTATTGTAATGCTTCACCATCATTAAAACAATCATATAAAGACGCAGAATATTTATTGTAATCTGGATGTGGTATTTCCCAATAAATATATTCAAGAAAATATGAATTACGGACAAAAAAGCTAAAAAAAGCATTCATATCAGAATACAATGGTCTTTTGAAAACAGGTTTCCCCTTCTCAGAACAAGCTTCCTCTATATCGTTTATGAAATACTGCAATATTATTATGTTGGGTTTTACTGGGAATTTCAACAACATTGATAATTCCGTACTACTATTGGCCCCATTATTGCCAAAATTAAAAACCGCATATTTTTCAGGGATTTTCTTTGCAATAATATCAGAAAACCTATCTTTTGTGTCCTTGATACCATAGCCAGCCGTAAATGAATCACCTAAAAAAAATATCGTTTGTTTATTCTTAAACCTCTCTACAGAATATAGGATATCTCTTGCCCCGGACTGATTTATAGGCTTCCAATAATAGTTATTCCATCTCTGTGCCGCTAAATTAGCTCCTGAGTTATGACTTCTCGGGATAAAAAGAAAAATAGATTCAAAGACCAGAAAGAAAAACAACAAAGAAAACATTAAAGAGAAAATATTCTTTAAATAAACATCCTTCCATCGGCCCTTAATAACCGCACTATAAAAAATTGTCAGCAAAACAAGGATATTAATAAGTATCAGGATCAATTTTATAACTATTTTCATCCGCCAGGATGCCTGAATATACTGGACTGTTGTCGTTGATAACATTAACCATAATAACAAAAGCTGTGCTGCGGATAAAAATAATAACTTTATGCTCTTGTTTTTTAACATAACCCTTACCGCTCTTTAGTCGAATATCTATTTCAAATAGAACTTTCCGACAAGGCTTGAAGGCATTGCAGCCCTGATATTAATCTTGTCATTGTAATACTTTATAGAATAAACTTGCCCTTCATCATGGGCGATATTCACTAAGTCCATCCTATTGATAGGAACATCAACATCGATCTCAACGAACAAGGCAGCCAGTTCTTTCCTGATAACTTCCAGCAGTTCACCGATATTCTCTTCATTCTTTGCCGAGATACAAACAGCCCTCTGATAATTCCCTTTTAGGGAATCTAGCCCGTCGCGCTCAGCAAGCTTGTCGATCTTGTTTAGAACAACTATTGTGGGCTTATCCTTAGACTTGAGCTCTTCAAGGACAATTTCAACAGCCTCATAGCGATGCCTAAAATTTTCGTGGCTCACATCAACTACATGCAAAAGAACATCCGCCTCTTGAACCTCTTCTAATGTAGCCTTAAAAGACTCTATCAAGTGATGCGGCAGTTCATGCATAAACCCGACAGTATCAGATAAAATAACTTTCTGGTTGTTCGTGAGGACTAACTGTCTGCTTAAAGAATCAAGCGTCGTGAACAATCCATCCCGGGTGATCTGCTCAGAGCCCGTCAGGACATTGAGCAGCGTTGACTTCCCTGCGTTGGTATATCCAACCAATGAAATAGCCGGCGCGCCTTTATCTTTTCGTTTTTTCCTTTTTAAAGACCTGTCTGAAACAACGCTCATCAGGTTCTTTCTTAGCCTGTTGATCCTTTCAGCAATACGCCTCCTGTCAACTTCAAGCTTTGTTTCTCCCGGGCCCAAGGTTCCTATGCCCCCTCCCAACCTTGAAAGCTCAACACCATGCCCGGTTAATCTTGGCAACAAATATTCTAATTGCGCCAGCTCCACCTGCATTTTCCCTTCTTTACTTGTCGCTCTTCGTGCAAAAATATCAAGTATCAGCTGTGTGCGGTCTATTACTGTAACCTTGATCTCGTTCTCCAGATTTCGCTTTTGGCTCCCTTTTAGGTCATCGCTGAACACAACAGTGTCAACACCGTTCACCCCGCACAACCCTACTATTTCTTCGACCTTCCCCTCGCCGATAAGATAGCGCGCCGAAGGCCCATCCAGCCTGCAGATCATGCTGTCAACAACATCCCCGCCGCAAGCAACGACAAGGTCCTTCATCTCTTCCAGGGTTTCTTCCGCAGACCAGCAATCCAATCCCCGTTTATCCTTCTTATAGTCAACTATAACAAGGAACACTTTCTCTTTTTGCTGGTCTTTCACAAATTCACTGTTTTTCATTTGCCTCGCATTAAAATTTCTCTTCGGTTAATATTACATAATCTTTGAACTCGAGCTTGCCGTTAATTTCCTGATTGACAATTGCAATTCTTTTTGAAGGGCTCGGATGTGTTTTCCAGTAAGTGATCTGTTTTAAAGGAGCTTTCTCATGGTCCTTTTTGATCTTACCTAAGAACGCCACCATCTCTCTAGGATCATAGCCGGCTTTCTTCATATACTTGACGCTCAGCTTATCCGCCATAAACTCATCCTCCTGGGAATAAGCAACAAATAAAGAGTTAAGGGCAAGATTTACCCCGCCGGAAACTTCACCGGCCTTTTGCGCTGTCAAAAGCTGGAGCATCAAGGCCCCGTAAACATTCTGCAATCTTTTAATGCTATGCTTTGCAGTGATATGCCCCACCTCGTGCGCGATAACACCCGCCAGCTGGTCATCATTGTCAACGCTATCATATAAACCCTTAAAGATATAAACATATCCCCCGGGTAAACTTACGGCATTAAGCTCTTCGCCTTCAAGCACTTTAATAAAATATTTGAGGTTCTGCCTATCGCATACACTAACTATCCTCAAGAGGATACCCTCAACTTTTTCATTAATATCCACATCTTCAATGACCTTATATTCCTTCTCGATACTAGCAGCAACGGAATCCCCTATGCTGATCTCTTTATCGGTATCATAGATAAGGACTTCCTGTTTTTTGGTGGCGACGTTATACTCCGTCACACAACCGGACATGAAGAACAATAATAATAAATTTATAATATTTAAAATATAACGCATTGTAATTTAATTACATTTAGAGGACGGTAACGCCTACTTTTTTAAGCATCTTTGCCAGCTTGGCTATAGGCAAGCCAATAACATTCCAATAACAGCCTTCGATCCTTCTAATAAAAATACTTCCCCATCCTTCTATATCAAATCCCCCGGCTTTGTCCAGGGGGGATACCTTTTTATGATAGCGGTCTATCTCCTTGTCAGAAAGATAATTCATGTATATCTTTGTTTTTTCATGATCAACGATTTCCTTGCCGTTCTCAACATCAATAACAGCCACACCTGTATAAACCCAATGCGGCTTTGAGAACAGTATTTTTAGATTGTTCTTTGCTTCCTTCAGATTTCGCGGCTTACCGATTATTTTTTTATTGCCGATATATACAACAGAATCTGCTCCAATAACAATTCCCTGCCGCTCTTTAGCAGCAACACTTCTGGCTTTGATCAAAGCATTTTCCTGGACCAATGAGGCACATGTGGTCTTGATCCTCTGGATCTCCTTGGCATGGCTAAGGCTTACTCTAACCTTTATCCCCAGCATTCTTAAGAGTTTCTTTCTTTGGACCGAACCGGATGCAAGAATTATTTTTTTCATTTCTTATGTATTTCTGAGATATCAAACAATGAAATAAGTTCACATCCTCTTTTGGCAAGCGCTTCTTTTGCCCCTTCACGTCTATCCACAACACAGATCGCCTTCTTAACTGAAATTCCCATCTTATCTAAGACATCCAATGACTCCAGAAAAGCTTTTCCAGTAGTGGCAACATCATCAATTAAAACGATTTTACTGCCCTTGTTCAGGACCGGCCCTTCGATCTGCTGCTGCTTGCCATGGGCTTTCGGGGCTTTTCTTATTATAAAAGTATTAACAGGATTTCCTTCCTGATAGCTTAAAACACCGATAGCGCCAACCATGGGGTCTGCCCCTAAAGTAGGCCCCCCGATTGCGTCGAGATCATCTTCTTTCACAATATCCAAGATCAATTTTGCGCATAGATACACACCTTCGGGGCTTAAAGTGACAAGCCTTGCATCAATATAATAATCGCTTTCTTTTCCGGAAGACAGGATGATCTTTTCTTTGAAATATGCATTATTAATGATTATATCCAGCAACTTTTTTCTACACTGCAGCAGACCACTCATTTGCTCTACTCCTAACATTTTAATATCGGGACAAACGCCCTGAATAAAACTATCCTTCAGAATGAGCCTGTCCCCGTTTATGATAAGTTTAATTCTCGGCTATTTTACTTTATCCATTCATCAACAGGAGGGACTTCCATTTTCCTCTCAAGCATCTCTTGCCTTAACCTGATAACCATGCCTAAAAGCTCTTTGAACTGCTCATACTCTTTTGGCGCGAAACCCGCTCTTTGATGGAAAGTTTCACTGGCTTTTTTTTCTATCATCACGTCAACGTACACTTCCTGCAACTGGCTATCCTTTAAGATCTTGACCTCTTCTTTTGTCAGGATCTTGACTTGATAAATAAAAGCAAACACAGGAGAACACACCAGGGCCAAAAGACATATTAATACAATTATTTTTTTCATAAATCCCTTCCTTTTTGTTTTCCATTATACAGAGTTAGAATATTCGATTCAATTCTTTTCTAAGCTTATTACAGAGTATTTCTGAGGATTTTTAATTGATAAAAAACCAAAAAATTGACATCGGAGATCTTTATTGCTAATATTGTTCCGTGTTCAAAGACCTTGTTGATGGAATTTGCAACCTGATTTATCCCCCAAAATGCCTTGCATGCAAGAAACCGATCACTGCTCAAAACCCGACGGAAGTGCTCTGCCAACATTGCCTCAGGTCCATAATGCTTAACATCCCTCCTTTTTGTCCAAAATGCTCTAGGCATCTTGGAACACATCCTAAGAACACTAAATGCATGAACTGCTCGAGAGCTGAGCTTTTCTTTGATTTTGCCTGGTGCGCCTGTTTTTTTGAAGACCCTTTAAAGGATCTGATACATCAATTTAAATACAATCAAAAAACCCAGCTAAGCGGCCAATTTAGTAAATTGATGGTTCATTTCATCAAAGAATATCATATGGACATTGAACAATTCGATTTTATGGTCCCTATCCCTCTGCACCCCACACGCAAAAGAGAGCGAGGCTACAACCAATCTTTTCTACTAGCATCTCAGTTATCAAGAATATTTAATATTAATCTGAATATTAATCTTTTAATTAAAACTAAAAACACAAAAAACCAATCCTTGTTAAGTAAAAAAGAACGCTGGACAAATATCACTGGTGCTTTTAAAATAAAAAACCCAAATGAAGTAAATAACAAGTCAATCCTGTTAATTGACGATTTGCTTACAACAGGAGCTACTTCTTCGGAAGCGGCAAAAGCGTTAAAAAGCGCTGGAGCAAAAACTGTTGGGGTATTTACGCTGGCCGGAACCAAATTAGAAAGATAGCAAATAGATGAAGATAATAAAAAGATACGCTTTAGGGGAATGCATCTTTCCTTTTTTTATAGCCCTGGGAGTGCTCACCTGTGTATTTCTTCTTGGAAATCTTATTCAGCTAACAAATCTAGTAATAAATAAAGGTGTAAGCCTTTCCGTTGTCGGCAAGGTCTTCATTTTATACATACCTGTACTGCTTGGGTATACTATACCCATCGCCTGCCTGATCAGTGTTATTGTTGGCTTTAGCCGGATGTCCGCTGATAATGAGATATTAGCCCTGCGCGCCAGCGGATTCTTTTTAGGGCAGTTCTTGGCCCCGATAATTTCAGTGGGTATCGTGTTCAGCCTTTTTTCATTTATCCTAAATGAGAGGATAATCCCTTATGCATTTCACAAGCAGCAGACCTTGCTAAAAAACATCGGCTCTTCAAATCCCACAGCTATGCTGGAAGCTGGCATTTTTATCCATGCATTCAGCAATCAGGTCCTTTTCATACATAAGATCGAGGATAATATACTATACAACATAACGATTTACCAGCCGCAACCTGATGGCCCCACGAGGACCATTATTGCAAAAAAAGGGGAGTTCACCCCTGTTCCAGGCAAGCATCAGATAAAATTAAAATTGATAGACGGCACAAGCGATGAGCCAAATCTTAAAAATCCGAATAACTTTTATAAATTAAATTTTAAAAGCTATTTTATGACGCTGGATATGTCAAACAAGGAAAAAACCATCGAGAAAAAGCCTAAAAGCATGAACCTCAAAGAGCTTACAAAAGAAATAGACAGGCTTGAGAGGCTTTTTATTGAAACAGGCAGATTAAGGACAGAATACTACAGAAAAATAACATGGTCATTTTCACCATTCTTCTTTATTCTTCTCGGATTTCCTATAGCAGTGATCACTAACCGGCGGGAAAAATCAGCTAACATAGTGCTCGCAATGGGGTGTGCAGTTGCTTATTATTTGCTATCACTGGGCTGTGAAGCATTAAGCATCAAAGAACTCGTGCCGGCATCAATTATTATGTGGGTACCAAACCTTGCTGCAGCAATTGTTGCAGCTATATTAAATTACAAATGCGTATCATAGAAAGACATATAGCTTCCTCGATCGTCAAGATATTTATATCAACGGCTTTTGTGTTTTGTTTGCTCTACATACTCATAGACACAACAAGCACCCTTGATGAGATCATAGACCGAAAAGTCCCTTTCAGCATTCTGGTTGAATATTATCTATCATACATTCCCCTGATCCTGATCCAGACCTCCCCGATCGCATGCCTTATCGCGACATTATTCACTTTTGGAGCATTGAACAATAACAATGAGATCATTGTTATGCGCGCAAGCGGCTTAAATTTCTGGCAGATAACAAAACCTGCGATCTGTTTTGGCCTTATCGTGTCCGCATTTATCTTTTGGATAAACGAAAAATATGTTCCTGACGCCAATTCAAATTTGCAAAAGATACGGCTTGAGAACATGATATTAAAAGTTGACCGCGATAAAAGAAAAAAGGCCATAAAAAACCTGACCTTTTATGGCAAAAATAACAGGCTATATTTTATTGATACTTTTAATCCTCAGGACTTTGAACTAAACGGTATCACTATCCTTGAACATGACAATAATGCTAACATTGAACAAAAGATCGTAGCTTTGAGCGGAAAATGGACCGGAATAGCCTGGAAATTTTTTCAGTGCCAAGTCACTTCATACGAGCCTGGCGAGATCAACAAGGCAAAAATAATAAAAGTATACCCCGAAAAACTGATGGACAGCAAGATGGAAACCCCCGAGGATTTTTTAAAGCAACGCCTAGATGTCAACTCCATGAACATAAAACAGCTTAATGATTATATCAATCGTTTCTCTAACAGTGGCGCAGTAAAGGCATTGAATAATTTAAGGGTCGATCTTCATCAAAAGATAGCTTCACCTTTTGGGAATTTTATAATAATCCTTGTTGGGCTGCCTTTTGCACTGATAGTCCGAAGCAAAAAAAGGTCGACTTTTACATCTCTAGGCATAGCCATCATAATCGGGTTCTTGTTCTATGTGGCAAATGCAGTTGCTCTGGCACTTGGCAAGGGAGGCCTCTTTCCTCCTATTATATCCGCATGGATAGTCCCGGTCATATTTACCGGGGTTGCGATCACTTTAATCGAGACCTATTTCTAAAATGTTCGGACTTTATCAATTCATAATACTGGCTTTCCTCATATTCATAATCTTACTATCAAAGATCAGCTCAACAAAGAAGATCGTATTATGCTTGATCCTAGCTTCAATATTATTATGGATCGAAAAACCGGCGTGGTTCATGGATCTATTTGGCAGGTTACAAAATCTTACGCACCAGGCGGTTCCCTAGGTTGCAAACGATTTCATAATTTATTGTTTTTGCATATTCCGCTAATTCTTCTGCGGTAATTGTTTCTTCTCCCTGTTTTCCCAAGATCACAACAGGCATGCCTATTTTGGGACCCTTAACTGAAGACACGTCAACAATGATCTGGTCCATAGTCACCCTTCCAATAACCTTGCAGCGCTTTCCGCCGATCAAGACAGAAGCCTGGTTTGAGAACAGTCTAAAATAACCATCATTATAACCGATCGGAATTACAGCGACTGTCATGTCGCTCTTTGAAAAGAACGTCCTTCCATAGCTGATGCTTCTTCCTTTCTCAATATCTTTTAAGAAGATCACCTGGGACCTGATGCTCATTGCGGGCTTAAGATCAATCTTGTCTTTAAAGCTGTTATCAGGAAATAGGCCATAAAGCATAAGTCCCGGCCTGACCAAGTTCAATACGTGAGTTTTATATCCAGCCAAACCCATGCTGTTGGCCGCATGTATATACGGGATTATCAATCCGCCTTTATCCAACCGGACAACAAGGTCATAAAGGCATTCTATTTGATCTTTTGTGAATTTCTGATCAGTATCTGCGGCAGGAAAATGAGTGAAGATACCCATTATCCTTAACCTGTTGAGCTTCATTAGTTCGCCAATAAAATCAAAGGCTTCCTTATGCCAAACCCCTAGGCGGCCCATGCCCGTATCAACTTTCACGTGAATATCAACTATTTTTCTTTTCTTGTTAGCATATTCATTTAACGCTTTTGCAAGTTCCAATGTGCAGACTGTCGGCATAAGGTTATTATCTATGAGCTTCTTTGCGCATGATGCCAAAGTCGTTTCAAATAACAGGATCGGTTTTTCTATGCCCAGCTTTCTTAAAGTTATGCCCTCATTGATATCAGAAACCCCGAAAAAATTCACACCTTCTTTTTCCAATAATAAGGCAATCTGCTCAACTCCATGGCCATAGGCATCCGCCTTGATAACGGCGAGGATTTCAGGTGGCTTTGGTTTTGTCTTTTGAATGCCTTTTCTCGATGGAAAAATAAATTTATTTGCTACAGCCAATTTTTTAAGCTCTTTGATATTATGCTTGATCGCTTTTAAATCAATCTCTGCCCAAGTAAGGACAGCATCGTTATTTTTCTTTATCATTTCTTACCTTTAACCTGACAATCTTCAGGATATAAATATACCGGCAATATATTTTCTATTTTATCAAATTTCTTTTCAACCATGGCCTTGTACGCAAGCACCGCTAGATTTTTCGCTTTCGGGTACCAGGCCTCTTTTTTTTCCTCATAAACAAATAACGGCTGTCTTCCTGTCGAGCTCATCCGCAGCTTTTCTTCTCTTACTATATGATCCTTATAAACGTTGAGCCCGTCGCCGATAAAAACAACATCGCCGCTGACCTGCTGTAAAACATCTTTTATCCCGGTTAGCATGTGATCAGTCTTTTTTCTGATATTCATTCCTTCTTTATCATAGACGCACCCAAAAACCATATCTCTTCTAGCATCGCAGACCGTACATACCTGGGCATTTTTTCTTTTTACATTTAAAGCCAGGACATCCAGGCTCGGGACCCCTACAATGGGCTTGTTCATTGCATAAGCCAAGCCTTTTACAGTTGCAACCCCGACCCTCAGACTGGTAAAAGACCCCGGCCCTAATCCTACGGCAAAGCCATCTATCTTATCCAATGTAACGCCTGCTTTTTTTAAAACCTTCTCTATAGCCGGGATAATTGTTGAGCTAAGGACCTTTTTTGACTTTAAGCTCTTAGAGCCCAGAACTGTCCCATTTTCTGAAACCGCCAAACTAAAATGTTTTGTAGACGTATCTATGGATAATATCAGCATAACTTACTTTTTTTCTTTCTTGGTAGCCGTAATTAACCTCTCATTCTCGCTTTTATGCTTAAGCTCAAATGAATAATAATTCCCCGGCATTAGATCGTGTAATTTTTCGGCCCATTCAATTATAGCAACGCCGTTGCCGAACAAATACTCTTCATAATCTAGCGCAAATATCTCTTTTACATCCTCTATCCTGTAAAGGTCAAAATGAAATATCGGCAAGGAATTCCTTCCCTCATAAACGTTCATCAGGGTAAATGTCGGGCTATGAACTTTTCTAGGGCTTATAAGCAAGCCCTTGGCAAATCCTTTAACTAGCGTTGTCTTACCGCTGCCCAGGTCGCCAAAAAGGCAGATAATATCACCAGCCTTTAGCGCCTTTGCAAATCCTTCGCCGAAATCCATTGTTTCTTGCTGGCTCTTTGTTGTCAGTTTAATCTTTTTCATTTTTTATTCGAACAAATATTAGCGGGTCTAAGATCAGCTGTAAGAACTAACCTCCCGACTAAAAATGAACAAAGCCCTTGTTCATTTCTATTTTTCTCTCATACCCTGCAGAAGTCACGGATAACAATCCATGATCTTTCTTGACAATTTCACCTATTAAATAAAATTTATATTTTTTTTGAGATAATATCTTTTTAGATTCTTGCGCCGAAGCAGTGAACAACAATTCAAAATCCTCACCGTCATAATAAGCGTTCTCAATACTAGCATTCTTTCTCAGCGGCACTTTTTTTTCAAACAATATAGCTCCGACATTACTTCCCTTTAAAACATGGTTCAGGTCAGGAACCAAACCGTCGGAAATATCGATCATCGAGGATATCTTGTAATTTTTTACCAGATACTGGGACTCTTCAACGCGCGGAACGAACTTTAAATGCCAGCCGCTATTAAAAGAACCCCCTAATCTCCCTGTCACAAAAATATTATCACCCGCTTTTGCACCATCTCTATAAACAACTTTATCAATGTCCGCCTCACCGGCAAGGGCCACGTTTATAACATTGTTTTTGCTCTTTACAGTATCCCCGCCTACAATATTCACGCCGAACCTTTTCGCGGCTTTTTTCATGCCCTGATATATTCTTAATGCAAAATCCAGTTCTAATGAAGGATCCGCCCCGAAAGATATTACCGCGTGTTTAGGTATTCCCCCCATAGCCGCTATATCGCTCACGCTGCAGCAGATCGATTTATAACCTATTGCCTCAGGCGACATATCTCTCGTAAAATGCACGCCTTCAACCAGCATATCCGTTGTCAGCAACATTCTCTTTTTTGGCGACATCTTAACTACAGCTGTATCATCTCCGATCCCCTTAATAACGTCAGACGAACATACAGTTCTCGATCTTAAGATATCGATAAAACCAAATTCGCCAACAATGGATAGTGATTTTTGCATAATTACTGACTTAACCGTGGGAATAATTATTTAAACATCGCTTTAATATTGCTTTTATTCACTGGGCTGATAATGCCAAATTCTGTAATAATAGCGGTTATTAACTCGTGATCAGTGACATCAAAAGCAGGATTATAAACCTTCACGTTCTTGGGGGCCGTAGCCATTCCGCCAAAACCCCTGACCTCGTCACTATCCCTTTCTTCGATCGGGATATCTTTACCGCTATCTATAGTCATATCAAAAGTGGAATATGGAGCAGCAATATAGAATGGTATCTTATGATATTTTGCCAATACAGCCAAACTGTAAGTCCCTATCTTATTGGCAGCATCTCCATTCGATGCAATACGGTCAGCACCCGCGATTATAAGGTCAATTTTCTTCTGCTTCATTAAAGTTGCAGCCATATTATCGCAGATAAGAGTAGTATCGATTTTTGCCTTCAACAGCTCCCAAGTTGTAAGGCGTGCACCCTGCAGAAGAGGCCTTGTCTCACAGGAATAAACCTTGAACTTCTTTCCTTTTGCCTTTGCCGCATACATTACGCCCAAAGCCGTGCCATAATCAGCAGTCGCAAGTGCCCCCGCATTACAGACAGTAAGTACCGTCTGGCCTGACCTGATGAACTTTTCTCCGTTGGAGCCTATCTTGCGGCACATTTCTTTGTCTTCATTAAAGATCTCCATTGCCTCTATATGAAGCTGCTTTATTGCCTCTCCCACATTAAGGTCTAGGCAAGTAGCGGCTGCGAATTTCATTCTCTCCAAACTGTTGAAAAGATTTACAGCCGTTGGCCTCGACGTTCCGATATATTTGCAAACCATATAAACATGTTTGACCAGCTGCTTGACTGTTTTTCCCTTAAATTCCTTTAGCCCCAACAAAACACCAAAACCGGCAGCAACGCCCAAAGCAGGCGCACCTCTGACGTTCAGCCTTTTTATACAATCCCACAGTGTCTTAACATCAGAACAGTCAATATACTCCAGGCTGCCAGGCAGTTTTGTTTGATCAATCAACCGGACATTTCCTTTTGTGTATATAATAGTTGGAACTGGCATAAAGCATTCCCCTTATGAAAATATTATTTTTGATATATTTATTCTTTTGATAATTCTAAACGAGGAAATAATGCATCGTGTGCCTCAAGTACTGACCCGGAACGCAAACCGCCCCACTTGGTATCTGAACCCACTGCCCTTAAAACATCCAGCACAACCTTTGTCTTAGACGGCATGATCGGGACCAAATGCAAAGTGGCTATTCTTAGCGCTTCAGTTGCAACATAAAGTATTGTGCCCGCCCTTTTAAGATCTTCTTTGGCAACTTTCCAAGGAGCCTGATGCTCTAAATATTTATTTGCCATGCTTACTAATCTCAATGTGCTGGCTACGGCCGTATGAATTTCAAGTTTATCGACGGCACATGCAATTTCTTTTTCTGTCTGACCAGTTAGATCAACAATTTCCTTATCAGCGTCACTAAGCTGGCCACATGCAGGAACAACACCATCAAAGTTCTTTCTTATCAAGCCGCTTACACGATTCAGAAGATTGCCGAAATCATTTGCCAGGTCATTATTGAACCTGGTTATAAATGATTCAAATGTAAAGCTGCAATCCTGTCCTAATACCATTTGTGACATTAAATAGTATCTAACAGCATCCACTCCATATTCATCTACCAGATCAAGAGGGCTGACTACATTGCCCAAAGACTTGCTCATTTTTGATTCACCTATAAGCCACCATCCGTGGGCAAAGATCTTCTTTGGCAACGGCAAGCCCAGAGAGAACAACATTGTCGTCCAATAAACAGAATGCGTTGTTAAAATATCCTTTCCGATAAGATGCAAAGAATGCGGCCACCATTTCTTGAATTTTGCATCATCTGATAAATAGCCGATCGCTGAAATATAATTGATCAAGGCATCAAACCAGACATAAGTGACATAATCCTTGTCGAAAGTAAGCTCTATTCCCCAGTTCAGGCGGTCCTTTGGCCGGGAAACACATAAATCCCCTAGGGGCTGGCGCAAAAAACCTAATATCTCGTTCTTTCTTGACTCAGGACAAATGAAATCAGGGTTATCATTGATGTGATCTATTAATTTCTGCTGATATTTGCCCATCCTGAAAAAATAATTCTTTTCCTTAAGCTGCTTGATATCCCTGAATTCCCCGGAATCCTTTTCCGTGCTGGTTATAAACCTCTCTTCGGAAACAGAATACCAGCCCTCGTACTCAGCGGAATAAATATCTCCGTTATCATATACCTGCTGTAATATCTTCTGGACAACTTCCTTGTGGCGGGGTTCGGTAGTCCTGATAAAATCACTATTCTCTATGTTAAGTTTCTTCCATAATTGGATGAATCTAGGAGCGAGGTCATCACAATGCTCTTGCGGGGCCATCCCTCTTTTTTCTGCCGCTTGCTGGACTTTTTGGCCATGCTCATCAAGCCCTGTTAAGAAAAACGTCTCCTGGCCGTCTTCTTTATGATATCTGGCTAGTACATCAGCCAAGATCGTTGTATAGGCATGCCCGATATGCGGCTTATCATTCACATAGTAGATCGGTGTGGTTACATAGAATTTTTTATCGCTCATTCTCTTTTTGCTTTCCTTCTTTTTGAGGATACACTTTCTTGATTATCTGCCCCTCACCAACATCGATATAAATAGTCCTTTTCAAAATATTCACATCTATTATTTTTCCCTTGCCTTCAGGCGTATCTATTTTTTCATTTATTCTCGGCAGATTCTTTGAAGCTTCCCTGTATACATTAAATTCATATGCCATACAACATTTAATGCGGCCGCAAGACCCTGATATTCTTGAAGGGTTCAAAGGCAAGCCCTGCTCTTTTGCCATCTTTATTGATAGCGGATGGAAAGCGTTCATATATGATGCGCAGCAGAACTCCCTGCCGCAAACACCGAAGCCGCTGACTATTTTTGCCTTGTCGCGTACACCTATCTGCTTTAGCTCGATCCTTACGCGAAAAACGCGCGCCAGATCCTTGACCAAATTACGAAAATCAATACGACCATCGGCAGTAAACGAAAAAATTATCTTGCTGCTATCAAAGGTATATTCAGCTTTGACTATCTGCATGTCCAGCTTACGGTCAGTGATCTTTCTTATGCAGGTGCTCAAAGTATCTTTTGCCTTCATCCTGTTATTTTCGATCTGCTTCAAATCCCCCTCTGTCGCCTTTCGAAGGACCTTTCCCATGATACTTTCATTGCTTCTTTCAGGCAAACTGTCATTTTTAGAGATTACTTTTCCAAATTCCGAGCCCCTTTCTACTTCCATGATCACATAATCGCCCCTCTCGCATTCAACAGCATTAAGATCATAAAAATAAACCGGCCGGTATTCCCCCAACTGTAGCTTTACCACTTTGCTCATAACATCTCCTTTATAACTGATATCGGTATCTTCAGGTTCAAATTCTCCGATAATAGTTTGCATGTTTTTATGATTTCACCGTTGATAGCAACAAGTTCATCAAACGAAAACCTGTCTGCAAATCCTTTCAAGTCTTCTTTCCGGTCAACATTAATTAAACTATTCTGCCCTATCCCATGCTTGATCAGCATACAGTCACGGATACAGCTTAATAGAACATCAAGCACTTCTTTCACTTGTTCCTTATCTTCAAGAACTTTCTTAATAGAATCGTCATTCCAGCCTTTAAAAAGAAATCCATCGATTATCTCATTTTTCTTTTCGAACCATTTCTTTTCCTGCAAAAGCCTAGCTTTACCAAAACACCCTTCCGCAAAATAAGCAAAATATTGCGAGGTTATCTCATCTTCTTTATAATGCGTTCTGATATGCTCAGCCAGGTCCTGCTTGGTTTCAGATAAAAACCTGACTATTTGACATCTTGATCTTATTGTATCAAGGTTCTTCTCCGGCACAGAAGTAGTTAAAATCAACAGGCTGTCACCCACCGGCTCTTCCAGAGTTTTTAACAATGCATTTGAGCCTTCTAGGGTTATATTCTCAACATTCTTTATTATAAAGATCTTTTTTTTAGCCATGAACGGCCGTAATCTCACCTGCGCTAAAAGCTCCCTGATCTGCTCAATTTTTATCTGTTCGCCAAAATCACTATTAATAAAATTAATATCCGGATGGCACGAGGAATCGGCCTTTTTACATGAAGAGCACTGGCCACAAAATAATTGTCCTGCTGTCGGTTTCGCTTCACAACAAAACATCTTTGCTATACTCAGGGCTGTTTCAGTTTTTCCGATATATGCCGGCCCAACAAACAAATAGGCGTGCGCCAAACGCCCGGAACTATCGAGGCTGTTAAACCTCTCCACAATGGAACAATTTACTTGTATATCTTTAGTTATCACATAACCCTTTATATTTTCAGCAATTTATCAATATGCTGCTTTACGATCGCCTGGATCTCTTCAATGCTCTTATTTACAGTTATCAGCCTAATTCTTTTTGGTTCTTTTTTAGCCAGCTCCAAATAACCCTTTCTTACCTTTTGATGATAAGAAAGCGTTCTTTGTTCAATGCGGTCCTTAACCCTATTAGTACGCGACAGACCTTTTTCCGTTTCTATGTCAAATATTATCGTCAGGTCAGGCTTTATTGATTGAGTAGCAAACTTGCCGATATTTTTGATCATGCCGATATCAACACCATTGCCATATCCCTGATAAGCAATAGTAGAATCCAGGAACCTGTCACACAGGACTGTTTTTCCGGCCTGCAAAGCAGGAATGACAACTTCTTTGACTAACTGCGCGCGTGCAGCCATATAAAGAAGGGTCTCACATTCATCGCCCATATCTGTATTCTTTACATCCAGCAGAATATTTCTTATTTTCTCACTTATCTTTACACCGCCAGGCTCCCGGACAAATAGGACCTTTTGTTTTTTTGATTTTAAATACCTGCAAGTCAATTCTATTTGAGTACTTTTTCCAGAGCCTTCTGACCCTTCAAAAGTAATGAATTTACCCTTCATGCTCTTCTCCATGTTTGTCCGTCCTTGCCGTCTTCGACAACAATACCAAGATCTTTTAACTTATCCCGGATCTCATCAGACCTTTTATAATCCTTTTGTGCTCTAGCTTTGATCCTTTCATCAATGAGTATTTGTTCTTCGTGGGTTAATCCCTGCGCCTGATCATCATTAAGGGACAAGCCGAAAGTGTTCCTGCAAAGCTCAACAATTACCCTGGCAGCATCAACATACATCTGTTCATAAGATGACTTATTGACCTCCGTTATCATTTCAAAAATAACGCCCAGTGCCTTTGGCGTGTTAAAATCATCATCCATAGTTGCAATAAATCTATTTCTATAATCTTCAACAACCGCATCAATAGTGCCAGCTGGAACTTGGCCGATCTTTGTTTTCGCCTCTGACAAGAATATTTTTATCTTCTGTATCTTCTTATGCGATTCTTCAATGTTCTTATCCGAAAAGTCTATTTCACTGGAATAATGAGAAGACAAGAAAAACATCTTAACATCATCAACATCATATTTCTGTAAAGCATCCTCAACTGTAATAAAGTTCCCTAGTGATTTCGCCATTTTCTGGCCATCTATTTTCAATAATCCATTATGGATCCAATATTTTGCAAACGGCTTGCCTGTCAACGCCTCGCTTTGGGCAATTTCATTTTCGTGATGAGGAAAAACAAGGTCACGGCCGCCAGCGTGAATATCTAAAGTGTCACACCCTAGCTCCTTCATGCTCATAACTGAACATTCAATATGCCAGCCTGGCCTTCCCTCTCCCCAAGGACTTGGCCAAAAAGGCTCGCCCGGCTTGGATCTCTTCCAAAGAGCAAAATCCAGAGGGTCCTGCTTTTTTGAATCCGCCTCTATCCTGACGCCCTCAAGCATTTTCTCAATACTCTGGCCGGACAGCTTACCATAATCCTCAAATTTTCGTACCTTAAAATAAACATCGCCCCCTGCTTCATAGGCGAAACCTTTATCGATCAAAGCCTGGACATGGACCTTCATGCCTTCAATATTATGGGTCGCTCTCGGCTCAATATCCGCCTTATCGATTTTAAGCATTGCAAGGTCATTCTCATAAAGAACGATATTTTCTTCAACAACGTCCTCAAAAGTTTTACCAGACTGATTAGCTTTGGCAATGATCTTATCATCAACATCTGTAATATTCCGGACAAAGGTAACATCAAAACCTGAATTCTTCAAATGCCGCCTGATCACATCAAATATATACAAGCTCCTTGCATGCCCGATATGGCACTTGTCATAAACAGTCACTCCGCAAGAATACATATTTACCTTATTGCCATTTAGCGGCTCAAAATCTTCTTTTGCTTTCGTTAACGAATTATAGACCTTCAAATCTACTTACCCCCGTCTTTATCCTTTAATCGCTCCGCGAGCGAATCAATTTGCTCCTGCATTTCTCCAATTTTCAACATAACCGGGTCCAGAACATGTATATGGTCCATCATCTTATCGATCTTCTTTCCATCCTGTTTCGTGATCTGCCCGGGAACACCTACTACCGTTGTGTTTTCCGGAACAGATTTTAGGACAACAGCGTTTGCCCCAACATATGAGTTTGACCCGATAGTTATATTTCCTAATATCTTTGCACCTGCCCCGACGACTATATTATCTCCTAATGTAGGATGCCTTTTCCCTATCTCTTTTCCGGTCCCCCCCAATGTTACTCCCTGGAACAAAGTGACATTTTCTCCGACGACAGATGTTTCCCCGATCACAACGCCCATTCCATGGTCAACAAAAAACCCTCTTTTGATCTGAGCACCCGGATGAATTTCGATACCGGTAATGAACCTGGCGACCTTTGATATCAAGTCCGGGATAAAAGGTATTTTTTTATTTAATAAATAATGCGCCATTCGATAAGCAATGATCGCATGCAACCCCGGATATAAAAGCACGATCTCTATAAAGCCTTTTGCAGCAGGGTCCTTTTCCTTGCAGGATTCTATCTCTTGTTTAAAAAATATAGTTACCAGCAGCACGAACCCTGCAATAACCAAAATAATACCCATCAATAAATTTAATATTCCCATATCTTCCTCACATTCCTTTAAAATTGAAGAATAAAGCTACGCTTTCTTGGCCAATAAAACCGTTGCAAATGCAGCAATCCCTTCACAATTTCCTATCGGCCCTAATTTCTCGAGAGTGGTTGCTTTTATATTGACAGAATCCTCATCAATTGCTAACTCATATGCTATATGAAATTTCATCTGGGATTTATACTGCATTAATTTTGGTTCTTGAGCCTGTATGACCGTATCAACATTGCTGATCACATATCCTTCATCCATAACAAGGTCGCTTACTCTTTTTAACAGCTGCATGCTTGAAATATCTTTATATTTTTCATCATCATCAGGAAAATGTTCCCCGATATCGCCTTTGCCTATTGCTCCAAGCAAAGCATCCGATATCGCATGCAACAGAACATCTGCATCAGAATGGCCAAGCAATCCTTTTGAATAAGGTATTTCCACACCCCCGATAACAAGTTTTCTTCCCTCAACTAAACGGTGGACATCATACCCGATACCAACCCTATGTTGAACATTATTTTCCATATCAGTTAACTTTCATTTCCAGTTTGATTTAAAAATGCCTCTGCGACAATAATATCCTCTTTTGTCGTAACCTTTATGTTCCTATAATCCCCCTTCAATATCTTTACTTTCACGCCGAGCTGTTCAACCAAAGATGCATCATCCGTAGGGGTGCCGGATCTTTTTTGTTCATGTGCTTTTAAAAGTATCTTTTTCCTGAAAACCTGAGGGGTCTGCACTTCCCAAAGTTCATTCCTATTCAAGGTCTCTTTAACGAACAAATCATCGCCAGCTCTTTTGATCGTTGGCTTTACCTCTACAGCAACAATAACCGCTCCATATTCCTTTGTTAATTCAATTGACCTGTCAACTAAATCAGCAGTAATTAACGGCCTTGCCCCATCATGAACAAGAACAATATCTGTATCATCATCTATCTCATGTAGGCCTTTATTGACTGATTCAAATCTTGTATCGCCGCCGGCAACTATCTTCTTAACTTTTTTAATACCATGTTCCGCTATTATCTCGTTAAACTTATCAATAAACCTCTCTTGCGTGACGATAACCACGCTGTCTATTAAGCCGCTGTTCTCAAAAACCTTTAAAGAATACATGAAGATCGGCATGCCACAAACAGCAAGCAGCGCCTTCGGCTCACTCGCCTTCAATCTGGTCCCAAATCCGGCTATTGCAAGTATTGCCTGTGTTTTCATTGATTATTATTTGCACCTTCCTCATAAGCCAGTTTCGCAAAAACCATTTTTCCTGCTTGATTCTGCAGAACAGAAGTAATGATTACCTTTACACTTCTGCCAAGAAGATGCTTTGCCCCTGCGACGACTATCATAGTCCCGTCTTCCAGATAGGCTAATGCCTGATCGGACTCCTTTCCTTCCTTAACAAGCTTGACCTCTATCTTCTGCCCCACAAAAATCACGAACTTCATAGCATTAAAAAGCTCATGGACATTCAGGATGTCCACATTTTGCAAAACAGCAACTTGGCTTAAATTATAATCCGTAGTGCAGACCTTTGCATCGATCAATTTTGCAAGCCTGACCAGTTCAGTATCAACATCATCCTTGATAGCCAGCTCATCCTCACGGATCCTTACATCGATCTTTGGGTCTTTTTGCATAGTATTGAGCAGGTCGATGCCTCTTCTTCCTTTTTGCCTTTTTTGCTCATCCTGTGAATCGGCTAATTTTTGTAATTCCTTTAAAACAAATTCAGGGACAATTAATCTTCCGGGAACGAATTTTGATTTGTATATTTCAAATATCCTTCCATCAATGATCGCGCTTGTATCTAAAAGAACATTCTCCTCTCGGACATCCTGTCTTCTAAATCGTACATAAGGAATGATGATATTAAATTCATCCTTGCCCCTTAAAGCTATAACAGCTCCCAAATACGAGAAAATAATTGTTAATACTACCCTTGATGTCGATTGGACAAATAGACCTAACGGCAATAAAAAGAGTATATCGGAGATAAGTTTCGCCATTACAATACCAAGCAAAAGACCAAAGACCATGCTAGATAAACCTCTGACGGAAACCTTGTGCAATCTTCTCTCTAAGAAGATCAGAACAAGCCCGCTCAAAAGGCCAAGCTCCAAACCTAAAAGGTTAGATTCAAGTATCGAACCAATATAAAAACCAACGACCCCGCTTAAAATAAAAAAGAAGATGCGTATAAACATCAATGTCATTGTTACCCCCCAGTTTTAAAATTTATATTGTTAAAGATATTTAAATCTCAAGCACAAAAAAATCCCCAAACAGGCCACAAATTCACTTCTTTAAATACTCTAGAGCTTCTTTTACTGTTTCAACCGGAATTATCTCAATCTTAAAAGATCTTAATTCCTCCTGAGACTTCAGATTATTCTTCGGAATTATACATTTTTTGAAACCGAGCTTTTGCGCCTCATTGACCCGCGAAACGACCTGGCTGACACTTCTGACCTCTGACGATAGCCCTACCTCTCCAAAAACCACTGTATCGCTAGGAATAGGCCGGTCTAAAAGCGCTGAAGCAATAGCAATTGAGACTGCCAGGTCTGCAGCTGGGTCCATTACCCTGACCCCGCCTACCACATTCAAGAAGACATCTTTATCCCCCAGGTTCATGCCTAACCTCTTATCCAGAACAGCGATCAACAACGCCAGACGATTCGCATCAAATCCCTGAGCCTTTTGCCTAACCACGCCAAAAGTAGACCTGCTAACCAATCCCTGTATTTCCACCAAAAAAGGCCTTGTGCCTTCCATGATAGGGATAACGACTGAGCCTGAAGTGTTCTGGGGACGCTCTGACAAGAAGATCTCTGAAGGATTCGGCACCTCTTTCAATCCAAAAGATGTCATTTCAAATACCCCGATCTCATTAGTTGAGCCAAATCTGTTCTTTGTCGCTCTAAGCACCCTGTATGTTGAATACCTCTCGCCTTCAAAATAAAGAACCGTATCAACTATATGCTCTAAAACCCTTGGTCCGGCAAGCAATCCCTCTTTGGTCACATGCCCAATAATAAACAATGAAATACCTTTTGTCTTTGCAATATGTGTAAGTATTGCAGCACATTCCCTGACCTGGCTTACGCTTCCAGGGGTCGACGTCAATTCAGAGTGCGACACAACCTGTATAGAATCAATAACAACTACATCCGGTCCCAAATCCTCAATATGTTTAATAATTGTCTTGAGGTCGATCTGATTAACAATATAAAGCGAATCATTATCATTATTGCTAAGGCGTTTAGCTCGCATCATTGTCTGCTTTACAGATTCCTCGCCGCTAACATAAAGGACCTTTACACCTTTTTTCCCCAAAGAGCACCCGACCTGAAGGGATAAAGTGGATTTTCCTATTCCCGGATCCCCTCCAATTAACGTAACGGAGCCTAACACTATTCCACCGCCTATAACCGAATCAAACTCTGAAATATTCGTTAAAATCCTATTCTCATCTTGAACCAGGATATCTGAAAGAAGAACAGGCTCTTCCTCGTAAACAACATTTCCGCGCTTACTTGAATCGACCGGTGTATTATTTTCTTCAACGAAAGTATTCCAGCCATCACAATTCGAACATTTCCCGACCCATCTTGGCGATTGTGTTCCACATTCCTGGCAAACAAATATTGTTTTAGTTTTCATTTTGGTATTTACTCTTTTTTATCTCTTGCCTTAGGCCTATGCAGAAGCTTCCATGGATTAGCTTTTAGATCAGCGCTCAAGCTCTCCAGATTCTCATAAAGGCCCTCATCATACAGCAACCGTCCAACAGTCCCACCCCCGCCCTTTACATCAGTAATGATCTCATCCAAACTTATAGAGATCGAGGATATGCTCTTTAATGCCTGCTCAACAGATTCCAGGTTCGTTCCATTATGAATTAATTTGTTAACGCCGTCGGCAGTATGCTCAAGCTTGTCTGCAACCTGCATAACTCTTTCAGACATCGCTTCCTGGGAAATAGGATCTTTCCCTTTGATCTTGTGCCCTTCTTGCAGAAAATTAACCCTGTCTTTTCCAGGCAGGATCTCAATATATTTTTCACCCATTAAGCCTAATTGGTTAATCAGAATTGTTGAGTCCCCCGGTATCATTACTCCCTTTCTGACCCATAATGAAATATCAACTTTTGTCTTTCCATCTGCCTTGTCGAAGAAGAGATTTATTTCTTTAACAATGCCTTCATCAACACCTGCTATCCTCACAGGTGCATTCTTTTTCAAGCCATTCGCGAATTCAAAAACAACCTTTATTTGCTGTCCTCCTTCAAAAACCGTAGTATCGGAGACTGAAAAAACAAATACCGTCAATCCAATACATGCTATAAGAACAAACAATCCAACTTTAAAAGCAAGATTTGACTCCCTAGGCATAATGGTTTCCCCCAAAGTTAAAATGTTCTAATTGTTATGTGAGATGGCCAAACACAAGATGTTCACCATCAGTAATAGGCCCTTTTGCATCCCCGTTAATAAACTGCCTTACTACGGGATGCGTTGCCTGCTGTATCTCCTGAGGCGTTCCCTCGGCTATCACTTGTCCTGAATATATCATTGCTATTTTATCAGCGACTTTATATGCTGAATTCATATCATGAGTAACGACAATTGAGGTCACATCAAGCTTATTTCTAAGCTCAACTATTAAAGTATTGATAGCATCAGCTGTTACCGGATCAACACCTGTTGTCGGTTCATCATAAAAAATAACCTCGGGGTCCATACATAAGACACGCGCCAGGCTGACTCTTTTTTTCATCCCGCCGCTTAACTCAGACGGCATCATATCCTCAACACCTTGCAATCCTACCAAGGCCAAACTTTCTTCGATCTTTTTATCAACCGTTCTTTTGTCTAATCTCATAAATTCATTTAGGACAAAAGCAACATTCTCTGCAACATTCATAGAATCAAAAAGCGCCCCGCCCTGAAATACCATACCGATTTTCATCCGGATCTTGTTATATTCCTTTTCAGGCAGATCCGTGACCTCAACGCCATCTATCTTTATAGAGCCTGAATCGGGGATTAGTATCCCCATAATACTTTTTAAAAGAACGCTCTTTCCAACACCGGACCTCCCGATAATAACCTTGGTCTGGCCTGTTTCAATTGTCAAATTAACATTTTTAAGGACAACATTTTCGCCAAAAGATTTATTTAAATTTACAATTTCAATCATTTAAGATGCATTCTTTGATTTTTAAATTCAGTTTACCCAACTATTTTCCATTATGTTACAAAGTATCCACAAATGTGTATAATAATGCTCCCTACATATTCCAAATAAAATAAAACATGGTCGTAAATAAACAATCAGCCATAATGATCAAGATAAAAGAAACAACAACAGATTGCGTTGTAGCCTTACCAACGCCTTCAGCCCCGCTATCAACATTCAGTCCCTGATGGCATCCTACTAAAGCAATAATCGCACCAAAAACGATCGTTTTGCATAAACCAGTCAAAATATCCTTAGCTGTCAATGCCTGTATAACCATCGACCAATATAATGAAGGGCTTATGAACAACTTATAGACACATATAACAAACCCTCCTAAGATTCCGATAACATCAGAAAAAATAGTCAACACTGGTAACATTATCACTAATGCTAAGAACCTAGGCACAACTAAATATTTAACAGGATTTACAGCAAAGGCTTTTAGGGCATCAACTTGCTCTGTTACTGTCATAGTTCCCAGCTCTGCTGTCATTCCAGCGCCGACCCTGCCTGCAACAATTAAAGCGGTCAATACCGGAGCTAGCTCCCTTGTTATGGATATTGCAACTATGCTTGGGATATAAATTTCTGCAGAAAGCTCAACCATTTGATATGCCATCTGCAAAGACATGATCATTCCGATAAAAAAAGCAACGAGCGAGGCAATAAAAAAACTTCCGGGCCCGACACGTTTCGATTGAGCCAATATCCTGCCTATTTTAAAAGGTGGGACCAGAGCCCAATAAAATGTCCTTCCTCCAAGAAGAGACAACTCCCCGATATAACTTATGAAACGATAGGCCATAATATTAGTGATCTAGCTCTTTAACTGTATATTGTTAAAAACTAATGCGCCTTTCTACGCCCAGCACTCCCGACCCTTCATTTGACAACAAACCAGAAATGGGATTGTTCTGAAGAAAATACTTTAGCTCTGTTGTGTCAGAGCCCCCCTTTTCATTATTATATTTTTTTATCGTCCATTCTGCGTTAGAATCAGAGCCCTTTACATCGAGCATAAAAGTAAGCTCTTTTATCTGCTTCTTAAAATTTTCTTTATCGCTCAGGTCTATCGGTCCACTGAATTTAAAGCTCAATCCTTCTTTCTCCGCTATTGATGAATCAAAAACTTCCAGGTTAGGATAAAAACCGTTAACATTCAGATAAAGGCTGTTAAACCTTATTTTCTTTATGAACCCTTCGTGGCTTTCTAGCCTGCCTTTTAAATATATTTTATTAAGATTTCCAGCAACCCCGATCGTTCCCGATACAAGCCCACCAGAATCATAAGGCCTATCTGTCATCCAGAAATCTATAAAATCATTCATCTCTATCATGGATAGATTGAACGCTAAGTCTACATTATAAGGACTAACTAAAGCAACCGCGCCATTGAAAGAAACATTGCCGACAGAGAAAGACCTTAAATACAATTTTTGGTCCTTAACTTCAAAATGGCCAGTAAGCTCTCTTATAGGCTGATAGTTAAGCAGCGTATAATCACTCCAAAATCTCCCCAAAAGAGCATCTGGCGTATCCTTTTCCTTGCCCGAATATTCAATTAAGCCTTTGATCTCACTTGATATATCAAACTTAAAAGCTTTGAAATGCTCAATATCCAATAACACAGATAAATTGCTATCCTCCTGCCTTGCGCTCTTAACAAAGAGCATCCCTCTGTCCAAGAAGTCAAGCTTCAATTCTATCTGCTCTTTCTCAAGATCAACTCTACCATCAAAAGAAAAAACATCTTTTGAAAATGAATCGACTGGAAAAAGGAAACAAAGGCCCAGCACAAATAATGTTATTTTGAAGTTCATTACTATTGTTCAAAAATAATAATATCATTACTCCTTACAGCATGAATTTTGCTTCCTTCTAAGAACTTGCCAGAAATAATATCTTCTGAAAGCGGGTCCTCCAACAAGCGTTGTATCGTTCTCTTTAAAGGCCTTGCACCATATACGGGATCAAAACCCTTCTCAATTAGTAATCCAACAGCTTCCTCATTTATATCCAGGGTAATCCCTTTATCCTTCAATCTATTTAGAACGTATGCAATTTCTATTTTGACAATTTCATGAAGGTTCTCTTTTGTAAGGGATTGAAATACGATAATTTCGTCAACCCTGTTTAAAAACTCAGGCTTAAATGTGTTTTTTACTTCTTCCAGAAGGCGTGTTTTCATATTTTCATATGAAACCTCCCGTTCCTTTAAAGCAAAACCAAGAGAGCCTTGTTTGCGCAACATATCCGCGCCGACATTAGAGGTCATAAGAATGATCGTGTTCCTAAAATCAACTTTTCTTCCCAGACTATCTGTCAGCCTTCCTTCTTCAAACACCTGTAAAAGCAGGTTAAAAACATCCGGGTGAGCTTTTTCGATCTCGTCTAGAAGCACAACAGAATATGGCTTTCTTCTCACTTTTTCTGTCAACTGTCCGCCTTCTTCATAACCAACATAACCTGGAGGCGCACCAATTAAACGAGAGACATTGAACTTGTCCATATATTCAGACATATCTATCTGCAATAAAGCATCTTTTCCGCCGAACATAAACTCGGCCAAGGCTTGAGCCAAAAGTGTTTTTCCTACACCGGTAGGCCCTAAGAACACAAAAGACCCTATCGGCCTCTTAGGGTCCTTAATTCCTGCTCTCGAGCGCCTTACTGCACGTGCAATAGCGCTGATCGGTTCTTTTTGCCCGACTACAACCTTGTTTATCTGGTCTTCCATATTTAACAGCTTCTGGCTTTCCTTCTGTTCTAATCTTACGAGGGGAACTTTAGTCCACTGTGAAACAACCTTAGCAATATCTTCGTATCCGATAATTATAGTTATTTTATCCCTTTCTTCAGTCCATTCTTTTCTGATCTGCTCAAGCTTATTTCTTGTTTCACGCTCTTGATCCCTCATGTTTGCGGCTTTTTCAAAGTCCTGACTCTTTATATATTCTTCTTTTTGTTCTTTCAATTTTTCAATCTCAATCTCCAGGTCTTTAAGGTCTGGCGGGACAACCATCGCCTTTAGACGAGCCCTTGAACCGGCTTCATCTAAAATATCAACAGCTTTATCTGGCAGGGCTCTCCCTGAGATATATCTTTCAGAAAGCTTGACTGCAGCGTCTAAAGATTCATCCGAGAACTGCACCCTATGATGCGCCTCATATCTATCTCTTAAGCCTTTAAGTATCTGGATAGCTTCATCAACGGAAGGAGGATCTACCATGATCGTCTGAAATCTTCTTTCTAATGCTGCATCCTTCTCAATATGCTTACGGTATTCATCTAAAGTAGTCGCCCCGATACACTGGATCTCCCCACGTGCTAAAGCGGGCTTTAAGATATTTGCAGCATCAATAGCGCCTTCGGCTGCACCCGCTCCAACCAATGTATGAAGCTCATCAATAAAAAGTATCAAATTGCCCGAACGCCTGATCTCGTCCATGATAGCTTTGATCCTTTCCTCGAATTGGCCTCTATATTTAGTTCCGGCTATCATAAGAGCCAAATCTAGAACAACTATAGTCTTATCCCTGAGGATCTCCGGCACATCGCCTTTTACAACCAACTGGGCTAATCCTTCAACAATGGCAGTTTTTCCGACACCAGCCTCACCCAACAAAACAGGATTATTCTTTGTCCTGCGGCTTAGGATCTGGACTATTCTTTCTATTTCTTCTTCTCGTCCGATTACAGGGTCTAATTTTCCATCTCTAGCCAACTTATTTAAGTTGCGTCCATAAGCATCGATCGCAGGGGTCTTATTTGTTTTTTCCTGCTCTTGAGTATTGAATCCGGGAATACCCGATCCTAATAATTCCATAACTTCCGTTCGCAACTTAGCGAGGTCCAATCCTAAATTAAGCAATACCCTGTATGCCATTCCTTCCCCTTCTTTTACCAAACCCAAAAGAAGATGCTCTGTTCCAATATAGTTATGGCCAAGAGCCCTTGCCTCTTCTGCCGATAACTCAAGGGCTTTCTTTGACCTTGGAGTAAAAGGTATATCCCCCATCACCTGAGTTTGAGGTCCTGGCTGAACTAATTTTTCAACTTCAATCCTGATAGTCTCGAGGTCAAGATTCACTTTCTGTAACACGGCTGCAGCGACACCCTCGCCTTCACGAACCAGACCAAGCAAAAGATGCTCTGTCCCGATATAATCATGATTAAACCTTCTTGCCTCTTCTTTTGCGTAAACAATTACTTTTCTCGCTCTTTCCGTAAATCTATTAAACATTATTTTTCCCCTCCCAATTTTTCCCTAATAAGTTTCGCTCTTTTTATATCCCTGTCTGCAACTAACAATTTTTTTCCTTCTATCTTTTGCAAATGTGCAGGCTGTATCATTATGAATAATTCATTAATTATCCCTCTATCAAGGTCCTTTATTATCTCAAGATCAATCCCCAGCCTGACCATAGATAGCATTTCAACCGTTTCCTGGCTCGAAATTATATGTGCATTTTTCAATACTCCAAAAGAACGGAATATCTTGTCTTCAAGCATAGGCCTGTTCTGAACTAGCAAAGCCTGCCGGGCTTGTTCCTCCTGATCAATAACCTGGCGTATAAGGCCATTAATATTCTGTATTATTTCCTGCTCGCTGTGACCTAAAGATACCTGATTGGATATCTGATAGAAATTACCGCTAGCCTGAGTCCCCTCGCCATAAAATCCGCGCGAAGCAAAATTCAATTTTGATACCGCCGCCAAGACCTTATTGACCTGTTTTGTCATAACCAAGGCAGGAAGATGTAACATTACCGAGCCACGCATAGCTGTTCCGGTATTTGTAGGACAAGCGGTCAAATAACCCCATTTAGATGAATAGGCAAAGTCCAGTTTAGATGATAGTTCATCATCAATCGAATTTGCCACTTCCCAAGTATCGTTCAAATTCAGCCCAGACTGCATGACTTGTATCCTCAGATGATCCTCCTCATTGATCATAACAGCAAGCCCTTCCTCCTTTGAGAAAACCAAAGCTTTACCTTCTGTGTTCACTGCATGGTCATGGCTCATCAAATGCCGCTCAATAAGGAATTGTTTCTCGATATTGTCCAGTTCGCCAATTTTCAAAAATGTAGAGCCCTTAAAAAGTTCAATACTATCCATCGCCCCGTGAATTTCCGTCAATATATCAGTTAACTCTTTCTTTCTTGCTTTATTAGGGAACGGCTTAAGCATTAAGTTTCGTGCCAACCGTATTCGAGAAGACATAACAATGTTTGAATGAGACCCTGTGCCTTTCAACCATTCGCCCTTATTGTTCATAAAGTCATTAAATTCCATTTTCTTTACCGTCTTTCTTTTCGATTTCATGGATCTTATCTCTCAGCTTTGCTGCTAATTCAAAATCTTCCACTCCAATAGCTTCCAGTAACTGCTGCTTTAGTCCCTGGAGATCATCATTTTTTACATCCCCTTTAACCTCAGTAAAATCTACTGGGCTTTTCCCGCAATGACGATTTGATCCATGGATCTTCTTAAGCAAAGTAGCCAAATGCACTTTAAAGGAATCATAGCACTGGCTGCAGCCTAATCTTCCCAATTTCCTAAAATCATCGTAAGTTAATCCACAGTTAGAACATTTTAGGTCAGCCTTATCGACATCCTTTACTTGTTTTCCGAAATCAGACAAACCTGCTAGCAGGTCAGCCAATCCAAACTGTTGCTCCATCTGGACGCTCTTTTCCTTTGCACAAACTTCACACAGATGCATCTCCGACATTTGCTCATCAATGATCTCCGTTAAATGCACAGTAGCTTTTTTCTTACTACAAATATCACAAAGCATAACGACTCCTCATTCTCTTTCTACAGCTTTTTACTAATATTTTACACCATCTTGTTTTGTTGCTACTTTAAACATTTTAAGCATCTTCTTAGTGATTGCCCCCGGCTTGCCGTTGCCAATAAGCCTGCCATCAACCTTTACCACAGGGATTATCTCGGCAGCAGTACCCGTCAGAAAGCACTCCTCTGATGTATAAACTTCATGCCTTGTGATCTGGCATTCATTTGTTTTTATCTTGGTCTTTTGGGCATACTTAAGAACAACATCTCTGGTTATCCCTTTCAATCCTCCCTGGCTCGGAGTTGAAAGGACCCCATTTTTGTAAATAAAAATGTTGTCTCCCGTACATTCAGCAACATAACCTTGGTGATCTAACATGATAGCCTCGCTATAACCTGAATTACTGGCTTCTATCTTTGCTAAAATATTGTTCAAATAATTCAAGGATTTCAGCTGAGGATTGAGAGCTTCAGGATTATTCCTTATAGTAGGAACAGTGATTATCTCCATTCCATTTTCATAAAGTTCTTTCGGATAAAGCGTTATCTTGTCAGTAATGATGATAATTCCCGCGGAACCTTTGCACTTTTTTGGGTCCAGGCCAAGGTCACCTTCTCCTCGTGTTATAAGGACCCTGATGTATGCATCTTTCAGTTTATTCTTTTTCAAAGTATCAACAATGACTTCCATCATTTGCTTTTTTGTAAGTGGAGCTTCTATCATAAGCGTATGAATTGTTTCATACAGCCTATCAACATGTTCTTTCAGCTTAAAAACAACGCTATTATAAGCCCTTATTCCTTCAAAAGCCCCATCACCATAAAGAAGGCCGTGGTCAAAAACAGAAATTTTCGCATCTTGCTTTTCAACAAATTTTCCATTTACATAAACTTTCATAAAATCCTCACCTTTTTTATTTTTCTAACTAAATTAGTTTTCCATCACGCATATAAATCACTTTCGGTGATATTTTAGCAATATCATCATCATGCGTGACAACAACTACAGCCTGATTATTTTTCTGATTCAATTGGAACAGCAGGTCAATGACATTTTTTCCACTTTCTGAATCTAAATTACCAGTAGGCTCGTCACAAAGGATCAATTGAGGGCCGTTGATCAGTGCCCTTGCTATAGCAACCCTTTGCTGTTCGCCGCCAGACAATTGGTTTGGTTTATGCTCAATCCTCTTTTCCAAACCCACCAAAGCTAAAAGTTCCCGGCCTTTTTCTTTTAACTTATTGTTCACCTGCCTATTCTCTTTTACGATCAAAGGCAGCATAACATTCTCTAAAGCAGTAAATTCTCCTAAAAGATGATAAAACTGAAAAACAAAACCAATTTTGTTGTTCCTTATTTTTGCTCTTTGAATATCAGTTAGTTTATATATATCTTCATTATCAACAATAACAACGCCGGCGCTAGGCTTATCCAGGCACCCTAAAATATGAAGCAATGTTGACTTGCCTGCGCCTGAAGGACCGACGATCGAGACAAACTCCCCATTATCTATCTGAAGGTCAATCCCTTTTAATACATCAAAAGAGCTTGCTGCAAGGTTATAAGTTTTTCTAATATCTGTAGCTTTTAATAACATTAATTACTCATATCTCAGCGCTTCTACCGGTTCTAGATTAGCTGCCTTTGCAGCAGGATATATTGTGGCTAAATAGCTGATTATCAAAGCAGCAGCGACAATAACAAACATATCAAACACCTGTAACTCAACTGGAACATGGTCTATAGAGTAAATCTCTTTAGGCACCTTCACATAGTTCTTTAAAATAAAACTAATTGAAACACCTAACAACACGCCCCAAAAAGTGCCAAGGCACCCGATAAAAATACCCTGCTTGATAAAAATCCTCCGGATCGATTTTTTTGTTACCCCTATAGATTTTAGGATTCCGATATCATGCACCTTACTTGTAACAGTAACCACTAAAGTGCTTATGATATTGAAAGAGGCAACGATCACCATTAAAGTCAATATTATGAACAAGCCCCATTTCTCGAGGAACAAGGCATCAAAAAGATTTCTATTGCTATCGATCCAGGTTTTTACGATATAACCGTATCCGATCAAATTATAAATTTTTTCTTTAACCTCTTCTGACTGATTAGGGTTCTGCAGTTTAACCCCTATTCCGGTTGAAAATCCTTCAGGTAATCCAAATATTTCTTGGGCTTTAATTAGGTCAATTACAATGACATTCATATCATAATCAGCCATACCTGTCGTAAAAATCCCTGAAACCGTGAATTTATATCTCCAGCCCTGGCCAGACAAGCCGGAACTTGGAGATATAAGAGTGATCTCGTCCCCGGGAGAATAACCAAAATACCTTGCTAACTCGCTGCCAATTACTACATTATCGCCTTGAAGTTCTTTTAGGTGTCCTTTTATCAGATACTGGCTGATCTTTGTTACTTTGTCCTCTTTGATAGCATCGATTCCGCGAACAACCAATCCAATTGCCTGCCCTGAGCTCTCAAGGAATATATTGCCCTGAATGTATGGTGATGAATTCTCCACTTCGGCAACAGCGCTTATCTTCTTCTGGAGCGCAGAAAAATCCTCAATGGCCGTTTCCTTCTCGATCATGATGTGAGGAGTGGTGCCTATTATCTTCTCTCTCAAATTATTACCAAACCCGGTCATAACACCGATAACAATTATCAATGCCATGACACCAATAGCAACACCAGCTATAGAAATGACATTCAGAAAGGTTAAAAAGCGTCCCTTGCTTGCAACTAGATACCGATAACTAATCCAATTTTCGTAACCCAAAATTATCCTTTGCCTTAAAGACTATAAAAGCACTTGATTTCGATCTTTGCCTATTGAAGCAGAAACTTGAGATACAAAACTTCTATATGAAGCCATAACATTCTTTACCAAAGCCCCGCCTTCTATCCAAATGTCATATTCAATAGTTATGACTTTTTCGCCTGCAATAGCTTTGATCTGAATCAGTTCTTTATTAATAGTATTTGCATATTCCAAAACATCAGAAAACAAGCAGCCTTCTTTAAGATTGAAATAAACTCCCAAGGTGATATTAGCTTTCTTCTTGCCGATATCTATAAAAATCCTGAATTTATCTTGAATAAACAAGCTCCCTTTATCATCTAAAGAGGTCTGGAAATATGCTTTATCAAAATAGGCCATCAATAGATCACGAGAAACATTGTTTTGATCAATAATTTCTTCTTGCATAAGATTCTTTTCCTTTCTTTAACATTGCTTAATAAAAATAACTATTTAGACCAGTAGAAAAAATATTGATACCATTTATTTTTGTTGCGGCTTCATCAAAGGAAAGAGAATAACATCCCTTATAGATGCTGCATCTGTCAGAAGCATAACCAATCTATCAATCCCAATGCCAAGGCCACCAGCTGGCGGCATCCCATATTCCAGAGCATTTAGAAAATCCTCATCAATACATCTATTTCCCGTCTCCACATCATCCTCAAGGTCTTCCAGCAACCTTTTTCTTTGCTCGACAGGGTCATTAAGCTCTGAATATGCATTACCGATCTCCATTCCTGCAACAAAAGCTTCGAATCTTTGAGATATATCTGGATTATCAGGCATGGTTTTTGCTAAGGGACATAAGAAGGTAAAATAATCAGTAAAGAAAACTGGATTTACGATCTCATCTTCTTCAAGAACATCTTCGACAATCTTCATAACTGCCGAACGCGTCAATTTATCTACATTTACTTTAGCGCTTTTTTTAGCCTTAACTTTCTCAAGCATCACTTCAGCGCTGTCTTCAGGATTTATATCAAATTTTTCTTTTACTACTCCTGCAAATGACCTTCTTTCCCAGGGTGTAGTAAAATCTATTTCTTTTCCCTGATACATAACTTTACAAGAACCAGTTATCTCTTTTGCCAATCCGCTTACAAGGTCTTCTGTTAGTTTCATCATATCCTGATAATCACCATATGCCTGATATACCTCAAGCATGGTAAATTCAGGATTATGCCTTGTTGAAACACCTTCATTCCTAAAATTCCTATTGATCTCATAAACTCTTTCCATTCCGCCGACTAATAACCTTTTCAAATATAGCTCCGGGGCAATCCTCAAAAAGACATCCATATCATATGCGTTATGGAGACTTTTGAAAGGCCTGCCGCGGGCGCCTCCAGCCAAAGGTTGAAGCATCGGGGTTTCAACTTCCAGGAACCCTTGATCATCCAAAAATTTTCTTATCAAAGAGACAATTCTACTTCTTTTTATAAACAAATCTTTAACATCTGTGTTGGCAATCAGGTCTACATATCTCTGGCGATATCTGATCTCAACATCTTTCAATCCATGCCACTTTTCAGGCAAGGTCATTAGAGACTTTGAAAGAACATCAATGCTCAAAACACGAAGACTTTGCTGGCCCATTTTTGTAACAAACAATGTCCCCTTTACTCCAATAATATCCCCTATATCCAAAGCCTTGACTATTTCTGCATCAATAACACCGATCTTAATAAAAAGCTGTATGCTTCCGGTTTGATCTAAAATATCTGCAAAGAGAACTTTGCCATGGCTTCTGACCGCCATTAACCTACCAGCAATAACAACTTCTTTTTCTTCTTGAAATGCATCAAGGATACTTTTTATATCATCAATTGGCCCGAATTTTCCACCATAGGGATTAATCCCGATATCTTTAAGGTTTTTAATCTTTTCGATTCTAATTCTTTTTATTTCATCAACTTCCATAGTTCATCCTATTTTAATAATATTAATATTAATTAATGTAGTATACAATTATATAGAAAAAGCATTTTGGTGTCAATCAAAAGGAAAAGGTCTTTTTCGGCGAGAAAAATAAAAAAACGTATTAGAGCCTGGTGATGCTTATTAATGTGAGAAAATGCAACAAAATACCCAAAAATAAACAAGCAAACAATAAAGATCAAATTGAAATTATACAAATTCCTGCTAAATTAGCTATCTTCAAACAAGTTTCTTTATCTATTATCAATGTCTTACCTGCTTCAATAGCAAGGCAACTTGCAGAACATTTTTTCATAACAGATATCGTTCTAGGGCCAATAACAGGCACATCAAACCGCAAATCCTGGTTCGGTTTGCTCATCTTTACAACAACTGCCCCATTTTTTGCAATTTTGCCTCCTCGATAAATAGCCTTATCAGTGCCTTCCATTGCCTCTATAGCAACAATCGCCTTTCTTTTAATAACAACCGTTTGGCCGACATCAACAGCGCCCATCTTCTTGGCGATCTCTTTACCAAATTCTATATCCAGCAACTCTTCATCAGTCGGTTTTCTGTCAGATAAAATCCCTTTGGCTGCAAGGCAATCTTTTAGTAAAAATGTTGAATCAACAAGTTCTATGCCATTCTCTTTTAGTTTATTTGCAATCGCGGAAAATATAGTATCTGCCTTTCTGTCCTTTAATGAGTCAAAGATCGCCTGAAATTCCTCGTCGAAAACAACATCCTTTTTAAATAGATTTCTCTGGCTGACTTGGCCCGCCATAACAGCATGGGTGACCCCCTTTTCTTTCAAAAAAGAAAAAAGCTTTTTCAGTTCACCTGCTTTAAAAAGAGAGTGCTCGCTTACAAAATACTTCAATAAAAAAGAAGTATCCCCCTTGATTCCTGCAGCAATCACTTTATAGTTTTGGGATCTTGCTTTTTGAGCAAATATGATGGGAAATTTACCATTACCCGCGATAAGGCCTAAAATCTTTGTTTGCATATGTATAATCTTTAAAAGAAATCAGCGAGCCTTATAATTAACTCGCTAACCGCACAAACCCCTATCAGAAGTCTTTATAAAAAATATCAAGTGTTCTATTTCTGGACAATTAGGAACTTCTTCAAGCGCCTTTTTTACTGCATTTGTTTTTGATAGTCCCTGCCTAAAAAGGATCTTAAAAGCTTTCTTGAGATTTCCAGCTACCTCGCTGGAAATGCCTGCACGTTTTAGCCCGACGGAATTGATTTTAATGACTTTTGCCGGATGCCCATCGCACATTGAGAATGGCGGAACATCCTGAACAACCTTTGAACACCCCCCCACAATAGCTAAGCGTCCGATCCTAGTAAACTGGTGAACAGCTGAAAAGCCACCTATCATAGCATTATCTTCTAAGACAACATGCCCTCCAAGAGTTGCAGCATTTGCCATAATACAATTATTACCAATAACACAATCATGCGCGACATGAGCATACGCCATCATCAGGTTATTATCACATATAACCGTTTTGCCGCCACCTTCTGCCGTGCCGGTGTTGATCGTCACATATTCCCTGATTACATTGTTCTCGCCTATGTTCAAAAAAACATTATCGTCAGAAGAATGTTTCTTATCCTGAGGGGCGCTTCCCACTACCGCCCCTGTATAGATCTTACAATTACGTCCAATTTTAGTTTGTCCAGTGATCACACAATGGCTTCCAATACGAACATTGTCCCCCAATGTAACATCGCTATCTATTACTGAATAAGGCCCTATTGAAACGCCTGGAGACACTTTTGCCCCGGAATGAATGATAGCTGTCTTATGAATATTTACATTTTCCATATTATCTTCCTATTAAATATATTTTAAATGAAATTGCCACTTTTAAAAACATATAATCTTGTTTATTGATTCAAAAAAGATGAAGGCGCAAAAGAGAACATCATATCCGCTTCAGCAACAACTTCACCATTAACTTTTGAAGAACCCTTGACTTGAGCCACTCTCGTCCTGTCTTTTATCACTTCAACTTCAATGATCAATTGGTCACCAGGGCTGACAACCTTTCTGAATTTTACTTTATCGATTGCCATAAAAAAAGCCAGCCTGCCGTGGCGGTCTTCATCAGTCAACATCATAACGCCCGCAGTCTGGGCCATTGCCTCAACCATCAGCACTCCAGGCATAACAGGATTCGTCGGAAAATGTCCCTGAAAAAAATTCTCATTAATAGTAACATTCTTCAAGCCAATTGCTTTTCTCCCTTTTTCAACCTCAACGACCCTATCAATAAGCAAGAACGGGTATCTATGGGGAAGTATCTGCATGATCCCGTTTATATTGATCTCCCTTCTTCCTTCTTCATTAAAAACTGGAACAACAGTATTCTTTTTATTTTTTTCTTTTTGTCTGTATATTTTTTTTAGTAGTTCTAAATTCAATTTATGCCCGCTTCTGACAGCAAAAACATGGCCCTTGATCGGCATCCCGAACAAATAAAGATCTCCTATGAAATCTAATATCTTATGACGTGCGAACTCATCCTTAAAAAGCGTTTCATTCTCGAGGACTCCGTCTTTACCAACAACAAGCGTGTTCTTATAACTTGCACCTTTTCCAAGCCCTCTTGCTTTTAGCTCTGCCGCTTCTGACTCAACACAAAAGGTCCTGCATGGCGCGATCTCATTTTCAAAAGATTCAGAAGTGACATTAATGCTAAAAAACTGTGATCTGAGATATGGATGATCATAATCCAAAGTATAAGATATCTTGAAATCTTGAGATGGAACGATATAAATTGATGCGTCTTTACTCTGAACGCCTATCGGCTCCTTAATTTCATAAAATTCTTGATCAGCATCTTGTTCCACAACACCGGCCTTTTTAAATGCATATAAGATCTCTTTGGCGCTGCCACACATCCCCGGTATCTCTTCAGCATTAACTTCAACAATAAGATTGCTGATATTCAATCCGCATAGAACACTCATTAAATGCTCGACAGTCCTAACCTGTACATCTTTTGTGCCCAATGAAGTACAGCGGGTCCCTTGCAGATCTGAAAAAACATTTTCAGGAGACACTCTAATAATATGTTTATCTTTCAAATCTATCCTGATAAAAACTATGCCAACATTCACTTCAGCTGGTTTAAATTTTACATCGACAGAAACCCCTGTATGAAGCCCTATGCCCGAGATTGAAAACTCCTGCTTGATTGTTCTTTGTTTAACTGACACTATCTATCTTTTCCTTAAGTTCTTTAACTTGTTTTTTTAATTCCTTTATCTCTTTGATATATAAAGGAAGTTTTTGAGTGCATGCATTGATCTTCATTTGGTCCGCATAGGCCCTAGCTGGTGAACCCAGTGCTTTGGTAAAAGGCGGTACGGATTTCATTACAGCGCTTTGCGCAGTTATAAGCGCTCCTTCACCGATCGTCAAATGGCCTACAACTCCGACCTGACCCGCCAATATTGCATTCTTGCCGATACTGACACTTCCTGAGATGCCAACTTGCGATATAATAATACAATCCTCGCCAATTGAAACATTATGAGCCACCTGAACTAAATTATCAATTTTAGTGCCCCGCCCGATAAAAGTTTTATCGAACCTTGCCCTGTCAATAGTAACATTTGCGCCGATCTCTACATCATCCTCAATAACAACAATTCCAATCTGAGGGATCTTTTTATGTTTCCCGTCAACCTGCTCATAACCAAAGCCATCAGACCCAACAACTGTTCCGCTGTGAATAATTACATTGTTGCCTATTATTGAACGGTGCATGAGAACAACATTGGGATAAAAAATGCAATTATTACCTATTGCTGTTTTGTGCCCGATAAAAACACCGCCATAAATAACACAACCATCTCCAATTGAGACACCATCTTCTATGATAACGTTTGGACCGACAGAAACATTCTTCCCAATTAAAGCATCATCAGCAATCACTGCTGAGGCATGTATGCCTTTAAAATTAGACTGGCCTGCTGAAGCAAACAAAGAAATAACTTCTGTAAAAGCAATAGAGGGTCTATCGGTGAGAATTACTGTTTTCCCGGGGATCGACATATCCCTGGATATGATTATTGCTGAAGCTTTAGTTTCCTTAGCAATTGGCACATATTTAGAATTTGAAACAAAGGTCAACTCGCCTTCTTTTGCCTCATGGATACCGTTAACCCCTGTTATAACTAATGTCCTATCACCAACAACCTCGCCCCCGATCAATTCTGCTATCTCGGCTAAGGTCTTTTGCATATCATTTCCTATTTTAAATAGGGGACAGCACCCTATTTTCTCTAATTTTTCTTTGAATAAAAATAGGGTGCTGTCCCCTATTCTTGTCCTCTATTCTTTATAAAACAAACTACTTCGCTTCATTCTCATTTAAAATTTTTAGAATTTCTGCTGTTAAATCAAGCGCCGGATTTCCATAAATTAAAACCCTGTCATTCAAGATAACTGAATAATTTTCCTTTTCAGCATAATTACTGATAATATGTTCGATCTCAAGAAGCAGTTCTTGGATCTTCTCATTACGCTCTTTCGTTAAATCAGTTTTCTTCTGGCGGTCAAATTCCAAAAGGCTCGTTCTCATTGTTTCAATTTCTGTTTCAAGGTCCGCTTTTTTGTCATCAGCAAGCAAAACCAATTTGCTTTCTTTTTCTTTGATCTCTTCTACTTTGCCTTTGACTTCTTCCTGAAAAGCAGTATGTTTTCCATTTAAAATCTCGTCATACTCTTTTGTCTTATAATAGCTGTCAAATAAACGGCTAATATCCACATATCCCATTTTCCCATCTTTATTCTGCGCATAAGAATTTGATGTCATCAAAAACACCGCTACAGAAAAAAGAACAACTAGTCTTAAAATTTTCATTAACATCCTCCTTTTTTAAAATCCTCGACTTACACTGAAATAAAATTTACCAGATTTGCCTTCTTCACCAGGTTCCTCATTCAACGGATAACCATAATCAAGGTTGATGGGGCCAACTGGCGTTTTAACCCTTAAGCCCAACCCCATGCCGGATTTAAAATCACCTAATCCAAAATCCTCTATTGTAGGCCAAACATTTCCGGCATCAAAAAATGCTGCAAGCTTAATAAAATCGATCAGCGGAATCGTATACTCAACATTAGCAACTAGCATACTCTCGCCACCGATTGGATCCTTCGTACTAGAATCAAGAGGCCCAACTTTTCTTTCATCGTACCCTCTGATTGTACTAGCACCACCAGCGAAGAACCTCTCAAAGATAGGGACTTTACTAGAATCATCAAATGCATTTACATAACCACCTTGAACCCTAAACTCTAAAACAGATTTAAATTTCAAAGGAATGTAATAGCTTGACCTGCCCTGAAGCCTAAAGAAATCTTTATCTCCGCCAAGAACACTGCCAGCGACATCAAAACCACCGCTTAAAGACAAGCCTTTTGTCGGAGAAAAAACACTGTCTCTAGTATCTCTTGATAAGGTAATCCCGACCATGCTCGTAGTATTAGTGCCTTCCTCATCAATAAGGTCAGACGAGACACCAGTCTCAAAGTTTTCAATAGTTACTTCCTCGCGCTTATATGAGATACCCCCTGAAACAATATCTGAGAACTGTTTTCCAAAGCGAATCATCCCTCCGATTCTTTCTTCATCATAAGCATAGCCAGTATTCTCTTCGCGCTCCCTTACTCTTCTATAAATGTCAAAGCCGCCAGAAACAGGATAATCAAATATCCATGGCTCCGTAAAACTCAAAAGAAGATTGTTCTTTGTGGAACCTGTCTCTGCTCGCACCTTCAACTGCTGGCCACCACCTGTGAACGTTGGCCAATTTGCAAAATCAAAGTTCCTTTGTTCAATTTCAACAAAGCCAACAACCTGGTCAACAGTACTGAACCCGCCTCCAAAACTAAAAGTCCCTGTTTTCGCTTCCTTTACCTGAACAACTAAGTTCTTTCTATCATAAGCATCTGTATCCTCGATATCAAAATCAACTTCTTCAAAATATCCCAGATTACTTAGACGCTCCTTGCTTCTTCTTAATTTTGTACCATCAAATCTATCCCCGGGAAACATCCTTAATTCTCTTCTAATAACAATATCTCTAGTTCTAGTGTTGCCCTGGACTTTGATCTTCTCAATATAAGCTAGACCGCCCTCGACTATATTGATCTTAACTTCAACTTTTCCCGTGTTAGTATCAAGCGATGTCGATTCTTCGACATTAGCAAAAATATATCCTCTGTCAAAATACAATGTTCGAATGGCTGCGAGGTCAACTCCAAGTTTTTCCCTGCTAAAAACATTGCCTTCCTCGATATATTCCATTACTGAAAATACTTCTTTGTCCGAAAGTATCCTGTTGCCTAAAACAACAACGTTGCCGACTGAATACCTTTTACCTTCATTTATTTTGATATTAATCTCAATACGCCCTTTATATAAAGTTTCTACCGTATAGCTGGCGTTAGCATCAATAAATCCATTTTGCTCATAGAAAGAAGTTATCCTTCCCATATCTTCTTTAAGTATATCCTCCTTCAAATAACCACCGGTAAAAATGGATCTTTTACGGGCCTTTATAATCCTGAGGATCTTTTTCTTTTTATATGCTTCATTACCAAGAACGTTTATATTTTTGATCCTTACACGATACCCTTCTCTGACAATAAAATGTATACTAACTTTATTTGTTACTTCATCTGCAAAAACCTCTTCTTCAACCTCAGCCTGGATAAATCCTTTTTTAGAGTAAAGCTCCTTGATCGTATCTATATCATCCTTCAAGTCTTTTTTATCCAAAAACTTGCCTGCTGTAGTCTTTATTTTCCTTTTTAAAGATTTCGCCTTAATATATTTCGTTTTGGAAAAAGTAACTTCTTCAACTATTGGCTTTTCCTCTAAATATATCATGACCTTTAAACCATCTTCATAATTTACCCTATCAACCTTCACATCAGAAAAATAACCTGTGTTATATAGCCTTTTCAGGTCATCACTAACAACCGACTGAAGATATTCCTGTCCAACTCGTGTTTTAATTTTAGAAAGAATAGTCGCTATACCAATCGTATTATTTCCTTTAACCTCAATAGCTTTAACAACTTTTGTTTCTGTGCTTTGGGCAAAGCCTGTTTTGCTATTAATAAAAATAACAGTAAATAAAAGGAGTAATAAGAATATTAATATTTTTTTCATTGTTAATAGTCCATATTGTTAATGATTGGTTTGATTGATTTGTCTGATTATAAAGTCAATATTTGCAACTGTCAATCAACATGTGCAAGATTTTCAAAGCGCATATATTCCTTTGTGAATTGAAGCTTTATGGTTCCAACCGGACCATTTCTTTGTTTTGCAATTATTACATCCGCAATGCCTCTATTCTCTTCTGTAGGGTTGTAATATTCTTCTCTCATCAGCAAAACAACAACATCTGCGTCCTGCTCAATAGCTCCAGACTCCCTTAAATCAGACAATTGAGGCCGATGATCCTGCCTTGCCTCGACTGCTCTAGACAACTGGCTTAATGCTATAAAAGGTACGCTTAATTCTCTTGCCAATGCCTTTAAAGAACGTGAGATTTCTGAAATTTCTTGTTGGCGACTATCTGACTTGATAGAACCTCTCATAAGCTGAAGATAATCAAGAATTATCAGATCAAGACCATAATTCGCTTTCAATCTCCTTGATTTTGCTCTCAATTCCAATGCCGATATAGCTGGTGTATCATCAATAAATATTTTAGAACCAGACAGTTTTGCCGCTGCTGAAGTCAGTTTTGGCCAATCTGATGGAGATAAAAACCCTGACCTCACCTTGTGAGCGTCAACTCTTGCCTGCGAACAAAGCATTCTCTGAACCAATTGCTCCTTAGACATCTCTAAGCTAAAGATAGCAACATTCTTGCCACCAATAATACTTACATTTTCAGCAATTGATACGGCCAGAGCGCTTTTACCCATCGAAGGCCTTCCTGCAACTATGATCAAGTCTGACTTCTGCAAACCTGAAGTCATCTTGTCTATCTTATCAAAACCGCTGGCAACTCCGGTAATATGTTCTTTTCTTTGATAAAGCTTATCAAGGTTCTCCATACCCTCCTTGATCAGGTCTTTAATTTGATAGGATTGTTGATTTTGTTTTAATTCAGCAATTTCAAAGATTAATCTTTCAGCATTATCTACAACATCTTCAACTTTACCGGTAGCGCTGAAACATTCTGTAACGATCTGAGTTGAATTTTTTATTAGTTTTCTTAAAATGCCTTTTTCTTTGACAATTTGAGCATAATGCTCAACGTTTGCGGAGGTAGGGACAAAATCGACTATTGTGGACAGATAAGCAACGCCGCCGATATCTTCTAAAAAGCCGTCGCTTTTTAAATTATCAGATAACGTAATCAGATCTACATTCTTTCTTGAATTATATAGATCAATAATTGCTTTGTAAATTTTACGATGTGCATCATCATAAAACAAAGTCTCGTTAAGGATCTCAACTGCTATACCTATAGCATCTTCATCAATCAGCATTGATCCTAAAACAGACTTTTCCGCAGCAATATTCTGAGGAGGAATCCTTATTTCTTCGTGACCCATAATCGCACTTTTGCAGTCACCTCTGGATGGAGTTTAACAAAAACTTCAAATATACCCAACTCTTCAATCGGCTTTTCAACAACTATGTCTTTTTTATCAACGTTGAACCCTTCAACTTCTAAAGCCTTAATTATTTCTGTTTCACTGATTGCTCCGTATAATTTATCCAAATCGTTAACTTCTGCTGCAACAGTACAAGAAGCCTTGTTTAATTGTTCAGCTAACGTCTCAGCTTTTTTCTTTTCAGATTCATATGCAAGCTTACGTTTCTTTTCTTGCTGTTCGATCCTCTTTAAATTCGTCGCACTAGCTATGTAAGCTAATTTCTTTGGAATAAGAAAGTTACGAGCATAACCATCCTTAACTTTTACAACCTCACCAGTTTTTCCTAAACTAGCTACATTTTGTGATAGAATTACTTCCATGGCTATTTTTTCACTCCTCCCGTAATAAGTAAACTTAAGAACCTTGCATTTTTGATTGCTTCTATCAAACGTCTTTGATCTTTTGCAGTAACACCGGTTATTCTTCTGGGAACAACCTTTCCTCTGTCATTCAAATATTTCTGAAGCAAACTAATATTCTTGTAGTTAATATCAGTATCTTTGGACATTTGATATTTTGCCGTATTTCTTTGACGGCCATTAAAATTTCTTCTTGGCTTCATTAATTTCTTTTTCATGAATTATTCTTTCCTTCCTAGAATTATTATTCGTCCCAGGCAATGTCTTCAGGCTTAATAGTTTCTGACAACCCGATAATATCAGGAGCCCCTACTAACTCCTCTTTGTTTATATCTTTGTCTTTTGAGCCATCACCATAACTACCTAAAAATTGTACTCTTTCTGCCCTGACATCAATTGCGCTTCTTTTCTGACCATCAGTTGTTTCCCAAAATCTTGACTGCAATACGCCTTCCACAAATACCGGCCTACCTTTCGTAAGATACTGACAGCATGCTTCCGCTTGCTTATCCCACACGGTCACTGTCAAGAAACATACTTCTTCCTTCAACTCACCTGAACTATCCTTGAATCTCCTGTTTACCGCAATTCCCAAATTTGCAACCGCTGTTCCACCTGGAGTATAACGTAACTCTGGGTCTCTTGTTAAGTTGCCGATTAAAAACACTTTGTTTAAATTCGCCATTTCATCCTCCTTACAGACAAAAGCCTTATTAATGATTTCTATAATTTTGTTACTAAATAACGAAGGACTTTTTCTTTCAGTCTCAAAGCCGCACGAATCTTACCAATACCTGATCCGACAATTTCAAAATTAACTAGATAATAAGTCCCTTCGCTTCGTTTTTTAATATCAAATGTGAATTTTTGTTTTTCAAGCCAAACTTGACTATTAATGATCTTGCCATTGTTCTTTTCGATCGTATCAGTACAATCTCTCAAAATTGCTTCCTTCTCTTCATTAGCAACTTTAGCATCAACAATAATCACCAGCTCATATTTTTTAACTACTTCCGTTTTTTCCATTTTACTCCCTTTCTACATACTCTCACTATTCTTGTGAAAAACTCTTTCCATTAAACCTTTCCATCGCTTTTCCAATCCCCTCATCTAACCAAATAAGACAGCAATCCGCAGATTTGCCAATAAAATCTTCTAGATTATTTTTTTCGCTTTTGCTGAACTCTTCGAGAACATAATCAACAACATCGACTTTATTGCCTGGATGGCCAATACCCATCCTCAAACGTGGAAACTCGTCAGTGCACAAATACTGGATTATAGAATCCAAGCCATTGTGTCCGCCATCGCTTCCTTTTGGTCTTATTCGTATTTGCTCAAAATCAAGATTTAGATCATCACAAACAATTAAAGATTCATCTAAAAGGAATTCTTTTGTTTCAATGATCTGCTTGACCGCTCCTCCTGATTTGTTCATATATGTTAACGGCAGAAACAAGCAAAAACCATTACCCCGATAATTTCCTTCTGCTGTTAAACCATTTGTAAAAGAGCTTAATTTCCATCCGACATTTAACCTTTCAGCCAAATGTTTTACGACAAGAAACCCAAGATTGTGCCGCGTATATTCGTAATCCTTGCCAGGATTACCTAAACCCACTATGAGTTTCACTTTATATAATACCCTTATTTCTCAGTTTTTACGTCTGCTTTAGCCTCTTCTTTAACTTTCTTCTCTTTTAATACTTCAGGCTCTGAAGGAGCTTCCTCTTCTGCGACTTCAATTTCTTCTCGCATTGGAGGAAAAACAGCAAAAACTATCGCTTCTAGGTCATGCTTCGTTCTGATGCCTTGAGGCAAAACAATGTCTTTTACATGAATAGCATCGCCAATTTTTAAGCTAGTAACATTTACTTGGATCTTTTCTGGTATATTCATCGGCAAACAAATAATATCCAATTCCCACATTGCATGATCCAAAGAACCGCCACCATTCTTAACACCATCTGCATCACCTTTCGCTTCAATAGGGACTGTAACCTCAATCTCTTCTGTTAAAGAAATCTGCTTGAAGTCAATATGAAGCAACTTGTCTGTAACAGGATCATGCTGCTCTTCCTTAACAATAACAGAACAATCCTTCAAGCTTTTATCGCCTTCCATAACGTTTAAATGAAAAAGAACACTTTGCCCTTGATGATGGCGCATAATTTTTTCATATGTTCGTCGATCCAGCTTTATCGTTGTTACTTCTTTTCCACCGCCATAAACTACAGCCGGAACTGCATCAGCTCTCCTGATACTTTTTATTTTTCTTGTTCCAACCCTATCTCTTAATTGAACATCTAATTTGATTTCTTCCATTTTAAGTAACCGCCTCTTCTTTTCTTATCTTGTTGTTCCATCAAACAAACAACTTATTGATTCTTCGTCATGAATTCTCTGTATGGCATCAGCAAGTATCGAGCCTACAGATACAACCTTGATCTTATTGATCCTTTTTGATTGATCCAAAGGAATAGTATCAGTTATCAACACTTCCTTTATTACACTACAATCCCTGATTCTTTCAATTGCCTTGCCAGAAAGAATTCCGTGGCTCATAGCCGCATAAACTTCTTTAACACCCTTTTTCTCCAAAGCCTCGGCAGCCTCGACTAAAGATCCTGCCGTCGCAACTATATCATCAACAATAACGGCACTCTTTCCCTTTACGCGTCCAAGAATATGCATGACCTCTGTCTTCTCCGGGCTTTCTCTCCTCTTGTCAACAATAGCCAAACCTGCATTGAGCCTCTTTGCATAAGCTCTTGCCATTTTAGTCCCTCCGACATCAGGAGACACAACAACCATATTCTTAAGATTCTTCTCTTGAAAATAATCACAAAGCGCATTAATGCAATATAAATGATCAACTGGTATATCAAAGAATCCTTGAATCTGGTTTGCATGTAAGTCCATCGTCAAAACTCTTTCAGCCCCTGCTGCAACCATAAGATTAGCGACTAATTTTGCTGTAATAGGAACTCTTGGCTGATCCTTGCGGTCTTGCCTCGCATAACCGTAATAAGGAACTACTGCTGTAATCCTTTTTGCAGACGCCCTTCTTGCCGCATCCATAAGTATCAAAAGCTCCATTATATTTTCATTAGTTGGTGGACAAGTTGGCTGAATAATAAAAAGGTCTTTCCCCCTAATATTTTCTTCAATCTTAACCCTTATTTCACCTTCACTAAAACGAGAAACTAAAACCCTTGTTAAAGGTATATTCAAATGTTTACAAATCTTCTCAGCTAAATCAATATTTGCATTCCCTGATATTATTTTCATTTCTCTTCTTTCTTCTCAACTATTTTTGCTGGGACACCGACAACAACCCTACCATCAGGAACAACTTTCCCCCTGGTAACCACACTGCCTGCTCCAACAACTGCTTTTTTGCCTATCCTCACTGGAGAAATTAATGTTGAGTTAGAACCAATAAAAGCATGATCAGCTATCCTAGATATATGTTTCTGCTTGCCATCAAAATTTGCTGTGACCATACCTGCACCGATATTGACATGGGACCCAACAAATGTATCGCCTAAATAACTAAAATGCTTCATAAAACAGTTAGAACCTATTTTGGAACGTGAGATCTCAGTAAAATTACCAACATCAACATTATTTCCAATTTTTGTATCAACTCTTATTCTTGCAAAAGGCCCTATAATACAGTGCTCACCAATCCTAACGTTCTTTTCAATATAAGTAAACGGCCTGATCGTTGTATCTTTTCCTATCTTTACATTAGCATCAATATATGTAGTGTTTGGGTCAACAACTGTAACACCTTGCGACATAATTTTTCTTAAAATCTTATGCCGTATTACCTCCTCAGCCAAAGCAAGATCCTCCCTGGAATTAACTCCAAGCCCTTCAAACGGATCATCAGTTTCAACAGTTTCAATCTTACATCCTTTTAAAAAGAACAGCTCAATAATGTCCGTCAAATAATATTCATTTTTCTTGTTATTAGGCTTCACATCTTTTATCGCTTTAAACAATTCTTGACTTTTAAAACAATAAACCCCAACATTTATCTCAGCAATATCTTTCTCAAAGCCTACCGCATCTTTTTCTTCTCGAATAGCAACAACTTTTTGAGATTCATCACGTATTATACGTCCATACCCTTGTGGATCATGGACAACCGCAGTTAAAAACGTGCATACTGCTTTAGACCTTTTATGCCTCCTAACAATGCTTCTAATTACATTCTTGTTCAGAAGCGGCGTATCTCCACATAAAATCAGAACATTCCCGCTATAAGAGCGAAAATAATTTGCCGTGCATTTAACAGCATCAGCCGTACCAAGAAGCTTCTTTTGCTCAATAATGATTTTGTCCTTTGGTAAATAATTTTGTACCAAATTACTTTTGTGACCAAGAACAATATATGTTTTCAATGAACCTATAGATTTGACTATATCCAAAACATACTGGATAATTGGTTTGCCGCAAACCTCATGCAACACTTTAGGAATACTAGATTTCATTCTAGTTCCTTTTCCAGCGGCTAATATGATCGTCCTGAGATCTTGCATAAGTCAAATTAAATTAAGTTCTAACATAAAAACGATAGAACATATTAAATATACTGCCCAGCCAGGGCTCGAACCTGGAAAACAAGATCCAAATTCTTGTGTGTTGCCATTACACCACCGGGCAAAGTCTTTTAAAAAAAGTATATTAAATAGAATTGCTATTGTAAAACCATGTTACCGGAACTATAAGCCAACCTCTAAGAATGTTTTTTAGAAAAATACGAAGAACCTGGTATTGAAATAATTATTATCCAACTTCTTTTTTGTATGCCTCTAAAACCATATTCTGCAGATATTCGCGAAATTTCTGTGTTATAGGATGTGCAATATCCCGATGTTCAGATTTTGCATCCGCTGCAATCTCTTCATTGCTTACCGGTTGAACAGCAACTCCGCAATGATTACAAAACTTTGCTCCAACCTCGTTTTTAAAATTACACTTAGAGCAAGAGCTTTTCATTTTTCGTGAAGGCATTGCTATAAATAAACCAGTTGAACCCTGTATTACTTTGATATTTCTTACAACAAATGAGTCATCAAAAGTAACGGTTGTGTATGCCTTTAATTTTTTGTCTTGACCCTCTTTTGGAAATACTCGGATTTCTGTGATTTCCATCTCTAAGCTCCTCACTTTCCTTAGATGCGTACTTGATTATTATAAACTTTCTTGTTACAGCCAAAGAAAGTTTTCAAAAACAAGATTAACATATATGAAATATACATCTAATTTATCAAAGAGTCCTAACAACAAACACCTGAGAAAATCGCTTAGATAAGCTCTTGGCAATTTCTTGGGCTTCTTTTTTTGTTGCAGTTACCCCAAAAACTGATGGACCACTGCCAGAAACCATAACCCCTAGAGAATTAAAGGACTTTAGCTTCTCTTTTAAATCCAACAACTTCGGGCAAATCTTTACAACATCTATCTCTAAGTCATTTGACAATAAACTTCCCAGACCTAATATATTGCCATTACTTAAATTACGGATAAGGATATTAACATTATCATTTCTCTTTGTCAACTGCAATTTATGCCTACTATATACGTCGCGGGAATATATTTTAATGCGCGGCACCACCAAAATATGCCACAATTTTGCCTTTAATTTTAAGCCTTCTATTTCATCCCCCCTTGACGTTCCTAACCCCCAACTGCAGTTATAAAGAAAAAAAGCCACATCGCTACCAAGGCGACGAGCATATGGCAATAGCTTTTCCCTGCTCAAGCCTAATTTCCAAACTTTATTTAAACCCATAAGAGCCGTTGCCCCATTACTAGACCCGCCAGCTAACCCTGCGGCAACAGGAATGCGCTTGTTTATTCGAATTTCCACCCCTCCCTTTACCTTAAAATCCTCTTTTAACATTTTTGCTGCTTTATAAACAAGGTTTTTAGGCCCAATCGGAACATGTGGATGATCACAAAATATTTTTATTCCTTCATTTTGTTTAGAACAAAAAGAAAGATCATCAAATAAATCAATACGTTCAAACAAAGTAACTATATTATGAAATCCATCTGGTCTCTTATTAATAACTTTAAGATATAGATTTAATTTGGCGGGAGATTGAAGTGTAATTTCGCTCATAAGCTGATTTATTTAAAACAGAATATTGCTATCGTAAAATATCCGACCATCTATTGCTTGCTGGCCTGCTCATTATTAACCTTATCTATCTTTTGGGAAACTTTTTCCTGGCCCGGCAAAAGGTCCAATGACAGTTTCCAATACTTTAAAGCTTCATCAACATTATTCATTACAAAATAAACATCACCAATATGATCATAAATCACAGGATCTTCCATGACAGAATCTGCTTTAATTAGAGAATCTAACGACTTTTGATAATCACCTTTCTTGAAATATATCCAGCCTAATGTATCAAAATATGCTCCATTATTTGGGCTAATTTCAAGTGCACGATTTATTAGATCCAAAGCTTCCGTCAAATTCTCTTTGTTTTCCGCATAAACATAAGCAAGCGAATTAAGGCATCCATCATGTTGAGGATCAATTTCAATGGCAACTTTGAAAATATCAACACCTTTTTGATAATAACCAGCTTCTAAATAAAGAGAACCCAACAAATACATAATATCAGGATTTGAAGGCTCAACCGCCAAGATGTTTTCAAATTGTTCAATTGCTCTATCAAATTTTCTCTGAGAATAATAAAGCTGTCCAAGGTATCCGTAAATCTCAATGTTTTGAGGTTCGGCACTTGAAAAAGTCTTTAAAATATACTCATACTCTTGCGCTGCTTTGTCATATTCTTTTATATTAGAATAAATAAGAGCCAGTAAATAATGAGACTGCAGCTCGCTTTGATTAAGATGATTAACAAGCGTCAACTCTCTTATTGATTCTGCTAACATTCCAAGCCTAGCATAATCAGTACCCAATCTTAGATGGATCAGATAACTAGTATCGTCAAACTGGGAGGCTTTTTCATATTCAAGAATCGCGTTTTCTGTAAGCCCCAATAAATCATACATTTGACCGACTGCATAATGAGACAGGCCTCTTGCTGTAGATACCCTCTCTTGAAATGCAAAGGCATCTGTAACATTTGGCGCAAAGAAAAGAGCCACCAAAAAAACAAGACAGCTAAATTTTATATCGCTCCTGAAAAAAGACTTTAAAGGAGCTTTCAAAATACAACGCCCCATATTTTTAACCTCTTTTATAAGTATACTACACAGAAGTCTATCGAGTCTTACGCTTTTTAAGATGCCTTAGAGCTTTTCTTAATTTCTTTCTTTTATGCGTTCTTATTTTGCGATTTTTTCTTTTTTTACCACACGGCATAAAACGTCACCCTATCGGTTTAATAGATTAATATATAACTTTATTTAAAGGATACTCAACTATACCTTGTGCTCCAGCTTTCTTCAACTGGGGTATTAATATCCTTGCAGTACCTTCTTCAATCACAGTTTCAACTGCGATCCAATCTTCCCTGCTTAACGCTGAAATGGTCGGTTCTTTTAAAGACGGTAAAATTTCCCTTATCTCTTCAAAATTCTTCTCTTCAACATTCATCTTCAACCCAACCATATGACTAGCAATTATCGCCCCTTCTAAAAGCATGACGATCTGTTCCATCTTAGCCTTTTTCCAAGGGTCTTTCAGCGATTCATTGTTGGTAATAAACTGCGTTGTAGATTCGCAAATAGTTGCAACTATCCTTAGTTTATGCGCTCTCAGGCTGCTGCCTGTTTCAGTTAGCTCAACAACTGCATCAACTAATCCATCAGCAACTTTAGCTTCTGTAGCACCCCAGCTGAATTCAACTTCTGCCTTTACATTATTCTTTTTTAGATATTTCTTTGTAACATGAACGATTTCAGTGGCTATTTTTTTACCCTGCAAATCCTTAACTGTTTTGATCGATGATTTTTCTGGCACTGCCAAAACCCATCTAACTTTAACAGCTGACTGTTTTGCATAAACTAAATCCGCCAAAGAAACAACCTTTGAACCATTTTCCAAAACCCAGTCAGCACCAGTGATTCCACAATCCAAAGCCTTCTCTTCAACATAACGGGACATCTCCTGGGCCCTTAAAAGAACCGGCTCAATCTCTGCATCATCTATCGTCGGAAAATATGAGCGACCGGAAACATATATCTTAAAGCCAGCTTTTTCAAAAACTTTTATAGTTGCTTCCTGCAAACTACCTTTTGGTAACCCTAATTTTAACTTTTGCATTATATTATTCCTCTTAATTACTCTTAATAACAAAGCTTCCGGACACAAAAAAAAAGCACAAAATCAATTTTCGGGCAAATGAACAACGTATTATAGCCTTGCACCCTATCGTTGTAAAGGGCAAAATATTTAATACAGTTTATTTTATCCGCCTTACCTTGTCCCTACTAAGATCTCACATTCAATATTAATTCTCTTGTAAAAGCCGCCATTCATAGTTATAATCATCAATTCGCAAAGCAGACTAAATGCCATAATCTACCAGAATAATTTAATTTATCAAGTGTTTATTTAAAACGGAGCAATCATGTTAAAAATCCTAAGAAAAAAAGGTGTTGCAAAAAAGATCATTTGGTTCATCGCAATAATAATTATCATTTCATTTGGCTTTTTCGGAACAGCCAGCTTATTGAACAACCAAAGACCTTCAAACTATGCTGGCAAGATTTTTGGGAAGAAAATATCATTTGAAGAGTTTGAGAGAGTCTATAGTCATGTCACTATACAGGCACTAATAAAATATGGTGATAATTTTAACAATATAAGAGAACATCTTGACCTTGAATCACAAACTTGGGACAGGCTGATCATGCTGCATGAAGCAAAAAAGAGAAGAATTAAAGTTATGGACGCTGAAGTGGTCAAAGCTATTGAAGAATATGAATTCTTTCAAAGAAACGGCAAATTTGACCCTTCCCTATATGACAGTATCCTTAGATATGTTCTAAGGATCAAAACCAGGGACTTTGAAGAAAGCGTTAGGGCTACCCTTCAATTTAAAAAACTATATGATGCCGAGACCTCATCCATATTTCCTTCCGAAGATGCGATCTTCCAATCTTACAAGAAAATAAATGAAAAAGTGCAAATAAGCTACATACTTGTCTTATCGCAAGACTTTGCCAAACAGATATCAGTCAATGAGGAAACTGCACGAGCTTATTACGATCAAAACAAAACTAAATTTCAAATACCTTCGACTATCAACGTTGAATTCATAACATTGCCTCTACAAGAAATTGAGCCTGAACCTAATGAAGAGTTATCACCCGAAAAAGCTGAGAAGAATACGGGCCTCTCAGATAAAAACGCTGAGATCCAAAAAGCAAATAACATAATGAGAGAAAAAGCAAAAGACATTTATTATGAGTCATTGGATAAACCTGAAAACTTCTCCCAAATTGTAAAAAACTACAACTTAGAAACACAAAAAAGCGGATTTTTTAGCGAAGAAAAGCCGAATCTTAATTTAGGCTGGCCTTATGAATTCTTAAGTATGGTTTTTAATTTTAAGCCGGGAGAAATAAACGAACCCTTTGAAACTCCAAACGCAATTTATATAACAAAAGTTGTTGAGAAGAAGGGGGCATACATACCAGCCTTTGAGGAAGCAAGGCAATCGGTCGCTCAAGAACTTGTCCAGATCAAATCAAAAGAAATTGCCAAGAAAACAGCCGAAGAACATTTGACCGCTATAAAAGAAGAGCTTAATAAAACCAAATTAAAAGATTTCACAAAATCAGCAAAGAACCTCGGGCTAGAGATCAGGCAAACTCCGGTTTTCAATAGAGGACAATATCTTCCGACTGTTGGACTTGCAATGGATTTCCAAGAAACAGCATTTCTTTTAGATAATGAGAACAAGATCAGTGACGTTGTTGAAATTGATAATGGCTACTGCATTTTACATCAAGACAGCTACATACCTGTTGAAAAAACTAAATTTGAGAAAGATAAAGCGGAGTTTGCAAAAACTTTGATAGGAAACATCAGAAACCAGGCCTTTAATGACTTTTTAGTAAGATTAAGACTTGCAGCAAAACTAGATAATAATCTTCAAAGGTTAAGAGAATTGTCTGCTCCTAAGGAAGGACAAGAAGAATAAAATCCCGGTTAAAGCTTTATCACTTTTTATTTTTCTTTCGTGACGCGAAAAAAGCTCCATAATTTTCCGGGATATAATGCTCCGAAGCCTTAACTATACCTGCCGAATCAACAAAATAGAAAGTTGGGATACCAACAACCTGGTATTTGCTGCCAATTGCCCCATCAGTGTCAAAAAATACCTCAAAATCTATGTTATTCTTTTCTAGAAAAGCACTGACAACCGTTATCTTTTCACCTTCATTGACCAGAACAACCTTTATATTTTTTCTTTCAAGCTCTTCTTTCATATTTAACAAAGCCATTAGCTGAGAACGGCAATGAGGACACCATGTTGACCAGAAAAAAATAATTGAATTATCCCCATCTCTGAAATTATTAAAACTTTTCGTTGAGCCATCCAGAGTAGTTAATTCAAAATCAGGAGCAGTCTTGTTTGTTAAAGAAACCTGTCCCCATCCTAACTGGCTGCTTGCAGAAGCAGGGTACAGCATTACTAATAATATGATCAATGATAGGCTTAGCTTGATAAATGTTTTCATATACTCACTTTCCTTTTCTTTTAAAATATTCTTTCTTTGAGGTACATTATTATTCTTATAAAACTTCTTCCATCCATTTCAAATAGTCCTGGTCGCCATAAATGATCGGCAAAGCAATAATCTCCGGAGTCTCATAGCTGTGTATTCTCTTAACTTCTCTTGTTAAAACTTTAAGATGTTCTTCTTTTGTTTTAAGAACGAGCAAAACTTCTTTTTCGTTAACAATGTCACCCTTCCAACTAAAGAACGAATTGACACCATTAACAATATTAGAACAAGCGATCAATTTTTGTTCAAGTAATTTTCTGCTTATTGCAGATGCTTCATCAAGATCTTTTGAAGTAACAAGAACAACGCAATACATATCATTCCCCTTTGATCATCATAACTGATAAATTCCTGCCGGCCAAGGCACCTTCTCTTCTGTATGAAAAATATCTTTTATCACAACAAGTGCAAATCCCACGATCAATTAAATTTTTTCCCTTCTCAAACAAGCCTTCTAACTGATGAATATTCTCCTCAACTAAGCCCAACCAATAGCCGCCATCTCTTTCGGTAACGCTGCTATTAAATCTCTCCTTGAACTCTGGGCCAACTTCATAGCAGCATCTTCTTATCGCAGGTCCAAAAACTATATTTATATTATCCGGCTCGCTATTCCAATTATCGCATATCAAAACTACAGCCTTCTTGACTATTCCCAACTGCGTGGACCGCCAACCAGCATGCACCAGACCAATAACCTTGAACTTGTTATCAAATATAAAAACCGGAACACAATCCGCCGTTCGAATTACAACCGGCAGGCCGGCACTATCAGTTATCAATCCATCAGCACGCCTTAAAGATTCCTGGTTTTTTCCCTTTGCTCCATCACGTTTAAAGACATCCTTATTAATTAAAACAATTTCATCACCGTGGACTTGTTTAATTGTTTGGAACACTCCAAGCGTGTTATCGCTATTTTCCTCAATATAGGATCTCAAAAAACAATTCTGTTCTTCATTAAAAACACCGCCATCTTCAGGGAAAGAGAAGTCTATCGTTCTATCAAAAGTATCCGCCAATATCCATGACGGAAAGCAAGGATCTGAATCTCTACTTATCGTCATCTAACCCATCTTCCATCTGTAAGGCTTCCATCTTATTGCCTTTTTTAAAATCTTCAATGTGCCTTATTTTCACATCCAATCTTTCAAAATTTTTATTTCTTACCTCCCTGTATTTATCCATAGAATCCTCGATCGACTTTCCGACCTTCTCAAAGCCAACCTTAAAACTGTCATAATACTTAGCAAACAATTCAATGTCCTTGATAATTTTCTTCAAATTCTTCTCAAACTTAAAATTCTCATAAGCCTGCCTAATAACGCTTAGCATTGCATAAAGCGTAAACGGTGAGCACAAAACCACTTTTTTCTTGAGCGAACTGTCCATCAGGTCAGGGGCCATTTCCTGTATTATTCCATAAACCTGTTCATTCGGGATAAAAAGAAGCACAAAGTCCAAAGTATTTGAGCCCGGATCAATATAGTCCCTGCCCTGTATCTCCTTTATCCTTTCGTTGACATTCTTAAGGAATTCTTTCTTATAGCTTTCTTTTTCCGAAGCATTCTCCGAATTAACCATTTTCAAATAATTATCAAGCGGGAACTTTACATCCATGTTCACAATATGTTCATCAGGAAGCAGGAATGTATAATCCGGCTTTGTAACGCTTGCGCCTAACTGTTTTTGCTTCTTGTAATTAATGCCCTCAATAAAGCCCAAGTTAATAATAATATCTTCCGCCATTCTTTCGCCCCACTGGCCTCGCAATTTAACATTCCCCAAAACATCATTCAGCCGGTTCGTGGTATTCTTTAGTTCATTTGTTGCAAGCGCCGCATTTTTAAGTTCATTTTCAAGGCTGCCATATTTTTGAGTTCTATCATTTTCAAATTCCCTGACCAATTGCGAATACTTGTCTAATTGTTCCTTCAAACCCTTAACCGAACCCTCAACAGCCTCTTTTCTGATCTCAAATTCCTTGATAGCATTGCCTTGTTCAATTTCAAACTGCTGACGCGCCAGCTTCAGAAATTGATCCTGGCTCACGCTTATTTCATCCCTTATTTGCTTTCGTAAAAAACCCAGCATTGCCATAAAAGCGGCAAACATAAACCCAATAAAAACCACTCCTAAGGTAATTGAGACAATCGTCATATTCATATAATGCACCCTATCCTAAAACACTGTTTTTTAATAAACTAAATACATTTTAAAAGCTATTCAATCCTATCAAAGGACATTCTTCGCATTGAGGCTTTACCCTGCAATGTTCCTTTGCCAGCTTTACGATCAACGCATGATACTCATTAAAGATTTTCTCGTTTGGCTCTAGATTATCCGTAAATAACTTTTGGATTGCAGGGTAATCATCTTCCTCGTCAACAAGGCCATGCCGCGAAAAGATCCTTTTAGTATAAGCATCAACAACAAATACGGGGACACCTACCGCATAAAGCAAAATTGAATCAGCTGTTTCCGGGCCTATGCCGTTTACTCTTAACAATTTCTCTCTCAGGATATCGGGTTTTTCACAACCCATTTTCTTTAAGCTTCCCTGATATTCCCCAGAGAAAAATCCAATAAAATTCTTAAGCCTTTTTGCTTTTATATTGTAATAACCTGCAGGCTTTATCAATAAAGCCAATTTTTCTATTGATATGCTCTCAATGGCCTTGAAATTCAGCAGGCCCTCTTTCCTAATATTGTTCAAAGCCTTTTCCACATTTACCCAATTTGTATTCTGGGTTAATATCGCCCCAACGATCACTTCAAACTTTGTCTTTGCCGGCCACCAATATTGCTTGCCATAAGCATCAAATAGCTTTTTGTATGCCTGGCCCAGAACTCTTCTTAGCTTGCTATTCATTACAAATTATCGCCGGCGTGTTTTAGAGCGTGCTATATCATCAAAATCCCAGTCGCGTTCTTTTTTCTTTGGAGCACTGCCTCCGCCGCCTTCATCAAAACTCTTTGCATTTAATTTCTGCCTTGGTTTTTTTCCTGACTTTCCCATTTAGCGCCTCCATTATTGAATTTTTTACAATAATTGCACCTAAATGAATCTAAATAAACCTGTAAACTTTCCGGATCTTTTCTGAAATTTTCCATGTGCAGTCCAATCCTGCCGGAAAGGTCACATAATCACCAGACTTTATCACAACTTCCCCATCCTTAGTTCTCACTTTAACATTGCCTTCAAAAACATATGCATTCTCTGTTTCGTCATAATGCCAATCAAAAACAGATGGCTCACATTCCCAGACTGACCAGGTGCGATTGCTAGAAAGTTTTTCAGGAATGCCCAGTTCCTTTTTCTGCAGGTCATTTAATTTCTCGATCTTTATCTTTGACATAATGTCCCTCCCGGATAACTGCTTATTTTGGTTCAATATATTCCCAATCTTCAACATTACCCGCATCATCTAAATAAAAAACAACTTTTGACGAGCCAAAAAACTGGGTCGAATAACGGTAAAGCCATTTTTCCTGAATACTGTCGTTGCGGCTTACTTTCTTAACAAAAATAGGCTTGCCAAAAGCATCTAATAAGCTATCCTTTGTTTTATATTCCGAGATCTTACCTTCTGTGACCTTTTTTAGAAGCATATTAAATTTACTGTCCTGCTCGGCAACAATATCTGCCATGGCAACCTGCTCATCGCCAATTCTTTTTAAGGTTAAAAGCTCATTAATATACTTTGCCTTAGAGCACCCACTAAAAATAAACAAACAAAGAATCGCTATAAATGTTTTTCTCATGTTCTTGTCCCTATTTTTTTACCAGCGATAATGAACAAATATCCTTCCCCAGTTCTTATCGTCTTTTTCAATCCTGTGATATTTCCCCTTGTAATTCTTCTCGAGAAAACGAAGGACATATTTCTTCAGCTGGCCGCTTCCTTTCCCCGGAATGATCTCGACCATTTTTGCTTTTTTGCTCTCAGCTTGGCTCAATATATCAACAAGTGCCTTTTCCAACTGCTTTCCTTCAGAATAAATATCATGCAAATCCAATTTCAGGTTCATATTCCTCTACTTTGTTATTCTGTCCCTCTCTTCTTCAAGTTTCTTTATAGTGCTTTCTATCTCTCTTAACCGTGTCTGGATTTCCTTAAGCCGCCTTCCATAATCTATTAATGTTTGATTATCCCTCTTATCGAATTGCTGTGAAAGATGGCGCGATTTTACATAGCTTTCTGTCTCGAGGTCTTTCTCTTCCAGCCTTAAATTCTTTATTTCATTCTTTATTTGGGACAATCTGTTTTTTGCCTGATTATGTTGCCTTCGTAATTCTGCAAGGTGCGACTTCTCCTGTTCTCTTTCGAACTCCTCTGAGGTCTTTTCCCTTTTACCCTCACCGGAACCGGACTTCTTGGCTGCACGCTTCTCGCCTTTTAAAAAAGCTTCTTTTTCATCTTTCTTATCCAAATAATACTGCAGGCCCCCCAAATATATTTTCAATTCTCCGTCTCTTACATCGACGATACAATCTGCAACCTCTCTGATAAAAAAAAGATCGTGACTAATAAAGCACATTGTCCCGGAATATTTCTTGAAAGCCTTCGTTAAAGCATTGATCCCGTCAAGATCAAGATGGGTCGTCGGCTCATCCAAACACATAAAATTAGGAGGATTAATAAGCAGCTTTGCTAATATCAGCCTGCTTTTTTCCCCTCCGGATAAGACTTTAACCGGCTTAAAGACATCATCGCCGTGAAAATTGAACAGCCCCAAAAGATTCCTTACCTTAAGAGAAGGTATTCCCTGTGAGGCTGCTGACACAACTTCATCAAAAGCGGTTCTTTCTGGGTTCAAGACATCCGTCCTTGTCTGGGAAAAATATCCGGTCTCTACATTATGCCCGTACTTGATCTCTCCGGAATCATTCTTGATCGTCCCTGCGAGCATTTTCAATAAGGTGGACTTACCAGAACCGTTTGGCCCGATCAAGCAGACTTTTTGACCTTTAATAATCTCAAAATCCAGATCTTTGTAAACTTGCTTATCCCCATATGCTTTTGAAACTTTTTCTGCGTTTGCGACAACATATCCGCTTGACGGTATATCAGAAAATTCAAATTCTCCGATGCTGGTCTTTTCATGCGATAATTCAATAACTTCAAGCTTATCGATCATCTTTCTTTTATTCTTTACTGCAGCAGCCCTGTTCGGCTGCGCATGGAACCTTTGGGCAAATTGCTCCAACTGCTGTCGCTTCTTCTCGACGACTTTTTGGCGTTTTTCCAAGCTCTTTTGATTAAGCTCCTTTTGTTGCTGATAAGCTTCATAGTTACCCTTTACTTTTACAGCCTGAGCCCCCTCTAGCATGATCGTATAATTAGTAACATCATTAAGGAACTCTCTGTCGTGGGATATCAACATAAATGCCCCCCGATAGCTCGAAAGATATTCTTTTAGCCACAAAGTCGCTTCCAGGTCCAAATAGTTGGTAGGCTCGTCAAGCAATAAGAGGTCGTATTGATACGTTAGAAGTTTTGCCAACAAAGTCCGCATCTGCCAGCCGCCGCTTAATTCGATAATAGGCTTGTGAAACGTTTCCTGCTTAAAGCCAAGGCCGGTTAATATCTTTTCCGCTTTATGCTCGATCTCATAAACGCCCAATTGTTCAAGTTCATGAAGAACATCGCCATATCTATCAGTATCCGCCTTGTGAAGATCCTCAAGCTTTCTTCTTTCCTGTAAAAGCGCCCTGATCCTATCATCTCCGGAAGTAAGCTCTTCCATTATTGTTCTTTTTGAGCTGAACTTTGCTTCTTGAGGAAGATATCCTATATTCAAATTCTTCTGGACCTGGACGTTGCCTGCGACTGGTTCAGTTTCACCAAGTATTATTGAGAACAACGTCGTTTTCCCTGAACCGTTCGGGCCAGCCAAGCCGATCTTTTCATCAGGGAATATACTGAAAGCAACGTCTTTAAAAAGCGTTCTTTGGGTAAATCCCATTGTTATATTATCGATATTTATCATAATAGTTTTGCTTAATAAAAAAAACTAAACATCCTCTCCTATCATTCTAATACTATTGATCTCCTGAGCATTTAACTCCCTAGCACAGCCAACCTTAAGGCTCCCAAGCTTCAAAGGCCCTTGCGTCAGCCGCTTTAAATAAAGAACCTTCGTTTTCACATTAGCGAACATCCTTCTGATCTGTCTTTTCTTGCCCTCGTGAACTGTAATACTTAGCTCTGTCCTGTCCTTGAGCGATTTAATGATCTTTATTTTTGCAGGAAGCGTCTTTACACCATCTATATAAACACCCCTCTCAACCTTTAAACGTTTTTCCTGGTCAATCCTCTCTCTCAATACCACATAATAAATTTTATCTACATTAAACTTAGGATGAGTTAATTTATACGCAACATCGCCATCATTTGTTAACAGCAACAAACCTTCAGTATCTTTGTCGAGCCTGCCTACAGGAGCTAAATGGTGTAGATTTTTTGGAAGAAGATCAAAGACCAGCTTGTCGGCAAAGCGATCTTCTTTCGTTGTAGTAAATCCTTTGGGCTTGTTCATAAGAATGTACAAGAATTTCCTTGGCTTGATCTTTTCACCATTAACAGAAACACCTAAGCACTTTTCATCAACTTCCGTTGAAGGCTCAAATACAACTTTACCATTTAAGGATACGTTCCCCTTTTTAATCAGTTCCAAAGCGTCTCTTCTTGAAGAAACACCATTTCTAGATAAAAATACCTGCAGCCTCATTTATCACCTTTCTTTCTTTGCCTTAATGCCTCATAAACAACAACTGCTGTTGATACTGATACGTTCAAAGAATCTGCAATACCGTTCATAGGAATATTAACTTGCATGTCGGCATTATTTAACCAAAATGGGCTTAATCCCTTCTGCTCAGAACCCATGATTATTGCTAACGGCCTGTTAAGTTCTGCGTCAGTGTATACCATTTTTGCTGAAGGAGTGGTTACACAAATTCTAATTTTATTATCCCTTAGATAATCAAGAACATGCCCATTAGAGCCAACACCAACCTGCACAGAAAAAATAGTCCCCAAGCTCGCTCTTATTACATTTGGATTATAAATATCCGTTCTTTCATCACAAACAATAACACCGTCAACTCCTGCGCCATCACATGTCCTTAATATCGCTCCAAGATTTCCCGGCTTCTCGACAGATTCAACGACAACTACAATCGGGTTATTTTTGTTTTTAACCCTTATATTTTTCAATGAAGCCTCAGGTATCGACATCAATGCAATAACGCCCTCACTTCTGTCTCCATAAGAAGCCTTTAAAAACACTGCACTGCTTAATTCAAATCTTGGAACTTCTAACGCCTTAAGCTTCTTATTTAGGGCCAAAGACCCCATTTTTTCAAGCAAGTCAGAACAACAGTATATTTCTTTTATATCCACCTTAGAATCAATCGCACGTTCTACTTCACGAACCCCTTCAATGATAGTCAATCCAAGTTCCTGCCTCGTTTTTCTATCACGCAATTGAACAATCTTCTTTATTCGTGAATTTGACATGCTGACAATCTTACTTTGCATATTTCTTAAGCACTTTCAAGACTGAAGGATTACTTTTATAATTCTCTGTTTGCCATGAACGGGTCATTTCATTTTTCTTTTTGACCCAATGATTCTTATACGTATCCCATCCTGTAACAGGCCCCAGCCTGTTTACCCATGGCGGATTATCATAATAGCTATAAACGCCGTCCGGAAAAGCGCTATTCTTTATTGCCTTGTATGTCCAATAAGTCCAGCTAAAGCCAAGCTCTTTGCATATAGCCAGCATATCTTCTAGCCACTTATCTTCCCCAAAAAGACCGTCGCGCGCATTGACCCCAAACTCTCCAAGAAGAACAGGCACACAATGCTTCTGAGCAATTCTTTTATACTGCGATAAATGCTCCTTGAGATTTTTTTTGTTATATTGAAGATGATCCACTTTTGAAGGATAACAAAGATGCGGGACCAAATTAAATGTAAAATCAATAGGATGATAACTATGGATACTTAACACATAATTATCATCATCAAATCTTTCCAGACACTCTATATCTGTCGCCCAATTATTACCTTCAATAAAAAGAATATGATTTTTATCAATATTCCTGATATGCTTGATCAGCTGTTTATAAAATTCATTTAAAAGCTTTGTGCTCTTGATTACTGATTCGTTCAGCAGATCATAGCCCGCAACATATTTCTCGTCTTTATATCTTGCTGCTATAAACTCCCATATAGCTATCGTTCTGTTCTGATTTGCCTTGTTCGTCCATAGTTTTGCGTGGCCGAAACTATCTGAATGCCAGTCATGATTCTGGCTGCCGGGGGCAGCATGAAGGTCAAGAATGACATATATCTTGTTCTTTGTGCACCATTTGATCACATTATCTAAATATTGAACTTGCTTCTGGTCATACTTGTATGGAGCGCACTCGACTAATTGATAATTGAAGGGAACGCGAACACAATTAAATCCATTACCGGCTATCTGCTTTATATCTTTTTCGGCAATAAAATTGTCGCGAAAACTTTTTTCAAATGAAGCTAATTTATTAGCGCCTAATTTCTTTACAAAATTCTTCTTAAACTGCTGTTCCGGAAAATTTGGAGCATGAAGAATATACCCCTCCATCATCAACCACCCGCCCAAATTCACACCTCTCAATATGATAGGCTTACCGCTAGGCTTTAAAATCCTCATCTTCTTTGTTCTTAAATATTCTTTCATATTTCTTAACCCCCCGCAAGGTACTTGCCGCCTACTGATTATCTTTATCAGCCCTATTGACTATATCATTAATGAACAAGTTTATTTTTTCTTTATATTTGGCCTCATCTTCAATATGATTATCATTATGCCCGCCTGATAATTCTACGAACTCTTTGGGTTCTGAGGCGGCCTTATACAGCTTCCTTCCTAGCACAAAAGGCACAACTTCATCCTGAGGGCTATGTAAGAATAGCTTGGGATATTTTATGCCCTTGATTTTTGCAAGCGAATCTAGTTTAGTCTTGATGATGAACCCCGGGATAAACGGCAGTATCTTTTTTGCCATATCTTTAGCATTTGAAAAAGATGAATCAACTATCAATCCACATACTTTTCTGTTAGCCGCCAGATCAACAGCAACCGCGCCCCCCAAGGAAACCCCATAGGAAATAATTTTTTCCGGATCAAGCTCTTTTCTCGATACAATATAATCAAATGCTGCGGCAGCATCTTCATACAAGCCTTCCTCGCTCGGAGAGCCTTCACTTTTACCATATCCCCTATAATCGATAATAAAGACATTAACACCCATTTGCGAAAAATATTTCAATTTCGTCAGGCGGTCCCCGATATTTCCGGCATTGCCGTGAAAGAAAAGCATAACCGCTTTACTCTGAGGTACGCCTTCTACCAGCCAGCCATTTAATACTAGCCCGGTTCTTGTCTTAAAATAAATATTTTCATACGACAAACCAATGCTTGTAGGCGTAACTAAAACATCTTTTATCGGGTAAAAAAGCGACTTGTACTCTAGATACCGGACATAAAGAACAAATAACACCAGAAATACAACAATGTATATAAGCGCTCTCATAAATTTAAATAAAATATCCTTTATTGAACTAATAAAACCTGATTATTGCTCTTTGAACAACCATTTATGATTTTCTGCTCTTCCTTTGAGGAATAAGGCTCACCATTAACTTAATCGCTTTAATGATATCTTCAATACTGCAGGGCTTAGTAATATAATGGTCCGCTTGAAGCTTATATCCTTTTCTCAGGTCATCAAGTTCATTACAAGCTGAAACTATAATTACCGGCTGCCACTTGGAAGCAGTAGGATTCTCCCTGACATCTTTTAATATCTCAAATCCATTTCTTCCTGGCATATTAATATCAAGCAGTATAACATCCGGAGCTTCCCGAATAATTTTCTCTAGCGCATCATTTCCATCACTTGCTTTAACAACATCATACCCCTGCTCCTGAATTTTCCTTGCCATAATATCAAGAACTTCTTTTTCATCGTCAGCCACCAATATCTTAATATTACCCATTATCTCTCCTTGCCTCATTTAGCAAGATCTGCTCTCCAGCAAATCAGCATATTCTTCATCAAGAATTACTTTTTAGCTGAAGAATAACCCTCAATATCATATTCGATCTTTTTTGAAGGCATAGCGATCTTCAACAATTCAACCCCGGCTTTAGCAAAAAATTCCTTTGCCAAAGTATCATGATACCCTGAGAAAATTACAACTTTTTTTATGCCTGCCCCTATCAAAGCTTTTGCGCATGTTGTACATGGCATATTAGTTACATAAGCTATTGCCCCATTTACCGAATTACCTTGCTTGGCTGCCTGGATCAAAGCGTTCATTTCAGCATGATTTGTACGCACACAATGGTTATCAATGACCATGCATCCTACATCATCACAATGGTCGTCTCCAGGGATAGAACCATTATATCCGGTCGCGATCACATTCTTGTCTTTTACGATCACGCAGCCGCAATGCATTCTCGGACAAGTAGCTCTCTCTGATGCTAACATTGCCAACTTTAAAAAATATTCGTCCCAGTCTGGTCTTTTTGCCACAGTCAGATCCCTTTCTTTTTATTTATAATATTAATAAGAATTTTAATAATACTAACAGATATGAAGGCTATTGGCAAGAACAAGGAAGACCTTAAAACAGGCCATTTTTTTATACAATCACATCTCCTGACAACAATTCTCTAACCCCGTTCTTATCCTGAATATAAACTTCCGGCGGGAATTCTATCGAAGTAGGTATTTTTTTTTCAATAAACTTTTTTAACCTTTCTTGCTGCTCATCATCTTTAGGATCAAAAATAGGAGTCTGGCTGAGATCATTGAGAAGAAGTATTGCCGGGTCATGTGCGAACTCAACGTTCTTTAGAAGCTGCTTTATAAGCAGGTCCAAATAGGATGATTTATCCTTAAACACTTCAACTGATGTTTTAAAGGCTATCTTTCCCCATGATTCATGCACAGTTTTCTGAAACAACCCATATACAGAAGAATACTTGATCAGTTTTTGTTCACCCGGTTTTAATTTTAACGCAATATTGATCAGCAATGTCTTTAATTCATTATGATTATATGTCTTAAGTTCTTTATGAATGTCCATGGTCAACAGATCAAAAATATATACGCCATGGACGCTAAATGCCGCTTCGGACACGCTCCTTTTTAATAAGTCCTCCAAAGAGTCCCAAATAATATCTTCGCTTTTCCTTATGACATTTAAGACCAGGATATCACATTTCTGGTCCTCTCTTATAGCCCTGTACTTTCTAATCTTTCCTTCATGGTAGCCTTCATAATAGACTTCATCAAATAAAGGCATATGCAAAAATAAATTTGAATTCTGTATACCTCCATCAATTAGATCTATCATTAACTTTCTTCCTCGATTAATTGCGTTAACTATAATTGTTCAGCGAATATTTCAGAAACAAAATCTTTTATATTGCTTTTAAGCAACCTGTCCATGACCTTGGATTTCTTAAAATCAGGCTCGAAAAGCACTGCCTTAAAGCGCTCTACCGTTTCTTTATTTGATGTTGCTAGATTAAATTCCAAATTATAGCGGAAACTTAATTTATCAAAATTTGCAGAACCTGTACAAAGCCAGCCATCATAGATCGCAGCTTTTACATGTGACATGCCCGGGTAAAAATAGACCTTAATGCCATTTTTAAACATAATGTTCGCTGTGATAACATTGCTGGCATTCATAATTTCATGATTGCCATGAACAGGGAGGATCACTCTAACATCTACGCCCCGCCTTCTCGCTTTTATCAATTCATAAAGTATAATATTATCAGAAAAATAAGCGTTATTTATATAAATGTACTGCCTGGATCCTCTAATTGCTGCTAGCTGCGCCTTGTATATTTGGGGGTCATTTATCCGAGTGTAAAGAGTCCTTATTGGATAATGCTCACCTGCATCTATTATCTTTTTGGCCTCTCTTTTTGAAGAAAGCATCTCCCTTATTAGCGCAATATCCCCCATCTTGCTCGAATGTTCCCAGGCGATATTAAACTCATAAAGTATTTCATCAATGATCGGGCCCTTCAGCTCAACCATCAGGTCATGCCAATTATAGCGGTATTCACGCCCGACATTCATCCCCCCAGTAAAACAGATTTCCCCATCAATTGTTATTGTCTTTGTATGATCTGCTTTAAACCAGGTATTAGACCTCACTCTTACCTCAACATTAGAGCCTTGCATTAAATATTTTTCCATTGATGCGGGCGCCTTAAAGCCTTTTGGCAACCCAACCGGAATTTTACCTTCTCCCATTACCTGTCCCATACCGTCTAATAAGACCTTAACGCTAACACCATTTTCCTTTGATTTCTTCCTTAAAACATCTGCGATCTTTACAGCATAATCATCATTATCAAAAATAAATGTCCTGAAATGGATAGACTTTTTTGCATCAAGCAACGCCGCTATCAATCGAGGGAAATAATCATCCCCATCCACCAAAAGATTCATTTGCCCATAATTGATATCGCTTCCCAACAACCTGTCTAACTTCTTATTAAAGACATCCATATCCATTGCAAGATCATTTCCAATCGGGGGAAAGGATTTACTTTCAAATTTTGTTATTTTTGTTGTATCCATTACATCAAAAACAGTTCCCTTTCCCCACGAAAACAGCTTAAATGCGGACGTGAACGGCCTGTTAACCATTCCAAAAACATGACTGTTAAAGATCACATGGTCCGCAGTTTTTATGCCTTTCTTAACAACATTATTATTCTGTTTTGGTCCAATGCTATCACTCACATTTAAGCTTGCTATAAATCCCTTTTGCAAATCAACATAGAGGAATGGCACCTTAAATTCATCTTCAGTATTTGTAATTATCAATATCTTGTCTGCTTCCATCTCTATTCTTTTCAAATAATCTTCTGAAGATGAAATTATTATATTTGCAAGCTCATCCTGGTCATAGTTCTTGTTTATTCTGATTCCCATAGGCTTCTCGCTAACATCAACAACATTTACATTCTTCTCTGAATCATAGAAAAACAATAGTTCCTCTTCATTATTTCTTATAACATTTCCGGAATTTTTCTCATCAGGCGTTATTGCTTTAAAAATTAATTCCTTTATTTCATCCCAATTCTCCCCGGAAATACTTGTAACCGGCATTGTTTTTTCAGATCGCTCTTCCCATTCTTTTTTATCCAGGTACTTGATCTCGATCAAAATAATTCTTTCCCTATCAGCTTTCAAATTATTTAAACCATCCAAATTCGCGAAAGCATAAAACTCTTTTTGCTGGTCACTGGATTCAAGCAATGCTTTATACTTAAAAAACAGCTGGCTATCTTTTACTAACACATCAACCGTTTCAATAAAAGCCCTCTGATCATACCAAACTTTTGCTTGCTCAGAATTTGAATAGCTTCCTGCTTCATTAAGGTGGGCGCATCCCGCAAAGAATGACATTAAAACTGCAGTGCCGAGGAAATATCTCAATATATATTTTTTAATGCTCATTTTATTTAGAACTTTATTGGCGCTGGAGGGGGCGGCAGATCATCAGCATGTTCAGTTTTTTCTGATTTCTCTTTATTCTTTTCTTTCTTAACAGTTGATAAAGCCAAGTAACCCAATAGGACCAAGCTCACCAAAGGAATAACCGTTAACACACCCAGCCAGCTAGGCTTGCCGCACTGTTCACAAATATTCATCCAGATAATAACAAACAAAACCAAAACTATAATACTTCCTATAATAGGGATAACTGTCAAAAAAATAAGAAAGAACCACCACTTAGGCTTTCTCGCAATATCACACATCAGAATAATATTAAAAATTGGAATCCATGCTAACCATCCACCCTCTGTATCTGTCTTCCTGGCAATCGTCTGCAAACAAAACGCTGAATAAACATAAAAAACCAACATAATCGACAAAATGACCAAAATAAATGGCCCCATCATTGCAAGCATAGCAGCTGCCATATCGCCATCATTTGATCTCATTGACACATTAAACTTCCGCTCCATGATTTTCATCTGATCATCAATTGGCGCTTTTGTTGACATAACTGATGTAGCCTGACCTATCACGTTCTTTATGCTTCTAACTGCCCCGGATTTTGGCTGTATCACCTTAACAGAACCCTGCGCTTTTCCGCTTTGAATATCTTGTGCTAAAAGTTCAGCCTCCAAGCTTCCTGAATCGATCCGCGCTTTTCTTTTCTCTAATTCCCTTTTATTCTCATCTATTTTCCAACTGCACTTATCTATTTTCTCCTTGAAAGAAGCGGCAAGCTCAGGATTGTCATCAATTAATTCAGTAAAAACAGCAAGGGCTTCCTCCCACATGTTTGCGGCAAATAATGTATTTGCCTTTTTAATCAAAATAACCGAATTTAATTTTTTTAAATACTCATTCGTCTGATCTTTAAAAGAACTATCAGGATACATTCTCGAATGCTGGCTAAGGATCTTAATCGCTTCTTTTGTATTGTTCTGCTTGTAATGATATTCCCCAAGCCTAAAGCTAGCCTCATCACAATAAATAGAATTTGGATAAACTCTTATTATTTCCCTTAAATACATTATGGCAAAATCTTCCTGTCCTTCTTCAATATAACTTTTTGCTTTATCAAGCAAGGCTTTGTCATTATCTGCCGCAGAAATACCTATCATAAAGTAAAAACTTAACAGGAGCAAAAGAACAACTAAGAAGCTTTTTTTTCCAAACATTTTATAATTCCTCCTATAAGAGATTATAACATGACATCTATGTTCAATTATCAATATTAACTCAAATATACAATTATTCAATGCACAAAGCGTTCATACCCTTTTCAAATATTTCTTTTTGTGGCAGCAGGCTTATAACAATATGTGCACCTTCGGAAAAATCAAAGAAATAGCCAGGATGAACAAAAACCTTCTTTTTGCTTAATAGTTCATAACAAAACTCTTCTTCATCAACAGATCCTGACAACCGCAAAACAGAATACCATCCCCCTTGAGCCTCAAGTAGTTTAAACTTATTGCTGCCGGAGATCATAGACTGTACAACTTTTTTATTATCCCTGACCCTCATTACAATATCCTTTTGAATAAAAGGCTTACATTTCATCCATTTTCCTAAGGCATTTTGAGAGGGAGTATTAACCGAAAGAAATGTATCAGCAATTATTTCTAATCTTTTCTTAGCCTCTTCAACCAACCTGTCCGGCCCGTTAACAACTATCCATGCCAATTTCATTTGAGGCATGCCAAGAGCTTTTGAAAGTCCCCCCAAAACAAATGTAAGGCTGGTCTTATTTCCTACTAGGCTTTTAGGTTTAGCCTTATCATCAAAGACATAATCCAAAAACACTTCATCACAGATAATTGCAGCTCCTGTATTCAAGCAAGAGCCATTAATTATCCCAAGATCAGCCTCATCGACAAATGAGCCTGTCGGATTATTTGGGTTTACTACAACAATGGCTTTAGCGTCCGGGGAAACTTCATCAAAAAGAGCCTTGTCTAAAGACCAATTATCATACTGCAGAGGATAGGTCACAAGTTCAAGATCATTGAGCTGTGTCAAAACCTCGAATAAAGGGTAGCTGGGTCCGGGAAAAAGAACCCGGTCCCCTGGATCAGCCAACAATCTAAATAAAAACAAATATCCTTCTGAAGTGCTGGATGTTAAAAATATACTATCCGGGTCAACCTCGTAACCTTTATCTTTATAGTATTCTGAAACGATCTCTCTGGCAGAAAGCATTCCTTTTGACGCTGGCGAATAAACAAGATTCCCGCTGTTTGACAATGCCCCTAGGATCTCTTCTTTCGGATAATAAAAACCGCACTCCGTAGGATTTGATTGTGTTAGGTCTATTATCTTCTCTTTGTCCTTCTTTAGAGAATCTAATAGCATCACCAACCTGTTTGAAGAAAACACCCAATTTGTCCTCTTTGAAAACATTTTATAAAGACCCATCCCAAAATAACAATACTACTTAAAGATCAGCCACTAAGCTCCCTCTGCAGCCTTTCAATTTCTTTTTCTTTTTCTTTTACTATTTTCTCTAGTTTGATATGGTCTGACTTGGCTATCCAGCTAACATCATCCTTCTTTTTCGACAGTTCAGAGTTCTCTTTCTTTAAATGCATTATTTCAGTTCTATTCTCATCCGTTTTGGCTTTTAATTGCAGCACACTTGTTTCAAGGTGCCTTTTATCATTGCTTAAAACATCAATTTGACTTTTTAATTCAATTATCTCTCTTTTAGCTTTTAAATTATCATTATGCTCCTGCAAGAAGCTATCCTGCACCTTGATCAGTTCAGCTTTTAGGGTAATCAGCTCTCTGGCTGTTCTAGTGATATCGCTTTGCTCTTTTTCATGCAACCTCTTTTCCTGAACGATCTTTTCCTGGAGTTTTTTTATCTTCACTTTTTCGACCATAATTTGCTTTTCTTTAGTTTTATCTTTATTCTCCCACTTTCCAATTTCATTTCGTAAAATGCTTACCAGGTTCTCTAGCCTTAAAGCTGTTTCTTGCCAGTCCTTTTGCTGTTTTTCATCTAGCATCTTCTTTTTTTTCTTAATTAACCTTTTCTCCGTAGGTATAAAGAACGTAACAGCTATCAATATTAATATGAAAACCGCTCCGACTATGAACATTAAATCAAAAGACGACATTCTTCCTCCTTAAAATTGATCGATCCCGATTACTTGCTATTAATTTGTTGAATACGCATAAACAATCGCTCTGCTTCTTTGGCCCTTCCTAATTTCATATAACCTAGCGCCAGATTCTTCATTGACATAAGGTCATCTTTTTTCATATCATACGCAATTTCAAAGTGCTCGACCGCTTTATCAAGATCATTTAGATTCACGTAAACAATGCCAATGTTATTATGAATAGCGCCATCATCAGGGTCAAGACTAGAAACATTTTTAAAATATCTTAACGCAGACTGATAATCCCTTTTACCTTGGTAGCATATGCCAAGATCAAAATTGATCTCCTTTACAAAATCCAAATATATAATTTTGGCTTTTGCATTTTGCACTTTCCCAACATAGCTGAGCATAATACCCAAGGCTTTCTTATATTCAGATATTGCCATATCAAACTTTCCATTAAAATAGTAAGCTTTTGCCAGAAGCTGATGTCCCCTGCCAAAATTTCTTTCATATTTCACAGTCCTTTCGAATATAGAGATCTCATTGGCCCAAAAACCATTTAATCTCAACGTGACCGCACATAAAATCACAACTATAAAGCTTAATACCGCAATGATCATTCTTTTATAAATATTGTATTTGCCCAGCAATTCTTTAACTACAACGATAACAAACAATATCATTCCAAAAACTGGTAAATACAAAAAATGATCGGCCGCCAAGACAAAAGAGTACTCGTTCACAATTGGCACTATATTCAAAACAGGAAGCAGCGACACAAAGAAGAAGCCTGTGCCAAAAACAGCCAGAAACTTTTGTTTGGTGGATTTCAAAGAATTTATTATGAGCAAAAACACAACTATTAATGCCGATAAAAACAATGTCGGCATTAAAAATGGCTGCAAAATATCTATATTCCTATAATAATGCAAGCCAACCGGGAAAAAGATCAAACTAACATATAAAAGAATTGTCCTCGGAATTGATAATATCCTGAGGCCTAATTCCTCGTTAATCAAAAATGATTCTGACAGGGACGACCCTACTGCAGCTTTTCTCAAATAAAAATAACACAACAGAACTAAAAAATATCCTGCCCCTTTAAAGACAATTTTACACGGCCCCAGATCATCTTTTATATCCTGATCAGTATAAACCCAGGAGCATATCTCATACAGGATTACTATAAAAGGAAGGACCACCGCTTGCTCTTTGGCTAAAAGTGAAACAGCAAATATCATCAAGGAAAACAAGTAACAGACACTACTTTTAAAACTTTTTGCGTCTTTTTTAGCAAGCAGGTATAAATAAAAACTCATGCTACAAAGGAGGAAATATAATAAGTTCGAAACCCCGACAATACAAGAAACCGCTTCGCTCTGTACAGGATGAATTAGAAACAACAACGATCCAAACAAAGCAAACATTTGCTCATCAAGCAAAAAGCTTAATATCAAATAAACCAAATATGCATTAAGAACATGCAGAAATATATTAAACAAATGATATTTATAAGCAACTTTACCAAAATTTTGATATTGGATCCTGTATAAAATATCCAGTAAGGGTCGATAATATGAATTCGCGATATCAGAGCTGCCGCTAAAAGGCGCGGGCGAAAAAAATATGTCCTTAATATCTAATGTTGATATGAGGGGATTTTTTTCAATAAAAACAACATCATCGTGGACAAATGGATGGAAGATCGCATTAGAATAAACGCAAAGACCAAAAAACAACAGGATCAAAATAATCTGTAACTTGCTGATTTTACCTAGGCTTTTTCTTGGATCTATCACTGATTCCAATAAATTAAGTATAGCTTACTTAAGCTCCTCTTTTAAACTTTCAAAACGATCCGCCACTCTTTCGTATTCTTTATCTAAAGCTTCTAAAATATCTTCAACGCCTGTAAGATCCTGCGCTTTTCCCTTTTCTTCAAACTGCAGCAGTATCAATCTCAACTTCTTAGCTGAAATATTTCCTGATGCGCCCTTCAATGAATGAGAGATACCTTTGATCTCTTCATAGTCCTTATTCTCAATTGCCGTTTGAAGCAATTCTCTTTTTGCCAAATAATCTTCAGCGAAAATATCAATTAGCTCCAAAAGCAATTCTTTATCATCCTGAACTCTTTCCAGGAATTCACTTAAATCGATCGAATCATTACCCATTTTTATTCTCCTTATTAATCACGTTTCCGATTTCCTCATAAAGTTTCTTCCTGTCAATTGGCTTGGAAACGTATCCGTCCATACCCGCAGAAAGACATCTTTGTTTGTCATCTTGCATTGCCCTTGCTGTTAAAGCAATAATAGGAATGTGTTTTCCCGTATGCTCCTCGTTCTGCCTAATTATTTTTGTAGCTTCTAACCCATCTAAAACAGGCATTTGCATATCCATTAAGATCACATCAAATTTCTTCTTTTCAATCGCATCGATCACTTCCTGGCCATTGACAACCGCTGCTACTACACAGCCTTGCTTTTCCAGCATACGAACAACTATCTTTTGATTAACGACATTATCCTCTGCAACAATAACATTTACATCTTTTAAAGATATTTCGCCTCCTGATGACACCCTTGTTTCAGAATCATCCGGAACAGCTTTTTGCTGAATAACCTTAAACTCGCCAGTAAATTGGAAATTACTGCCCTTACCTTCTTCGCTTTCTACCCAAATAGTTCCATTCATCATTTCTGCCAAACGTTTAGAGATTGCTAATCCAAGGCCAGTTCCACCGAATCTTCTGGCAGTCGAACTCTCTGCTTGAGTAAATATCTCAAAAACCTGATCCTGTCGGTCTTTCGCAATACCGATACCCGGATCTTTAACAGAAAAATGCAATTCAGCGATTCCATTAGTAGTTTTTAGCAATTTTACCGATGTATCAATTGTCCCTTTATGCGTAAACTTGATAGCATTATTTATCAAGTTAATAAATATCTGTCTAAGCCTTACAGGATCACCTTCTATCAATTCCGGCACATTAGGATCTATATTGACCGATAACTTTAGGTCCTTCTTTGCAGCAAGGACGCTCATACCCTTAACAACGCTTTTTAGAACATTTGGCATGTGGAACTCAATATTTTCAAGAGTTATCTTTCCTGCTTCAACCCTAGATAAATCCAAAATATCATTTAGAAGACCCAAGAGATTATCCGCTGCTTCTTTTGCTACAATAAGGTTCTCTTTTTGCTCATCTTTCATTTCATTATCAAGCGTTAGGTCTATCATACCAATGATCGTGTTCATAGGCGTACGGACTTCATGTGACATATTAGCTAAAAACAAAGATTTTGCGCTGCTGGCCTCCTCAGCCACCATCTTTGCCTGGACCAACATAGCCTGAACGCGTTTTTGCTCAGTAATATCTTGCATGATCCCTACCGAGCCGATAACCCTATCATCAGAATCCCTTAGAACATTTATAGATAACTGCACATCGATCTTTTGCTTCTTCTTTGTAAGAATCCTGGTGTTTATGTGATGATTACCCCCCAATTTCCTGATATTCGCATTCCTGAGCATTTTCCATTCTTCTGGCGGGTAAAGCTCCTGGACATGTTTTAAATACAGATCTCTTTTTTTCATGCCAAACAGATTCTCGGTAAATTTATTCCACGATACTATCCTTTCCTGATCATCAATAAGCATTATGCAAGCAGCAGAATTATCCAGAATAATATGTATTTTATTCTCTGATTCTCTGAGCCGTCTTTCCAGGATTTTCTGCGCCGTAATATCCCGCATAATCCCAATAGACCCTATAACATTTCCCTCAGAATCCTTTAAAACTGAAATAGAGACATTAACCTCGATTAAACTTCCGTCATTTTTATAAACCTCAGTTTCAATATCAGCAAGCATTCCTCTCTTCCTGATCTTGAAGCCTCGCATCCTTCTCCATTCTTTTGGAGGGTACAGCTCTTTGACCGGCTTGTTGAAGAACTCCTTTTTACCCATACCGAAAAGTTTTTCAGCAAAAGGATTCCATGCAATAATTCTTTCATTTCCATCAGTAACTGTTATGGCTGCTGCAGAATTCTTAAAGATAGTCTGGAACATCTCTTGCGATTCTTTTACTTCTTTTTCCGCTTTTTTCTTAGTTGAGATATCGCTTAGGGCTACATCATAATAATGGACTCTGCCTTTTTCATTCTTTACCCCGGATACGGAAAGACTGCACCAAATTATGTCCTTTTTCTTCCCCTTCAATCTGACTTCATGATTCTTAACCGAGTGTTCCTGAGATAATTTTCTGGTTAATGCGGCAAATGATCTTACATCTGCAAAAATATCATTAACATCCAAATCAGTAATATCTTCAGCTTCATAGCCTAACATCTTCCTAAATGTAGCATTGGAATATACAAACTTGCCATTTGTTCCAGGTGTATACCTAAAAACACCTACTTTTAAATGTTCCGTCATTTTTTGAAAATCAATTTTATCTTGTGTCATAGCTTATTCTTTTATATAGATTATTTAAGTTTGTTTAGCCTAATATTTTTAGAAATAATTAAAAGGTTAAAAATTGCCGTAATTATTGTTAAAGATATCATACAGATAACAAGAACATCGGACCAGTCCCTTTCAAATTTAACTAGCATGATCTCCTTGCCAACATATCCAATAATAATCAGGGCAAAAGTAACAACAAAGCCTGATACTATGAAAATAAACAATGAAAACAAAGAGGAAATAAGGACAACATAGAAATTATATAAGAACAAATTATCTTTAGCTATTTTACTTGCAGCAACTCCTACCCTTTTCATCTTGACCTCATTGTACCATTAAAATTAAATTAATAAATACTTAAAAATACTTTTTACTCTAATATCAGTTTTTTAATACCTGTATTTCTCTTTTTACGCTTTCAATACGATCCTTAAGATAAGGATGGCTACTTAAGATCAAAGGGCCGGCAGAACCTTTTGATTCATTTTGCAATATAGTCAACGTTTCAATTATTCCATTAAGATCATATCCCGATAAATACAGATACTTTACTCCCAGCCTATCGGCCTCAAATTCATCTCCTCTGCTGTATTTCGAAAAAACCAGGTTCATTAACGTCCCGGAACTCATGGAAACCACTTGAGCCGCGCTCCCTGATGAATCAAGCCTCCCTAGAATTAGCTTTTTTACGATATCATAACCAAGAGATGCCTGGTACTTCTTAACAACATGCTTTGCAGCACAATGCCCTGTTTCATGGGCTATAACTGCAGCAATTTGAGCATCTGTTGTAAGCTTATTCAGCAAACCTGTGAAAATATAGATATTCCCGCCAGGGGTTGTAAAAGCATTAAGCTCATCTTTTTCTATAACGAAGAAATTGTACTGATAATCCTTTCTATCAGAAACCTCGGCGATCTTTCTACCGATTCCTTCAACTCTGCTTTTTAACGTACTATTTGATGAATATTTATACTCAGATCTCAAATTCTGGTCAACGCTTTGCCCCATAGCTACTTCTTCAGCCGTAGAGATCATAATAAATTCTTTTTTTCCTGTAGCTGTATTGTATGTGCCAAAAGTACCACATCCTGAAAGAAAGGTAACAAAGAACAGTATCGTTACCACCCCTGTCAAAGCATTTTTTCTCACAACAACATTATCTTTAAAAAAAAAGAAAAACAGTAAAATTATTCTATCGATCAAATTTGACAACATCTTCCCACCATTGTCCGCTATCCCAATCTTTTATCTGTTTCCAGAGCTTCTGGGCAGATTTTGTTTTCAAATGATCAGGGGCTTTCTTAAAGAACTTTTTCGCTTTTGTGTGCCCGCTGTCATAATATTCTTTCGCCTGCAACAAGCATTCTAAAATATCGGCGTCGCGGGCAACAATACTTTCTTTTGTCATCTGCTCATCATATTCTTTACGGAATATTTCCATCTCTTTTTTCACCCTGGAGTCAAGACCTTTGACCTGATCACTAAAGACCTTTTTCTCTGCCTGCTTGAAATCAATATAATAATGGCCCATCTTGTGAAGATCATTTATTCGCGACTCATGAATATCATTGAACAAAGCCATTGTAAGAGCTTTGTAAGGATCAACATTTTCCAAATGAGCCATATAATATGCAATTATTGCGCACCTGAAAGAATGGTCCGCAACACTTTCCGGGTCTTTTATACCAGCGACCCACCATCCGCTCCGCTTGATCTTCTTCAAAAGCCCGGCTTCTGCAAACAAATTTATCGCGCTTAGCTCAGCTTGTTTTTTAGTCTTTTTTGTATTTTTTTTCTTGTCGTGTAATTTCATAACATAGGACCGTAGTTGCTTGTGCGGCATTAAAAGATACTGTTTCAGCTGCCATTGGGATTGTCACTTGAAGGTCTAATTGACCCTGGATTCTTTCGCTTATGCCTTTTTGTTCTGACCCGATAACAAGCCCGATAGGAAAATCAAATTCAGCGTCATCCAATGAAGTTCCTCCTTTTACAACAGCACCTACAATGGCAAAGCCTGCATCTTTAGCTTTTTTAATAGCATTGTTTAAATTAGCGACCCTTGATACCTGAACATAATTGTCGCCACCTGATGCAATCCTCAAAACCGTCTCTGTTACACTGACTGAATCATGAGTAGGTAATACGATTGAAAACTTGCCCAGACACGCCAAGCTCCTCATAATAGCCCCTAAATTCTGGGGGTCAGTAAGCCCATCTAGGAAAACCAAACATCTCCTTTTCTTAAGGGCATTATCCAGCAAGACATCATAATCTAAATAACCATAATCCCCGACATCAGCAAGGACACCTTGAGCATTCTTATCCCTTGCCATCTTCATCATTTTTGATGTAGGAACAACAAATACCGGCACTCCCCATTGGCGGGCCTTCTTCTGGATATTGCCGGTTCCCTTGTACGCTTGCTCAACAAATATTTTTGTAATGCTTTTAGGGTCAACCCTTAGCCGTTCCATAACAGTATTCTTGCCGTATAGCTTCATATTGCTTTCTTACCTCGGTAGTTTCATTTGTATGATATCTTTGCGTCTCTTTCCTGTACTTCTTTCGCATAAGATTCATCTAATTCATCCATGCCCTGCACATAATCCGCATAAGTAATATCTCTTTGCAAATATTGACTCTCAAGAGCATCTCTTTTTTCTTTATAACTAGTGAAATGCGGGTCTTTAATAATGCTTCTTGGATTTTCAAAATAAGAGCTTAACTTTTGGCCTTGATAGGAGCACCCGACTAAAATCATTGCTAATATAACCAACAGACCTTTCTTTACCATTTCCTGATTCCTCCTTAGAATTGTTTGTTTATTTCTTTATCCCAAGACCTAAAAATATCAAAGGCCGTACAATGCTCCACCATCCTGTAACAGGGCGCATTTTTGTATAGCCTAACTTTCTTGAAGGATATATTTTTGTAACGCCGGCTTCTTTGAACCTGTAACCAAGTTTTATGGCTTTGTACATCAAATATGGCTCCAGCTCATACTTATCCAGCCAGGCCTGGTCAATATCAATATTTTTATCATCAAAGATCGATAACTTAAAAGCCCTAAAACCATTGGTTGAATCGGTAACCTTCCTTCTCGTTATAATAGACATGATAATCGGGTGAGCCCTTGTAGCAAGCTTCCTATAAAACGGCATATCGCCACCCGTGCCGTTTTTACCTAAATAGCGAGACCCCTGAACAAAATCGTATCCTTCATTAAATATAGGGTCTATTAAATTAGAGATCTGCTGGGGGTCATCCTTATCATTGCCTGCCATTATAACAAGCGCTTCATATTTTTTTTCTCTTGCAAATTTTATCGCCGTCCTGATAGCCGCCCCAACCCCCTGGCGCTGTTGATGCCTTATCGTCATAACGCCCTGACCCGAGCAGCTGTTGATCAACTCGCTAGTGCCATCTTCGCTGCAATCATCCACGACAAGATAATCAACTTTATTTCTCACAGAACACTTTAAGAATCTTTCAATGACATTCTTCAGTTTAACATTTTCATTAAAAGCTATAGGGCAAACAAGAATTTTATTCATATAAGAACCAGGATTAACCTTTAATATACGCACCTAAATCTTCTGCTAAAAACAATGACTCTTTAGCTATGATCCATCTCGATAGAAACACCTTTTTTCCCAATAGATTCCTGCAAGGCACATAAAACCTTGACAACATCACCGCCTTTTGTCGCATCAGCAATTTCAGGGGAAACCTTTTTCTCAATACAATCAATAAAGAACTGTCCCTGTGTTTTTAAAGGCTCTGAAAAGCCAACCTTAGGTATAGTAATGCTTCCTTCTTTTGACAACAGCTGAAATTCACCGTAAGTCTGATAAAAAGCAGAAGCCTTCTCTACATGTTTATCATAAAGCTTTATAGGTCCGACATTGTCCAGGTCATCCCAAACAACCATTTTTTTATCACCGACAATAGTTATTTGCCTGACCTTTTTTGGGTCCACCCAGCTAACATGGATATTCGCCATTATATTGCCGGGATATTCTAAAGAAGCAAAAGCAATATCCTCTAAAGGAGTGCCGAGGCATTTATGGCCTCTCGCCGATACATTGACAGGACAACTATCGAACAGATAATTAAAAATTGAAATATCATGGGGCGCCAAATCCCACAAAGCGTTTACGTCATAGCGGAAAGGCCCGAGATTTGTCCTTGTAGCATATGCATAATGTATATCACCCAACTCACCAGACCTAAGATACTCTTTCAACCAATTGATGCCGGCATTGAAAAGAAATATATGGCCAACAATAAGTATCCTGCCTGCAGCATCTGCAATTTTTTTTAATTCATCACATTCACCCGGGTCCAAAGACAAAGGCTTTTCGCACAAAACATGTTTTCCCGCCGCTAATGCCTCTTTGGCAATAGCAAAATGCGTTTTTGTTGGAGTAGCGATGCAAACCGCATCTACCCCCGGATCCCTAAAAATATCTTTATAATCAAGGGTTGTCTTAATATCAGGATATGCTTCCTTTATTGCGTCCAATCTTTTCTGGTCAAGATCAGAGCATATCAAGGCTTTTGATCTCGATAGCTGAGAAAAAATCCTTATATGATTAGGCCCCCACTGTCCACAACCAATAATTCCTACACCTACCATGCCCTCTCCTTCCACTGCTTCAGTTTCAAAAGCTTAATAATAGAACATATTATAGCGATATTTGTACGCTTGTAAAACACTAAATTAGAACAATCTCTTTTTTATTATTTATTTGAATATTAATATTAGTTAATAACGACTTTTTAGCCTTGCTTTCCTTTATTGCTTGTTGCATAATAAAAATCCATAATAACTTAAATCATTAAAATAAAATGACGCTTACAATAAAGAAAATCCTCAGTTTTAAATCTGCCATTCTGGCTCTTTCTTTAATAGTTTTAGTCTGCAACATTTTCATTCTTGTAACCGGTATTATTATCCAATTAAAAACTGAAAACAAAAACAGCTTTGAACCAGGATTACAATTTGCTGATCTTAAAGATGATCTTAACGGCGTACGTGAAGCTGGATTCATAACGAACAAAGATCTTTCATCAGAGAACAATGATGGGCAATTTCTCATGGCCCAGTATATGTTGGCGCCAACAGCTCTTGATCTGAATGCTACAAAGCACAAATATAATATTCTTGATTGCACAAGCAAAACTCATGTTCTGTATGCCTTAAGAAGCCTTAACGCAGCGCCTTTAAAAATCAACAAATACGGCAAGATACTTGCAGTGAAACAATAGCTATGATAATAATTTTTTACTTTATTGCTTTTTTAATCGGATACTTAACGATAAGCATGCTTGTCTCGGACAAGATCAAGCTTCAGACTTCATTGAGAGCAAGTTTATCCCTTGGCCTAGGGCTGGGTTTATGCGCCCTGATTACATTCCTGTCTTTTCTGATATTTAATAAATATTCTCAGCTGATAATATCTCTCGCTTATATTTTAACAATCGGGTTTTTGTTATTTATAAATATAAACAAACACAAAAAAAGCATAAAGGATATCTTTCCAGTACATTCAGCATTTAAGAATATTTGCGTAAAAGACACGCTCGCGCTCATTCTTTGGGGAGCAATAATTTTCTGCATATTTCTAATAGCCAAAAGACTCCCTTTCGGAAGATGGGATGCCTGGGCCCTTTATAATATGAAGACCAAATTCCTGCTGTTTTCTGATTCGTGGAAAGATATTTTTCGCCTGCACTGGCACACACAGCCTGGCTACCCGCTCCTTCTTCCTTTTATTCACGCAAGCGCTTATTCATTTGCATATAGATCTGTTAATGTTGTTTGCTTTGCAACAGCTGTCCTTTTATCTTTTTCCTGCGGGCTTTTATTGTTCGGAAGCTTAAAACAATTCACTAGATCATCTGTCGCTTTTATCGGCTCGGCGATTCTCCTAACAAATCCTGTATATCTTTCTCTTTCAACGGCTCAATATGCTGATATCCTTCTGGCTTTTTATCTTTTGGCAAGCATTACAACGATCATTATCACATTAAAGACCAAAGATGCCGGCTGCGCGGTCTTAAGCGGACTTTTCCTTGGCCTTATGACGTTCACTAAGAACGAAGGCATTGTCCTTTGCCTGATCCTGTTCGGGCTTACTTGCCTAAATATCATCTTGTTTAACAAAGGCTCATTCAGATCAAGGTTAACTGTCCCTGCATATTTACTGATAGGGCTCGCATCAACGGCGATATTTACAATATTATTCAAAATATTTTTAGCCCCGCCCAACCCCGATATTTTTCCTGCAAACGTATCAAACGCGAACATGGAGTTTCTTAACTTTAAAGGCTTAACGATAGTAATTAATTTCACTCTAAAAGAGATCGCCTATAAAGGCTGGTGTTCCATCTGGCCGCTTATTATGATAATGTTCATAATCAACCCAATTAAATTCTTTAGAAAAGAGCCTAAGGTGATCTCGGTTTTTTTTGTTTGTTACCTGCTGGTTTTACTTTTTATATATCTTACAACAATAAATTTTGACCTGACATGGAGGCTCACGAGCACCCTTCAGAGAATATTATTTTATTTATTGCCGTCAGCTTTGTTTATCGGATTTTTTTCACACTGGAGAAGTGATGACACCTAACCGGAATAACACATCGATCATAAAAAACATCTTTGAAGAATGTTTAAAACCGCTGCCCCTAGCTTTTATCTTTTCTTTTTTATTATGGTGCTTTTGTTTCAAGATTTTTTTACTTAACAGGTCCCATCTTGCTTTCGATGCTCCTCCCTCATATGACCATATTAAATTTTTTATAGACAATCTTATGCAGGGAGTGATCCCCTTATGGGATTATAATGAAGCTTATGGCTCGCCTAACAGCTTCTTTTTAAGAAGAATGGGCGAATTCAATCCTTTTTATTTGCTCATTATTGTATTTAGAACGATAGGTTTTTCTCACACGATTTCCTACCTTTTATTTTTAGCATCTTATTTTTTCGTAGGGATGCTGGGATTCTATTTTTTGGCAAACAAACTATTTAATGACAGGATCGTTGCTTTCATTGCATACCTCCTTCTGATGTTCTCATCTTTAGGAACCAGGCTCTTTGATTCTCATATAATGTTTACAGCAATTCCAATTATATGGTTCTTCTATTTCTTGACTTCATTTTCAAAAGAACAAAGAAAGAGCTCGTTTTTAGGAATAACCTTCAGCTTGATGATAATCCTCACAACATATCTACCGTTCTATTTCATACTGATCTTCACCTCTTTTATCACTACCTTCATACTCGTATATTTTAAAAAACTTAAAGGGCTTTTCATTGGCTACTTTACTTTTATCAGCAAGAACAAAATATTCGCGCTTCTGTGCACATTCGCGCTTTTATCATCTTTATACCCTGGATATTCTTTTTATAAGGAAGGTAGATCAGGAAGTTTTGTTATGCCTGTCAGGCATTCGTCTTCTGAGTCCTCTAACCAGATCAGCGTTGATATTAATAGCACATCTGAAAGAAGCGTCACCAGAGAGCTTTATGTAACTTTCCTTTTTAAAGACCTGAAAAAGATCAAGTTCAAGGTCGTTTTTTTCCCAATATTCACGTATATAATTTTGTTTATCTGCTTCTTTAAGAAAACAAGCAAACTATCCTTCTTTCTGTTCTTATGGGGCGCTTTCATTTTCATATTATCCTCAACCAGTTTGCCGATACATGCTCTTCTCTATAAACACATTTTTTTCTTTAAATTTTTCAGGAATTTTCATTTCTTTGTATGGCTTGCCTTATTACCGATCTTCACATTGTTCATTGCAGAACAGCTTCGCACGTTAATGAATACTCAGAACTTGACCAATGACCGATCAAAATATTTTTATTTATACATTATCCTTGTCCACATCTCTTTTTTGGTTTATTTAGTTATCTCAAAGAACACTATTATCTCTTCCTATGTTGCTGTATTGCTCAGCTTCTTGTTTTTTTCACACTATTTTTCAAAATTCACTTTTATACCTTTCTCTAACATAACAAAAGAATCCTCTCTTTTGTTACTTATACTGACAATGATCGCGATACAGCCGCTCGAAGTCTTTAAATATTTATGTATAAACGAAACTCTTACACCACGCAAATATGTTTACGACAGCGGTCCTATTCCAAGCATTGATACTTATTTTACCAAAGGACCGACGCGTATTTATCCCTTAGATCAAAACACCTTGCTCTCTAAAAGCACTGATAATGCTCAAAATTTATATTATGGAACGGCCTCTTACTCAGATTTTTTAAAATTATTTTCAAATGAGTTGTTTTCTAGATATACCCATTACCGATTTTACCTTTATGATCAAATATTAAAAATAAATGAGACAAAGCTCAATGCCCCTGAGATAGCCAATTCATTAAATAGCGAAAAGAATCTAGCCTTTGTATCTGACAATACGGAAGGTTTTGACCCGGCAGAAACCCCAAAATTGATCAGCAGCAAAGCAGATCCCATAACAAGGAATTCTGAACAGTTTAGAATAACTCTATTTGATACAAATTCCTTAAAAATAAAAACAAACCTTAAACAAAGAAAATTTTTGGTCTTCACAGACCCATTTAGCGAAAAGTGGGAAGCTTTTGTTAGCAACAATCCAACAAAATTATACAGAACCAATGTTGCCTTCAAAGGCTTGTGGATACCTGAAGGAGAGAGCACTGTTTTTCTTAGATACGGCAGCTTACAGGATTATGCAATTAAGTACCTCCTGTTCCTTCTTTTTTATTGTTGTTTTGGATATTTAATTTTTCTTTCGTTAAACGAAGAACCAAAAAATGGCCTGCATGAACTTTTCTAAAAAAATAATATTTGAATTCCTCATAAAGGTTTTAAAGCGCAATTATATCCTATACTTAGCGCTATTCCTGTTCATATTCATTTTTATAGACAACAAAACAGAATTCAATAATGCCAAGCTCGACACATTGAACAGGTCAATGCTTTTTGACAATAAACATCTGATCAAAGAAGTCAGCAGCCTTACAAAGGAAGATAAGGTGCAGTTTCAAAGGTCTTTGGATTATTATGAAAGAATAATTGAGTTTATGCCGAACCTTCCCGATGCCAATGGAATGGCAGGATACTGCTCATACATATTGGGGGAAAATAAGAAAGCCATCGATTATTACAAGCGCGCCATTGAATTAAATCCTAATTTCTTCTATTTCTATCATAATTTAGGGATAATTTTTTTTAATGAAGGTTCATTTGAAAAAGCAGCCTGGGCTCTTAACAAGGCAATTCAGACAGATCCGGCTTTGAACATGAAATTCATCCTTTCTTCTCCCAGAATATATATGCCGATAATTAATCAGGATAAAGCTGATAGGAACCCTGCTTTTCAGCTAAAAGAGGAATATCAGGAAAACTATAAATTGCTCGGGCTATCATATTTAAGATTAAAACGATATCAAGATGTTGTCCAAATCGCATCAAACTCCCTTAAAGCCGGGTCAAGTTCAACGAGTTTTTATAACTATTTGTTAGGAGTTACCGCTTACGAATTAAAAGAATACGACCAGGCAATTGGCTTTCTTAAAAATTCAATTGATAATGATCCGGACAATGCAGAAGCGTTTTATTATCTCGGATTAATACTGCAGCAAAAAGGGAACACTGAGCAGGGAAACTTGTTCATTAAAAAGTCAGACTCTATAAAGAACACTGACAACTATTCAGCAGCAAAAGAAAACTCCTTCTATTTAAAACACTACTAAAAAAAGGGCAGCACAAAATACATGTGCAACCCTTTGATTTTATTGTAAATTAATACCTGCTTTTACGGTCTCTCGATCTTCAGGACCTTGTATTTCAAAACCCCGGCTGGAACATGGATCTCCGCTTCCTCATCAACGCCTAATCCCATCAACCCTTTTCCAACAGGCGAAAAAATAGAGAGCTTGTTCTCTTCGTAATTGGCTTCCTCGGGAGAAACCAACATATACATCATCTCTTGTTTCTTCTCTAAGTCCTTCACTGTAACGATAGCTCCGATATAGACTTTATCAGAAGGTATGTTTTCATCTTCAATGATCCTTACCCTGGCAAGCTTGCCTTCCATATCAGCGATCTTAGCTGCATTATGCCCCTGGGCATCTTTAGCCGCATCATACTCTGCGTTCTCTGATATATCGCCTTGTAATCTTGCCTCTTCAATGATCCTTGAGATCTTTACTCTTTCGACTTTAAGAGCCTCAAATTCACTGTATAATTTTTGATATCCAGCCCTTGTCAAATATACTTCACTAGACATAATGTACTCCTTAAAAAAACCAAAAATAAGGCCTTAAAGAACAAACATAAAGCCTTGCTTTTTTTACATTCCTTCAACTGCCTTAGTCATTAAAGGAACAATTTCTAGAGCTTCTTCTTTTGTCATTCTTCCAAGTTTAGCAAATCTCCACTCATCGTTCTGATTTCTATTTTCACGAGAAAGCTGCAGCTTGCTTTGCCCCCCATTATAAGAAAAGACACCTACAGTTATCCTGGTGTCCTCAAATTCTTTTGATTCCTTGAATGATGAAACATCTAATGATTGATCGTACGGCATGTTTGTCTCCTTCCTAAAACTTAAAGATTTATATTGTTACTTATTTTAAAATACCTGTTTACATTCCCGGCAAATTAGGCATAACTGCCTTCATTTTGCTTGCCGCTAGATTCTGGGACTTCTTAATTGCCGCATTAACGCTTCTCAGAAGGTCTTTTTCAAATCTCTGCCTATTACCTGCGTTCAAAAGGCCTTCTGCGATTTCAATAGACTTAAAGTCCTGCGCTCCGGTTATTGTCATTTTTATCCCATTTACCTCATTAACTTCAATACTCGAAGAATCCAACTCTCTCTTTATCTGATCAGCTTTTTTCTTCATTTCCATCAGCTGTTTCATTTGATCGAACATTTGCTCCTCCATAATAATAATAGTAATATTCTTTTATAGTTATACAAAAGTTGAAACTGTTTAAGATTCTATACTTAGTCGTTTATATTTGCAAGCGATTATTTTGCTTATAATAAATTTATTACCTATTATCGCAAGCTTCTTCCAATATCATAAAGAGTTGCAACAAGAAAAGCCTTTAAAAAGATTATTGCTACAAAAGCGATTATGGGTGAAATATCGATGCTCGTTGGTGGCAAATATCTTTTTATTGGCTCCAATATCGGCTCCGTGGTCCTGTACAGGAACTGCACTATTGGATTATAAGGATCGGGATTGACCCAGCTTATTAGCGCACGAATAAGTATAAGCCAATATGCCATGCTCAAAATAATGTTTACAATAGCCGCTAATGCATTGAATAAATTACCCAAAACGAACATTTTTAATCCTCTCTTTATCTAAATGATTACTTTTTAAAAGACCTTGAACAAAGTACCGTCTATTGTCTGTTGTTCAATGCGGTCTATCAATCTTTTTGCTTTCTTTGCTATCTCATCAAGGTCGCTCATAATAGAGTTTATTCCTTCTGAGGTCACAAGCAGGGCTTTTGAAGATTCAGCCATAACTTTCGAAAGCTCCACCATATCTATCTCGCTTAACTCGCGGGACGTCTTTGTAAAAGATTCGGCTGCATTTGAAAAGACCACTGCAAGGTCCTGGACATCGAACGGGTCCTCCCCAATGATCGGCCCGCTTAGGTTAACAGTACCAGGACCTTCTAGGACATATATCTCGACCAGTTTTTCTCCAAGAATACCCTCTGTTTTTATCGAAAACTTTATGTTTTTATTGAATTGCTTTTTATATTTGCTGTAAATGTTCAATGTGACTGCAACCCGCCTGTTCATGACCTCAACGTCCAAAAAGTCAATACTAGAAACATTGCCGATATTTACCCCTGACAGCCTCACAGGTGAGCCCTCCATCAGTCCGCCTACATTTTTAAACAGCACCTTGAGCTGAAACTTTTTCTGTGCAAACCCCTTATTGCTTCCTATCGTGAATATAACCACAAAGATCAGCAGGATCCCCAGCAGAAAGAACGCTCCGGCAAAGAACTTTTTTGCAAAATCTTTTTTTTCAAAAGTTAACATAATATAAACTCCCTTACAAATTTATCGTCAGAAGACTTTAGGTCTGATGGCGTCCCGACAGCAATGATTTTTCCTTTATGTATCAATGCAACCCTGTCTGCGATGCGAAATGCATTTTTAATATCATGCGATGTAACAACAGTAGAGCATCCCATGCGCTTTGAAACATCCTTTATCAGGTCGGAAATGTCCCGGCTTCTTATCGGGTCCAACCCTGAAGTGGGCTCATCACAAAACAATATCTTAGACCCTAAAATAATAGCCCTCGCTAAAGCAACCCGTTTTTTCATGCCACCGCTTAACTCTGAGGGATATTTTCTTTCAATGCCTGCAAGGTCGATCTCTTTTAAAACGGCCTGTACTTTATTTATGATCTCTTGTTGCTTTAAGCTAGTATGTTCTTTTAGGGGAAACGCAACATTCTCAAAAACATTCATGAAATCATACAAAGCCCCTTCTTGAAATAAATACCCTATCCCTTTTCTTATCTTCAACAATGCTTTTTCTGATAACTTTGTAATATCTTCAGAATCAATAAAAATACTTCCCTCGTCAGGCTTCAGCAAGCCGATCATATTCTTTAAAAGGACGCTTTTCCCGGTCCCGCTTTCCCCGAGGATAACCAGTATCTCGTTTTCCTTAACTTCCAGGCTTATATCATCAAGTACCAACTGGCCGTTAAAAGATTTTGACACTCCAGATATTTTTATCATATCCTATCTCGTCTTAGTGAAATATCTGAATTTATTCTTGGAGAACTTTGTGTATAATCTGTCGTAAGGTCGAACATCTATCTTATCAACAAAGAACTGGACCCCTCTGTATTCACCCGTTAAATAAACCTCTGAATCCAGCAAGCTTTCTGTCCCGTCAGCAGGGTACCATTTTTCTCCCTCAAATTCTATTGGCTCGCCATTTCTTATCCAATCAGCTTCAGATGCAGCCAGGCGATATGTATGCAATTGTCCCACATTGCGCTTTGTTGTCTGGCAACCAGTAAGAAAAACAACTGCTATCAAAAGAAACATTGAAATATATTTCATAAAGCCTCTCTCCTTAAAATAGAACAATAGACTAACCCAACTCTATCCCCAAAAAGTCAAAATAACTTTTGTCAAAACAGCATTTGATAGGATTATTGCGATATATGAATACGCAACTGCCCGTGTCGTGAACTTGCCAACCCCCAGCGAGCCGCCTGTTGTATTATAACCCTGATAACAGCAGATCCAGCCGATTATGATGCCAAAAAATATAACCTTTATAAATCCGCTGAAAAAATCAACATAAGTGACCGCTTTTATCGTTTGATTTATATAAAAAGTGCCTTCAACATGTGCCTCAAGAATACCTATCATATAGCCTCCGGCTATACCAATAACTTCTGCCATAACCGCCAAAAGAGGCACAACAATAAAACATGCCAGCATTCTAGGCACTATTAAGAACTCGATCGGATCGATACCTAGCGTTCTTGTCGCAAGCATCTGATTATTTACATTCATTGACCCCAGCTCTGCCGCAATGCGCGCGCCCGCCTTTCCTGAAAATATCAAAGCGGTAAAAACCGGTCCCAGCTCCCTGACCAATGACAAGGCAACTAAATGAGCTACATATTCCTTCGCGCCAAAACGGGACATTGCAACATATCCCTGCAAAGCAAGAACCGCTCCGGAAGCCAGTGAGGTCAAGGCAATTATTACAACAGAATTAATACCCTGCTCATAAACCTGTTTTAAGACTGCACCCACGCGTATTTTCCCGCAGAAGATATTGCCGAGAACATCAAAAAAGAAACAGATCGCCGCGCCAACATCAGCGATCAGATTGATAATATAGTTAAGTATCTTGTCCATAAATTGATTGTGGCTACTCCTTCAACCAGATCTTTTTCATTTCCTCATTTATCTTTGCTTCAACCACCTTAGAGATTATCTTATCTGGAGAAGCACTTCCTTTTACTTTATAGGCCTGAGACCTGCTTGCACTGCCGCCTGAGATCTTGCCCATTGACAAAAACCTTTTTACGCTTATAGTCTTCGAGCCGGATGCGCTCACGGCATATTTAATATCTCTATCGTCAGTTACAACTATGATCTGCTTCTTGTTTGTAGAATCTTCGACCTTTTGCTTGATCCAGTCATCTGCCGAAGACTCACCTGAGAAAAGCACGCTCAGGTTAGATCTGGAGGTTAAAATCCCCCCGGGCAACCCCGGCCCGCCATCAAAAATGATGGTTACCTTATTGTGCGAACTCCCGTGGGGGCGCCTTGTTTCAATGAACGTAACCAATTGCCTTCGCTGGACGTCAATGTCGCTGTTAAGGTCAACCGGCATCTGATGGACTATATTGTAACCGTCCAGAATGTAATGTAATGACATAAACCGCTCCGCCTATTAAACCTACTACCACCATGAACAGAAAGCTTATTAAAGACATGCTGACTGAGATCCCTGAATCAACCCCGACCTTAGCAAAAAGAAATGCCGTTCCCGCCTCTCTTACGCCCAAGCCTCCAATCGAAGGCACAGATGAAGCAACACATATCAGAGGTATAAAGATCAGAAAATAAATAATGCTGATATCCTGATGTAGCGCCCTGGCCGTGAAATAAAAAGTAAATGCAAAAGTTACCTGGCTTAAACATGATAACCCGATCGCCTTTACTCCTTCCATGCGCTTGTCATTC
>MHHG01000027.1 GCA_001805965.1 Omnitrophica WOR_2 bacterium RIFOXYA2_FULL_38_17 | reverse complement strand
GTTCTGCATCTGCCTCAGCTCAATAAGCCTTTCGCGATATTCACCGTCGACAATTGCAAAAGAAACATCTTTGGTCATTACCTGGCTGTCCACAACTGTAAATCCGCTGCCTTGATAAAATGGATACTTGGCCTTGATCGCTGCAAACCCTGTCAGGACAACAAAATCCTTAATTTGTCCGGGCCTAAAAACATTCTTTATTTTGATCTTAAACTGGATCTCCTGGGATGAATCAAAACTGTTGTAAGAACCCCTGATGGCTCCCTGGCCTTTCACATCAATTATCTCAAGTTCTTTTGGCGCCAAATTAAAACCATTCGATCCCGGATAAAATGTCCTTATCTGCAAAGGTCCCCACTCGACGGGGATCACTGTCCCGTTCAGCGATCTCACTTCAGAATTTGCCCTGACCGTCGGGTCTTCATCAATGAGGAACACGTTCTCAGCAGGCATTTCCTGAAACGGCTGATGCACAACTTCGGAAAAATACTTCTCAACAAAAGCCGCCACCTTCTCCTTGGATCCTTTAGCTTTAACGCTCGTCGGATAATAAGGCATGTACCACAGAACGAGCAATCCAAGAACAATGACGGAATACCAGGGTTCACTGCCGCCAAAAACTTTTTTTAAGCTTGTTCTTTTTTGCCTGTTCTTCAGCCAGTGAAAATAATTAATAACAATAAATGCAGTCACAAGCAGCGACAAGGAACAGAACAAAGCAACTGGAAGGTCCACTAAACTGATAAGAACAAAACCAGCCAGGCCTGCCACGTGAAGCCCGGTCGCTTTAATGTCAACTGGATACAGCATAAAACCTGCCTTGATCTTGTCGCTCATTTAATCCCTCCACTCCTAATTAAACATCAAATTAACAGCATCAAGCTATCGTTGCCAATCCAGCGTCGAGCAAGTCCTGGTTCAGGAACCTGCCCTGCTGAAAAATGCGCTCCCTGTCCTTTTCTCCCGGGAGGTAAAACACATCGGCAACGTACCGCCCGTAAAGGTCTACCTTGAATGACTGGAACACTATCCTCTCGACGTTAACAAGCTGCTTGGCCACAAACTCTTTTGCCATCTGTGCCGCGCTTGACTTCTCTGGGTCGGCATCCTTCATCTCTTCGGAATTGATCCCTCGGAGCCTTAGGCGCACTTCGATCTTAACGCCGAACCCAAGGTCCGAATTAACGACGATCGTATCCCCGTCGACGATCTTGATGACCTCTCCTGCGTAGCAATACATCCTCTCTTGGCCGCGCAGCAATGTGGCACGGGCGCTTGCAGGCCTTGCCTTCGTTGCCTCAAAATACTCGCTCTTGATCCTGTGAGAAAGCTCAAGCTTGTTCCAGGAATTTTTCACGGATTCCTGCAAGTAGAAATCCCTTTTATCCTCGTCGCTGATGGCCATCAATGTCTTGTAATGGCTCCAGCTGAGGTCCTCAAAAGTGTCAACGGGGCATTTTTTGGGCCAGAGCCTGTAAAATTTTACTGTCCTCGTCAAAAGGGTGTACTCGACCCCGAGGTCCCTTGAAAGCCTCTGGTAAACAGACCCCTCCTGTCCATCCTTTTTCTCGTCAGGGATCCCTTCCAAAGACAGGCGCCTGCCTATCTGCCAGTACCCTTCAACAAGGACCTTGTTGACCTTTTGAATAAACTTTTTCTCTGCCTTTTCTTTTATTTTTAAGAGGTCAGAGAGTAGTTTTTCGTAGTCAAAATTACCAGCAATATTTGTATTTTTCATCCCAAAACTGCCTGTTTTGATAAAAATAACGCTTAATTGACCAGCTTGTGCCCCTTGCTCTTAAGAGCAATGTGAGCAATTTTAGTTTACCACAACCCGGATCTTTTGCAAATAAAATATTTATTTTCTAACTAATGAAAGAACCTGTCTTTTAACGGACAGGTAAAACCGGAAAACAAGTTAAATAAGTAGGCTAACAAAACACACCCAAGCGAAAAGCCCGGAAACCAGATCAGGGCCAAACACGGAAAAATCGTGGATATTTTCATTATCAGTAAAAAGAAAGGGTAAGAACAGCCAGGATTACTACTTGCCGCCTGTCATGTTCTTGAACGGATTATTCTCGACAAAGTCTAACAGGATCGGGCCTGCAACGAGAATACCTACAACAGGAAAGATAAAAACAAGAAGCGGAATAAGCATTTTCAATGGAGCTTTAAGCGCCAGCTGCTCACCTCTGCGGTACCTGGCAAGGCGCATGTCCTCAGAAAGGATGTTCAGGGCCTCAGTAACCGAGGTCCCCATTTTGTCAGCCTGGATCAGGGTTCTTGCAAAAGTTGAAAGGTCGGGCAACTCGTATCGCAGGGCAAGGTCCTTGATCGCTTCGCGCCTTGTCTTACCGACATTTATTTCCTGCAAAACGATATTAAGCTCATCGATCATTACTGATGGGGGCGACTTTTCCACAACCCACTTAAGCGCGAGCATGAAGTCAAGGCCGGCGTTTACGCAAAGGCCCAAAAGGTCGATCGCATCCGGAAGCTCCTTTACCATTACAGATTTGATCTTTTTGATCTTTCCCTTAAGCCAGTACTCAGGGCCCATGTAGCCAAAGACAAAAGCAAAAGCGAACATCCCCATCATTGTATCCGGAGTTACGCTTGGAAGGGCAATAAAAATGAACACCCCGATCATTACCTCTTTGAGCAGAATGAACTCCTCAGGCACCATTGTCACGCGTGCAACCGCCAGGTCCTTGGCTATCCTGCGGCGCAAAGCACCCGCGCAAATAGGCTTGTTGACAATAGCGAGCTTGCGAAGCATGACAAAGAAGTTCTGCTTCTCTTTTTTTACCAGCGGCCCATCATCAAAAGCCGTCCCCAAAGTAGGCCTCTGCTCCCATTCAACCGGCATGAAGCCAAGAACAAAAGAGAAAAAACAGAGATAAACAAACAATAACCCGATTGCTAACATTCTTTCCTTTTCATCAGGCCCTTTTAGAGGGCGTTAAAAATCCTTAAAAGAAGATATCTTTATGATCAAAATACCACCAATTATCTCAGAAATAGCCGCGTAAATGAGAAGAGATTTACCCAGCTGAGATTCAAGCATGTGAGTAAAGATCCTTCTGTTGGAATTGTAAACAACAAAACCAAACCCGATAGGCAGCAAGGCCATGACAAAGCCCTGGACCTTGCCCTGAACGGTCAAAGTGTCCAGATTCTGCTGTATCTTTTTTGCTTCTCTAATATTAGTAACGATCCTGTTAAAGATCAGAGGCAAGTTTCCCCCGGTTTCCCTTGCCAGAAGAATGGCTGTGATCATCTGCTGCAGCGCAACCGAAGGCATCCTGTCGTACAAATGATAAAGGGCATCCTCAAGGGAAACGCCCATTTTATTTTCACCTAGGACCGTGCCGAACTCTTTATTTATCGGGTCAGGCATTTCGTCAACAACCGCTTCAACAGCCTGAACCAAGCTTAAACCCCCTCTAAAAGAACTCGACATGATCATCAGCGCGTCGATGAGTTGATCAGTAAATTTGTTGATCGTTCTTTTAGTAACGACCTGAACGTAGATACCCGGAAAAAGAAATCCTCCCGTGAGGCCTACTACTATCCCTATCAGCCTAAGCTCCTCAGGAAATACAACGTAAAAAATGCCTGCAAAAGCAAGCGGGGCAATAACAAAGAGCCGGCCCATCTTTCTAGCTTCTTGACGGGACATCAAATGCTCCATGTTCGACGAAAGCTTGCGCTCCCTGCCCTCGCTAATAACCGCAGCCTTACGGACAACGAACGGCGCCAGAATGTACCCTGCCGCCGCAACAACAGCAAAAATTAAAAATAAAATAAATGCTAACATTGTTCAACCTAAAAAAATGATAAATATTAATATTAATTGAGATACAGCTAACAATATTGTACAGGAACTAAATACAAAAATCAAAATTGAATGTAAAATTTTTTTGATACAATATTCAAGCAATAATAATACAAACCTGGCTGCGCAGCTAAGTCGATTTGTTTAAACCAGTAGCCTCTAGGAAATCAGGACCATTGTGTTATTAATAGCCAACCGGGCTTATTCATCTTCTGCAAATGGAAATATTAAACCTCTTTTTTGTGTTCTATTAAATTACAAACATTGAACAACTGAAAAAATAAATCTGATTATTTTTCGATGAAAATCCAGCAACCGTGGCTTTAGTTGCAATCAGGGTCTTGACAGGCAATGATACAAGCTCTGCATTGAGGGGCATCTATCGGGTCATGAAAACAGGGAACCATGCAGTTCGCATTAAAACAATCTACATTGTACCAGATTTCTGTATCCGGAAACCTTGGATCTTCAGTGGCAGCAACAGCTCCAAAAGTCGCACATTCAATCGTATTCTCAGGATCATAAGATTGCCCGTAACTAAAAGCGTCCCCTACATCCCTCCACCTTCCTGACATTGCCCGTACAATGTATTTTTGAAAAACCAAAAATGCGGACACGACGAATACGATCAGCATCATGTATTCGAACACTGCCTGAGCTTTTAAAGTTTTTCTGATCTTGGATAACACCTGAAATCCTTTTTTATTGAACCTTTTAAAAAACCAAAATTACCAATCAATACAATCAACAAATCTGTGCGAGAATCCATTACCTTCCCAATAATACCTTGCGCAAGCTTCACTCGAAACGCCTCGGGTCAGCAGCCTGTTCACTGTAAGCCAGCATTCACTATTGTCATCAGCGCTTCCATCTGAAACAGACTTGTCCATCATCAGGGCCCCGCTGTAAATTTTTCTCGTGCCGCCACCCATGTCGGGGAAAAGATCAATGTATGGTTGCGGCGCTAGTGGATTGCTAAGTGAATCAACAGGGTTCTCAACCATCAAATCTCCGCAGCAGCTTGTAACAGAACCACAATCCTTAGGACAGCTTGTCTGATGCTCACCGAGAATATTGGAACAAGTGCCGTCGCCGCAAAAACCTGTTGCCACAGGACAATCCTGAGGACAGGAAACAGCAGTCTCTCCGCCCACACAAGCTCCATCCGGACAAAGAGGGCAATCCTGCCAACAGGTAGCAGAAGATTCTCCAACTTCACAAGACCCATTGGGACAAACTGCAGCGCCTCCTCCGGTGCACACCCTGCCCAACGGTGCAAAATCAAAGGCAGCACCGGTCTGAGGCCTTAAAGGATGATTGAACCTAAAATCCCAGATAGGAACACCATTAGGGAAGAACATTCTGCCGACGTTAGTCTGATCTTCATCTACTCTTGTGACGCGAGCCTTTACAGTCCCCACATAATTAATGATAAAATAACACCTCTTGGTACCCCAGTCGTGAGTTTCAGTCTTAATGCTTGGCCATTCTTGTGGGCCCGACTGCGTAGGGTTGCACCTGCCAGCACATCGGCCTGGAGTCCTTACGTCTACCCTTACAATGTGCCAAGCCCCGGTTCCTACAGGCATTGTTTCATTAAACGGCGGGCTTTGCCAATAATAGATAGCTGAGCTAGGCAAACCATTGTCAGACCCATCCTCAAAATTAATCCTGTACTGGATAATATCCTGAGCAGGTCCGTTCAAGAAATCAGTAAATTTCTGTTCCGCCGTAGTAAAAAGATCGTGTGCTCTTTTAATTTCAGGTATTCTATTATTAAGGAAATTCATTCTTGTTGTGAATTTAGATACCTGGTTTTCCGCCTCTTCATAACTCTGGTTGACCAGCGACAGAAAATTGCCAGCCCCGATCTCTGCACAAGAGCCTCCGGCAGTAATAATGGCATCAAGTACGCGCTGCCTGAACAATCCAGCATCAGTTACGCCATCCCACCAGAAAGAACAAGACCCTGAATTGGCAATCTCCGGAGCCGGAACTGACGGAATGCTCGCTACCCAAGGCGACATCGGCGCAGCCATGCCAAAGAAATTGATCAGAATATTGTGATCTAAAACAAATGCCGGGTCTCCCGGCCAAGTCCTAGGATCATGCTCACAAAAAGACTCACAAACGACCGCGCCATTGGGGCCAAGCCCTACAGCCTCATTGGCAAAAGGAAGCGAATTCAGACAATTTACGAACATTTGATGATCAACCGCATCCATTGTCCCGGGATAAGGAGGAACCGCTGCCGCTGCCGCCCTAACAGCTGCACGGAAATTTGTATCTACCCCTCCTGAACACCAATTACTGCATTCTGCATTACATTGAGGTATCCAGTTAACAACAGGATTTACCCATACTGGGAGATTGTAAGGAGCTGCATTAAGGCCATAAGGATCAGTCCCTCCAGGGAATAGGCTTCCGCAGACCGTCTGGCAATCTGCAACGGACATGTTTTGATCATCAGGGATCGGCGGGGTTATAGTAGAAGCGCCCAGAGAGTCCCTACAATTTTCTAGGGCTAAAACCAAGGCGTCATCGCTAGCATCAAAAACAATTGCATCAACTCCTGGAACAAGCGACCTCGGCAAATACTCGCAATTAGCTTCGTTACAATAATCAAAACACCCCTTGAATTTCTGGGCATTTCCTGTTGCGATGCCAGGATCAGCTCCACCAGTTATTACTGAAACCGGAAGATATTCGTTGAAATCAAGGTCTCCATCAACATCAGCTAGGTCAACAGCAAGCAATATTCTCTGGTCATTAATATTGTAATTCAGGCAAGCCGCGACATCTTCAATATCCCCGATAACTCCATTGCTGTTGCTGTCAAAAGTGTTTTCTTCTTTATCGTGCTCTTCATGGGCGCCTACAAAAGTAGCGCAGGCAGGCATCGGAACACACCAGGCATTTCCGCACAAATTTCCAGCTTGAGCAACATGGCTAACCGAAAGGAGGTTCAGCCTGTCCCTAATTTCAGCAAGGGCATCCCTCCATTGCCACAAGATCCCCTCTGCTGCCTCAGTCGCTGTGCCTGAACAGTTGTAACATGCAGGCACTGTTGTCCTGTCTGCAGGGGGATTTAAAGGCTCGATCCACATCGCAAGCTCTCCGTACCAAGAATCAAAATTATTAACCAGGTCTGTTCTATCTTTCATTAACTGTGTCGTACCAAAACGTAAAAATTCAGTAAGTCCGTAGTAAACATCCTCTAAAACATCTTCCGGCCAATTAGCCGGAGCCAGCGCACCTACATCTCCGCAAGCGCAATCAGCAGGAACAGTCTGGTTGCTTCCATCCCCATCACCAAAATCATTATCGCATGTCCAGTCGGCAGGGTTATCCGGGTCCCCTGCAGGGACAACAAGGTGCAGCCCGTTTTCATCAAGCTGCTGACAAGGCAAACTGCAGGTTGGACAATCATAAGTAGCATTAACTCCATCACCATCTTCATCAGTAGTACACACAACCCAGTTACCAAGATCATCAAGTTCCCAGCAGGCACAACTGCGCATTATCCCCGACTTTGGACAATTTCCAAAGTATGGCCACTGTGCATCACCCGCGACATCTCCCGCAGAACAAAATCTATCCGAGCCTTTCTTCCAGAAGCCCAAAGCAGGAAACATAGCAAGGTCATCAAAGGCATTTTGGGCACAATCACCATTTGCAGCAATGATATCAGGCGGAATTCTTATCCTATCGACAGCTATCGGAGGATCTGTTGCAATTAGACTGTTTTGAGCTTGTGAAGGGACTATCCATGTCGTATCATAAGTAAGCGTAGCTGGCGCTCGCGGCAGCCCTATTACTGACAGTCTGCTGGCTTCCAGTTCAGGATGATCCAACGGCCCTGCAGGAACACACGCAGGATTTGCATCCCAATAGCAAACGTTTGATACAGCACCAATGCTTAGGTCCCATCCCCAGTCAGCAATTCTCCAGAAAAGAGGGTACACGCCTTTTTTGCCTTCGTCTCCATCAGGAGCATACCTGTCATAAAATCCTGTTGTATCTTCAGCAATAAAACCATTCGTGTCCCCGACCTGAACTATCTGGCTCCTGTCTAAGGGGTTCTTTCGATAAAGCCTGTGTTCATCATCTCTGCCTATCTGCTCTCGTAAAGACTGATAACAATCTTGAGGACAATAGAAAGCATTTGTGGTGTCATCGTCAATATTAGCGCCGCCTGAATTCTCATCGTTCTTCGGGTGGTCTTCCCATACCTCATTAACTAAGCCTTCATACAGTTTTTCGCAAAAACCATTACCACAACAAGAATTTGGAAATCCAGGAAATGCAGCCACGCATTCCCTGGGTATTGGGACCTCCGGGTCATTATTGTAATTATTCTCAATATTCGGGTCAAATACCCAGCTGTATTGGTTGCCATTAACAACATTAAAGTTGGAATAGGGAGAAACCATATTAGCCGCAACAGTGCAAGAACCAGACTCATTGCATTGACCGGCACCAATATCACAACAATCCGGCCTTAAGCCGACGGATGTCCATGAAAGAGGGTCTAGTGCTCCAGAAGGAAGACAGCACATATTTGCTTCAGAAAGAGTTGGAAAAGCTATACATGCCGGATGAACACCATTAGAACACGCGGCATTAATAAATAGCGGGTCAGATAATCCCCACGCCTCATCTACAGCGTCTGGACTGCCATCTCCATCATGGTCACCATGACAATCTGAACCATAAACACCATCATAAAGACAATCTCCATGCATAAAATCATCCAAGGCCCTCATAAATGCCATGATCTCAGTATCGTCCGGAGTCTGAATTCTTTTTAGCCTTTGAGTGTAATAAAAACCAAATCGTGAAACCATATCGTTAGGCACATTGCCCGTAAAGCCCCAGATCCTATCTGTGTCCTCATCAAAAACATCAGCAACTTCTCCAGAGTCAGTAATAGCTGTTTGCAGGGCTGTCCTTACGCCACTTTCGACAAATTGGTTCTTAAGCGACATCGTCTCGCCGATGATCTTGTTCCACATGCTGGTGATCCCCGGCTGGACAACTGTTGCCTGCATGACAACTGAGACAATGGAAAGAATGATCGCAACAATCGCCATCGCAATGATATATCCTCCCAGGCCAGCAGACCCGCCACTAGTTACAGGCGCCAAAATAATGGCAATGACCGCAACTATGATAATAATGATCATAGAAATAATCGCCGTAAAAAGGCTCGTCTTATCACAAACCTCCAAGCTTCCCTTTAAATTCTCTTTAACGAGTTTTTGCGCGTAACTTGCCATTTGCGACGCAAGCACGCTAGCAGTTTTTTCAGCAGCCATTGTGGTCATTGTTTTTGCGCCGCTCATCCTGCCAAGATTCAAAGTAACAGCATAAAAAATAAGGGCAATTGCGGTCATTATGATCAATATGATCGCTACTTGCCCTTTAGAATCAGGCTCTAGCCGAGCAGAACTGTTATTCTTTGCAAGAGATCTGTTAAGATTCTTTTTAAATGCTAATATATGTTTTCTTATTCTCTGTATCAATTCAAATACCCTTAAAGACTATTTTTTCTATTCTACACCAAAAACAAATCTTTTAAAAAGCTTTAATTATTTTTCTCTCTCAACACAAATACGTTGTCCCAATAATATGCACCCGCTGCCGAACAATCAGTAATATTACGGCCTCCAGATCGCATTCAAAGGGATCGGCTCATAAAAATACGAATCCAGCTGCTGACCGATCGACCCATTAGACCTTAAGGTATCATAATGGGCCTGTCTCCTTGCAACCGGATCTCTCGACACCCATCCCATGATCTGTACCATGCTCCAAAGCATCAAAAGAATGATTATCATACAGAATGTAAATTCTATCAAAACCTGACCCTTTAATTTGATCGACTTCTTTAAGAACATTTACTTTTTCCCTCTTTTCCATGCTCAAAATACTTATCGCATAAATTCAACATACGGCTCATCAGTCGTATCAGTAACCCATTTATGCCCGCGCCTGTCTGCTATTCTGCTTCTAACAAAAATATATCGGTCGTCAATTGCCATGCAGGTAAACGGCATATTCCCGCCAAAACAAGCTTGTCGCGTACGAACACAAACCTCCACAGGATTTGTCACGCTGGTATCATCTCCAATAAACGCTGGAACCGATAGATCGGCGTTGCAGAACCTTCCATCAATAAAATTGCTTAATTGTATCTCTCTTTGAATAATATCCACTTGATCTTTCTTTTTGGCTGTTCTAATAAATTGCCTTCCTGGCGTTGCAGCATAAAGACGCCCTTCTTCCACTATTGCATAAGTCCCTTCTTCTCCGGGCCTTTGTCCTCTTAAAAAAGTGAATACTTCTGTATCTCTTTGAATGCCTGGCTGCTCACCTGGATCTCCAGGCTGCCACGAACTGTCAAGATCCCCCTCCTGATAATCTATAACATGTAGTGATGTAATAACTCCGTCGGCATCAGACCCATTGCTGCTGTAAACCGTTTCTTCCTGGTAATCCCCATCGACATCGTAAGAGACCTGTTCTGTCTCCATCGCAATTCTTCCGGGAAGAAGCGTTGCTCCACCAGCTTTAGTTTCAAAAGCATATCTGACTTTCCATTGCCAAGAAAAAACAGGCCTCAGTGCTGCAGGAACCTCATCAGAGGTGCCATCCCTGTTAAGATCAAAACATACGTCACAGCCAGCATCCCAATCATCAATGCCGTCGTGATTTGGGATTTTTTCGTAAACAGCAACACATCCAATGATCGCACCGGCAGCTGTCCTTGCACACATGGGATCCCAGTTAGGATTGCCATTGTTTAACGGGACATTTATAAACCTCGCATTTGAGAAAGGAAAACGCTGACCGTTTATCCAATAATCAACAACTGATAAACTGAAATCCTCATTGGAATCAATATTAAGAAAAAGATTTCTGCTGTGAGTGGCTGCCCCCGACAACATGTAAGGAACCCTGTCAACCGTACCATATTTCGCGCTTGAAGAAGTCAGCCTGTCCTCTATCAAAACAACAGTTGCTGAATTTCTTGATGCATTGTTATCCCCATGGCTGCCCATCTGTCCCGATGAATACATATAGGACATTCTCATCGCCATTCTCATCGCCTTCAAAGTCTGGCCCTGCTGATACCCATAACCAAGAGCAGTTCTTACAATAAGACCCATTGTAAAAATAAATATTGAACCAAAAACCGCCAATTCCATTGCAGTCTGGCCAGATTCTTTGTTTATTTTAACATCGTCTTTATTATGAATTTTTTTCATATCGCCCCTCAAACCACCAGATTCTTAACAATTAAGAATAAACTTAATATGACCCAGCGGAAACATGTCCGGATTTAGTTTCAACGACATTCGTCATATCTCTTCTCGACGTCCACCAGCCTCCTGTGGTGTTTAAAGAAATGATCTGCGTATCCGTATTTGAGATTATCCTATGTACCAGCATAGTGTTTCCCGTCCTAGGATCATATTGTTCTCCTAATTCATCAACAGCGGTTTTCCATCTTCCCTGTACTCCTCTTTTGAAATAATTCCCTATCGATAAAAAAGCCGCAAGAATAACTGTCATCAAGATCAGGAACTCCATTGATGTTTGACCTTTTCTTATTCTTTTAAACATAAATCTCTCCTGTTTCAATAACAACTTTATTTTTTTAATCTTCTTCTTCCTGAAAGCCTAAGAGTGTTTCAGTCGTTGACTCAGAGTGCATCCTATCATTATAATAATGCGTTACGACACCGGCATCTTCCCCTCTTGTTTTTTCTGTCGTGGCATCAGTGTCAATAAAAGCATTTACCATAAAGCCTTCTTCAACATCAAAAATCTGGTCACCATTCCTTTGATCTCCGATTTGATCAGCAATCGTCTTAATCATCCCCTGCGTGCCTCTTTTAAGAAATGTCCCCATATTAAAAAAAATCACCGTCACTATTCCTATGATCAATGAATACTCTAGAATGCTTTGAGCTTTATTATTTTTCCAAAATTGTAAATTCCCTTTAAACATTCTTCCCTCTAGACTAATTTGCTATTCATATTCCTTATCTGCATCCCTTGGCGGCTTAGTCACACTTGTGCTAGTTATCCTTGAAAGATCATCATATTCGACCCTGTAAATGCCACTGGTCCCCCCCTCGACAAGACTAGTTCTCGAAATAAGACTGCGATAGGTTTCTGAATCAGTATTTTGATAATAGGGCTCATAATGAAAAAAAATGTTGCCGTTAAAATATCCTGCTGATTGATTTCTTGTAAGACTGACCATTGCATCTCTGGCATCATAAATTCTGCCCTGAACAACTCTTTGAAAATAAGTGCTCATTGCTGTAATAACTCCGATGGCAATAAAAAACACTATAACATATTCGCCGACTACCGCCTGAGCTCTATTATTCTTAACAATCCTTAGCATAACAAACTCGCCCCTTTTTAAATAATTTTAAGACTCATACAATAAGTATACATTATTTTTATGTAAATGAATAGAGCTGGGATTGATTTTTCAAACGTACAAAACTAACACTACCATAAACTTACGGAAACCCTTTTTGTCTTTTTTGCGTTATTTTACCAAAAAATTTAATCACAAACAAACATCGATAAATCTTTTCTTTGTGCAAAAAAAACCGGTTTGCCGAAAAAATATTTCTCGGCAAACCGGATCTGATTGTCACACTAAGAACTTACGTTTTACAAAACAGCTTTTATTAACTTCCCCAATATTCTTGCTCAACATTAGCAATTCTTGAAGTTCCTTGGGTAACTGTTTCTTCGTCGTTAAGTAACGCTGAAGTTACAACACCACCAATATTGGTATCTGATGTATAACTTATAGTTCTTACTGTTTTTTGCACATTTGTGTTTCCAGGGGAAAATTGTTCTCCGATATCATCAGCCGCACCTTTTAAGCGACCTTGAATACCTCTCTTTATGTAGACCTGAATTGAGACTAGAGCGCCTATGATAATGATAATCAAAATTGCATATTCTAGCGTGCTCTGGCCTTTCTTTCTTCTTTTATTTAAATATTCAAACATTGTTTTAGCCTCCTTAATTTTACCTCTTCTAAAGAGCACTTCTTATGTTACTAACCAATCAGGTCTACTATTAGAGACCGTTTTGAATACCAGCAACTGATGTATCGTAAGAAGTTGTCTGACGACCACCCTCTTGCCTTGTTCTAGTAGAATTTTCACCTTTCAAAATAGCATCTGAGTCATAACTTTCGGTCATAGTTTCATCCCGAATAATGTTATAATCAGTTGATAAATAATAAGGTTCATATTGTACTGTGTTGCCTAAACCATTGGTTTGTGTAGCAAGATGCTGTGCGGCATCACGAACTCTTGCCTGCAATGCTCTTTGAGCATAAGTCTGCATGGCAATAATACCAGCAACAACCAGAGATATCAAAATTGCATACTCGGCTGTGTTTTGCGCTTTTTTATTTTTAATCAATTTTCTAAGCATTGATTTTACCTCCTAATTTTAACTTCTCCAAATAACTGGATTCCTTCTTATTCTCCTGATTAAGGGGTACTGTTAGCAGCAGGTCTTGAACCAGCTAATCTGTCTGCCATGTCTTCCATACCATCTGTACCAGAGTTGATTGTTGTGTTAAATGCAGTCTGGAATGGCCCTCCTGGTCCTAAGAAAATAATGAGAGCGGCTAAAACAGCAGCTATCAAAATAATGTACTCTACTGTGCTCTGGCCTCTTTTCATTTTGCCAGATGTTTTATGAATCATCCTTTTAAGCATTATTTATCCTCCTTCGATAATAACAATCCCTGTTACTAAACAAGGGTTTTTGCTTAATTAAGCCTAAAAATACACTAATTTTTAAGCCTTACGCAAGCAATGACACAGAAATTATTATCTGTTCGTCTTTTCTCGCGTAAATATTATTGTGATGCTTTGAATTCTTCTTGTATTACCTGCTGGGTGGCCTGAACTGACCTATACACGTAGGTACTCATAGCAACAACTGCTACGGAAATTAAAGCTGCGACCATGGCATATTCAATTAGATTTTGACCTTTATGATTCCATTTTTTCATTTTTTTTGTTCCTCGCCATACCGCAACTACCTAACATGTGCAACAGATAAACTTTGCCCCATTCTTGCTAAACACTGAATCGAATTCCCGGGACTCTATTGCCGAACTTTTCGGCTCCTCTACTTTTGACCACCGTGTCTCCGGTCTATCCCAAAAGCAGAAGAATAAAACACCTAAACGGTGTATTAACTCGAAACTATTCTGTCAAAAAGCGTTATATCAATATTGAACAGACTACAAAACAATATTCTGTTTATCCAATATGTAACAAAAGTATATCATAATACAAGCTTTAGTGTCAATAGAACCTGTTTATTTTTTTAGACACTAATAAATGTAAAAAAACCAATTCACTAACAATAAATATAAACCGAAAAACAGCTAGTGACAACAGCTTTTTTATTATTTTCCCGTCAAACAACCTAAGCTTTTACTTTTTCAGCACTTACATAAATACCTCTGCCATCCTTTGTTACTAAGTGTCTGTCATTTACTCTACTAATGGCAAATTCCAAGATATCAAGGAAATTGTACCCTTGAGGTATCAAAATTGTAACAATTAATTGATCATAACTTTCCCTTACAAAACCCTGCAATCCATAAAATATTGACACCATAGTTTTTATGTCAATTTCACTTTTTTGTTTTGGAAAATATTTATCTAAACAATACTTATGCAGGGTTAAAATGTAATCGTTAAAAATATCTCCAAAATTGTCAAACACCTTTTCAACAAAGTCACCAGCGTAACATTGATATTCTTTCTGATTTTTATTAAGCTCTTCTCTATTAATGTCTGTTCTGTCTCCTTCCTCTATATATTGTTTATTAAATGCACTTGGCCAACGGGTTAAGTATTTTGAAATAATACTTTCTGCTTTCTCTGTAGTCATGTTTGTCAAAAGAGCTATTTGAGATGCTTTTTTCTTTTGTTGTCCTAAAAGCACCCATTTTAAAGGCCTTTCTTCTTGAAGAATTTGAGGAATACTTACAAAATCCTTCAATAAAGCCACCAATGGAACATTTACTTCCGAATAGTATAAGACTCTGTCTCTTGGCCTGTCATAATAGGGAAATTCAACAGTATCTGTAATACTACAAATATATTCTTTAAAAATCTCCTGATAAGGCCTAAATCCCACAATAAAAAAGCGCTTAATTGAAGGAATAAGAGTAAATTCAGCAAGTATTTCTTGTTTTTCGCTTAATACTTCAATTTTGCGCATTTTTCTGCCAATAATATCAAAAAAAGAAGCAAGAATTCTTGCAAAATCCGTTCTATTGATGCCTTTTTCTCTTAAAACATCCATCACCAAACACTCATTATTGCTTATAAGTTTTTTGGAAAGAAGCGTCATTGCACTACTTAAAGAAGAAAACAAATCTTGCTGTACTGGCTCTCTCCAAATAGACCTCATTTGGGCATCAAGGATAATGCTTGTGGCATCCTCAAAGATGATCCTGAAAGCCTTTATACTGCTTAAAGACTGCTCTTTTTCATTAAGATATTCCAATTGTAATTGATTTGAAAAATCAATCTTCTGCGTCCACCCAAAAAGATTTTCTCTTCCTGGATACCCTTTTCTAAAGCCATTTAATCTCCATAAAGCATCATTCTTTGATTTTTCAATATTCTCTACAGATTGAATATTAAATGCTTTAAGAAACAGCAAGCCCGAACAAATATTATTAAAATTATCGACAACAACACCTTTTGAATTTTTTCTAAACAGATCTCCCAAAAGATTTTCTCCATCTGTATCAATCTGCGCAGCTTTTAAAAAAACCACTCCCGCATTATCATACAAATGCCTATTATTTTTTTCTTTTTCTTTATCTTCTCTGGCAATTTTTAAATCATAAAGGAATTGTTCCTCATCAAAGAATATCGGACCAGCGGGAACAATATATGCCTTCTTCTCTTTATTGGCGCTTGCTTCTTTATTTTCTCCCTGTACTCCTTGTGTCATTTGAGCCGCTGCTATATCTTCAACTTCTTGGTTTGTTGCATCATAAAAAATCCTGCTCTTGCGTTTTTTTCTATCATGCTCCTGAAGCTCCAGAGAAAGTTTTTCTAGAGAAAAGCCTTCTTCCTGCTGCTTTTCTGCAAAGACATTGTCCTTGATCGCTCCCAGCGGATCCTCTTCAGCCGTAGCCTTATGGTCAAAGGTAAAACCAAGGGTTGAAATGCTCTCTAGTAATTGTTGTTTCTTTTGTTGAGGAATTTGGAATTTTTTAGACATCGCTTTTTTTAGGACCCGTCTTCCCACTGAACTGCTTAACTGAGTGCTTTTTAAAACAGAGTTAACTGAAGACTTTGATACTTTAATTTCAAACTTACTGCTTATAAGATCTGATATTTGTCGACAACTAAGAGAGGGATCTTCCTTCTTCTGGTTGATAATAAAGTCAAAAACTTCCTTTCTCAATTTGTGGACTACTCCCATACTTTATCCCTTTGCAATAGTTAAACAACTCAACAATGTCCAATCTAATAGAAATCTATTGTTTTACGCACATTGGACATTAATGCATTTTCAGTATATCACAATAAAAAAGCTTTAGTTAAAAGATTGTGTTTTTTTTGGACATTGATTAGCTTAAGATTGCTAATTGATCGCCAATAGCAATTCCTAATCTAAATATTGTGCTGGATGGCAGCTCTACAACATAGCTAGACTTAAAATAAATGCGGCTGAGCTGAAATGGCTTGATATCTTGAACTAGACCAACAACTATGTTCTCTTTGCTAACAAAAACAGCATCAATGGCAAATTTCATAAAAAACATATGAATAGAATTACACCTGGTAATAACCAGAGCTTCTCCTTCTTTCAAAGACTTTCGATCAAGGAGCCCAACCATTCTAGTTAAAAAATTATCTGCAAGAAGGGCCTTATCTGCTATTGTGTTCTGTTTTGTTTTATTGAGTATTCTCAATACTTGAAAGGATTATAGCTACTCCGCCGGCTTTGGCGGCAGAGTAGGCGGCTGAGCCTGTTTAGGCTGAGCATTAGGTTGCACTGTTTTAGATTGTCCAACAACTAGTTTTTTTACTTCCTCAGGGGCTAATATCTCGACTTCAGGAACCTCTATTTTTTCATCAGTATTAACATAAATAGTACGTTTATCAAAAAGGCTCTTTTCAATTTTCAGCCCTCGCGTTACAAAGTCATTGAAGCTTTCCGGAACATAGCCTGTTGCTTCATAGTCTCCAACGACACGCCCATCCAAATCAATCCCTTTTTGATTATAAATAAAAACATCTTTCAATATCAGCTGGTGATCTTCGTCCATGCCACAAGTTTCAGAAATTTGTGTGACCTTTCGAGTTCCATCTGAAAAACGATTGATCTGAACAATAATATCGATAGCTGAAGCGATCATTTCATTAATAGCCCTGACAGGCAATTCAATGCCGCTTAAAAGGATCATTGAGTGCATACGAGTAACAACGTCTCTAGTTGTATTTGCGTGCAATGTGGTCAAAGATCCATCATGGCCCGTGTTCATAGCCTGCAACATGTCTAAAACTTCAGGGCCACGGCACTCACCGATAACTATACGGTCAGGCCTCATTCTCAGGCAATTAATAAATAAATCTCTAATGGTAACCTCGCCCTTACCTTCAATGTTTCTGGGCCTAGACTCCAGTCTTCCGCAATGGCTTTTTTTTAATCGCAACTCAGCCGCGTCCTCAATAGTTATAATTCTTTCATTATCAGGAATAAACTCAGAGACAACGTTTAACAATGTTGTTTTACCCGCACCTGTTCCCCCTGAAACAATAATATTTTTGCGGCCAATAACAGCACAATTCAAAAACAAAACCATCTCTTTGGTCACGCTATGATATTTATTTAGCAAATCAAAAGTATTAAGTCTTTCAGCCCCAAACTTTCTGATAGTTATCATTGGCCCACGCAGAGAAAGCGGCGGAATGATAGCATTAATTCTTGAGCCATCAGGCAAACGCGCATCAACCATCGGCGTGGATTCATCTATTCTTCTACCTAAAGGAGCAATAATCCTGTCAATAATAGCCCTCATCTTGTCCTCCGAAACAAAACTATAATCAGTAAGAACAAGTTTTCCGCTCTTTTCAACATAAATCTCGTCTCTACAATTGACCATAATATCCGTTATATCCGGATCAGCTAAAAGATCTTCTAATGGTCCTAAGCCTAAAGCTTCGTTGACAATATCTCTGACTAAACGGACCCTCTCTTCATGTGAAGATATCTTGCCACCAGCTTCTTCTGTAAGCAAAGTACCAACTACTCCTTCAGCCATTTTTTTAACCTTATGTATAGATTCAGGATCGCTTAAAGCCTCTAGAGAAATGCCTTCTTTGTTAAGCCTGTCAACCAACTTTAGATGAATTTTTCTTTTTAAAATACTTATTTCATCTTCCTGCGAAGCGTAAGCTTTTCCTGAAGGCGCCGTACCCATTTGCTGAGCAATGCCATATTTAGCCCAAAATTCTCCTGGCTTAGGCAGCTCTTCTTTGCTCCTTATCTTTTCAACATCCATTGCAGGAACAAAATTGCTTTCCTTTCGGAAAGCATCAACTAGCTTGATAAAAGCTTCTCCAACATGACTCTTTGGATTATCTATAACACAGGGGATTCCCCTGTTAAGAGCAATGCCCACTGCCTTGCCATCGGAAGGCACATGTCCAAAAATCTCACAAGTAAGTGCAGATTTAACTTCCTGCCAGGCAACGCTTCCACGGCTCTCAGACCTGTTCAAAAGCAGCTTGATCATTTTCATTGGAAACTGCAGGCTCTGAAGAACATCAAGGCACCACTTTATTTGATAAACAGCCAAAATATCCGGAGTTGCCACTAATAAAATAAGGTTGGAATAATCGAACACTGTAATAAGTGGTTCATGGAAAGCTTTTCCTGCGTCGATAAGAATAAAGTCATATACTTCTGAGATTTTTCTAAGATATGGTTTTATATTGTCTGGCGTAATTAAACTTATTTGACGGGTATTCTTAACTGCCGCCATAAAGTCCAATCCACAAGTATGTCGCGCAGAAAACCTTCTAATAACGACATGGTCTGTAACTGCTTCTATTTGCTGCAGAACATCAACAATCGAGTTCTTTGGAGACAGGTTCATGGTTCTTGCCATATCCTGACCAGCCTGAAAATCCATATCGATCAAAAGAACTTTATACTTTGCAAGGGCCAAGGCCGTAGCCATATTAACAGAAACAAACGTTTTGCCAACGCCACCTTTGTTACTAAAAATAGTTATTATTTTTGCACTCATTATTACTCCGCTGCAACAATTTTTCTTTTGTTACAAACATTAAACAGGCGTGTCATTTATTTCTTAAAGCTGTAAACAATTGGAACAGTAATATTCAATTCCTGCAGGTCTACATCTGAAGGAAACCCTGAGTACGGCGCAAGTCTTTTTGCCGCCCTTAGAGCACTTTCATCCATAATCTCATGCCCTGATGATTCTTGAATTAAAGCATATGCAAGAGTTCCATCTTTTAGTATCAGCAAATTCATCCTAACTGTTCCTTCCCACCCATATCTTTTTGCCTCGGGAGGATAAAGAATCGCTTTTGAAATTTGCTTCTGAACATTTCTTACATACTCAGTCATGTTTTTTGGTATTCCCAAATAGTAGGGAACTGAAGAGGATGAAGAAACTTTTTGTTTATATATGGCCGTCGTTCTATATTCTTCAACCTTTTCCTCTTTTACCTCTTCTATATTGTTGCGATTTCTCTCTAAAATAGTAGGAGTCATTGAAATAACCAGCTCTTTATCAGTCTCTGATGGATTAGTTCCTTTAGACCTAAAAAGCATCCCAACTACGGGTATTTGCCCAAAAAAAGGAACCATTCGCACGCTAGAACCTCTGTTCTCTTTGATTAGACCAGCAAGAACCATCGTTTGTTTATTGTTTAAAAGAACTCGCGTTGTTGTTGTCTCTGTAAAAAAAGACGTTTCGTTTCCTGTTCCAGAAGCAACATCACTGATCTCAACATTTAGCTGAATATCTATTTTTTCTTTTTTTATTGTCGGCGTTATCGTTAATCCAATACCATATTCTTTAAAGGAAACATTTTCTTGGGTCCCTTCAGCAGAAGAAGTTGTTGTCTTAATAGGGATTTCCCCCCCAACCAAGAAACTTGCCTCTTCCCCGCTTATAACTACTACTTTTGGTCGAGAAAGAACCCTGGCTTCTCCTTTTTCTAACAAAGCTTTAACTGTTGCTGTTAACATTGATGTTCTGCTAAAATCTCCAATCTTAAAAAAGTCACCTATCGTACCATCCATTTCCGGCAACTCTTCAGGATATGTCAAGGATACGCCACTCGTTCCAGCAGACCAATCTATGCCCAAGCTCTTTGTAAGAGTGGTGTTTAATTCTGTCATTTGCATGTCTACTTGAATAAGGTCTTGAATCTCTTCTTTCCTTATAAGATTCACAATAATATCCGCATATCCATCCAAGATCTTATCAAGCATCTCTTCATTTTCTTCTGCAAGATCACCTGTCACAAATATCTTGCCTTCTCTTTTATTAGGCTCTAACTTTATCCCTTCAATTCTTCCCTTTTTTAAAAGAGTATCTATTCTTTGGATGGCCATATCAAGCATTCCCATATCTGCGGCTTGAACATTAACAAAAACCATTCTTTTTCCCGCATCATCCCAGACAAAAAGTATTGTTTGCCCAGGCTGTTTTGCTATAAGAAGAATCTCTTTATCGTCAGCTTCAACAATATCAGCAATATCTGGATTTGTAATTGAAAGCCTTGTCATATTTGTAACCTTAGCTATCGTCAACTCTCCCACAACCATAAAAATCTCATTATCATTCGTTGTATCAAGATTTTTATAAATATCATCCAGGGCATTGGCCTGCGCCAACGATGAGGCAAAAATAATTGCTACGGATACACAAACGACCCCTAGCGCGACAAACTTTATTTTTTCAAAAATACTTTTAATATCCATAATTTAGATCTCTTACTTTCTTTAAAACAAGTTTTCTTGTTTGGATTGATTTGTAATTAAAAATCATCCCCTTGGCTCTAAGCGGTCGCATAAAACACAACACAACTTATACGCAAATCTCAAGTTATAATTGAAAAAAATCCCCTTTAAAAAAGTGTTCATATTCTCAAGGGCTGTATTTTTTTAGAAGATTTCCTGGCTATACGCTCTCAGCGCCTCACTGCTTCCCGGTGGAAATTGCTTAATTTGCCTAGGATGACCGAGTGAGGTTGTCTGCATAAATTAATAAGCGCCACAATGCACGAAACAATCAAACAAAACGCAATTCTACGATACAGGCACAAACCTTCTAAAAATTAGACTCTGCTCCTGATTTAAAAATCTGGATATAAGGACGAACTTCATCTTTTTCTTGGTCATCTGCTTCAAAAATATTTGCTTGCTTTTGAGGAACCATGAGTTCTGTTCCCTGGTGGTCCATAACATATTCAGCTAAAGTATCCCAAGAGGCAACCTGAAGCAGCTGCAAACCACCATCCGTTGGCGGCCTTAAAGTCAGCTGTAATTTTCCATTTGCCTGAGCAAAGGCAATCAATCCTGACTCTTCTGGACTTATCGCAACTGTTATGTTAAGGGATCTGGCCTTTTGCTGTGCTTCATAAGCAGGAGCGCTTCCAAGAGGCTTAAAATTAGTTCCAACTGCCAGCACTTGAATATTCTGGAATAAAACAGTGGTCACGTCCTTTACAGACTTAGCATCACCGGATTCTTCCGGTATCTTTATCTCACCGATAATATCAACGAAGTCTCCTGGATTAATAAGCCCTCCAACAGCCGATAGAGAATCAACTAAAATAGTAACTGCTCGTTTTCCAGGAGGCGTTCTCACTGAAAAAGAATCCATCTGAACAACTGGCTGAACCTTTTCAGTTGTAGCCTGCGCTGCAACTCCTGGTTTATATTGGCTTTGCTTTGTTTCGAGCTGCTTGATCTCATCACGCTGTCTTTTGACCTCGCTTCTTAAGGTCTCAATCTCTTTTGCAAAACCAGCATTTTGTTTGCCATAATCTCGCGCCAAGGCCTTTGTCTGAGCCTTAATATTGTTTTGGACATATTGGCTAGTTAAAAACGCAGCAACTAAACCAAGCCCAATGGCTATAAGAATAACAACAAACTGTTTTTTGTTTTCAAGATTCATTGTGTCCTCCGTTCTGCCATCCAAAAACAGTGTAAAAAAACCTGCATTCTTAAACATCAAGAAAGCTTATTTTTGGAAAAAAACAGAAACCTATTATCAATTGGTCAAAAAATTTATTTTAAAAGATCGTAATTTACTTCAACCTTGATCTCTTTCTGCAAGGTTTCAAGTTTTTCTAATAACTTTTGCTGCTGCTTTAATAGAGTTTGATTCTGAATAATATCGGCCTTTATTTCTGCAAACTCTAATTGCCTTCCTTCTGTCTTATCCTCAAGCTTAACAATATACAATTCACCTGTAGGCGCCGCAACCACTTTACTTACTTCACCTTTTGTCATAGCCATAAGTATCGGAGCCATGGCTTCAAAAGGAACAGAATCTATAAAGCCAACATCCCCCCCGGCTTTTGCTGTTGTGCTAATTGAATGCTCTTTTGCCTTTTCTGAAAAATCTGCGCCACTTGCTAAATCAGCGACTATCTTTTCCGCCAAAGTGCTGTCTTGAACAACTATCTCTTTTACATGAAACTGTGGCGGCTGAATCAACTGCTCTTTATTCTCATCATAAAAAGCTTGAGCCTCTTCGTCAGTGACCGTAATGCCTTCTACCAATTTTTGTGCTGCTTCCCTAACTATAAGAGTTCTTCTAAATTCAGCAACAGCATCTTTGATGTCCTTACTGTTTGCTATCCCCGTCTTTTCAGCATCAATAACTAAAAGCTGCTGACGAACTAACTCATCAATTACCATCTTTCTTGCTTCTGCGCTATCCACATCAAAGTCAGGAACAACTTCCTTTAAGGCTTTTACTCTTTCTTTAAATTCATCTCTTGTAATTGTCCAATTGCCGACTCTTGCAATCGTGTCAGGCGTCATTGCCGGCTGTTCGACCGTAGTTTTTACAGGCTCTACAACCGGTGCCTTGTCAACAGCTTCATCTTCGCCGGTAAAATATGCTTTAATTGCTGCAATTTGTTCACACCCTACAAAGAAAAAGACACAGACAAGACATATAGCAAGTAAATTAAATCTTTTACGTATTTTTTCCACGTTATAATTCCTCCCTTTAAACAATTATAGAACATTTTTAATAATATATTTAACAGTATACATTTCCTAAAAACAAAACTCAAGGCAATTTCCCAAAATTTAACAGCAAAATATAACTAATTCCTTTAAATGGAAAATGCATTACATCTAGAGCAGCTCTTTACACAATTGTATCTCAGACAGAAGCTCTTTTCTTGTAATCTCAATTTTTTCTTCTGCAAATGCTGTAATATCTAGCCCCTGAACTATTTTCCAATCTGTTCCATCAGATCTGATGGGATAGCTGAACATTATATTCTTATCTATGCCATAGCTCCCGTCTGAACAAACAGCTGTTGAAAAAAACTCGCCTTTTTTGGTTGGGATTGTTAGTTGTTTGACAGTATCTATTACTGCGTTTGCCGCAGAAGCCGCCGACGACAATCCTCTCGCTTTAATTATAGCCGCCCCTCTTGTTTGCACTTTTTCAATAAATTCTCCTTTTAGCCAATTTTCATCTTTAATAACTTCCTCAACTTTTTTATCCCCTATCTTGGCATTAAAAAAATCAGGATACTGTGTAGAAGAATGATTCCCCCAGATAGCAATATTTTTTACAGCACAAACATCAACCCCCGCTTTCAAGGCAAGCTGCGCGGCAGCCCTGTTCTGATCTAGCATTGTCATTGCAAAGAAATTTTTCCCATCAAGGTTCGCTGCAGCAGCTTTTGCAATATACGCATTTGTATTACACGGATTTCCGACAACCAGAACCTTACAGCTTGCTTTTGCGTTTTCAGACAAGCTCTTTCCCTGCGCTGTAAAAATTGATCCGTTGATCTTTAACAATTCGCTTCTTTCCATGCCGGCCTTTCTTGGCATGCTTCCAATTAGCAAAGCCCAATCAGCATCTTTAAAAACAACATCCGGATCGCTTGATGCAACTAAAGATTTTAAAAGAGGAAACGCGCAATCCTGTATTTCCATTTTAACACCCTCTAACCTGTCTATCGCCGCTTCGACCTCTAACATTCTTAAATTTATCTCCGCACTTTTTCCAAACATCTCCCCGGAGGCGATGCGAAACAACAATGCATATCCTATTGCCCCGGCAGCACCAGTAACCGCAACATTAACCCTTTGTTTTACCATAACTACTTCCTTCCTAAGACTGTCCTTACTTTGATTATTGCTTCTTTGTTTATATCCGCATAAATAATTTCTTCCTTATTATTAGATGCCCTTGCTAAAATCTTTCCCCAAGGGTCAACTATCATACTGTTGCCGTAACACAAAACGCCTTGTCCGTTCTTGCCAATTTGGTTTGGCGCCAAAACAAAACATTTGTTTTCTATTGCCCTGGCCCTTAACAGCGTTTCCCAATGATCTTTTCCTGTTGTGTGTGTAAATGCCGACGGAACGCATAAAATTTCTGCGCCTTTTAAACAATAATATCTGTACAGCTCAGGATACCTTAGGTCAAAGCAAATGGATAATCCTGCTTTCATTCCTCCAACTTTTGCGATCGCCTTGTTGTCTCCTGGCTTAAAAATATTTGCCTCTCTTATTCTTTGCCCGTCAACATTTGCATCAAAAAGATTTATTTTTCTATATTTTGCAGCAATCTTGCCGTCTGGCCCGATAAGAACGGATAAATTATAAACCTTTTTCGATCTGTAAATTTTTTCATATATCGAGCCTGCCAAAACTGCAACCTTGTTTTTCTTTGCAATTAAAGAAAGTTTTTTGATCGTGTTACCCTCGATGCTTTCAGCAACTTTAGACAAAACTCTCTTTGCGGCTAAGTTCCCCCTAAAAACAAAAACTTCGGGAAGCAAAATGAATTTAGCTTGTTTTGAAATGGCTTTTTCCACAAAAAAACAAGCTCTTTCAATATTGTTTTCTTTATTTGCTCCTGCATTGAATTGAATTACCGCTATTTTCATTTTATCCTCAGTTAGATGCGTCGTGCTGTTAACTATATCTTGCCCTTAAAAATTTCTTTCATTTTTTCCCCATAATCCTTATGGCATTGCAAATAAAAAGCCTGCTTTTTTAAAACTTGTCTCCATTTTACAATATTTTCATGCTTTTCAATGCTGACACCACCTACCTCTGCAGGATCAAGAGTCGCTAGAAGGGCTATATCCGCCAAAGAAAAGAGTTCTCCCGCTATATAGGGGTTATCTTTAAGCTGTTTATCCACAACTGGTAAAAACCTGTGCAAAAAGTTCAAACCAGCCTTAAGGGACATTTCATCAACCTCTTCTTTGGCAAATTTAGCAAAAACCCTGTTAAACAATACCCTGCTCATAGCGCCGCCTATATGAATAGCAGTAAAATCCATCCATTGGTCTATTAATGCCTGCTGCCGCAGATCAGAAGGATAAATCTCCGAATTCTGTTTTTTTGCAAGATATTTAATGATCGCATCACTTTCAAAAAGAATAAAACCATTATCATCAATAACAGGTATTTTCCCTACCGGATTAATATCCAAAAACCACTGTTCTTTATGTTGCTTATTACGAAGCTCAACTAAAATGTATTCATATTTTAGCCCTAATTTATTAGCAGCCATTCTAACTTTATTGCTTGGCGACGAGAGGTCTGCCCCATATATCTTTAACATTTTATTACCATTTCCCTTTCCTGATAAAATGAACAACAGCCTCTACGCTTTGTCTTGCTTTTTCTTCGACAGCCTCAAAGGTGTTAAAGGCGTTATGCGGCGTAAAAACAACATTTTCCCTGTTTTTTAATTCACACACTAGCTTCACCTCATCCGAAGCCGTATCACTATGACCACGAAGATAATCTGCCAACCCTTTTTCACAGCAATAAACATCCAAACCTGCTCCTCCAAGAACCCCATTTTCGAGCATTATTTTGATATCTCCAATTGGCGAAATCTCTCCCCTCGAAACGTTGACTAAAACAATTCCTTTTTTGGCTTTTTCAAAGGCGGCAACATTAAACAATTTATCAGTCTCTTTGGTCAGCGGCAAAGCGCAAAAGACCACATCTGCCTCAACCACGCCTTCTTCCAGAGAAACATACTCCACCCTGTGGTCCTTTGGGTCAATATCTACGCCTTTTACCTCCATTTTAAGCCCCAACAAACAGTCTACTATCTCTCTTCCTATTCTTCCAACACCTACAACCAGGGCCTTATGTCCCTTGCACTCCATACCAGTTAATCCTTCACGATGAAATACATCAAAGTTCTTTATCTGCGCCTTTAGCTTCCTAAAAAGACACATCATTACAAAAACCGCATGCTCTGCAACTGCCCTGGAACAATATCCCTCGAGATATTTAAAATTTACATCTACACCTGAATCCTTCACATATTGCAATAAATGATCGTACCCCTGGCTTCTAGTTAAAATGCCGTCAAGATCTTTTGCCCATTCCAGAGGTATTCTAGACTGTGTTCTAATACTTATTAGCTTTGAGGGCAGCTCCCTGTCTCCGTTCTCCTGAATAGTTTTCCATGTAAATCCTGCACTGATCCCGTTGGGCAAATATCTTTTTATTGCCGCTTCCTCTTCTCTAAAAGCCTCATAAAAATACAGATCTAACATATTTTAATAACCTTTTATGGCGCTGTCCTTGCACACCGGAATCCAATATGGAGTTGCCTGTCCGAAGACCCGAGCGCCGAGAATTGTCGATCTGAAACGAGATTATAGGTTGAATTCGCCCATCCACCGCCACGAAGACCACTACCACGCGCCCCATCGACTATTGTCGTGCCTGTATTATATCCCGGCCAAGTTTCCACATCCGCAAATCCGCCTGCTGACAACGCTCCATTTCCCTGAGCGCCATCAAAGGCCCTGCCACCGACCTGAGGCCCTAGTGTGTCATTGCCCACAGTAACGGGCTGTTCCCATACGTTCCCCGAAAGCTCCATTGCCCCATAATATCCGCCACCGGATTGTATCCTATTTGTTGCACCTGTAGCCGCAAATCCTACGCGTAGTGGCCCTATTGTGTCTGTTCCCGCACCATCATAATTACAAAGCCCATTACCCGTTGTTGTTGGCACTTCTGAGGCCTCTCCAAAATTTGTAGGCGGATTTCCTTCTGCCTGTGTTATCTCCGTTGACCCCCAAGCATATTCATCATCAACCATCAACTGTGGGCCTCTTGCCGCCTTTTCAAATTCCAACTCTGTAAATGGACGTAAAGCCGCCCAATCCGCATAAGCCGCCCCATCCATCCAAGAAAGATAATTCGCTGCGATCCATTTTCCATCAGTTGATTCATTGTAAACACCATCATTATCAAGGTCGTTAGCATAAACTCCTGGCTTTGCGCTAACCGGCGCAACCTTACATACAACGCCATTGCGGTCCTGAGGTGCTCCTGCGCCAGGCGCAACATCGTCCATAAAGGTCCCTGCAGTTACTGCTGAAATACGGTTAGCCTGCTGTGTTCCGTTTAAAGTATTTAAAAAATCCACATACTGCCCTTGGGTCAGCTCATATTTCATTATATAAAAATCATTATATCCCTTAGGAAAAAGAGCAGGAATGGGCCCTGCTTGATCGCCTGTATTGCCGGTCTCCGCATCATAATATAAATTGCCCGCTGTCGTTCCTACAGTAATTGCTCCCTCCGAAGTGATTGTATACTGGGGCAAGCCTACCTCATCTTCGACAAAAGAACCATCTGCTGTAAAAAAATTGCCGTTCTGATCATTATCCGTATCGCCAATATAAAAAGGCCCTTGTGGGACATAAACCATTTCAATGCCAAAGACTTTTATTCTTACGTTTTCAAAATCACCAACACCATCAGCGCCATATGCCCATCGTATCTGTGCATTGTCCCAATTGTTTGAACCGTTGCCCGGGGAATCACGATGAATAAAAACACCTTTTCCTGTAGTTGTTAAACCAACATCAATTGTCGATCCTGCCGGAGCAACATGATCCGTATCGTTTGAGCTAAGAGTACAGTGTGCCCATTCTGACCAGGCCCCTCCGGAATACTTTGAGAACTTGGCGAAAACCCAGGCAGCGTCATAATTGTCAGGGGAGGATGAACCATAATACCAGGAATTATCCCAGCTGATGTCGAATTCGATATCATAGGTGTTACCTACGGCATCCTTATCAGCTAAAGAAACATTCTCTATTTCAATATTATTGGCAAAAGCCATTGAGGTCGATAATAGAAGCCATCCCAGGATATGACAAATAATGGTCTTATACATTTTTTAATAAGGAATATTTAATATGAAGAATCTTATTAATACTTTACAACAATATCTTGATTTTTGTAATTAAATAGTTAAAAAAACGATGGCGATCAAAATCTCCCTAGTTTACTCAAGAAGCTTTTTTCTCTGCAGATAGTTGATGAGTTGCCCTGCAACATAGCTGTTCCCTTGTCTATTATAATGCCCTTTTGTAGCAAAAAGGCTGTTAATGTTATCTGGCGCTGTTTCCAGCAAAAAATTGCCCATTAGGTCTATATAATTATATCCATTATCTTTCCATTTCTCTACAAGGCGGTCATAAAGTCTTTTATGCAATAGGCCATAAAGCTTTAATGCAACTTTATCAGGAAAAACAACTATGACCGGGATAGACCCATTACGCTCAACCTCTGCATAAAAATCATCAACTATTTTCTCGGTCAATTTAAAAGCCTCTGAATCAGGATTATAAATATTGTCTTGATAAAGAAAATTTTCATTTGCTAAATACATTTTCATTAATATCTTAACTAGCCTAACTGAAGCAAAAATATCGAATAATGATTTTTCAGGCAATACCTGCCAATAATAATCATATTGCCCCAACAAAGCAAAATATTGTTTTTCTCGAGATATAATTCTTGCTAAGCCTTCTTTTGTCCCTATTGGATTTTTGATCAAAATGAGTTTTTTATTAACAATTGTAAAACGTGGCTTCGTCAAGGGAACGCCTGTATTGTTGTTATAAAAGGGCCTAAAGACATTTACATGCCGGAAATAATCATTTTGCATAAAACATATAAAAACAATATGCGGATGAAATTTGCGCCCTTCTTTTAAATATCTCAAATAAGCCTGATCAAGGCCATAGCCGCTTACTCCAAAATTCAGCACTTCCATATCCGGAGATTTCTTCTCCATAAAATGCTGCCAGGTCTCATTATTAGCAACCTCGTCACAATGAGCAAAAGAATCCCCAAAGGCAGCAATCCTTAAAATGCCTTCTTTCGGCAGTTGGCTGTATTCTTTATAAGCCCTTATGCTCTGTCCATTTGCTTTGAATTTACCGCTTTTTCCGTGCGCCTTCAAATTCCAGCCTAAATCTTTATCATAATTTAAATATTTTATTTTATCTAAAAGCATATCTTTAATATACTGTTCTTGTCGCCTCGAGAGTTTGAAATTTTTTGTTATATATTCCATTCTCTTGAAATACTTAACAAAACAAAGCCCTCCAAACGAGAAGATTTCTAAAACAATCACTCCAATTAAGAAAGCGGCAAATCCAAACTTATTCTTTTTTTTAATTCCAGCCATTGATTGTTTTCTCCGAACACAACTCTTGGCTTGTTCTATCCTGCTTTTTTATTTTTAAAACATATGTTGTTTTTTGGCAAATACTTTTTTCAAAAAGATACCTTTGTCTCCTGTTAAATACTAATATTTATTGCCTTGGGCCTATAGTAGGGTGCGTTATAAAATAAAAAAGCCTGCTCTTTAGAGCAGGCTTTTTTTATTTAACGACCCCAGCGGGATTTGAACCCGCGTCGCAAGCTTGAAAAGCTTGTGTCCTGACCAGGCTGGACGATGGGGTCTTAGTATTCTCTGTCAGGCCATTAATTATATTCAAAAACCTTAATACGTCAAGCAAAAAAACTCGCTTCGCGGCGCAGCTTTTAACTGAAGAATAAAAACATCTATATTGTTGCATTCAACAAAAAATCGCGCACAGCACAATTTTGTAGGCTTTAACGCTTCTTGCTTATTCAGCTTCTTTTGCCACAACATTCGCAACAGAGCTGACCCTATCTCCGCTTTTCAACACAATAAGCTTAACCCCCTGCGTGCTTCTGCCTGATTTACGAATATCCTTTGTAGAGCAGCGAACTATCATCCCAGTCTTTGTAACTGTCATGATTTCATCTTCAGTCATTACAGCCAGAACACCAACAACATTCCCATTCTTGGGAGTTACCTTCAAGTTAATAATACCTTTGCCTCCTCTAGCCTGTACCCGATAATCATTAAAATCTGACCTCTTCGCAAAGCCTCCTGATGAAACTGTTAACAAAGTGCTTCCAGTTTTACCAATATCTGATGAAAAAACCTGAAGGCTTACGACCTCATCATCCTTAGCCAGATTAATTCCCTTTACTCCTCTTGCAGCACGGCCCATATCGCGAATGTGCTTTTCATTAAACCGCAACGCCTTTCCTTCTCTTGTAGCCAACAAAATTTCATGCCTTCCATTACTTAAAGAAATGCCTATCAGCCGATCCCCTTTATCTAGGCTGATCGCAACTATTCCGCTTTTTCTAGGATTGCTGAAAGCTGATAATTTTGTCTTTTTTATATTACCCTTTGCTGTCGACATAACCAAGAACTGGTCATCAAAAAATTCTTTAACAGCAACAATCGAACTTATTTCTTCATCTTGTTCAAGAGACAACAGGTTGATAATATTCTTGCCTTTTGCATTTCGCGAGGCTACAGGGATTTCATAAACCTTGAGCCATCTTACAATCCCTTTATTAGAAAATATCAAAAGATAATCTTTAGAAGAGGCAATAAATAGATGTTTAACAAAGTCCTCTTCTCTTGTTGTCATTGCAGATACCCCTTTGCCGCCTCTTTTCTGGTTACGATATGAAGACACTGCTAATCTTTTAATATAGCCGGTATTGCTTATGGTTATCGCCATTTCTTCCTCGGCGATAAGGTCTTCTATTTCAATCTCTTCAGCCTTGCCGGCAATTTCTGTTCTTCTCTCATCGCCATATTTTTTCTTTATATCAACAAGCTCTCCTTTAATAATATCATCTATCATTTTTTCAGATTCTAAAATAGCCCGGTAATTCTCTATGTCTTTAAGCAGCGCTTTGTATTCTTCGTCTATCTTGTTTCTTTCAAGCGCGGTCAACCTTTGCAACTGCATTTCTAAGATTGCCTGGGACTGGATCTCTGAAAGCCCAAAGCCTTTCATCAAGGCAACTTTTGCAAGAGGCGTACTTTTCGATTCCCTGATGGTTTTAATGACCTGGTTAATATTGTCTAGTGCTATCTTTAATCCTTCCAAAACATGAGCCCTGCGCAAGGCCTTATCAAGGTCAAACTCTGTTCTCTTTCTAACAACTATCCTTCTGTGGTTCAAAAAATGGACTAAAATCTGTTTTAAATTCAAAACCTTTGGGCTATTGTTAACCAATGCAAGGTTGATAATGCCAAAAGTTGTTTCCATTTGCGTATGTTTAAACAAATAGTTCAAAATTATTTGCGGTTCTACATCCCTGCGCAACTCTATAACTATACGAATGCCTTCTTTGTCGGACTCATCTCTTAGATCGGTAATGCCATCTATTTTTTTGGTTGACACTAGCTCTGCGATCGACTCTATCAATCTTGCCTTGTTAACCTGATAAGGTATCTCCGAAATAATGATCCTGTCTTTATTGCCTTTTTGTCTTTCAATGTTCGCTTTTGCGCGAACTATTATTTTGCCGCGGCCTGTATTATAAGCATCTACTATGCCCTGGCGCCCACAAATAATACCGCCCGTCGGAAAATCAGGACCGGTAACTATCTTGTTTAATTGTTTTACAAGTGCATCAGGGTTATCAATAAGAAAAATAGCAGCGTCAACTGCTTCCGAGATGTTGTGTGGAGGCATATTTGTTGCCATTCCTACAGCTATACCACTTGATCCATTTATCAAAAGATTTGGCAAAGTTGCCGGTAAAACAACCGGCTCTTGTAATGTAGCATCAAAGTTAGGAGCATAACTGACCGTTTCTTTATCAATGTCTTTCAGCATTTCGCCTGAAATAGAAGCCATCCTGGCCTCCGTATAGCGCATAGCAGCAGCAGAATCTCCGTCTATAGATCCAAAGTTGCCTTGGCCATCTATAAGAGGATATCTTAAAGAAAAATCCTGCACCATTCTAACCAGGGTATCATAAACCGCAGTATCTCCATGAGGATGATACTTACCTAATACCTCACCGACAATACGCGCACATTTCTTATACGGCTTGCTGTGTTCAAGGCTAAGCTCTTTCATTGCATATAAAACTCGTCTATGGACCGGCTTTAACCCATCCCGCACATCCGGAAGCGCGCGCCCAACAATAACGCTCATAGAATAAGCAAGATATGATTGCTTCATCTCTTCTTCTATATAAACGGGCACTATCTTTTCTCTATTTGATAAGTCTCTCATTAAAAAACACCTTTCTCTCTATATTCTTGAATCTTTAACTCTCTTTTTTATACATCTAGATCTTTAACTTCATGCGCATGTTTTTCAATAAATTCACGTCTTGGCGCAACTTCATCTCCCATCAGCATCGAAAAAACATTTTCTACTTCAACGACGTCTTCCAGCGTTATTTGCAGAAGCGTTCTTTTTTCTGGATCCATGGTAGTTTCCCAAAGCTGTTGCGGGTTCATTTCTCCTAAACCTTTATATCTTTGGATATAAACGCCTTTTTGGGCTTGTTTCCTTACAAACTCAAGAACTTCCTGTAAAGAAAAATGCTCATGTTTGTCTTTTTCGCTCTCTATGGAAAACAATGCTTTTAGAGTAGTTTCTTTTTTATCTTTATTTGCCGTGGATTTTTTCTTTTTATCCGCCCTTAACTCTTTTTCAAAGGAATTGCCCTGCTCAACTTTCGTAAATTCTTGAATTGTGAGATCCACTTTTTTTAATCTTTCTTCTATAATCTCCAGGTCTTCTTTAACATAAATTTCAACATATTGAGCTTCTTCATCATTTTTAATGACCTTGGATAGCTCATCATCGTCAAAAACAAACTGTTTTTTTCCATTAATTTTTACCATGTACGCTGGCATACGTTTTTGTTTGGCATCATACTGGCCAATATATTCCTTAAAATCAACACCTCTTTTGCGTAATATTTCGCTTATTCTCTCAAGATCCACACAAACATTTAAAATATCTTTAAACTGCATCTGTGTAAATTTTTGTTTGCCTTGTATCTTTTCTAGCTTAAGGCCTTCAGTTCCCATGTCCAAAATAATCTCGTTCATCTCTTCTTCTGACTCAATATACTCTTCTCTCTTGCCCCTCTTTAATTTGTACAAAGGTGGCTGGGCAACATAAACAAACCCGCCTTCTATCAATGGCCGCATTTGCCTATAAAGAAGCGTTAGCAAAAGGGTCCGAATATGTGATCCGTCAACATCCGCGTCGCACATAATAATAATTTTATGATATCTTAATTTCTCCACACTAAACTCGCTGCCCACTCCCGCGCCTAGCGCTGTTATAATCGTTCTTATTTCCTGATTGCTCAAGATCTTATCCAATCTAGATTTTTCAACATTGAGAATTTTACCTTTTAACGGCAAAATCGCCTGAAAAGTTCTATCCCGGCCCTGTTTGGCGGAGCCTCCTGCAGAATCACCCTCAACAAGATAAAGCTCACAAAGAGAAGGGTCTTTCTCAGAACAATCTGCCAATTTGCCCGGCAACCCGCTGGATTCAAGAGCGCCTTTCCTGCGAGTTAATTCTCTAGCTTTTCTTGCAGCTTCCCTTGCGCGTGAGGCAGTAATTACTTTTTCAATGATCTTATTTGCTATTGCCGGATTTTCTTCAAAGAAAGTATTTAAGGCTTCTAATGTTGCGGATGCTACTAAACCATCAACTTCAGAGTTTCCCAGTTTAGTTTTTGTTTGTCCCTCAAATTGCGGATTAGGTATCTTTACACTTATAACCGCGGTTAACCCTTCGCGCGTATCATCCCCTGTTATGGCCACTTCTTTCTTTAATAAGTTCTTCTGCTTTGCATAACCATTAACGGCCCTAGTTAAAGCCGAACGAAAACCGCTTAAATGTGTGCCGCCTTCTGTCGTATGAATATTGTTTGCATAAGCATAAACATTTTCTGAATATCCATCGTCATATTGAAGAGCAATTTCAACCTGAAGGCTTTCTTTCTCTTTATTAAAATAAATCGGTTTTTTATGAACCGTGTTCTTGCTTTTTGAGAGGTGTTCAACAAAAGATATAATGCCACCCTTGAACTCAAACACAGCTTCTTTTTCTTTGCCCTCTCTTTTATCCGTCAGTTTAATAACCAATCCTTTGTTCAAAAAGGCTAATTCTCTAAGTCTTTTCGCTAATATGTCATAAGAGTAAACTGAGGTTTCAGTAAAAATGGTTTTATCCGGCTGAAAAGTGACTTTTGTACCCGAGGTTTTTGTCTTGCCGATCGTAGTTAATTTTGATTTGGTTTTTCCTCTTTCATATCTTTGGTGGTATATTTTCCCATCTCTTTTGATTTCGACTTCAAGCCATTCTGATAATGCATTGACACAACTAACGCCTACGCCATGAAGCCCGCCAGAAACCTTGTATGTCCTGTGATCAAATTTCCCCCCAGCATGTAGTGTTGTCAAGACAACCTCAACTGCCGGTTTCTTTTCTGTTTTATGTGTATCAACCGGGATTCCGCGGCCATTATCAATAACTGTTATGGAATTGTTTTCATTGATAGCAACATCTATTTTACTAGCATATCCCCCCATCGCCTCATCAACCGAGTTATCAACAACCTCGTAAACCAAATGATGAAGCCCCCTTGAAAACGTGTCGCCAATATACATTGCCGGGCGCATACGCACAGCTTCTGTTCCCTCTAATATTTGAATATTAGTCGCATCATATGTGCCTTTTGCTTTAGCTTTTTCGTTCTTTTCATCCTCTTCACTAATAATTTCAGGATCTTGTGATGTTTCTTTTTTGCTCATTTTATTTTTCCTATTCTAAAAACAATACTTTTTATGTCTGGAAGTTCATCCGTCATTCTTTCCAATATTCTATTTTTTTTTATTTTCATCTGATATAACCATGCGGGTGAATCAACTATCACAGAAAGATTTCCCTCACTGATCCCATCTATGGATGTATGTTTCAACTCTTGCTCATTTAAAACGTTTCTCCAAATCCGTTCTATTTTACCCTGATCAAACGGCTGTTTTATCGAGATCTTCTCGATAACCTGATTAACAACATCTTTTATATTATCCATAAAAACAATTTTCAATCTATCAATTTATTATTTTTTTTATTTTGCAATCCTATTGACACCTAGGCTACCCTGTTGTTTATGCACAAATTATGCTAAAAATCACTATATTCTCATTGGTAAGGCTAAATACAAATAATCATCTATCCTTATAACTGCGGGTTTATCAGGACCTAAAAATTCAATACCAATTGTTTCTTTATTAATATTTTTTAAAAAATCAATTAGAAAAACAGGATTAAAACCAACTATAAATTCCGGACCAGTATATTCAATAGGAATTTCTTCTCTCGATTCTCCAACATCAGGAGTATGTTTAGAAACAACCATTTTATCATTAAAAATCTCGAATTTAACCGCTTGAAAATCAGGTGTTGCTAATAAATTTGCCCTTTTAATAGTATAAAGAAAATCTTTTGTGTTAACATTGACCTTTGTTTTGATTGGTTTTGGAATAACTTGGTTATAATTAGGAAATTCCCCCTCAATTACCCTGGTTGCAATCAAAACTCCATCAATATCGAACAAAATTTGATTTGTACCTATAATAAAGGAGACTTCCCCTTCTTCCTTGAGATTTCTGTTGATTTCCTGCACTGCTTTTATTGGAATAATAACACTAACCTCTTTTTTAATAGAAGAATTTAATTTTTTTTCAATTTTCGCCAATCTTCTACCATCAGTTGCAACTATTCTTATAAGGTCATCTGATAATTCAATTAAAACTCCATTTAAAACATACCTTGATTCCTCATGAGACGCGGCAAAAGAGGTTAATTTAAACATTTCTTTTAGATCTGCCTGTTGAATTCTGATCATCTCATTGTCTTTAAATTCTGGAAATTTTGGAAATTCCTCTTTTGGAAGACCATTCAACTTAAATCTACAATTTTTTCCTTCAATATCAATTTGATTGTTTTTCTTTGCATAAATATTGACATCCCCAACAGGCAATTCTTTAATTATATCGCTAAATCTTTTTGCAGGAATAGTTATTGCTCCTTCTTCAATAGATTCCACAGGTATTGCACAGGAAATCCCAATATCCAAATCTGTTGCATTTAATTTCAGAATATTATTGCTAATCTCTAATAATACATTAGATAGAATAGGTAGTGTTGCTTTACTCGATACAACATTCTGTACAGTTTGAATACCTATTAGGAGATCATCTCTTTTCATTTTTAGTTTCATCTTATTCATTTCCTTCCTATAACTAAGTTAAAGATCTAAATAGTAATCGTATACGTAGTACCTGTTAATAATTCGAACAAGGTGTAAAGTGATTATATTTCAATTATTTAAGAACAATTTGGCTGTTAAAATCTTGCATACAAACACTTAATCATTGCTTTAAATCAAACAATAACCCGTTGATAGAATTTTTTAGTTCAGCGTTTAATTCTAAATCTTTTACAATCTTTTTACAAGAGTGTAAAACTGTTGTATGGTCTTTACCTCCAAAAGCCCCCCCTATTTCCGGCAAAGATAGCTGAGTTAATTGTCTGGCTAAATACATGGCAATTTGTCTAGGCATAACTATATTTTTGTTTCTTTTATTTGATTTCAGTTCATTCAAAGTGACATTAAAGCGTTCAGCTACCATTTTTTGTACCATCTCAATGCTAATAATTTTCGCTGTTTCCTTTATCATATCTTTTAAGATACTTCTTGCCATTTCAAACGTTAATGGTTTTTCTTCCAACAATGAATAAGCGGTTACTCTTATTAATGCTCCTTCAAGTTCCCTTATATTGGTTTTAATTTTATCCGCGATGTAATGAATCACTTCATCTGGCACAGCAAGGGGTTCATGTTCTATTTTTTTCTTTAAGATCGCCACTCTTGTTTCATAGTCCGGAGGCTGAATATCTGCAATTAATCCCCAGGCAAATCTGGAACTTAGGCGCTCTTCAAGTTTTGCTATTTCCTTTGGAGGCCTGTCAGAAGTAATGATTAGCTGTTTTCTATTGTTATGTAAATTATTAAATGTATGGAAAAACTCTTCTTGCGTAGAGTCCTTGCCGGCGATAAATTGTATATCATCAATAAGCAAAACATCAATTTCGCGGTATTTTTTTCTAAACTCCGGCGTTGATCTATGTCGTATAGCGTCTATCAATTCGTTTGTAAATTGTTCGGAAGACTTGTAGCAGATTTTTAAGTTTGAATTCAGTTCCAATATTTTTTGAGAGATAGCTTGTATCAAATGAGTTTTTCCCAAGCCGACCTGGCCATAAATGAATAGCGGATTATATGCTTTAGCCGGAGATTCAGCGACGGCCAGACTAGCGGCACAAGCAAATCGATTTGATGGCCCGATGACAAAATTATCAAAAGTAAACCTTGAATTTAGATTGGTTGTGTCATTAGTGAAACTGTTGTACTCTTTTTGAAAGATGGAAGCTTGCTCTCGGGGAGCCTCCTCTAAAACAGCAGGATTTACTTTAAACTCCAGATTTACAGCAAAAGAAGCTGCTGATGAAAGGATTTCCTCGAGCAGCACTTTATAATGTTCGACTATCCAGTTTTTAAAAAAATCATCAGGAGCTTCCAAAGAAAGCGTTTGAGGAGAAGTTTCTTTGATTTGTATTGAAGTAAACCAGGTATCATAAGAAGCTGTACCGATTTTTTCTTTTATAGTTTTTTGTGAATTTTCCCAAACAGCTTTTAGAGACATTTAAGCAAGTTCCTGATTCTTACGAGGAGTTAAAGTTTAAAAGATTAATTTGCAAAGACGTAATATGTTGAAAATAAATGAATTACAGAAACAATAACAGTATTAACAAGTTTTCCACAGGTGTGGATTCTTTAGCCCCGATATAATGGATTACTTTACGGCAAGTATTGGCAAAGCGACTTGTTAAAGAATAAAACCGATTGTGTTATATTTCGGCCCCTTGTACCAAAGATTACAAGAGTTAATGCTAAATTGCAACAAAAAAGTCATGGTAACAACAGACTTATTGGAAGCGCAATAAAATATAACTAAAGTGCCATATTATAACAGAGAAAATTTTTATTTCAAATTAAATATTTTGCTGACACTAAAACACTAGCAAATATTAGGCTTATGAACCGTTTAACAATAGAAACAAGAAGTATTTTTATGTTTTAATTGTTTGAGCAGGGTAAAATTGATTATAGTTCGAATTATTATCGTCGATAAAAAAGTTAATATTGATTTTTCGCTAGATATTGTAATTTAACAAGTTTTGTTTTTAAAGCATATTGAAATCGCTTGACTATAAAAAGTCGTGTGATATAATCTACAAATTATGAAAAAGCATTTAAAGACACCTACAAATATAAAAGGCAAAAGAGCGCACGGCTTTCGAAAAAGAATGCAAACTAGCGATGGTCAAGAAGTTCTTAATCGGCGCCGCGCTAAAGGTCGAAAACAGTTAACCAAATAATTCCAAACAGGCCAATAAATCTGTTTTTGAAAAGCACTGTGTAGACCGAGATTATGTTAAAAAGCATTATTTGCCAATTTAAACATACAAATTCAAACAGATCCCCTGATTATCAAATACAATTTTTGGAAAACAGGTAATACGACTCGTTCTGTCTAAACACTGTTAGACCCAAGCAAGGATTATAATACATTATGGAAAAAAGATTTTTATTAGCTGTGATTTTGTCATTTTTAACATTATATCTATGGCAAGCTGTCACGCCAAAACCAGTTAAGAATACTTCCAATATTGAGAAAACGCAAACTATTTCAGGGCAACAGGATATATTAAAGCCCCTCCCTTCTGACGAACAAGAGACATCCATGGACAATGAATCGGATTCTCTTCCTCTGCAGGTGGATTTTAAAAACAAAAAAATATCATTGATTGAGGGAGACACGCTTGATTTAGGAACTTCAAATATTGGAGGAACTCTAGATAGTGTTTTTATTAAAAAATATGAAGAGATGCTACCTTTGAATAAAATAGGTAGTGTTTTTGGTCTTGAAAATGTAGAATTTGTTCTTACTGAAAAAACTGACAGATCAGTTTCTTATACATATGAAGATGAAAATTATTTGGTTACTAAAAACTTTGTTTTGGGAAAAGAGGATTATTCCGTTCAGGTAGATATTTCGATTGTAGGAAAGACTAAAATGTCCAATCTGTCAGAACTGGCAATTGGAATATACACAGCTGATATGTCCAGTCTGGACAATGGTGTGAGTAAGCATGGAGGAGATTCTTCTAGATCAACAGATAAATCGTTAAATGAATATGTTGTTTTTTCTACAAAAGAAATGATTAGAAAAAACAATGCTTTTAAGTTTTCACCTAAAGATAGGATGGTAAAGCAGGATAGCATTAATTGGGTTGGTTTTAGGAACAGATATTACTGCGCCATATTTAAGCCTTTATTTGAAACAAAAGGTTTTTCTCTGAATCCTATTGATAAGGAAAGGCTTAAGGTAGAAATAGAGCCACTGTTTGTAAATGGAAGTAAGGATCAGGAAGAATCTCTATCGTTTATTTGCTATTTTGGGCCTGAAAAGTTAAGTATATTGAAAAAGTTTGATTATTCTTTTGAAAAAATTAGGAAATATTATCGTTTTGGCCTATTTGACACAATTGCAAAGTTTATACATTCAATTATGGATTTAATGTATAATATTGTTCCAAACTGGGGAGTATGTATTCTTTTAATAAGCGTTGTGATTTATTTTTCGATGTATCCTTTAACAAAAAGGTCAATGGTGTCAATGAAGAGAATGCAATCTATGCAACCAATGGTCAACGCTTTAAAGGAAAAATATAAAAACAATCCTCAGAAAATGAATGAGGAAATGATGAAAATATATAAAGAAAACAAGATTAATCCATTGGGCGGATGCTTGCCGATGCTACTGCAAATGCCGGTTTTTATTGGGCTATATCAAGTTTTATGGCGCTCTGTTTCTTTAAAAGGGGCAGGATTTTTATGGATAAAGGATTTATCTGCGCCAGATAGATTGTTTGTTTTTCCTCCCACATGGCCACAAAACATTCCTATTATTGGTAATGAAATCAATATTTTGCCTCTAATCATGATGATAGTTATGTATTTTCAACAAAAATTATCAACACAAAATATGACAGCTGCCGATCCTGCTCAACTTGCTCAGCAAAAAATGATGAGCAGGATTTTTCCTTTGTTTTTAGGCTTTATCTTTTATAAATTTGCAAGCGGACTGACTTTGTATTTTACAATGTTTTATCTTTTTTCAACGTTTACTCAGTGGAAAATGTCCAAAGAGCCAAAGGTGGTGTAAATGGATGAAAACTTACCAAAGAGTATTGAAATAGAGGGAAGCACGGTAGAAGATGCTATAAACAAGGCACTAAAGCTTCTTAAGGCAACCAGAGACGAGGTTTTGATTAAAATTGTTTGTGAAGAGAAGAAGGGTTTGTTTGGCATGGAGGGAGAGAAACCCGCAAAGATAATAGTGTCTATCAAAGAAAAAGATAAAAATACTTGAAATTTTTATTTTTTATTAGAAAATAAGAATAGTCGTATAACTAGCAATGCTTGCCAAACTATAAAGAGTTCTTTCCGTAAAAAGAAATATTGTTTCACGTGAAACAGTATTAAAATGTTTTTTTAGTGTTCCACGTGAAACATTTCATAGGGCAAGCACTAAATTAAGCTCATATCATAAAATCCAATGTCAAAAATCATTTCAATTTGTAATCAAAAAGGTGGGACAGGCAAGACAACAACAACGGTAAACCTGTCCTCGTCATTAGCAGAGCTTGGAAAGAAAATACTGATTGTTGATTCCGATCCACAAGGTAATGCAACTAGCGGGGTAGGTATTAATAAAAATGAGCTAGAAATATCTGTTTACGATCTTTTGTTAAGTAAAGTTACTACTAAAGATGTTATAATTCATACAGTTTTTCCCAATTTGGACATTATTCCCTGCAACATTAATTTAACTGGAGCAGAAATAGAGCTTGTTGGCGCTTTTTCAAGGGAGACACGATTAAAGAGGGCTCTAGATGAGATTAAAGATGAGTATGATTTTGTTTTTATTGACTCGCCTCCATCATTGGGATTGCTAACACTCAATTCGTTGGTTGCAAGTGATTCTATAATGATTCCTATTCAATGTGAGTTTTATGCGCTTGAAGGGGTTTCGCAGCTTGTAAAAACTATAAGGCTCATTAAGGAAAGTTTAAATCCTAGGCTAATGGTTGAAGGCGTTCTCCTGACAATGGCTGATTATAGGACAAATCTTACAGCAGAAGTTATTGGTGAAATTAAAGAATATTTTAAAGAGAAGGTTTACAAGACAGTCATCCCTAGAAATATCAGATTGAGCGAGGCGCCTAGTCATGGTAAACCAATCAATTATTATGAGAAGACGTCTGTCGGGGCTATAAAGTATATGGACTTGGCTAAGGAGTTGTTGCCGGAAGAATATGGGTCTAAACTATTGGAAATAAACGACTTAAGAAAAAGAGATGCTTCTGTTGGGACAATGGAAGAAGGGCAATAATAGAGTTTGGGACTGTTTTAATAATGAACGATATAAGGAGAAGAAATGCAAAATAGGGCATTAGGAAAAGGATTGTCTGCTTTAATTCCTGGTAAAGCTGAATCTGAGAATACGTCAGATTCCTCGTCGGTTGCATATATAAAAACAGATTTAATAATTAACAGCACCCAACAGCCAAGAAAAAATTATGGAAAAGAAGAGCTAGATGAGCTAAAGGCCTCGATAGAAGAGAACGGCGTTCTACAGCCAATCCTTGTTAGAAAAAAGGATGCTAGGTATGAGGTGGTTGCAGGAGAGAGGCGCCTTAAGGCGGCAAGAGCTTTAAACCTTCAAGAAGTTCCTGTTCTAATAAAAAATGTTGACGACAAGGAAGCTTTTATAATAGCCCTCGTCGAGAACATTCAAAGAGAAGAGCTGAACCCAATAGAAGAGGCTCTTGCTTATCAGAAAATGATAGAGCAATTTAATTTTACTCAAGATGCTGTTGCGAGAGCAGTTGGCAAAGACCGTTCTACGGTAGGTAACATATTACGATTGTTAAGGTTACCTCAAGAAATGCAAAAAAGTGTTTTCAATGGTGATTTATCCGCCGGACATGCAAGAACTCTACTTGGGGAGATCTCAGAAACGGAAAGAAAAAGATTGTTTGATTTGGTTTTGGCAAAAGGATTATCCGTCAGAGAGCTAGAGAACTTGATCAAAAAAGGAAATAAAGAAGCGTCCCATAGAGATAAGAGGCCAACAGAAAGGAACCATGAAATCGTTTCTTTGGAAGAGGAGCTTCAGAGAGCCTTGGGTACAAAAGTGCGGGTTATGGCACAAAAAAAACGCGGAAAAATCATCATAGAATATTACTCTCTAGACGATCTTGATAGACTGATAAACGTTTTAAAGCAATAGGAGAAAAGATGATAAAGGGAATGACTGGTTTTGGATCAGCGCAGTTAGTAAAGGGAAAAAACAGGGCAACAGTTGAAATTAAAAGTGTTAACCACAGATACTTTGATGCTAGCTATTATTTGCCGACTGGATTTGCTTCTTTAGAGAACAAGATATACCAGTTATTGCAAAAAAGCATTAAGCGTGGACGAATAACTCTTTCTGTGAGAATTACAAAAAAGCCGGATTCGGTGATAACTTTAAACAAAGCAGTTGCAAAAAATTATTTAAATGCTGCTCAAATCTTGCAAAAGACTTTTAAGCTCGAAAATGATCTAAAGCTTTCAGATCTTATTAATATGCCTGGAGTTTTAGAGAACAATGAAGTTCTTGTTAAGGCAGAGTCTATTTGGCCAGAAATGGAAAAAGGGATAGAGGTTGCCTTAAATAATTTGATGGTTATGAGAAAAAAAGAAGGAAAAAGTTTAGAGGCAGATGTTGGGGATAAGGCAAAGAAAATGCTTGTGCAGGTTAAGAAAATTAGGACTAGAACCGAGGCAATATTAAAGCAGAAAAAGAAAACTTTAACACCTGAGGAATTCAAGTCCTATCAAAAGAATATTGACATTGAAGAAGAGATGACAAGGCTTACACATTATATCGAGGAAGTGAAAAGCCTTCTCACAAAAACTGTTCCGGTCGGGAAAAAAATGGATTTTATTGCTCAAGAAATGCAAAGAGAAACAAATACTATTGGGTCAAAGCTGCAGGATTCAGCAGTGTCAAACGCTGTTATTGCCCTGAAAAGCAAAATTGAAAAAATCAGAGAACAATCTCAAAATATAGAGTAATCAAAGAATGAAATCTGGAAAAATATTTATTATTTCTGGACCTTCTGGCTCTGGAAAAACTACGCTATGTGAAAAAGTTTTACAAGAAACGAATATAAAGAAAAGAATTATCAAGATGGTTTCTGTAACAACAAGACAAAAAAGAGCAGGCGAGAAGCTAGGTCGTGATTATTTCTTTGTTAGTAAAAAAATGTTTTTATATAAAAAAAGAAGAGGACATTTTTTAGAGTCAAAAAAAGTTTTTGATAATTATTATGGGACGCCAAAGAGAGTGGTTAAAGAAACGCTTAGTAGAGGCAAGGATGTCCTGTTATGTATTGATGTAAAAGGGGCTAAAGATGTCGTAAAAATTTTCCCTGCAGCCATAACTATCTTTGTTAGAACACCTTCTTTTGCAGATTTGAAAAACAGATTGGCAGGAAGGGGCTCTGAAAACAAAAAAACAACGGATTTGAGGCTTAAAACTGCAAAAAGCGAGATGAAAGAAGAAAAAAAATATAAATATATTGTGATTAATGATAACTTGAGTAAAGCTATTAAAGAATTAGAAGAAATAATGCTTGATGAAATAATAGTTTAAATACCACTAATGATTAGAAGGATTGTAAGTTATAGAAAATAATTGAGTTAAAAGAAAATTTTATTAATCACAAGAAAAAATTGGTAGAAAAGTTTTTTTTGACATATTTCGCAACATATGATATATAAATAGCCCTGTATTAATATAATAATAAGGGTTTTTTTTGTTGAATTTTATATAAAGAAAGATTTTTTGAACTATAAACAGAGAGGTGGAAGTTTAATATGCTAAGATCAACAGTTGAGAAATTATTACCAAGGTCCAATTGGAGTATTTATAAGCTCTCAAGAATGGCGGCTACGCGCGCGCTTGAACTTGCAGATGGCAAAAGAAAATTAGTCGATTTAACGACGGATAAACTTACTTCCATTGCTTTGCAGGAAATAGCTGAAGGCAAGATTGAATTAAAAGAAGCTGTTGGAAACGCTCCTGCAGGAATAGTGGAAGCGAAAGAAGAAACTGAAGAATAGTGTCTAACAAAAAGATTGTAATTTTAGGCGTTACCGGAAGCATTGCGGCATATAAAGCTGGCGATATTATTAGAAGATTAAAGGATCAAGGCTTTAGAGTAATTCCCGTAATGACAAAGGGAGCTCTGCAGTTTATTACTCCTTTAACACTATCAAGCCTCTCTGAAGAAAAAGTTTACAGCGATATGTTCTCAGGAAGAGTTGATTCCTGGGAGATAGAGCATCTTGATTTAGCAAAGCAAGCTGATATTCTGCTGATTGCTCCGGCAACAGCCAATATAATCGGTAAGATCGCAAACGGCATAGCAGACGATTTGTTGACGGCGGTTTCAATGGCAACAAAGGCGCCAATATTAATTGCACCTGCAATGAACACTCAAATGTATGAGAACAAGATATTGCAGGACAATTGTACAAAATTAAAGAATTACGGGATAACTTTTCTTGAGCCGGGAACAGGAAAATTAGCTTGTGGGGATATTGGCAAAGGACATTTAGCGAATGTTGAGGATATTGTGAAGAAAGTGGCTCAGATAGTTAAATAATTTTTGGCGTGGTGGCCGAGGGGTTAGGCAGTGGTCTGCAAAACCACGTACACCGGTTCAAATCCGGTCCGCGCCTTTTTTGTGATTATTATTTTAGGGCAAGTGGTGGAATGGCATACACGAAGGACTTAAAATCCTTTGATCGCAAGGTCGTGTGGGTTCGACTCCCACCTTGCCCATATATGTTAGCAAGGAATGCTTTGGGCCCATAGCTCAGTTGGTTAGAGCGCTTCCTTGACGTGGAAGAGGTCAGGGGTTCGAACCCTCTTGGGCCCACCAGATCAACAATGGGCGTTTATTTTTTGGATAAAGATTGTAGAATAAAATGAAAGAATACACAGATTTAGACAAATTAAGGCACAGCTGTGCTCATGTTATGGCTCAAGCTGTAAAAGATCTTTGGCCTGAAACAAAAGTTGCTATTGGTCCTCCGATTGAAAACGGTTTTTATTATGATTTTGATAAACCTGAACCGTTCACGAATAAGGACCTCAAAAGTATTGAAAAACAAATGCGAAAGATAGCCAATAAAAAACAAGCATTTGTCAAATCGATAGTTTCTAGGCAGGATGCGATAGCGCTCTTTGAAAAACAAAATGAGACTTATAAGGCAGAGCTCATAAGAGACCTTTCTAAAGAGGAGGAGATTTCTCTTTATAAAACAGGCGAGGAATTTGTTGATCTTTGTAAGGGGCCTCATGTCGACAACACTTCTGATATACATTCTTTTAAGCTTCTTTCTATTGCTGGCGCGTATTGGAGGGGAGACGAATCTCGTCCCATGCTTCAACGTATTTATGGAACATGTTTTTTTACTGACGAAGAATTAAACGATCATGTTCATATGTTGGAAGAAGCAGACAAAAGAGACCATAGAAAATTAGGCACACAGCTTGATCTTTTCCATATTTATCATGATGAGGCAGGTGCGGGGTTAGTTTTTTATCATCCTGATGGAGCGATGCTTAAAAAGATCATTGAAGACTATTCTAAAGATAAGCATTTAAGAAGTGGATACGAGCTGATAACAACGCCAAATATCCTAAAAGGAAAACTTTGGGACTTAAGCGGCCATTCAGCTTTTTATAGAGAGAACATGTATTATTTTCAGGTTGATGAAGAAGAATATGCTGTTAAGCCGATGAATTGTCCGGGACATATGTTGATTTATAAATCCAAGATTCGTTCTTACAGAGAGCTGCCAATTAGATATTTTGAGCTTGGCACAGTATATCGTCAAGAAAAAGCGGGAGTTTTGCACGGCCTTTTACGTGTCAGAGGATTTACACAAGATGACGCACACATCTTTTGTACGCCAGGCCAATTAAAAGAAGAGATAAAGGGAGTGATTGATTTTGTTTTTGAGACAATGAAAGATTTTGGTTTTTCTGCGTGGACAATAGAGGTCAGCACAAAGCCGGAAAAACACATTGGCAAGGATGAAGACTGGAATAATGCAACGCAAGCACTTGAAATGTCTTTAAAGGAAAAAGGGATTGATTATCAAATTAACGAGGGTGACGGAGCGTTTTACGGGCCAAAGATAGATATTAAGCTAAAGGATGCTATTGGGCGCTCATGGCAATGTGCGACGATACAATGTGATTTTTCTTTGCCCGAGAGGTTTGACCTGACTTATATGAGCCCTGAAGGACAGTATCTACGGCCTATTATGCTGCATCGTGCCGTTTTCGGCAGCGTTGAGAGGTTTTTTGGTACACTGATAGAGCATTATGGGGGGGCCTTTCCTGTTTGGCTTTCACCAAAGCAAATTGTTATTATTCCGATCAGTGAAGAGCACAAATCTTTTGCTATAAAAGTAAAAGAATACTTACAGAATGCGGGTTTGCGAGTTATAATTGATGAAAGAAATGAGAGTTTGAATAAGAAAATAAGGGAAGGAACTGTAAAAAAGATTCCTTATTTGCTTATAGTCGGAGACAAGGAAGTAGCTGAAAACACATTGTCTGTAAGGCAATATGGACAAGGAGAAACAGGAACAGTAAAACAAGAAGAATTTCTTAAACAGGTATTATATAGGGTTAAGGAAAAAAATTAATATAGGAGGTGTAATTATTCAAAAATTTATACGAATCAATGAACGAATCAGGGCATCAGAAGTTAGAGTTATCGGCCCTGATGGAGAGCAGTTGGGAGTGGTAGTAATAAAAAGAGCTATAGACCTAGCAAAAGAGCATGAATTGGATTTAGTTGAAATTGCTCCAACAGCAAAACCTCCAGTGTGCAGAATAATGGATTATAGCAAGTACAAATATGACCAGGAGAAAAAGGAAAGAAAGGTCAAAAAGAACCAGCACGTTACGCATTTAAAACAGATCAGATTAAAACCGCATATAGGCGAAAGCGATTATCAGATAAAATTAAAGCAGGCGATTGGGTTCTTAGGAAAGAAGGACAAGGTAAAGATAAACATGATGTTTCGTGGACGAGAATTAATGCACAGGGATTTAGGAAAAGATATTGTTGAGAGAATGGTAGTTGACATGAAAGAGCATGGAACTCCTGAATCAGCCCCTTCTATGGAAGGAAAAACGATGTATGTTGTTTTGAATCCGAATGCTGATAAATAGTTCATTTGAAGCAATGTTGTTCTAAAAATTCCATTACAAGATCAGAGCGTTCTTGTTATTTTTGAATAAATGAGAAGTTGAGAAAGGAAAAGAAATGCCAAAGTTGAAAACCAACCGGTCAGCTGCTAAACGGTTTAAGATTACAAAATCTGGAAAGTTAAAAAAGCGTAGTGCAAATAGAGGTCATATTCTAGGCAAAATGTCCAGAAAAAGAAAACGTAATTTACGTAAAAGCAGCTATGTCTCTGATGCAGATGTAAAAAAAATAAGGAGGTTGTTGCCATATGGTTAGAGTGAGAGGTGTCGTTGCGGCACAAAAGAGAAAAAAGAAAGTTCTAAAACAGGCCAAGGGTCAGTTTGGGCACAGGAGCAAAAGGTTCAAACAAGCAAAAAGATCTGTTATTAAAGGAATGGTGTATGAATACAGGGACCGCAAAGTAAGACAAAGAGATTTTAAAAGTCTTTGGATTATTCGTATTAATGCTGCTTGTAAGGAAGCCGATACGACATATAGCCGTTTTATGAATGGATTGAAAAAAGCACATATCGAGATTAATCGTAAAATATTGGCAGAATTAGCAGTTAGTTCTCCAGGAGCATTCAAAAAACTTGTCAATCTAGCACAATGCTAAACTATAACAAGCTATTGAACGATTAATAAATTTTTAGGCCCTGATTAGCAGGGCCTAAATTTTAAAAGGTCCAAAGTGTTATGAGAATAATAATTATTGGTGCAGGCAGGATTGGTTTAAACCTGGCAAAATCTCTTGTTAAAGAGAAACATGAAGTCTATGTCATAGAAGCTTGTGAGGAAATAGCAAGAAAAGTTGATGAAAAGCTTGATGCAAAAGTGGTGTTTGGAAGCGGAGCAGATCCAGATACGCTTAGAAAAGTTCAAGTTGAAAGCGCTGATCTAGTTATTGCGGTTACTCATTCGGATGAAACGAACATGATAGTGTGTTCTTTGGCTGATTTCTTTGGAGCCAAAAGGCAAGTTGCAAGAGTAAGGAATACAGCGTTAAGTCGAGAGCTGGGGGCGTCAGGCTTTGAGCATTTTAATATTGATGAAATTATAAACCCTGAAGAGGTTGCGGCACACGCTATTGTAAAAGCAATATGCTCTCCTGGAACAAGAGAAGTTGGTGATTTTGCAGAAGGAAGCATACTTCTTCGCGGTTTTGACCTTCCTGAAAAGTCCCCTCTTGCAGGATCAAAAATAAGCGACTTTAACGATGACGATTTTCCATGGCCTTTTCTTGTTGTAGCTATTAACAGAGAAAAAGAAGCTTTTATTCCCACTGGTGAAACTGTGCTCCATTCAAATGATAGAATATATGTTCTACTGCCGAAAGAATCTCTTGGGGAGTTTTTATCTTTTGTTGACCCAAAAGCTAAAAAACCTCAAAAAGTTATTATATATGGTGCAACTGTTACTGGTGTGCATGTTGCGCAAGAACTATCAAAAACAATAAGAGACGTAATTCTTTTGGAAGAAGACACTAAGATTGCAGAGAACGTTGCTGAGAAACTGGAACTTACAAAAGTTATTAATGGCTCAGCATCGGATAAAGATATTTTGACAGAATGTGGAATTGAAGCAACAGATGTTTTTGTCGGTGCTACCGATAATGATAATTCAAACTTGATTAGCGCGGTTTTAGCGAAAAAAAGAGGGGCAAAAGCCACGGTTATTATGACCCAGCACCCTGACTACATGTCAATCGTCGATGCGCTAGATATTGATGTTATTGTTAACCCGCATCTTTTAGCTGTTGAGCACATTTTAAGTTATGTCAGAGGGAAAACGATTAGCTCAATTACTAAATTGCTTGATTGTAAAGCGGAAGCCCTGGAATTTATTGTCGAGAAAAATTCCCCAATAACAAAAGTCCCTGTCAAAGATGCGTCCTTTCCCAAGAACTCTATTATTGGAGCTGTCTTCAGGGATTCAAAAGCGTTTCTTGCAAAAGGAGACACACAGATCAAAGAAGGGGATAAGGTCGTTGTCTTTTGTAAAGAAACAGAAGTTAAGAAAGTCCAATCGTTTTTTATTCAAAAAAAAAGTTTCTAAAGGTTTTTAATGCACAAGAAATTTGTTCTGAATATTGTTTCCAGAGTACAAATGATTGTATGTATGATCATGACGATTCCTCTTTTGTGGGCAATTGCGGATGATCCTCATAGCAAGGAGACAATATCTTTTATTGTGACTATATTGCTGGGGCTTTTTGTTTCATGCATAGTGTTCTGGAATGTCAGGATGGACACAGAGGACTACGAAAGGTTAAACGCAAAAGATGGTTTAGCTATAGTCGGGCTGTCGTGGGTTTGCTTGTCGGCGTTTGGAGCCCTTCCTCTTTATTTAAGTCATGTTGTGAGTAATTATACGGATGCCTTTTTTGAAATAGTTAGCGGCTTTACGACAACTGGAGCTACGATTTTTATCGATGTTGAAGCCCTGCCAAGAGGGATTTTATTTTGGAGAAGCCTTACTCACTGGCTTGGCGGAATGGGAATTATTGTGCTGTATTTAACGCTTCTGCCGGTGGTGTCTAAAAATGATTTTCAGCTTTTTAAAGCGGAATCTCCTGGTATAACGGTTGAAAGAGTAGAGCCAAGGATAAAGGAAACGGCAAAGATGCTTTGGACTGTTTATGTTCTTCTTTCGGTTGTCGAGACGATTTTGCTAATGCTCGGGAAGATGCCTTTCTTTGATGCTCTTTGCCATACTTTTGGAACAATGGCAACAGGTGGATTTTCAACAAAGAACGCAAGTATAGGCGCATATGGGCCATATATTCAGTGGGTGATTACATTCTTCATGTTTTTAGCCGGCGTTAATTTTATGCTACATTATCAGGCACTTAGAGGAAAGATAGGGCAATATTTTAGAAATGAAGAATTTAAATGGTACTTGTTCCTGGCTGTTGTTAGTATTTTTATCTTTACAGTAGTGCTGCATTTAAATTCCATTGTCAGTAGCCCTTTACGCACGGCAGCATTTCAAACCTTTTCGGTTATGACTACGACAGGATATGTTACGGCAGATTTTGATATTTGGCCTCAGGCATTAAGGTTTATTTTGATTGTTTTAATGTTTATAGGTGGCTGCGGCGGGTCTACCGGCGGAGGTATGAAGGTAATAAGGTTTTTCTTATCTTTGAAAATTGCCTTAAGATCTATTATGCAGGCATTGTTCCCCAATGCGGTTTTGCCTGTCAGGTTCAACAAGGCCCCACAGGCAGATAGGATCGTTTCATCTGTTTTATCGTTTTTTGTAATTTATATAGCATTGTTTTTCTTAGGGACAATTGTCATGACCATAACAGAAAGATGTGATCTGGTGACAGCTTTTTCAGCGTCGATAGCATGTCTTAGCAATATTGGTCCGGGGCTAGGGAAAGTGGGAGCTGTTGGGAATTATGCGTGGATTTCTAACCCGGGTAAGTGGTTTTTGTCTTTTTTGATGTTGGCAGGAAGGCTTGAGCTGTATTCTATTTTAGTATTATTTATTCCTTCAACATGGCACAAGTAAAAATGTTTGAACGTTCAGAAAAAATATCGGTTTCAAAAACAATAAACAATGTTATAATAGCTCTCGTTTTTAGAAAAAAACAGTAAATAACAATCTTGGTGAAAATATACATGGCATGGGACTTTCAAACAATTAGAAATCAAGCACAAAAGGAAGCAGATTCTATCTGCGACAATACTTCCTTAGAATCTTTCCGGATAAAATATTTAGGCAAAAAAGGACTTATCCCCCAGGTCTATGCTTCTTTGTCAACAGCTTCCAAAGAAGACAAGCCTCTTTTAGGGAAGAATGCCAACGAATTAAAGAATTTTATCTCAGGCCTTATTGAAGAAAAAAAGCTAAGCGTGAAGGATACCATAAATCAGTCATCGAAGAGCAATATTGATGTTACTCTTCCAGGGGTTGCTAATGATTTGGGGCATTCCCATTTGCTGACGCAGACAATGGATGAGATCTGTGGTCTGTTTGAAAAGCTTGGCTTTATTGTACAGGAAGGCCCTGAAATAGAAACAGAGTTCAATAACTTTGATGCCCTAAATATACCGAGCAATCATCCATCAAGAGATGGTTTTGACACATTTTATGTCGACCAGGTTGATCCGGGCGATAAAGATAAAAAGCTTCTTCTTAGAAGCCAAACATCTCCGGTGCAGATCCGCGTTATGAAAGCAAACAAGCCGCCTTTGGCGGTTGTAGTTCCTGGCAAGGTGTATCGTCCAGATGCTGTTGATGCCAGCCATTCTTTTATGTTCCACCAGATAGAGGGACTGCTTGTCGATCAAGACATAAAATTCTCACATTTAAAAGGATTGCTCACAACTTTTTGCAATAGGTTCTTTGGCGACAATATAAAAATGCGCTTTCGTCCGCATTTTTTTCCTTTTACTGAGCCGTCAGCAGAAATCGATATTTCCTGGGAAAAGGGCAAGAAGGATTGGCTTGAGATAATGGGTTGTGGCATGGTTCACCCACAGGTTTTTAAAGCAGTGGGATACCCCAAAGGCAAGTATACGGGCTTGGCGTTTGGCTTGGGCGTCGAACGAATTGCAATGCTAAGATACGGAATCAGAGATATTCGTCTTTTTTATGAAAACGATAAAAGATTTTTGGAGCAGTTCTAATTATGAAAATAAGCTTAAACTGGATTAAAGATTATGTGGAGGTTAAAATCCCTCCGGGAAGCTTGGCTGACAAATTAACCATGGCAGGGCTGGAGGTGGAAAATGTTTCTTTAGTCAGAGGCGACACTATATTTGAAGTGGAGGTTACTCCTAACAGGCCAGATTGTTTAAACATGATAGGCATAGCCAGAGAGATATCGGCAGTTTTAAATAAAGAGCTGGCCCTGCCGAGAACAGGAAAACTATCAAAGGCTGATGCCATTTGCGACATTAAGATAGAAGACAAAAAAGGCTGCCTTCGTTATATTGGTACAGTGGTTGAAAACATTTCAATACAGCAAGCACCAAAAGAATTATTAAAAAGAATAAATTCATTAGGCTTAAGAGCGATCAACAATATTGTTGATATAACTAATTTTTGTTTGCTAGAAACAGGACAGCCGTTACATGCTTTTGATTATGATAAGCTTGCCGGAGGACGGATAATTGTCCGAAGGGCTAAAGATGGCGAGAAGATAGTTACTATTGATGATATCGAAAGGGCCCTAGACCCGTCAATCCTTGTTATAGCAGATGCAGAAAAGCCAGTTGCTATTGCAGGTATCATGGGGGGCAAGGAAACAGAAGTAACGGCTTCAACAAGGAACATTCTTCTGGAAAGCGCATATTTCGACCCGATTATTGTTAGAAAAGCCTCAAGAAAATTAGGGCTTTCAAGTGATTCTTCTTATCGTTTTGAAAGAGGGGTCGACTATCCTACAGTGGAGAACTGCTCGAACAGGGCCTTGTCTTTGATTCTTAAAGAAGCCGGCGGAAAAATTGTAAAAAGCTCGGATATTAAAGTTACGGGCAGGAATAAAGCAGCAAAAGAAATTGTTATTGAAAAAGAAAAGATCGACAGCTTCTTAGGAACAGATACGTCTGTTACACAATGTAAGAATATTTTTGATAAGCTCGGCTTTGATGTCAAAGTCGACAAACAGAAGGTCTTTACTATTGTGCCACCATCTTTTAGAGGAGATATTGTTCAAGAGGTTGATATTATTGAAGAAGTTGCAAGGATAATTGGCTATGATAATCTCCCTCTGTCTATGCCGAGCATAAAGGTTTCAAACATTTCTGAAAGCAAAGAGATCCAGTTAAGAAAGAAAATTAAACAAATCCTGATGGCTCAAGGCTGCAGTGAAACAGTTACATATACCATGATAAGCCAGAAAAATTTAAATGATTCAAAGCTATCCGATATAGAAAAATTAAATATAGTAAATCCGTTGTCACAAGATCAAGAAATGATGAGACCTTCTTTGCTGCCGAGCATGTTATCTAGGGTGCAGTTTAACTTAAACAGGGGACAGAAAGATATCAGCTTGTTCGAGGCAGGCAAAATATATACGAATAAAGGAGAGAAAGAGACGCTAGCGGTCATTATGACAGGGGTTGCTTTAAGAGATTGGCGTAAGCTAAAACAGAACAATGTAGACTTTATTGATATAAAAGGCATAGTCGGAAAAGTTTTTAGCGGGACAGGCATACAAGACAGCGCTGTTTCTTATAAGATAAGCGAGTTGCCGTTTTTTGCAGGAGAAAATGCTCAAATATTTTTGAGAGGAAAAAAGATCGGGGCTGTCGGACGAATATGCCAGGAGGTTCTTGATGCCTGGGATATTAAAGGGGCAAGTGTTGTTTTTGCAGAAGTTGATCTTGAAAGCTTTTATTCAGGTTCTTTTAGCAAAAAGAAATACTTTCCTGTTATTGAGTATCCGATCGTGACTAGGGACATAAGCTTGGCGATTAAAAAAGATATACTTTTTGATGAAATAAGGAACATTGTTTTTAACGATAACAATGATATTATGCACAACTTTAATTTAATAGAAGAATATTTGGGCGAAAATCTTCCGGGCAAAGAATATAAGGGATTAGTTTGCTCTTGTAAATACCAATCAAAGACCGGAACGCTTAAAGAAGAAGAAGTGACAAAAGTGCATGAAAGGATCTGCCAGTCTTTGATAGATAAAATAGGTGCAATTCGAAGATAAAAGCCAGTAACATTTTAAAGATAGAATGTTTCTTGATACGGTGTTATCATAAATCATAAATCCCTGCTGTGTACGTTAGGACGTTTATAGAGAACCAACACTCTATAAAGGGACGCTAAACTTCCGGTATGTTTGAGGACATTTCGGAGAGGTTCCCACTTGGTGAAAAGGTTCACCTATTCTCTTGTCCGACGGCATGGTGGGGATTTTTTTATGCGAATGTATTTTTCCAATGAACAGTGAAGATAATAATTCAATAGGGCTTTTTGATGGGCCAACAATAGAAAGGGTATTTGCGAATTCGCCTTTGAGTGTGCGAATGCGCCCGCGTTCCTTGGATGAATATGTCGGACAAAAGCATATCCTTGGAGAAGGTAAGCTGCTGTTGCGAGCGATTGAAGCAGATAAAATAAATTCTCTTATATTATACGGGCCTCCCGGAACAGGTAAAACAACATTAGCCCAGTGTATCAGCAATAAGACAAAAGCATGTTTTGAAAGGATCAATGCTGTTTCTTCCAACGTTGAAGACCTTAGGAAAATAATCAAAGGAAGCCTGAACAGGATAAATACATCGGGGCAAAAAACAATTCTTTTTATTGATGAGATCCATAGATTTAATAAAGCCCAGCAAGATGTTTTAATGCCGGATGTTGAAACCGGCTGTTTAATCTTAATCGGAGCAACAGTTTTAAATCCCTTCTTTTCGTTAACAAGTCCACTGTTATCAAGATCTATGGTTTTTGAGCTTAATTCTTTGTCAAAAGAAGAGCTTCTGCAAATTTTAAAAAGGGCCTTAAAGGATAAAGAAAGAGGGCTTGGAAAGCTGCCCATAAAAGTAAAGCCGGCAGCGCTTGATTTTCTTGCGGAGGTTTGTGATGGAGATGCGAGAAGAGCCCTCAATGCTTTGGAGATAGGGTGCTCAACTACACCAAAATCTAAAGATGGCAAGATACATTTTGACTTAAATATTGCACAAGAATCAATTCAAAGGAAGCAAGTCGTTTATGATAAAGATGGAGATTCCCATTATGACACAGCATCTGCGTTTATTAAATCAATGAGAGGGTCTGATCCTGATGCCGCAATTTATTGGATGGCAAAAATGATATATGCCGGTGAAGATCCAAGATTTATTGCCAGAAGGATATGTATTTGCGCGGCTGAGGATGTTGGAAATGCGGACCCGCAGGCATTGGTTTTGGCCAATGCCGCATTGCAGGTATCAGAATTCATTGGCATGCCGGAGGCTAGGATCCCTCTGGCTCAGGCGGCTATTTATGTGGCTTGTTCACCAAAATCAAATGCCGCATATATGGCTATTAATAATGCTTTGGAGGATGTAAAGAATAAAAAAATCCAGGAAGTTCCCGTTCACTTGAAAGATGCCTCGTATGCAGGAGCTAAAAGTCTTGGGCGTCAAAAAGATTATAAATATGCACATGATTATAAAGATCATTATATTAAGCAAGAATACATGCCTTTAAATGCAAAATATTATAATCCTGGAGAGCTTGGTTATGAGAGAAAAATTAAAGAAAGAATGGAAAAGCTGAAAGACTCTTAAGGAACGTAAGATAGTGAAAATAAATGATTTATAAGGTAGTAGTAGCTTTTAAAATTGCGGTTGTATCTTTGATGAAAAGATGATAATATAAAAACTCAAATAAACAATGTAAAGGTTTGTCGTATTTGAGGACATTAGTACAATTTAAGTAAAATATAATATTTCATAGTGTTAAAGTTGTTTTTAGAGGTTGAAAGAAGTTCAGTGTTTAGACAAAAACAGATTATTAGGGAAAGGATAATAACGCTTTTAAGAAATCAGGAGGAGGAAAAGCGGTCAGCTAAAAGCTTGGTAATTCTTAACAGGCTTTTAAAAATGCAAGAGTTTCAAAATGCAGTAACGGTTTTGTTTTATTATGCATTTTTAGGGGAAGTAGAAACAATTGAAATGATTAAAAGAGCACAACAATTAGGAAAAAGAATTGGTCTGCCAAAAATTATCAAAGAAAAGAATATAATGTATTCTACTTTGGCAGAGGATTTAAACGCAGATTTAGAAGATGGTCCTTATGGTATTAAACAAACAAAAGAATCTAAAGTTCTATCTTTCAAGGATATAGATATGATCATAGTTCCCGGGATTGCCTTTGACAAAAACAATAATCGTCTGGGCAGAGGGGGGGGATACTATGACCGTTTTTTGAAAGATATACCTGCAAACATTCCTACGGTTGGCCTTGCTTTTGATTTTCAAATAGTTGATAACTTACCCACAGATAAACATGATGTGCCGGTTCGTCATGTTCTAACCAATTAACAGCTAGACCGTTTTTTAGCAGCGATCCTTCTATTAAAATTTAAAAACAAAAGAACCATGCGCACTGTTGCGTTCAGTAATGGAGTCATAGACATCATTAACAATGATTGTTTTAGTTCTTAGAGAGGAGAAAAGAGAATGTTAGGAGATACAAATATATATCCGCAAGGAGTAATTCTTTCTGTCTTTGCTGTTGGCCTATTTTTGGCAGGATATTTCTTAAGATGGTTCTTTGCAGGTAAAAAGCAAAGAAAAACTGAGGAAAAAGCAAGAAGATTGCTGGAATCAGCAAAAAATGAAGTTGAGAACCAAAAAAAAGAAATTGAACTGCACAGCAAAGATTTGGTTATCAAGCTAAGGCAAGATTTTGATAAGGAAACAAAGGATAGAAGAGAAGAAATTGCAATTGTAGAAAAAAGGCTTATTCAGAAAGAGGAAAATTTAGACAAAAGGGTGGATCTTCTTGAAAAGAAGGAAAAAGATATTACCGCGAGGGTAGAAGAGTTACATAAGAATGAAAAAGAGGTTCAGGCTAAGAACACAGAGCTTAGCAAGATGATAGAGGAAGAAAAACAGAGATTGCAGAAAATTTCTTCAATGTCTGAAGAAGAGGCTAAAAAGTTACTTTTATCGCGATTGGATGAAGAAATCGTACATGAAAAAGCAACTAGGATACGAAAAGCAGAGGAAGAGATAAAAGAGACATGTGATAAAAAAGCCAGACAGATAGTCTCAACAGCGATACAAAGATGCGCCTCAGACCATACTTCTGCATCTACGGTAACAGTTGTTATGTTGCCAAGCGACGAAATGAAAGGCAGGATCATTGGTCGCGAAGGAAGGAATATTAGGGCTTTAGAGGCAGCTGCTGGAGTGGATGTTATTATTGATGATACGCCTGAAGCTGTAACGATCTCAGGGTTTGATATGTATAGAAGAGAGATAGCCAGGATTGCTTTGGAAAGTTTAATTACAGATGGAAGGATTCATCCGGGAAGAATTGAAGAAGTTGTAGAAAAGGCAAAAAAGGAAATGGATAGTACGGTAAAGGAAGAGGGTGAAAAGATAGCCTTCGATTTGTCTGTACATGGAATGCACCCGGAATTGTTAAAATTAGTTGGTAAGCTGAAATATAGAACTAGTTATGGACAAAATGGATTGCAACATACAAGAGAAGTCGCGATCTTAATGGGAGCGATGGCGTCTCAGATGGGGTTAGACACAAAAATAGCAATAAGAGCCGGCTTGCTTCATGATATTGGTAAAGTTGTAAACCAAGAGGTTATGGAAGGAACTCATGCTATAGTTGGCGGAACTTTAGCCCGTAAGTTTGGCGAGCAAGAAGATGTGGCTAGTGCAATTGAATCCCATCACGAAGAAGTTGAGACTAAAAATGTTTATGGAATTTTGGTTTGTGCTGCAGATGCTATCAGCGCTGCGCGCCCGGGAGCAAGAGCAGAGACTCTTGAGACATACGTTAAAAGGCTGGAGAACCTGGAAAAGATTGCGAACTCTTTTAAAGGAGTCAGCAAAACATTTGCTTTGCAGGCAGGAAGGGAGATTCGCATCATGGTTGATCCGGACAAGATCAATGATGATGAATCTTTGGTTCTTGCCAGAGACATACGCAAAAAAATAGAAGAAGAAATGGAATATCCTGGACAGATAAAAGTTATTGTTTTGCGGGAGAAAAGAGCCGTAGAATACGCTAAATAGTATGTGAATGTCATATTATAGAGAATATTAAAATATATTATGAAGATATTATGTCTTGGAGATATTGTTGGTAAGCCAGGAAGGCAAGCAGTTGAGGAATTATTGCCTTCTCTAAAAGAGGAATATTCCATAGATCTTGTAATAGCTAATGCTGAAAATGCAGCAGGCGGATCAGGGTTAACTTCAAGGATAGCTAATCAGCTATTTAAGATGGGATGTGATGTTATATCTTTGGGCGATCATGTTTGGGATCAAAAAGAATTAGAAGAATATTTAAAAGATTCTGATAATATTGTCCGTCCTGCTAATTTTCCCGAGGATGTTCCGGGTAAAGGGTGGTGTATAGTCAAGACGGCTGCAGGCCAGAAGGTTGGAATTGTCAATGTTCTTGGCAGGGTTTTTATGAGATACAGCTTGAATTGTCCTTTTCGTACAGTAGAAGCATTGTTATCTGAGATAAAGAAAGAAACAAATATTATTGTTGTGGATTTTCATGCAGAAGCAACAAGTGAAAAAGTTGCTATGGGTCATTTTGTTAACGGTAATGTTTCAGCTGTTGTAGGAACACATACGCATATACAAACAGCGGACGAAACAATTCTTTCAAAAGGGACGGCATATATTACAGATTTAGGCATGGTTGGCCCTTATGATTCTGTTATTGGACAGGATAAAGAAAAAATTATTGAGCGCTTTATAAAATGCATGCCAATAAAGTTTCAGGTAGCAGAAAATGATGTAAAGCTATGTGGCGTTGTTATTGAAGTTGACGAGGTAACAGGTTTAGCTAAGAATATTGTTAGGATTCAAAGAAGGCTGGTAGGGTAGTTTAAAGGAGAACATCTTTTGTTAAAGGCCAATGCTTGTTAAATTATAAATTTTCCTGTATGTTAAAAAGCTTTTTATGGTATAGTAAAAATAATTAAAAAAGCAGCGCTAATAACTAAAGGAGTTGTTTGATGGGAAGATGGGATGGATTAAATAGGCGTAAATTTCCTCGTGTTAACTATCCTTGTTTGGTTGTAATAAGGGGATCAGAAGAGTCAGAAGATGTTCTTTTGACGCATACTGAGAACATGGGAGTTGGCGGTGTTTGTCTTATATTAAAAAAAGATATAAAGATGTTTTCGGAAATAGAGCTTGAATTAGATTTGTTGGATTTGGGAGACCATATAAAGTGTAAAGGTAAGATTGTTTGGAATGTGCAGCGTAAAAGCGATGAAGAGAAAAAGCCTCTGTTCTATGATATTGGAGTAGAGTTTGAAGATATTGATAAGGATGAAAAAAAGCGATTAGAAGAAATCGTTGAGCGTTTGGTCAGAATAAATCAAGAGAAAAACTCACCTCTTTAACTAAGTTCTTCCAAAGAATGTCTGCGTATTTAATCAAAAAAATATAAAGTGTCGTCAGGTTTTGTCGATTAAATTATCAGTAGTGTTTTTTTATACAATAAAAAGTGTAAGGTAAGTAAAATGATAAAAGTGAGGTTTGCCCCGAGCCCAACAGGGTATTTACATATTGGCGGTGCTCGCACTGCACTGTTTAATTGGATGTATGCTAAATCGCAAAAAGGCAAATTTGTTTTACGAATAGAGGACACAGATATCCAGAGGTCTTCCAAGGAGTTTGTTGACGAGATTCTAGCTAGCATGAAATGGCTTGGCTTAGAATGGGATGAGCTTTACTTTCAAAGCGAAAGATTTGAAATTTATAAAGAATACGCACAAAAGCTAGTGAAAGAAGGCAAGGCATATGATAGCTCAGGGGCCATAATCCTAAAAATGCCAAAGCAAGAGGTCAAGATATATGACTTGATCAGAGGAGAAATAAATTTTGATACGGCGAATTTTATGGTACGCTGCGAGGATGGCTTAACAGTACTTGATGAAGAAGGAAATCCGGTTTTAAAAGATGAAGTGTTGATAAAGGCAGACGGGTCACCTTCATATAGTTTTTGTTGTGTTGTTGACGATGCTTTAATGGAAATATCACATGTGATCAGAGGGGAGGATCATATTTCGAATACGCCAAAGCAGATAGTTATGTATGAGGCTTTGGGATTTACTCCTCCTAAGTTCGCGCATTTACCGCTTATTATGGGCGAAGATGGGGGCCGGCTTTCGAAAAGAACGGGGGCAGTTGCGGTTAGCGACTATAAGGCAAACGGATTTATTGCAGAGGCCTTAGTCAATTATCTTTTGCTGCTGGGATGGTCTCCTGGCAATAATCAGGAAAAGATAAGTATCTCAAATGCGATCAAGACGTTCTCTATAAAAAAAGTCAATAAAGCTGCAGCTGTTTTTTCAATGGATAAGCTTCGGTGGTTGAATGGACAATATATTAAGCAGATGGAAGATGAAAAATTGGTTGAGCTGCTTGTCCCTTTTTTGATAGAAAAGAACTTTATTAATAGGGATTTCAATAGTCAAAATCTAAAAAGTGTTGTAAGATTATACAAAGCAAGGTTGCCCACATTGCTGGACTTTATTGATAGGGCAGGCTTTGTTTTTGTTGATGATATTACGATAGAAGAAAGCCTTTATAAAAAGTATTTTTCAGATGACAGGAAAAAAGAGTTTTGTTTTCTGGCAGAAAGGCTTAGTGTTGTCGAGGTCTTTGACCTTAATAATGCGGAACAGGTTTTTAGAGCTGTTACAGAGGATCTTGGAATAAATACAGCCGATCTGGTTCATCCAATTAGGGTTGCCTTAACAGGAAGCGATATTGGGCCGGGGTTGTTTGAAACTATGGTGGTCTTAGGAAAAGCAAAGACTGTAAAAAGGCTAAAAGAGGCTTTTAAATAGATATTCAAGGAGGGTTTATGAGATATCCACTAATTATATTTTCTGTTTTTATTATGACGTTAACCCTGCAGGGATGTGAAACCTTTAGAGGCGCAACGGATGGACTGCAAAAAGACATTGAAAGTTTCAGGTCAAAAGATAATGAGCTTTATAAAGCAGATGCATGGCTTCAAGAAAATTTGTGGTAACGATACATTTTGAGGATCTTATTTGAACGTGCACATTGCCCGCACTTAAATTTGTGTGGGCAATTTTATAAATTGCCCTGTCGTCCAATGGTAGGACACAAGTCTCTGGATCTTGGTATTCTGGTTCGAGTCCAGACGGGGCAGATCTTGTCAGAAAGCCCTTTTAGGGCTTTCTGACCATAAACTATGAAAATATTGCATGATAGAACAAGAAAAAAAACAATCGGTTGATTTTATAAGGCAAAAAATATCTAACGATATTGTTGCAGGCAAAATAACAAATGGAATAGTGACGAGGTTCCCTCCGGAGCCAAATGGGTATCTTCATATTGGGCATGCCAAGTCAATATGCCTTAATTTTGGCATTGCGCTTGAACATCCTAAAGGTGTTTGTCATTTGCGATTTGATGACACAAATCCTACCAAAGAAGAAGAGGAATATGTTGAATCGATCAAGGAAGATGTGCGATGGCTGGGCTTTGATTGGGGTGCAAACCTTTTTTATGCTTCAGATTATTATCAAAAACTTTTTGAAGCAGCTGTTGAGCTAATCAAAAAAAACAAGGCATATGTTGATCACCTAAATGCGGATGAAATTAGAGAATATAGAGGGACGTTGACGGCGCCAGGCAAAGACAGCCCTTACAGAAATCGCATGCCCCAAGAGAACCTTGAGCTTTTTGAAAAGATGAAGAATGGAGAATTTGAAGAAGGATCATGTGTTCTGCGAGCAAAGATAGATATGTCTTCGCCTAATATCAATATGAGAGATCCTGTTATTTATCGTATCCTCAGGGAGCCGCATCATCGCACAGGTACAGAATGGTGTATTTATCCTATGTATGATTTTGCCCACTGCTTGTCGGATTCTATTGAGGGCATTACTCATTCAATATGTACATTAGAGTTTGAAAATCACAGACCGCTCTATGATTGGTTTTTGGATCAACTAAATGTTTACCATCCACAGCAAATTGAGTTTGCAAGATTGAACCTGAGCTACGCAGTGATGAGCAAAAGAAAATTGCTTGAAATGGTTGAGAAAAAAATAGTTTCTGGCTGGGATGATCCTCGTATGCCGACAATTACAGGGCTAAGAAGAAGAGGGTATACTCCTGAATCTATACGGGATTTTTGTGAGCGAATAGGTGTTGCCAAAGTTGAAGGCACTGTTGACGTTGCTCTTTTGGAGCATTGTTTAAGAGAGGATTTAAACAAGAGGGCGCTGAGAGTCATGGGGGTATTAAGGCCCCTTAAAGTTGTCATAGAGAATTATCCTGAAGGATCCACAGAGGCTCTGGAGGCAATAAACAATCCGGAAGATATGGCGGCAGGGACAAGGCAGGTTGTATTTTCAAGGGAACTTTATATTGAGAGAGATGATTTTCAGGAAGAACCACACAAACAATTTTTCCGACTGGCTCCTGGAAAAGAAGTCAGGCTGAGATATGCTTATTTTATCAAGTGTGAAAAAGTCATAAAAGATGAGAATACTGGCGAGATCGTTGAATTAAGATGTTCTTATGACCCTGCAACCAAAGGAGGGAATTCACCTGACGGAAGAAAAGTCAAAGGAACTATTCATTGGGTTTCTGTTGCACACGCAAAGAAGGCCCAGGTCAACCTTTATGACAGGCTTTTTGTTGACGAGAATCCTGCAGAAGCTAAAGATACCATAAGTCTTTTGGATAGCATAAATCCAGGATCATTGGAAGTCTTGGATAACTGTTATGTTGAACCATTTTTAGCTGAAGCCAAAGTGTTCAGTAATTTTCAATTTGAAAGATTGGGTTATTTTTGTGTTGATCCTAAATCCAATGAAGAGAAGCTTGTTTTTAACAGGACGGTTACATTGCGGGATTCATGGGCAAAAATTGCAAAAAAATAGAGCAAGGCTAAGGACAAAAATTTATCTGATGCAAAGATCAGTTGGAATTATTTTTAGGGACACATATATTTGTGTCCCTTGCTTGTTTATATGGTTTTGACCGGATATTTTATGTGCGTAATTTCTTATTGCAGAATAGAAAAAGAGGAATAGTATAAGTAATATATAAAATCAAAGGCGTAGGGTTAGATATAATATGATAAGTTTCAAAGAATCAATAGAATTGCTGTTACATAACACAAATAATTTAGATAGTTGCTCGGTAAGGACTGAGGATGCTGTTGGTTTTTTGCTGCAGGAGGATGTTGTTTCTCTTCTCAATATGCCGCCCTTTGATAAATCTATTCGCGATGGATATGCTTTGTTGGCAGAAGATACTCAGAATATTGGGAATAAGATCAAGAACATTGGGTTTGTTTCCGCCGGTGAAGAATTTTTAGGGACGATACAAAAGGGAGAGTGTGTTAAAACTATGACGGGTGCGCCTTTGGCAAAAGGGGCTAATAGCGTAATTATGGTAGAGGATACAAAAGAGGAGGAAGCGACAGGGCTTGTTGAAGTGCTCAAAAGGCTAGAGCAAGGTGAAAATATTTGTAACAAGGCCCATGATATTAAAGCTGGGGATTTAGTTGTAAAAAAAGGGACTGTTCTCTCAATATCAAATATAGCTGCAATTGCCTCCGTTGGAAAAGCAAGAGTTTCTGTGTGCAAAAAGCCAAAGGTCTCGTTGGTCAACACTGGCGGCGAGATCGTTGAGATAGGGGGATCTTTAGGTGCCAACGAAATATTTAACACTAATGGCCCCATGTTAAAAGCGATGATTAAAGAGGATGGCTTTGACCTTGAGTCATATTCTGTTGTTCGAGACATAGAGGCTGAAATGCAAAGCTCTTTTGGCTCTGGCCTAAATAGCGATGTTCTATTGGTCTCAGGGGGTGTTTCAAGAGGAGAGTTTGACCTGGTTCCGGAAGTGTTAAAAAATCTTGGTGTACAGGAAATATTTCATAGGGTAAGTATTAAGCCCGGCAGGCCTTTGTATTTTGGCAAAAAGAACAAGACACTTGTCTTTGGGTTACCCGGAAATCCAATTTCTGTGTTCTTAACATACATGATCTATGTTAGAACGGCTATGCTTAAATTGTCTGGAATAAAAAATTATTTGCCGGCATTTAAAGAAGGAATTCTGCAAAAAACTTTTGTTCAACAAGATTCATCAAGAAGGCATTTTGTTCTTGTAACAATAGAAAAAAGCGGATCGGATTGTCTTTTGTGTCCTTCAACAAATTATGAGTCAGCTGATATAAAAACTTTGTCAGATTCTGAAGGTTTTATGGAGGTTGAAGAGAATGTTGCAAGGATTGTCGAAGGACAGAGAGTTAAATATTTTACATGGAAATAAAAACCAAAACAGATTACTTAAGGCTTTCCCTGACAGATAATTGTAATTTGAACTGCTTTTATTGTAATCCTCTAGAAAAAAAACATTTTCTTGATAGTTGTGAGATCTTACGGTTAGAAGAAATAGTGAGGGTTGTCAGGATTTTAGCAGGTCTTGGTATAAGCAAGATAAGGCTCACAGGAGGAGAGCCGTTAATAAAAGAGGATATTTGTACGGCAGTCAGCTTGTTTAAAAAGATCGACGGGATCGAGGAGGTTTCTTTAACTACAAACGGTGTTTTTCTTTATGATATTGTTGAAGAGCTCAAGAGAAGCGGTTTGGACAGGATCAACATAAGCCTTGATACTTTAAGGCGCGAAAGATTTTATCAGATCACTGGCCGGGATTGCTTTGGGCAGGTATGGCAAGGAATAGAAAAATCAATTGATGTTGGCATTTTTCCACTAAAGCTGAATATGATTTTACTTAGAGGAATCAATGAGGATGAGATACTTGATTTTGCAAAATTAACAATTAATCATAAAATAGATGTCAGGTTCATTGAACTGTTTAGGACGTCAAATCGTTTAAAGGTCCAGCAAAATGGATTGCTCAGCAGCTCAGAGGCAAAAGAAATGATCGTTAGTAAATATGGAGGGCTGTTGCCTGAAGGGAATGTCGTCGGTAATGGTCCGGCTGAATATTTCAGGTTAAAAGAGGCAAAAGGCACTGTCGGATTTATTAGTAATTTAAGCAAGCACTTTTGCGGGGAATGTAACCGCTTGAGGATGGACAGTGCCGGAAGAATTGCCCCGTGCCTGTTCTCAGGCTATTTATATAATGTTAAAGGACTGGTAAGAAACGGCGCATCAGATGAAACAATAAGAGAACTGTTAATAGATATTATTGCCGACAAACATAAACATAACAAAAAGAGCGCAGTCATTGATCATCATGTTGAAATGAGCAGTGTCGGGGGATAAAATGGATAAAAAAGAAGTATCTTTAGGGATGATCGATATAAGTGAAAAAAATAAGACGCTGAGGGTCGCAAAAGCTACGGCATTTGTAAAAATGGATAATGAGCTTATTGTGATGGTCAAGAATAACAAGGCCCCTAAAGGCAATATTATTGAAACGGCTAGAATCGCAGGGATAATGGCTGCTAAAAAAACTGAAGAACTAATACCCTTATGCCATAATATTGAAATTGATAAAGTAGGATTATCTTTTTGTTTTGAAAAAGGCGGCATTCGTATAGAATCTATAGCAAAGACAACAGCCAAGACCGGCATCGAAATGGAAGCGATGATAGCAGTAGCTATAGCAGCGCTTACCGTTTATGATATGCTAAAAATGTTTAACAAGGAAATATGTATTGAGGAAATATGCTTACTAGAGAAAAGCGGGGGAAAAGACGGTGCCTATAAGAGAGCGTGAGCGTGTTGAAAATCAAAATATTGTTGTAGGATTTGGAGAGATTTGCACTGTTAATATAAGCGAAAAAAAGGGAATCGGCAAAACCCCAGTTAGGAAAGCAGTTTTGATTAAGGGCATAGGAATACAAAGCGATGCTCATTCTGCTCCTGATGATGAAACGAGGCAGGTCAGCTTCCTGGCATTAGAAAGCATCGAGAAACAGAAGCGAGCTTTAAAAGAAAAGATGAGCGATCATCAAAAAGATATTGTGTTGATGCCAGGATCTTTCGCGGAAAATATTACAACAAAAGGGATAGATTCTTTGGAATTAATGCTCAATGATATAATCGAAATTGCGGAAGACGTGGTTTTGCAGGTTTCGCGCATAGGAAAAGAATGTCCTGCTCCTTGCAGTATTTTTTATCGAACAGGTGATTGTATTATGCCTAGAGAAGGATTTTTTGCGAGGGTTCTTAAAGGAGGGGCTGTTTATCCTAATTCAGTTATCAAGATAACAAGAGCAAGTGTTGGACAAAGTCAGGGCATATCCTATAAATCAGAAAAGGACTTTAAGGTGTTGAATGCGGCATGATTTAGATAGTTTCAAAGATATCAAAATCGGGGTGTTGACAGTCAGCGATTCAAGGACTTTTGATAATGATTTTAGCGGTAAAAGTATTGCTGCATTTTTGAAAAATGAAGGGTATGAAGTTGTTTTTTATGAAATTGTCTCAGATGAATCTTCACAAATTATTGACAAGCTGAACTCGGCACTAAAAGAAAAAAAAACAGATTTGATTTTAACAGTGGGAGGAACAGGCTTTGGCCCCAGAGATAATACGCCAGAGGCTACGTTAAAAGTGGTTGAAAGAGTGATTCCGGGATTGTCAGAATGTATTAGAGCAGAAGGAGCCAAAAAAACCAAGGCAGCTTATTTATCAAGAGGGGTTGCGGGCATTAAGGGTCAGACAATTATTGTTAATCTCCCTGGAAGCCTCAAAGGGGCAGAGGAATCCATTGGTGCGATCTCTGGACTCATTACCCATGCAATCGCAATGATAAAAGGAGAGGGGCATTAGCAAAATGAAGTTAACTAAACTACAAATACTCAAAATGTTTGCGTCTTCACTTGTTGTAGCAGTAGTATCTGTTAGCCTTTATACCCGGGGAGATGTTTATAAGATGTCCAAGATCGTAAAACAACAGCAGAATATAATTACAGTGCTGTTTGACAAAAGAATGGATAGCTCTTTTATAGCAATCAAGGGCTCTTTTGAACAAATGTACCCACAATATAGGGTTATATTGGCGGACCAGTTAGGTTTGCCGGATGCGGACAAGCTTAGCGCAGGGGAATTGTATGAGAAAAAAGAGTTTGAGCTTTTTGACAGAGACTCTCAACAAATTATTAGCAAGTTTATTTTAGTTTATAGCGTAAAGAAAAAAGATGGTGGCCGGGCATTTCTCAAGTTTCTGTTGTCAGGTGAAGGCAGCCAGATATTGAAAAAAAACAGTTATTCTGTAAGAGAAGGATGACAGAGCCTGTTTTTACAGAAATTGCGGGTTTTAGGCACACTATTTTTTATTAACTGTTGGCAATGAAAATCTTATTTGTTAGAATAGTCTAGTTTTTATTATTATAAATAGAGCATTACAAAAGGAAAAAACAATGAAAAAACAAGCTGTTTACTCGAAGAACCTAGAAGGGTTTTTTAATACTAAAAGCGTCGCGGTTATTGGCGCGTCCGCAAATCCTTCAAAAATAGGATATCAGATACTGAACAATGTTATCGCCGGTGGTTTTGAAGGCGCGATATATCCTATTAATCCAAAAGATGATGAGATCTTGGGGAAAAAATCATACAAGTCCGTTTCAGATGTCCCAGGAGATATTGACCTTGCGGTTATTACTATTCCAGCCCCTTTTGTGGTTGCAACAATGGAAGAATGCGCCAAAAAGAAAGTAAAAAATGTTGCTATCATCACATCAGGATTTGCTGAAGTGGGAAATCATGCCGACGAGGAAAAGATCAAAAAAATAGCCGACGAAAACAAGATGGCTTTTATAGGACCTAACATTTTAGGATTTCTATATACTCCCCTTAAGCTGAATGCAAGTTTCGGCCCTCAGGATATTTTGTCGGGAAAAATTGCTTTTGTCTCCCAAAGCGGCGCACTGGCCATTGCTTTGATGGGCTGGACAGTTATGGAAAGCATTGGCTTAGGCTCTTTAGTCAGCCTTGGAAACAAAGCAGATGTTGATGAAAAAGACCTAATAGAGCATTTTAACAATGATGATAATATTGACGTTGTTCTTATTTACATGGAGGGCCTTAAAGACGGGCGCAAATTTTTAAACACGGAAATTAAAAAGCCTGTCATTGTTTTAAAAGTAGGACGTTCACAAAGGGGCGCAAAAGCGGCAGCGTCCCATACAGGATCTTTGGCAGGCGCGGATGGTATTTTTGATGCGGCATTTAAACAAATGGGAGCATTAAGAGCGAGCTCTTTTACGGATGCTTTTGGCTGGGCAAGGGCGTTTGCGCTTCCTCTGCCTCAGGGAGAAGAAACAATTGTGATCACAAATGGAGGAGGCATAGGTGTATCAACAACTGATGCGTGTGAAGAGGCAGGTATTCAATTACTGGAAGACGTAGCTTGGACAGAAGAGAAGTTTCGAAAAACAATGCCTGACTTTGGCAGCACGAAAAATCCTATTGATATAACAGGAGGGGCAGGCGTTGAAGGTTATAGAAAAGCAATAAGGATATCACTTGAAGAAGATAAGATCCATTGTGTCATTGTGCTGTATTGTGAAACAGCAGTAACAGATCCTTTGGATATCGCTAAAGCAGTTGCCGAAGAGTATAGAACGGTTGAAAGAAACAAGCCTATTGTTGCAGCATTTGTTGGAGGCGAAAGATCTAGAAGTGCGCTTCATTTTTTAAGTCAAAATAATATACCGGCTTATGATTCAGTGGATCAGGCAGTTTCTGCTTTAAAGATCCTGCATACTTGGAAAGATATTTGTAATAGGCCTAAAGATGTTCCCGGGCAGGAAAAGGCTCCTCAAGAAGTTGTTGACATGATCAATAAGATCAAAAAAGAAGGCAGGTCTTTGCTTCTTGAGCATGAAGCAAGAGAGATTATGGAAAAATGCGGAGTTCCTACTCCCAAATGGGCATTTGCGAGAACGGTTGAAGAAGCAATCGAAAAGGCAGAAGGAATGTATCCATTAGCAATGAAAATTGCGTCACCTGATATCATTCACAAGACGGATGTCGGAGGCGTTGCATTAAATATTTCTGATGCGGAAGAGATCAGGGTCAAATTTAACAGTATGATGACAAATATTCCCAAGTTAGCTCCGAATGCACAGCTTCTGGGGGTTAATATGATACAGATGACCAAGGGCATAGAATGTATTATTGGCATGAGCATAGATCCCCAATTCGGTCCGGTGGTTATGTTCGGCTTGGGAGGGGTCTTTGTTGAGCTAATGAAGGATGTCTCGTTTAGAGTTGTTCCATTTGGCAAGATCGAGGCAGAACGACTGATCGCGTCAATTAAAGGCCAAAAAGTGCTAAATGGTTTTAGAGGCATGAAAGCACATAAAGAGTCGATAATTCAAACTTTATGTTCGGTGCAGAAATTAGCACCGCTTGTTAAGGAAATAGATATCAATCCATTGATCTCAAATGATGAAGGAAGCTTTGCGGTTGATGCAAGAATAATTGTTTGATAGCCTTATTGACAAAACAATATGAGTTTTATCTGACTGTGTAGAATTCTACAATTTTCCAGCCAATATCGGTATAGCTTAATTCAAATATCCACTTGCCTGCGGGCAAATTTTCGTTTTTTCCGAAATCCGCGATAACGGTTACTTTTGAACGGTTTTTTCTGTCTTTTTTGTAGAATTCTTTCTTAATGATTTCATGAGAGAGAAGTCTGGTTACCGGAGGCATTTTCTTTGGGTTGTCCCAATAGAAATATGAGGATGGAATATCACCTTCTTCCCAAAGGGATAAGACTTTGTCAACAATCCTAAACGATTCTCTTTTGTGAAGAAAAGGCCTAAAAACAAAATTAATAAACAGAAGAATTATTATAAAAGCGCCAATAAGGATGTTTTTATTGTTCATTTGATATCCTTTGTTAAAAGCATTACTTTCAGATAAGATAGCATAAAACAAAATTTATGACAATACGTTTGCAATACTTTTTCCTTGATTAAGATGTCAGTAAAAGGCGTTTATGTATGTTGCATAGATTGATTTTATTGGTATTATAGTTCTGAAGGATTAGTATTAATATTTATAATTTTTTATTATGAATTTAAATAAAAGAATATCGCGTCTTGCCAACAAAGCTTTTATTGTTGTCTTTATTGCATATATGCTTGATGTTGCATTTGCAAGGCTTGTGGCTTTTGGTGCTGGTCTGTATGTTGCGCCTGTCTTTCTAGTTGCGAAAACATTTTTTTATGGCGGAATCTTTGCAACATGTGTTAATTTTCTTATAGATGAGCGCTATCAATTAGATATTAAAGGGTTTCTTTTGAGTTGCAAGAAATACTTCTGGACGTATATAGCTTATCTTGCATTAATCATTGTTGTCGATATGGTCTTTTCCTTTAATTTGAACTATTTTAATGGCTGGGATTTTCTATATGCTAAAAATCATTTTCAAATATTAACGTATCCTTTAATAGCGTTTTTTATAGTTAAAGCAAAAAAACTGCAGGGCAACGAAGGTTGTTCAAAGAGCCCACCAATTGAAGTAAAAGAGTTTCTGCTTATACTCGTCCTGTATTTTATCGACGTAGGCCTTTTTTATATTCCACAATTTATTGATCTTGAAGAGATCGAGATTGCTAGAGTTACTTTGCTTTTTTCGAAATATATCCAGCTATATTTATTTTTATATTTAGGATACTTTGCAGTTTATCCATACAGAAAAACATATATTGCAGATCCAAATGCTAAAGAGCTTTATTTGATAAATCCAAAACCGAAAGGGTTTTTAAGCTACATTCATACTTTTCTGTATCCAAAAAACCCTTGGCTTTTCTTTGTTCTTAAAGCGTTAACTCCAAAAGATTATGCAGTGAAAACATTTTCTAATGTTGATTTGCTGCCAGAAGAATATATGCCCGGAAAGCTAGTAGCAATAACATCCTTTTCCTCAAATGTGTACGAGGCTTATTCAATTGCAAAAAAGTTTAGAGCACGGGGATCTAAAGTCATAATGGGTGGTGCCCACGCAGGGTTTTTACCTGATGAGGCATTGTGTTTTTGTGATAGTGTTGTGATTGGAGAGGCTGAAAGTGTTTGGGATAAAATTATACAGGATTATGAAAATGATCGCTTGCAGCAAAAGTATTATGGAGAGCCAAGGGATAATTTTTATGAAAAGGTGGATGAATATATTATAGATGTTGCAGAAAGGCAAAGGATCATACAGATCGAGACAACAAGAGGATGTAAATTCAGTTGTGATTTTTGTGTAATTCCGAGCATGACTTTTAAAAAGATACGGCATAGGCCAATAGAGAATGTTATTAAGATCTTAGAAAATTTTAAGATGAACAAATCGACGGTTCTTTTTCTGGACAATAACATCTATGCTGAGCCAAAATATTCCATTGAATTGTTCAAGGCCTTAGAAAAGATGAACATTTCATGGAGCGGCTCAGCCAGCATAGATATTGCGAAAGATGATGAAGTGTTGGATCTAGTCAAGAGAAGCGGCTGTATTCAGCTGCTTATTGGATATGAGATCGCGGCTGTTTCGATAGAAAAAGAAAAAAAAGGCAAGTTCTCTATGGCAGATCAATATTTGGAGCTGAGTAAAAAGATCATGAAAAAAGGCATTCAAATAGATGCGCAATTTATTTTTGGTTTTGAGAAAGACAATTACAAAAGCTTGTTGGACTTGTGGAAATTTTGTTTTAAATTGAGGCCAACGATCACATCAGTAGGGCTGCTAACGCCTTTGCCAGGGTCAAAGCTCTATCAAAGAATGTTAGAGCAGGATAAGCTTCTTAATTTGAACTGGAGCAGCTATTCTTTGGACCAAATTGTCTTTGAGCATAAGAATCTTAATGAAAAGCTCACTTCTTTTATGGCTTATGTGATCACGCTGTTTTATTTCTTTTCAACGTCTTCTTTTGGTATCAAGTGTTTTGTCGCTATAGCGGTTTCTTTATTTGTTGTTCTGTAGATGTCTTAGAAGAGAGAAGGTGTTGAAGTAAATTCTTATTATGAGAACTGTTGTGAGCAATCCAAGACAAGTGACGAGGGTATTGATCGGGTAAATAAAAACCAAAAAAACAAAAGATATTCCAAAAAAATAAGTATAAGTTTTAATATTGCGCTGTAAGGTATCTACGAGGGAATGGATCGCATACCTGTCGCCATAGAATTCGCCAATTTGATATAAGGTTTTTTTTTGCAAAGAATCTGAATCAAAATTTTGATTGATAAATTCTTCAAAAATATTACAGAAAGCTTTAAAGCCTTTTTTTTGTGCGCTTAAGTATAGCGCTATTACAGGCAAGAGAACGGCCCAATAGATGTCTGAAAATACGTGGAACAACATTGCTGAAGCAAAGAGTGCTAAGAAAAAGACCAGAATAAAACGAAAATATAAAGATGCAATGAATTCTTTGTAAGAAAGGGCTGTGTTTTTGTTTTGTGAAAGAGTGGCCCTAAGGCTCTTATTTAAAAACAGCAAAGAAAACCAGTAATAAACAATATTGTCGTTTTGAATTGTTCTCAGTAAGGATTTTTTGCTTGTAAAGCTATGTGTTATTTCCTGGTACATATTAATAATCATAGTATATGGACAAAAAATATTAAAGAAATAGTTTTTTATTCATCAAAGGAATTTTTATGAATCAAAACGCAAAGATGCTCTTATTTAACAGTTTATTGCTTTCCTTGCTTACCCTTGGTGGCTGTGATGCTTTATACCGAACATTGGACAAAGAGGGGGCAGATGAAAAAGAGCTGGTCGGGGAGATTGAGCTCAATGAGTCCAATCATACCATCGAAGACATTCAGGTTCTATTGAAAATATACGGTTATGATCCAGGAGTAATTGACGGAAAGTGGGGGATCAGAACAAGAGATGCCGTAGAAAGATTTCAGAAGGATGTTGGGCTTAAAGAAACAAGAAAAGTTGATAATGAAACTTGGTCGAAGCTTGTAGAGTTTAAAGACAAGAATTTAATTAAGGATGGTAAGCTAAATATGCTTCTTATTCAAGAAATTTTAAGCGTTGCTGATCTGTATGATGGAAAAATAGATGGCACATTTGGAAGAAAAACAAAGCAGGCGGTAATTGATTTTCAAAAAATGCATGGTTTAAAACAAGACGGAAAAATAGGATACAAAACTATATCAAAATTAGCTGAGTATGTTGAAATTGAAGATTAAGCGACAGAAGGCTGTTGTTTCGTCGGAAAACCTTGCAATGTATAGGCCTTGAGAATATAATACTTTATCATTATTCATTCGATATTCTAAATGTTTTTGGCGAAGAGCCATAAGCGCCTTATCAATTAAGCCTGTTGGCGTTAAAAACATGGCAGGATCTTCAGGGATTTTTAGGTGTTTTAATCAAGGGAAAGCTAGCAGATGCAAATGGAATCTGGTCATAAAAGCCTTAGCTATGATGCTGCAATTTTTGATTTGGATGGCGTTGTTACCAAAACTGCGCTGGTGCATGCTGCAGCATGGAAAGAAATGTTCAATGAATATCTAAAGCTTAGGGCAGACAGAGATGGAGAGCCGTTCAAAGAGTTTACTTATAAGGGAGATTATTTGCCTTACATTGATGGAAAACCTCGATATCAAGGAGTGAAAAGCTTCTTAGCATCCAGGGGCATAAATTTACCTTTTGGAGACAAAGGTGCTGCGGTTGATGAAGAATCGGTTTGTGGTTTAGGGAACAAAAAAAATATAAAATTCAGAGAAGTCCTTGGCAAGGAGGGAGTTAGCAGCTATAAAGCAGCCGTTGCTCTTATCAAGGAATTAAAAGCCAAAGGTGTTAAGATCGGCGTTGCTTCATCAAGTAAGAATTGCCAGTTTGTCCTAAAATCTGCAGGTATAGAGGATCTTTTTGAGACAAGAGTGGATGGAGTTGTGTCTGCTGAATTAGGCCTGAGGGGAAAGCCACAAGGAGATATTTTTATTAAGGCAGTACAGAATGTAGGCTCTGATCCATCAAAAGCAATTGTTTTTGAAGATGCTGTTTCTGGCGTGCAAGCCGGAAAGAACGGGGGTTTTAAATTGGTTGTTGGTATCGCGCGTGAAGAGAACGATGAAGAGTTAAAAAAGAACGGGGCGGATATTGTTATTAAAAGTTTTGAGGGTGTTACGGCGGATGTTCTAGATAAATGGTTTAAAGATATTAAATAACTATATTGTTTTATAAAGGGGGGATGTTGAGTCGTTGGAAGCTTTCATATGATAAATTTGACCCTGAAGCAGAAAACTTGAGAGAGGCTCTTTGCACTTTAGGTAACGGTTATTTTGGGACAAGAGGAGCTACTCCCGAGACGTCTGCCTCAAAGGTTCACTATCCAGGCACGTATATTGCCGGAGTGTACAATACCTTACCAACAGAGGTTGCAGGCAAAATAATTTATAATGAAGATTTTGTTAATTGTCCAAATTGGCTGCTATTTAATTATAGGATCGAAGATGGCCCATGGTTTAACCGTCTTAAAGTCAAGCTTTTATCCTGGAAAATGGTTTTG
>MHHG01000026.1 GCA_001805965.1 Omnitrophica WOR_2 bacterium RIFOXYA2_FULL_38_17 | reverse complement strand
ATATATGATCTGGGAATCTATTGGATTGATAATGAATATGGCATCGTTTGAATTATCAATAAGATTTTGAAGTAATACTATTTGTTTTTCTGCTTCTCTTTGAATGGTGATATCTTTTATTGCACCAATAATTATCTTTCTTCCGTTCGAAGTAAAAGAGCCGCTGTTTATTTGTCCGAAGAACAAAGAACCGTTACTTTTTTTAAGCCTTCTTTCTTTGATAAAGCGTGCAGCTTCAATGTTTTGGGATATTTCTTTAATTGTTCTCAGGGTTTTATCTTTCTCATCGGTAATAGCAATAACTGTCAATTTGAGGAAATCCTCTTTTTTATATCCAAAAAGCATTAAAGCTGCTTTGTTTGCATCTATGAATTGCATGGTTTCTGCATCAAAAAGAATAGTAGCGCTTGATTCGTTCTGAAAAAGTTGATAGTACTTATTTTCACTTTCCCTTAATGCGTTTTGGGCAAGTGCACGGTCTTTTCTTGCCTGACAATCAGCCAGTTCTCTTTTAATTGCTGAACATAATCTTGTAAGGCTTCCCTTCATGAGGTAATCATGGGCGCCTTTTCTCATACAGTCAACAGCGATCTCTTCGCCAATAGTTCCAGAGATAATTATAAAAGGAATATCCAGGCCTCTTTTATAAATAACTTTTAAGGCATCACTAGCATTAAATTGAGGCATTTTGTAATCAGAACAAATGATGTCCCAGTCACGATCATCAAGCATACGTTCCATTCCTTGCCTGTCGCATACACGTTCATAAAATGGATTAAAGCCGCCCGCTCTCAGCTCATTTATCAGCAATAAAGCGTCGTCTTCGTTATCCTCTAATAATAAAACCCTAATATCGTTTAGCATCCGGTAAGAACCTTTCTTTATACTAAAAGCAATTAGCTCCTATTTTGCTTTGCAAATATTAAATATTTGTTGTTTTAACATGTCTATGTTTATGGGTTTTGGGCAAAAGGCATTCATGCCAGTAGCAAAATATTTATCTTGGTCCTCTTGCATAGCAAAAGCTGTAACGGCTATTATTGGCACATCTTTGCTGATATCTCTGCGAATGATCTTTGTGGCATCAATGCCGTCCATTAAAGGCATTTTTATGTCCATTAAGATAAGGTCATAGTCGTTGTACTTTATTTTTTCTAGAGCTTTTTCTCCATCAGAAGCTGTATCCACGGATTTAATACCTAATTGATCTAAATAAATGCACATAAGGGCTGAACATCCTTCGTCATCATCAACTGATAATATCTTTAAATGCTTTAATGTATCTTTATTGGCAGGCATACAAGTTTCAAAGGCAGCATCTTTTTCTTCTGAACTGGTTAAGGCCATCTCATGCTTATCGGCGGGCAAGGTTATCGTAAATGCACTTCCCTTGCCAAGCTCTGACACCAGATCAATATGCCCGCCCATCAGATCGATCAATTTTTTAGAAATGAACAGGCCAATACCGGCGCCTTCATATTTTTTAGTTATTGTCATGTCTACCTGATTAAAAGATCCAAATATCGATCTATGGTTATTTGGTGATATTCCAATGCCGGTATCCTTGATCGTTATTTCAACACATTTATTTTTATTATCGAATTTAGATAAAAGGCTTATTTCTCCTTTTTCTGTGAATTTCAGGGCATTGCTCATTAGGTTCACTAAGATTTGTTGTACTCTTAGCTCATCGCACCTAATAATGGATGGTATTTTTTCATCATACTCATAATGAAAGCCAAGCCCTTTTATTCTGATTAGATGCTCAAACAATTTGACGACATTTTTTAGCGTGTGTTTAAGGCTGACCTCTTTAACGTCAATTTTGAATTTTCCTTTTTCGATCTTAGAAATATCTAAAATATCGCTGAGTAATTTTATCAAAAAATCGCCATTTTCCCGGATGATCTTTACGTATTCTTTTTCAGTTTCTGTTAGATCTGCTTTTTCAAGTAATTTTGAGTATCCAATGATCGAATTCATGGGCGTTCGGATCTCGTGTGACATGTTCGCAAGAAAAGCGCTCTTTGCTTGGTTTGCCGCTTCGGCCATTTCTTTGGCAATAATAAGAGCTTCTTCAGTTCTCCTTTTAGCGGATATATCAGTCATAATGATAACAACGCCTTTTAATTTTCCGTCTGCATCTTTAAAAGGCGAGTATTTAGTTAGCAAGAATCTAGCTCCGTAGCTTGAAAAAATAAACCAGTCTTCATGTGTTACATCTTTGCCTGTCAGGCAAAGGTCTATTTTAGGCTTTATCGCTGTTTCAAATAAATCCTTTTCAAACATTTCATTGACCGGTCTTCCGAGCACATCATCCTTTTTAAGTTTTCCAAACGCATTTACATAAGCACAATTTACAGCGAGGTATCTATAGTTTGTATCAACTAGGGCCATCATGTCACTTGAGCTTGAAACAATAGAAGCATATCTGGCGACGGATTCTTGAGCGACCCTATGTTCTTTTCTTATGTCAGCTTCTCTCATTTCGCGCTCAATAGCTGAACATAACCTGGTTAGATTATCTTTCATAAGATAATCATGCGCGCCTTTTTTCATGGCAGCTACTGCTGTTTCTTCGCCTATTGTGCCGGAGACAACTATCATAGGGATATCTAGGCCCATTTTCTTAACAAGACCTAAAGCTTCAATAGCACCGAATTGGGGCATGATGTAATCTATCAAGAGAATATCCCATGCATGCTCAGAGAGCATCCTTTCCATTGCCTGGCGATCACATACTCGCTCATAAACAGGTTCATATCCGCCAGCTTTAAGTTCTGTTAACAACAAAAGGCAATCATCCTCAGAGTCTTCAATGATAAGTACTCTAATTTGTTTTGTCATGGTTTAAAATATCTTTTTCATATAATATTATTAGGGATTTTGTTAAGAACAAGCCAATATAAACCCAATTGTTTTATTGCTTCAGCAAATTGTTTAAAATCAACAGGTTTACAAATATAACTGTTGCACCCTTTTTCATATCCTTCAATCATGTCCTTTTCTTCTGTTGAAGAGGTTAGAAGGACTACAGGGAATTTATTAGTTCTCTTATCAGCTCTTATTTTTTCAAGTATCTGCAAGCCACTTACTTTAGGCAGTTTAATATCGAGCAATATAACAGCGGGTATATCTGTAATATCACGTTGAGCGTATTTGCCTTGGCAAAAAATATATTCTAATGCATCTGCCCCATCATCGATAACTATTACTTGATTTGCAATATTATTGGATTCAAGTGACATTTTTGTTAATTTTGCATCATCTTCATTGTCATCAATCAGTAGTATGATCTTTTCCATATTAGCCTCCTGCTATTTCAATAAATTTAAAGAATTATTAAGATTTTGTGTTTAAGAAAGTACCTTTTTAACCTGTATTATTCATAAATGAAAAATAGAATGTTGCCCCTTTATCTGGTTCTGACTCAGCCCATATTTTTCCACCGTGAAGGACAATGATCCTTTTTACGATAGCTAGGCCTATCCCTAATCCCGGAAATTCTTTGGGCCCATGCAAGCGCTGAAAAGCTTCAAACAATTTATCTTTATATTCCATATTGAACCCGCTTCCGTTATCCCGCACAAAGAAAACAGTGTTATTCTCTATTCTTTTAGACCCGATTTCTATTTTCGGATCATCGACTCTTTCGGTGAACTTCCAGGCATTACCGATAATGTTCTCAAGAACAAGCATTATTAGTTCTTCATCCGCGAAAGTATTTAACCCTTCTTGGATTATAAATTCAACCTTCCTGTCAGGCTCATGATCTTTAAGGCTTTTCGCGATGTTTTTTGCGATGGAGCTTATGTCAATATTAACTGCAAGCGGCTTATTTTGTGTTATTTGTGACAGCCTTAACAAAGAATCAATGATCTTCCCCATTCGAAGAGCACTAATATTTATTCTTTTCAATAAATCTATATCTTCTGCAGGTAAAGAATTTGTATGTTTATCAATAAGTACTGTGCTAAAGCCGCTTAAACTTCTTAAAGGTGTCCTTAGGTCATGAGATACAGAATAATTAAAAGCTTTAAGGTCATTGTTCAGTATTTCCAGTTCTTTGGTCCTTTCTTTAACTTTATTCTCGAGTGTCCTGTTTGTTTCCTCAAGTTCTTGCTGCGCCTTCTTGCCTAATGTAATGTCTCTTCCATAAACATTTACATATTCTCCTTCTTTTACCGGAGAAATTGTAAATTCAAATATTCTATCGCTTATTTCTGCTTCTAATAATCTAATATTGTTTGTGTCGAGGGCTTTATTAACTTCATATTTCCATAAATCAGACAGTCTTGATCCAACAGCATTTCCTTCAGAAAATAAACAATTAACTGCCGCATTATTTCTATAAATGATCTTAGCGTCTTTTTGTAAACGAAGAACTGGATTAGGGTTTTCTTCAGGGAATCTTGAAAGATCCCTTGATTCAATCTCAGCTTTCTTGCGTGCTTCTATCTCAACTAGCAGCGAGTGTGTCTTTCTTTTTAACTCAGCTCGTGAAATGAAAAATAGAATTAACAAGATGATTATAAAGGCTGGTAAAATTACTGGAAGAGTAAGAACCAGCGCTTCTTTAATAGTAAATTTCTGAAAATTATAAGGGGGAAACCATTTATGATGCAGTCTTTCAAAAGTCCCATCGCTCATGACTTTTGACAGGCCTTCGTCAAGAGTTTTCAGTAATTTTATGTTCCCTTCTTGAACAGCAAAAGAAAAATCTTGCCTAAATCCTGATATTTCGTATTCCAGTGGAACAATGTTGGTAATGCCAAGGTCCTTAATTAAGTACAAACCCATGATCCTTTGAGCGATAACTGCATCATGTTTGCCTGAAGCAAGTAATTTCATTGCTTCAGAGTATGTTTTTACCGAGATAATATGTGAAGAGATATTTTGTCGAATGACATATTCTTCAGCATTGTCACCCTTCATGACAATGACCTCTTTGTCAGCAAGGTCAGTAATGTTTTTAATTCGAAAATCACCTTTTCTTAAAAAAATAGCCCCGTTCAGAGGCAGATATGTAAAAGTAAAATCAAATATTGCTTCTCTCTCAGGGGTTCTTCCTACTAAAGGTAAAACATCGATCTTGCCTTCTTTTAGCGCATCTTTTAAGTCAGCCCATGCTCCAACCTGAAACTCTACGTCAAGATTTACGGCATTCAAAGTCGCTCTTAAGAGTTCTACGGAAAACCCGTCAGCCTTGCCGTTAGTTACAATACAAAAAGGAGGGTAATCAAATTCTGAGCCGGATTTAATAACTAATCTTTCATCAGCGCAAAGCTCAAAGGTTCCAATAAACAAGAAGATCGTAAAGGATATTAGGAACAGATAAAACTTGTTTAGGCGATTCATTCTTTATCTCCGAAAAATCATATTGACATCAAAATAATGTTATGCTCCAGGCAGTTCAAAATAAAAGGTTGTGCCTTTGTTCAATTCTGATTTAACCCATATTTTTGATCCATGAAGGTTCATGATCCTTTTCACGGTAGCTAATCCTATGCCAATGCCTGGATATTCGTTTTTATTATGCAAACGCTGAAAAGCGATAAATATTTTATCTGCATATTCCATATCAAAACCGCAGCCATTGTCTTTTATGAAGAATATGACCCCGCTTTCAGATTTAATGCTTCCAAGCTCAATTCTTGGATCAGTAACCTTGGATGTGAATTTCCACGCATTGTCGATTAAATTTTCTAAGGCTATATTAAAAAGCTTTTTGTCGCCATAAAGGAACAGGTCTTTTTCTATTACAACATTAATAAGGCGTTCTGGATGATCTGATCTCAATGTCTTAAAAATATTTGTTGCCAGGTCACTTATATTAATTTTGTTTTTTACAAGATCTCTACGGCTTATTCTTGAGATCTTAAGCAGGGAATCAACAAGGTCCTTCATACGGGCAGCGCCTTTTATTATTCTGTTAAGATGATCTTTTGATTCTTCGTTTAATGTATTTTCATTGTTTTTCAGAAGGATTTTGCTGAACCCTTCCATGCTCCGTATCGGAGCCCTAAGGTCATGAGAAACAGAATAATTAAAAGCGTCTAGTTCGGCATTAACTGCCTCGAGCTTAAGTGTCCTTTCTTTGACCAGTTTTTCAAGATTTTTATTAAGCTCAGTTATTTCTTGCTCAGCTTTCTTACGTGCGGTAATATCGAAAAAAGTGCAGGCATACTGATTTGGTGCGGGACAAAAAGCCAAAACATCGAACCAAATGCCAGTGTCAGAGGCAAAGGCCACAAAATGTTCTGACTTACCTGTTAGAGCAACTCTACCAAATTTCTCTAACCACTCTGGCTCCAGATTGGGAAAAACTTCCAAAATAGTCTTGCCTACCACTTTTTCTGCTTTTACCCCAACTATGCGTTCAAAGGCCGGATTGATCACCATGTAACGGCTGTTAATTGGACGGCCTTGGGAGTCGCAGATAATTTCGCTCTGGGCAAAACCACTCAACATCTCATTGAAAAGGATCCGGTAGTTTTCTTCACTTTTAAAAGTTCTTCTTTCCGCATCCTTTTGTTCGGTAATATCGTGGGCAATGTTTAAAACACTTACAACTTCTCCTGCTGCATTAAAATCAAAATTGATCGTCCAAAGCATCTCGAAGATTTGGCCGTCCTTATTTACCTGGCGGTTCTGATAAGTTGCTCGTTTTAGCTTTTGGGAAATCCAGCCTTCAAAGGCTTTTTTTGTGGATTCCCGGTCATCGGGATGAATAAGATCGAAAGCAGATAATCCAATACAATCTTTGGGGCTTAGCCCCCATATTTTATTTGATGCATGATTAACAAAAGTAAAAAGGCCATTTGCATCTACTTGGGTTATCAGGTCGTCTGTCCCATCAACTATCGCGCGGTAACTAATTTCAAAATCGGTCAGGGCTTGATCGGCGTGTATTCCCTTTCTGTAGCAAGCAATGAAAGCCCAAAATAAAAGAGCAAATGAGATTGGTATTAATGTGCTGCAAATAATGATCAAACTAAAAAATACAGATTTTAGAGCTGAGTTAATTTCTTTTAATAAGTCTTCTTTTGACCGATGAACACCAACGATCCATTGTTTTTGCGTAACAGGCTCGAAAGCTGCAATTTGAGCATCGCCAGAGCTAGATATATATTCACCTACATATTCTTTTTGTTCTTTGACAAGGTCACCCAAAGAGCAATATTTTTGTTCGGCTTTATTTAAAATCAAATTCTTAGCAACAATATTCCCAACAGAACTAGGGATGCTTGTATGCAGTAGCAGCTTACTATCTTCATTAACAATGCACAAATATTCATCACTTGGCCTATTTTTTATTTTTTTCCATTTTCTTTCAATAGAATATACGATTTCTTTGTCCGGCATATTAAGATTTTCGCCGATATCTGCAGCGATCATTCCGGCAATTTTTGAATAAAATATAAGATGTTGGTTAAGGGTATCATTTATCGTTCTTTGATATGAAAAAGTTGAAATGAAGATTGCGGCACAAATAGAGAAGGCAGCTAAGATAATAGCTAATTTAGTTAATTCAAAGTGTTTTCGAAAATTTTCTTTGAAAGTGTTTTGTCTTGTAGGATTATTGGCTGGTCTTTTGTTATCTCGATAAGAAGAATCTTTCACATTGGGTTCCAATTTAAAGAATATTAATTGATATAATGAGTATTATTATATTTTATTTCCTACTGCATAATACTTAGTTAACATACCTTAGTCAATGTATAATTTGATCTTGGATTTGATGGTAATAACAAAGAATGTTATTTTATTAGATGGGGACTGCGATTCCTTTTTCGAGGAGTTGATTGTTCAGGAAGATGCCGTGATCAGCTATTTCATTGGGGGTGCTATTCTCTTTCATGTAAAGCAAATCGGCTACGAAGCGACCGAAGATGTCTGTGCTGTAGGTTTTTAAAATAATGCTCTTTCCCTTAGGCAGCGTCCTTTCAACAGATCTTTTTGCCGATGCGCCTTCAGGCGTGCTTAATTCAGGGGTATTTATGCCGCGCAGGCGCAGCCTAGTGCGTGTCCTTGCATTGAAGCCCAGGTCTATCTCTACAAGAAGGGTATCACCGTCGACAACTCTAATGACATTAGCCGAATAAACAAATGAAGGCTTTTGGGTCAATTGCGGCTTTAATTTGGCAGGCACACAGAGGTCAACATAAAATCCGCAGTCCAGGCTAATGTGGCCGGCAGGCACTTTGTTTTGAGGGTCGTCTGATAATTTGTAAGTGTTAAGTGTGAGATTGGTAGGCCTATCCAGCAGTTCAGGTTCGATCCCGGACAAAGCCTTGTTTGAAGATTTATTTTTCTCTTCTTTTACAATGCGCCGCAAGTCATTGCTTGAGATATTCTCTCGGGCAGCTTTTTTTTCTAGCTCTATTCTCTTGTGATCATCTTTGATGGAAAGTAATTCTCTGTACTTTGTCCAGTTCAAAAGGGTCGGAGCCGACCCTTTTGGGTGTTTGTTGTAGAAAGCACGAATTTTAATAAGGTTCTCCCTTGAAAAACCGGGGCCGTACTTCCGGGTAAGGTCCTTAGAAAGCGAGTTTATCAAATTGGCCCCGTACTTCGCTCTCACATTACCATCTTGTTCAATTTCAACTATCCGCTTTCCTATCTGCCAATAAGCTGTTACCAACGCTTTGCGCGCTTCTTCGAAAATGATCCCGACATCAGCTATGAGTTTATCGTATTTTGAAATCTCAATATTTTGACTCATAATTTACCCTTCCATGAAAAAACAATTAATACAATAGTTTCGGTCAATATTATTATGCCAAAAGCTCTTTGACAGCTGAGAGAAGTTCTTCATTTGAAAATGGTTTCTTTAAAGTATGTTTTACATTTGAGATCAATGAAACTGCTTTAAGATAATTCTGGGCATCGGCTTTTCCGCCTCCAGAAATAGCGATGATTTTCACGCTGGGGAAATTCCTCTCAAGTTCAAAAATAGTTTCCACGCCTTCTTTATTAGGCATGATTATGTCAGTTATAACAATCGGGGTAGGGCTGCTGCGGAACATTTTTAATCCTTCTTCTCCGTCGCAAGCGGTCATAACCTCATAACCTTTTCTTTCCAAAAGCACCTTTATTGTTTCTCGCAGGGAGCCATCATCCTCTATTAAAAGTATTTGCGCCATAAGCTGTCTCCTTTTAATACGGGTAATAATATTACCCAACAAGTATTTTTATGGCCTGCAATAGCTCTTCATTTGAAAAAGGTTTTTTGATAGCTTTGTCTACTTTTAAGAACTTTGATGCGTTAAGATATTGTTCTGCCTCTAGTGTCCCGCCGCCAGAAATTGCAATGATCTTTAAATTAGGCGCGGTTTGCTTGAGGTCCACTATTGTTCGTAATCCTCCTTTATTCGGCATGAGTATATCTGTAATGACCAGGTCAGGCTGGACTTCATGATACAATCGGGTTCCTTCATCACCATCAACTGCGGATGTCACGTCATATCCTTTTCTTTTAAGCAGTTCTTCTAAGGTCTCCCTCATGGCCAGATCATCTTCTATTAAAAGTATTTTTATCATTTAAATTCTCCTTTGTTTTTATCCTGCCTAAACCCGAGGTAACAGGATAGTGAATGTTGTCCCCTCATTCACCTCACTTTCCACATATATAACTCCGCCGTAACCTGTAATTATCCCATGAACCATTGAAAGGCCAAGCCCGGTGCCT
>MHHG01000025.1 GCA_001805965.1 Omnitrophica WOR_2 bacterium RIFOXYA2_FULL_38_17 | reverse complement strand
GTTTTCTCTGCAGTCAGTTCTTCCTTTAACTTTGTTACTTGAGCTTTTAATACGTTTTCAGCTTCTGCAACTTTACTTGGAACTGAGCTTTTTACTGAAACCAATTCACTTTTCAGTTGCTCTATAGTGTTTTCGAGTGGCTTCTTGGCTTCATTGATTTTAAATGGAACTTCTTGATACGCAATTTTTAAATCTTCCTTAAGACCAGAAATTTGATCTTCCAAAGGTAGCTTTGCTGCAGCTATTTCATTTGGGATGTTTTCATTTTTCTTTTTTAATTCATTAGTTAGCCTTGCTATTTCAGAATTAAGTGGCAATTTTTCTTTTTCAATGATAGCAGGTATTGAATCCTTGTTTTTCTTTAATTCCTGCTCGAGCAGATTTATTTTTGATTCTAATGGAGAAATATTTTTGCTTAATTGTTCATTTAAGCTTGATTTGCTGTCTTTGAGTTCTTGTTGTAAAAGTTCTATCTTTGATCGATTGGCAATGTTTAACTCCTCAATTTGGTTAGCTAGCGCAAGTCTTTCTTTTTCCAGATCAACCAGATTCTTTTGTAAGACTTCATACTCTTTTTTAATTTTAAGAACATCTGCGTCTTTTTCATCCTGAATATTCTTTGATAAATTCAGCTTTCTTTGTAAATTCAAAATTTCTTCATTCAGCAGGTTTTTAGCTTCTTCAACCTTTTGGGCCGATTCTTTTTCTAGGACCTTTATGTTTTCGTTTAAAATTGAAAGTTTTTTATTGAATTCAAATTTTTCTTGTCTTAATGCTTCCGCCTCTTTTTTAAGTGCGTCAGAATCTTTATTGAAACCTTCTATAGCTAAATCTTTTCGATTAATGGTTGCATTTAGCTCAGCTATTGTTTTATTCAGGTTTTTAATATTTTCTTCAATCGGCGAAATACTTTTAGAAAGTTTTGACTGAAAGGCAAGTTCATTATCTTTAAGCCGGTCCTTCATGTTTTCCAGGTCTTGGGAGAGAAATACTTTTTCTTGGCGGGCATTCATTAATTGTTGAACAAGAGCTTGTTTTTGAAGTTCGAGATCTTCAACAACAGAATCCTTATCAAAGGCACCCTCATCTATCTTGATTATTTTGTTTTGAAGGTCAAAGATCTCAGATTCTAATTTTGTTTTTTGGTCAGAAACATTCTGAAGTTCTTCTTTAAGGATATCTTTTTCACTTATTAATTTTTCAATTACTATATTTTTTCTCATGATTGAAGTTTTAAGGGATCCAACGGAATCGCTTAAATCGTTGTCATAAAATTCTTGAGCGCATAAATTAGTAGACATAAAAAATGCCAGAATGAATAAAATTGTTATTTTTTTCATTATACGGTTATTTCCCTTCTATCAAACTTTCTATTTTCTTGAATTTCTTTTCTATTTCTGAGAGTGCAGCTTTATATTTTTTAATTTCTTCATTGCACTGTTGAGTGCTACAACTTTTATTAGCTTCGAGGAGACTTTGATTTTCCTGATCTAAATCATTTGCTTTGTTGCTCATTTGTTCATTTTCTTGATAAGCTGTTTCCAGTTGTTGTTCGAGCTTTTTACAATTTGAGTCTAATGTGTTTTTCTCCTTTATTAATTCTGCTAATTGGTTAGATGTGGCCACATAATTTTCAGATAGCTTTTTAAACTGATCATTTAGAGTCCCCTCATGATTTGTTAAAGGTGTTTTAATTCCAATGCTTTCTTCAATAGGATTCTCATTACTTGCAGAATTATCACTAATATCATCTGTGCTGTCAATAAAACTTGAGTCGAAACGGCTATCTGCGCTAGATACTTTTGTGACTTCATTGCCTATTTTTATTTTCTGGAAATCTTCACCAGTAAAAAACTCACGTTTTCTTTTATAAGGCCCTAATTTAGAAATTGCCCCTGATGACTCAAGAACTTCAAGATATGTTATATGGTTGCCATCTTTTTTGATCTCAACAATATCATTATTTTGAAGATATAAATTGCTTAAATCAGTGAAAGCTACTTTATATTTGTAGTTAATGTTAATTATTTCGCCAGAAACTTGATCATTGGCATATGAAATATTGAAAGGAATGAAAGAAAAAGCTAAAACACACAGTAAAGGAAAGAATTTGATCTTAGTTGTATTTTTCATTATATTTGGTTTTTAATTTTATAATTAGTTTAGTAATATTATTACTATTAAATGAATAAATCAACTCTTTTCTTATCAACTGATTGTTGTTGATAAATTAGGAAAAGTCAAAAAATCCTTTTCAATCCTAAATCGGATCCACGTATTTTTCTTTTATTCTAAGTATTTGAGGAAGGCATTGAATAAAGCAGTCAACAAGTTTTGGGTCAAAATGAGTTCCTGAACATTTTTTTATTTCATCAACAGCTGCTTCAACAGTCCAAGGCTCTTTGTAAGGTCTTTTTGTTGTTAAAGCATCAAAAACATCGCATAATGCACAAACTCTTGCTACCAATGGTATTGATTTACCTTTTATTTTCGTGGGATATCCATTCCCATCCCATTTTTCATGATGATATAACGCAATTTCTCTAGCAAGTTTTAGTAATTTTGAGCTTCCTCCAGACAATAACTCGGCACCAAGAGTTGTATGTGTTTGCATTGTTTTCCACTCTTCTAAATCGAGTTTGCCAGGCTTTAAAAGAATGCTGTCAGGTATACCTATTTTCCCTATGTCATGTAGTGGGCTTGCATTAAGTATTAACTGGCATTTCTCTTTACTTATGCCTGCTTTTGAAGCCAGTGTTGCAGAATATAGGCTCATTCGGTTAATATGCATTCCGGTTTCTGAATCTTTACAATCTACTGCCCTAGAAAGCCTGTTTATAACATCAAGCTGTGTATTGTAAAGCTCTTTTGTTCTTTGCTTTACTTTTCTATCCAGTGTTTTTCTTTGATCTAAGCTTTCTTGATGCAAAAGCCTAACTTCAATTATGTTGTGAATTCTTAGGAGTACTTCTCTTCGATCATAAGGTTTATTTAAAAAGTCTTTAGCCCCGGACTCAAGTGCCCTGAAGCGCTCTTTTAAAGCTTCTACGCTTGAAATAACAAGTATCGGCAAGTATGAGTGGTCTTCTACTTTCTTTAATTGATCCATAACATCAAAACCGGTTAGATAGGGCATGTTCAGGTCTAAAACAACTAAATCTGGCTTAATGCTCTTATATAATTTAAGGACTTCCCTACTATCGGTTGTGGAAAATATATTTTTGTATTCTGCTTTTTCAAGAATATTACTTAGTAGCTTTATGCTAAGGATTTCGTCATCAACAATTAATATTTTTGAATTTAGAATGTTGTTTTCAGTAATCATGATTAAAGTCTCATGTTTTCTATTTCTTTTAAATAATCATAGTTTGTTGAATCGCTTTTAATCGGAGTTATTGTAACATATCTGTTCCCTAACGCATATGTGTCAATTTTATCATTATTTTTCTGAGTTGGGACTTTACCAGTCATCCAGTAATAGTCTTTTAAACTAGGATCTTTTTTCTTCCTAAATGAGCCATGAATTGGAACGGTGCATTGACTTGTTGCCTTTATGCCTCTTATTTTTGATGTTGTTATATTAGGGATATTAACATTCAAAAATGTCCCTTTAGGAAGGCTGTTCTTATAGACATATTTAGTTATTTTTGCTCCGAATTTTGCAGCATAAGTGAAGTCAGGATTGTCAAATGTATCAAGTGAAATAGCAATTGATGGGATGCCAAGAAGCGCTCCTTCTCGTGCACCTGCGACGGTCCCTGAATAAAAAACACTACAACCGTCGTTAGGTCCCAAGTTGATCCCTGAAACAACAAGGTCAGGTTTATTTTTTAATATTACTCCAACAGCAAATTTAACACAATCCGCTGGAGTACCAGAAATTCCATAGCCGAAAAAGGCCCGTCTTCTTTTTACCTTCTTATGCCATATGGGCCTTGACAAAGTTATTCCATGACCTACAGCGCTTCTTTCCGAATCGGGAGCAACTACAATAACTTCACCTATTTTCTTTAATTGAGCATATAGAGAATAAATGCCTTCAGCATAGATACCATCATCGTTTGTTAACAAAATTTTCATGAATTCTTCTTAATAAAATATTTAAAGATTTAGGTGGCTTCAGATTTATTTAATATATCATATGCTCATGGTATTTTCTATATTCTAACAATATTTCTAATTGAGAATAACTGGCTATTTATCCATTTATTTCAATAGAGTCTAATGGCTTAGGAGAAATATAAACTTTAATAACATCTCCATAAGTTATAGGACAGCTAAAGTGATTGCCGTCTATGAATATTTTTCCTTTACGCATTAAGGAGCGTATGGAAATAACGCTGCTTGCGTTAGCTATTCCACTTTTAAAATAATATTTTTTTCCTTTGCAATCATATAGTTCTCTTGCAAGAAATTGAAAAGACTTGTCATATTTGTTAACTTTTTTGCCTCCAGCTGAATTGATGGCCCCAGTACTTCCACAAGGCGTTGCTATCCATATTCCTGAACTAAATTGTTCTTCCTCTACACCATTGATATCCAAATAATATCTACTCATGGCTGCAGGATTTGAATGACAAATCAATATTTCATTCAAACAATTGGAAAATATCACATTATTGTTTTTTTCTATTTGTAGTCTATGCAATTTTTTAATAGTAAAATTGTTTTTTAGAATATTATCAAGAGTAGATTTAAAAGACTTACTGCTACAAGTACACAATTTTCCCACACTTCTTTTAGTGTCCGAATTAACGCCAATTAATAGCTGGTTATTGATTTTTCTGGAAGCCTCTAGAAATGTCCCGTCACCTCCAACTGTTATGACTAAATCATATTCTGAATATCCAGTATTTTCCCCTCTAGGGTATTTTTCATATTTTATTTTGTGTTCAGAAAGAACATCTTCAACAAAAGCTAATGTCTTATAGTGAGCAGTATGCGCTTCAGCAAAACGCTTGGTAATATTATCAATATCCTTATTCTTTTTTCCAAATAAAGAACTGTTTTTGTTTAAAAAATAAATCTCATAATTGCTTAGCTTGTATAATATCAGTGCTTTATTAAACATGATTAGATTCTTTTTTGCATGATTATAATTTTATAAAATTCACTCTAGCTTGAAGTTCTTTTATGGACTTATATACACTGTCAGCTTCAAATAAATATTCTCTTGGCAATGAAGTTTCAATTGCAATACATTTGATGCCAGCTGATTTAGCAGAAGCTATTCCAAAGGGTGCATTCTCTATTACTACTGCCTGACAAGCATTTATGTTTAATTTTTTTAAAGCTTTCAAGAACGGCTCTGGATGAGGCTTCCCCTTACGTACATCAGAGCCTGTAATAATGGTATCAAACAAAGAATAAAGATTGTCAGGCAGAATTTTATGCAACTCGTGCCTGGAAGTTCCTGTAACAAGCGCCAAAATAAAGCCCTGCGCGTATAGTTTCTTTAAAAACGATCTGCTTCCTGCAATAAAACGTGATTTAACAATCTTCTTAAAAAGCTCTTCTTTCTTGTCGAGGATTACATTCGCATGCTTTATATTTAATTGTTTTTCATAAGTGCTAAATATTCCTTGCAGACTGCTTATGCCTGTTTGGCCTTCTCTGGAATAGATATCATAATGAGTTACATTTAAGCCTTCATCCTTAAGAACGATTTTCCAGGACTTGTAATGATCAGGCATGGTGTTTGTAATTACGCCATCCATATCAAATATAATGGCTTTTATTTTATAAATATGCTTATTCATAAGGTTTGATTATAAATTAAAACAAATAACAATGAAAGGCGAATATATAATTATTATTAAATGTTATATTTGGTGGGTTTAGATAAAGATCCGTTTTATTTAAACAAATGTTCAAATCAGTATTCTATTTTTGTTTATTTGCGTTTCTTTTTCTGATATGCTTCATTTTTTTCTTTTGATTCTTAATTGTTTTGTTAAAATCTTTTTTCTTTCTTTTCTTAGCTTTTGCTTTTATTTTGGCTGCATGTTGTTTTGCTTTGATCTTGTTCAGCTCTTGTCTATCTTGTTTTTTTTTATATTTAGCTTTATTACGTTCTTTTTTTTCAGCGATTTTTTTCGTTTTTAATGCTTTTTCTTTTTTGCTTTGTTGATACTCATCCCATTGTTCCATGAAAACCTGTTTTTCTTCATCACTAAATTCTGACCATTCCTTTCCTGTTTTTTTGAAAACTCTCTCCTTCATTTCTATTGGAGCAAAATCATTAGAATCAACATAAACCCTACTAGATGTATTTTTCTTTCCGAGACAGATTTCAACATCAGAAAAAACAATTACAGTTGAAAATATTATAAACAAAAACAAAGAAAAAACGCGTCTGTTATAAAAATAGAAATTTTTCATAAAGTCTCCTAAATAATCAATAAAATACCTCTAATAAAGTATACAATACTCAATTATGCCTTACAAATATATATAATATTATATTTAGTTAAGATACAGCTAAGCTTTAACAGGTTTCTCTTCAGATGATGAGCTTAAAATTAAAGCTGAGATAATACCAGTAATCATCAAAACTATTGCAAATATAAGCTCCAAATCAATTGTTTTAGGTAGGATACTGACCTGCTCAATTGGCACGATTTTTCCGCTATGTGAAGTTACAAACTTTATTGTTTCTTTCCATGGCCAAACTTTCGATAAAGAACCAATAACTATGCCAGTTAATGCAGAAATGGTAATATCGTGATACTTATTAAAAAGCCAGCTTAATATACGAACAAAAACCAGTAAACCAATGCAGGCTCCCAATGCAAATATGGATAAAACTGCAAAATTCCTATCGTTTACAGCTTCTAATATATAGAAATATTTACCTAACAAAACTAGAACAAACGACCCTGAAATTCCTGGCAAGATCATTGTGCTAATTGCAATGATTCCACATAAAAATATAAACCAAGAAGCTTCTGGAGTATCCATAGGCACTAATTTGGATAATCCGTAAGTCAATAATGCCGCCAATAATAGTGAGACTATTTTTGAAAAAGTCCACTTGGTAATTATACGGCCTATAATTGGTATAGTTGCTATTATTAATCCGAAGAAAAAGGAGTTAATTAAAATAGGTTTTTCATGCAAAAGCCATGTAATGATTTTTGCGAAAGATACAATAGCAAGCATTGCACCAAAAACAACACTTCCTAAAAATTTCCACGGGATGTAATCAATCGCTTCCTTTATTTTAAATGAGAACAGTAATCGCAAAAACTTAGTATCTATGAGCTTTATAGATGAAATCAAATCCTCATATAATCCCAGAATAAAAGCTATTGTTCCGCCAGAGATTCCGGGTATTGCGTTAGCTATTCCTATACAAAAACCTTTTATTATTAGCTTAAAAAAATCAGCAGATTGGAAGCTTGAGTTTTTAGGATTAATCATTTGTCTCCCTGTTGTTTGTTCCCAAGCCATTCAGCTATATCTTCAGAATATTGAAACGGAATATTGTTTCTTTTCAATATTTGCTTATCTACTTGGTTAATGTTTGTGTTGTCAATTATTAGCTTCGAATTGTTTTTTAATAACACCGTTGTAAATTCATCGTTATTTTTTGCTTCTTCCAGGAATATCACCAAATCTTTAAAAGAGCTTACATTTTTGTCATTTATAGATACAACTATTTCATTAGCAAAATCCTGATACCCCACATTAATATCATCTGACAAAACACTAAGAAGGACGACTACTTGTTCATTCTTTTCAATATTTGACCTGCCTGATGCAATCAGGTAATAATTGAAATCCACAGGAGCTTGTTCCCACCATCTATTGCCCCAAGCATGAACAAGATCAGTAGATAATGGTACAAAAATTATTCCTCCATAAATGTAATAAGGGGGTTTATCAAAATAACGGGGATATGGAACCAAGGGCGAGTATTTTCTAAGTGGTAATTTAACATCTACTATTTTTCCATTTCTTTTAACTTTAAGATTGATATCATTATCAATCTGTTTATCATTGATTAAATGCGCCATTGTCAAACGTTCATTATCTCTAAAGGTATAGGTTCCATCTTCACCGATCTGTATATTGTCAATTTCAAGTATCACATCACCTTCAAATAAATATCCATCTGAAGGTGAATTAGGCATGGTCTTAGATATAAGCACTCCACCTTCGATGTCATTGATGCCATAAATCTTCTTTAAAGCGTTATTTTCAGTATTATTGAACTCAATTCCAATTAACGGAAAGCCATCATAATTACCATCTTCATTATCATTGAAAAAATGGTTTATTACCGGGGGAGGAATCATATACCCAATATTTTGTGCCGTCATATAAGCTTGCATTGCTATTCCAACGAGCTTTCCATCTTTGATAACAGGGCCGCCGCTGTTTCCGGGATTGATAGCAGCATCAATTTGAACTGCTAATAATTTTCTATTGCTTTGAGAGTAAGGCACTAATTCAATCCTTGAAACAACTCCTTTTGTGATTGACATTTTATCTCCACCTTGGGGATAACCTAGCACAGAAACGCTTTCCTGTAATTCAGGTAATTCGCCAAGTTCAAGAAAAGTTGTGTCATCAAAGAATTTAGGGTCTTTTACAACAAGGACGGCAAGGTCGCAATCATATCCGATATGCTCAACTTTTGCTGTATATTTTTTAGGGTCAGAATTCTTTTTTACTTGTATAAAAGTGTTGTCAGCGATAACATGTGCGTTTGTAAGTATTTTATTGCCTTTAAGGATGCAACCTGAACCGCTGGCAGTATAAGTCCCTTCTGATTGCCAAGGCTGGTAATAATCCATTCTATTAGCCGTTACAAAAATTTTTACAACGGAATCGGACTGGTCTGATGCAATAGCGAGTGAAACAGGAGAAAGTAATATTGAAATAAATGTTATAAATAAGATTATTCTGAAGAAAGAATTCATATCGAGAGCCTTCCTGTTGTTTAGTTATTGAGAATAATTTATCTAAGAAGCAACTTAGGGGCAGTTATATTGTCGCTAGCAAAAGAAGAATACATATTATTAAATTCCAGTATTTGAGTCTTCAAGGCTTCTCTTAATGAATCCAGTTGTTTTTGTAATCCTGCCATTTCATTAGCAAATATTTTGTCCTTATCAGACTTTTCATCATAAAGGACGCTTATCTCTAGTAATTTAGAATTAGTTTCTAGAAGCTTGCTATCAAAACTGATCATATTTTGTTTAAATTTATTTATGATTCTTTCTTTTTCAGCTATCATCTTTTGAGCAAAATCTATTTGCGCTTCAAGAGTTTTAATGTTGGCAATATTTGATTTGTTCTCTTTATATGTATCCCAATATTGTTCTTTATATATTCTCAATATTCCGCTTTGTTCTATCAATTTCCTGTTTTTGATTAATAAAGATTCATTGAATTTATTTTTGTCAAAAATTGCAATTTCCTTGATTTTGTTAATATCGTTTTGCAAAATTTTTATTTGATCATCTTTTTCCTGTATTATCTTCTGGCCCAATTCTAGTCTCGAGTTAAGGTCCGTCAATTCAAGATGCATATCAACTGTACTCACATTTTTTTCTTTAAATTTGTTTTGATTTTCGACTAATTGCAAAGACATATCAACTACTTGTTTTGTCATTCTTTCAATTGTCAAATCTTTTCTTGCAAGGTCAGTTTTCAAACTTTCCAATTGTTTCATTAATACTGCTGTATCTGTGCTTGAATGATTAAGCTCAGAATCTAAATCCACATGACCTTCCTCCAAATCGTCAGAGTGTATTGGCCGTATTCCTGAAGCTTCATTATTTTCTCTTGATTTATTAAGAATCGCATTGTTTTTAACAAGAGTGAGCTTGTCGTTAACGCTCATTACCCCTTTGTATTCTTCTCGCAAAAAGGCTAATTGATCTTCAAGTGACTTTTTAACAGAAATAAGGGCATCTATTAGATTTAATAATGGGTCATTTGTGGTTCCAGGTTGCTGATTGGGATTTAATATCGATTTTGTATTAATATTTTCATTTAAAGCAGCTAGTTTATTGAGCTCGGCTTGAACCATCTCTTCTGAACCGCCATCGGCAAAAAATTTCTCTTTGCTGTTTTTTATTCTGAATGAATAATAGTTAATAGCTTCTCTCAATCTAGAAATATACTTATACATATCATTGATTTGAAGCATTGATATCCTTACCTTAAAAGGAAGATCTTTATATCGTGATGTTTTTAAAAGCCCCTTAATTGCGTTATCGTTATCAATATCAAGCAAAAGAGCTCTTGAGAAATCATTAATAGCAGCATTTATATTATTAGCGTTTAAATTTTGGTTGCCATGCTCTATTAAAGAGGTAATTATTTTATCTTCAAAATCTGCAAAAGATAGAGATGGAAGAAGAACAGTAATGATAAATATAACTATAATTAGTTTTAATAAAGTTCTCATTTGATATAGAATCGTTTAACTTTGTAAAATGAAATAGAAGTATATCACTTTGGGATAAAAGATTCAAGAACAGGTTATTTGGCCGGTTTTTTTATTTTGCGTTTTTTGTGTTGAACTTTATGCCAATGTATTTCATTTAGTATATATCCTACACAACTAGTTTTATTGCAATAGCACTTATGTCTTTCATAATCATCAAAACTGTATCCGTAGTTGTAAGAAAGTTCCTCACCTTTTGTTATATCCCTGATTGAAACAATCCAAATGTGTCCACTTATAAGAAGGGTTTCACAATTAGGTTCGCATGTGTGGTTAATAAATCGGGCTGTATTGTAAGGCACATTGCCATCAATGTCATATCTTTTATTTAATTCAAATATATATACCGCGCCATGCTTAATGCTTTTTTTTGACTTTTTAAGGGGAATTTCGGATCTTATTTCTGATTCCTTTTTTGTTATTCTTTCACCCACATATTCAATTATACGCGTGGCTTCTGGTATATCTTTTTTGGCGAACACACCCTTGTTGTGAATGCTTGATTGCTTTACAACTATATATGAACTTTTTGTTTTAATCACCGATTGCTCCTTAAAATAGATAAAAGAATATTTTTATGCTTAATGATTTTGATTTAAATTTAAAAAAAGAATGGTGTTTGGGAGGAAATATTAGTATAAAACTCTAAATAATGAAAGAAATATTTTAGGGAAATTATTTTAATGAAATATTGCATTTAATATTTGCAAGATTAATTTATTGCTTCATGAATAACCTATTTGACAGCTATAGACGACTCAATTGAGGCCAACAACTCTTTTAAGCTGCTTGGTTTTGCCACAAATATGTTTCCACCTATCCAGCCATTTTGCGATTGCACCTCATCTCTTGTAATAGTAGCTGTTAAGAATACAATCGGGATATTTTTAAGAGTGGGGTCGTTTCTTATCTCAATTGCTACATCTGGGCCCTCTTTTTCTGGCATTATAATATCTAACAGGATAACATCGGGTAAAAATTGTTTTGCTGTCATAAGTGCATATTTTGATTCATTTACAACTTTAACTTCAAATGCACCAATTGATTCAAGATTAAGCTTAAGCATTGATGTAAACCCTTTTTCATCGTCGACAATCAGGACCTTTTTACAATTCATAACCCCCCCCTTTCAAACTATAAAAATTAATTTTGCGATTACACCACAATCTGCTTTATTCTCAACAACAATTGAACCGCCATGATTCTCAATAATGTTCTTTGAAACGGATAACCCTAACCCGACGCCACCGCTCCCGCGCCTGGATGTATAAAATGGATCGAATATTCTACTGATCTCATTTTCAGGAATGCCTTTGCCTACATCATCAATTTCAACAATGATAAGCTTCTGTTCTGGATTAAATTTATCTTTAGCAGCCGAAGGTAACGCTTGCTTATTATCGAAAATAAAAGATGAATGGATCCTTATTCCAATTTTTCCATTCTTTTCCATAGAAAATATTGCGTTTAAGAAGATGTTAACGAAGACTTGTTCGATCCTATTAACGTCTATCATTAGAAGTGGCAAGTCCACTTCATAATCTTTTACAATATCAATTACGTTCTTAGAAATTTGATAATGGACCAACGATAATGATTTCTCTATAACATCAACAATGTTAGATTTTGTTCTGTTCATTTTGTTTAAACTTGCAAAATCCAGCAAATCTGTAATAATTCCATTGGCTCTGTTGGTAGCTTCCTTGATATTATTTAGCACCAGATTATATTTATCATCATCCATTTTTACCTGTTCAATAAGATAGGTCACTCCATACAATATTGTGGCTAAGGGATTCTTAACTTCATGAGCAACACCGCTAGCCAAGCCTCCAACCACTTTCATCTTTTCAGATTCAATGAGCTGGCTCTGTGTATCCTTTAATGTTTCATAAGCCTGTTTAAGTTCAATTTCTAAACGCTTTCTTTCAAGGCAGTATCTTAGTATTTTGTTAAGAACATAAGCGTTGTATTTTCCTTTTAACAGGAAGTCCTGAGCCCCAAGGCTAAGCGCCTCCAAACCCAACTCATCTTCATATGCCCCAGTGTTAATAACAATTGTTAATTTTGGAAATTTTTTACTTATTTCAACGATTGTATCGATGCCCTTACTATCTGGGAGATTAAGGTCTAAAATAGCTATTTCTATCTCGTTTTCTTCAAGAATTTTGATAGCAGAACTTAACGTATTGGCGATTTTCAGGGTTTTAGCAATAGTTGGTGGGTCCAATAACATAGATTCAAGAATCCTTGCATCAACTTGATTGTCTTCAACAACTATTACATCAAGGGGCCTTGAATAATCTTTTTTGATCTTTTTGCTCATTTTTTCCTCTTTTAACATCAAATAAACAAAGAAAGCCACAGAATTGCTTATGCAATGTTCCGTGGCTTAAATTATTAACTTCAACAAATGAATCACTCATAACAAGGATACAATGTAATCTTTGATTTGTCAAATTTGTCGACAAATTTGACGTTTAAAAATCTAAACCTATTTTAAAGCCAAACTCTTTTGAGTTATTTTTTGGTTCTATGCCATATCCAACAATAGCATTAGTATAAATAACTGGAGATATCTCTGAATCAGCTATATTCCAGTATCTGAAGAATGGCTCTATAAAAACATTGTAGTTCTGGCAGTCTTTTCTTAAGCTAAGTGAACTTTTGAATCCGAATCCATTCCCTTGTCCATTTGTCAAAGTCTCAAAATCTGGATCAATATCTTCCAGATGACTTTTTTGCTTCCCATTAATTAAAAAATCATATTCCAAATTTATGCCTACCGAGATATCATTGTCCATTTTAGTTCTTGTATCTATACCGATTGGTAAATACAAATATCGGGAACTTCTACGATACCCTTTAACCTCAGTAAGATCAGGCTGAACGATTGTTCCCCTTAAATCATTTTTTAAATTCCTGATACCTAAACCCATATAAGGTGTAAAAAGCGTCGACTTTATAGGCATATCGTAACCTATCAAACCCCTCACTTCGAACATAGAGTCTTCAAGCTTACTTAATGTTCCCTGCGATGAGGCGTAGTTTACTCTTCCCCAACTGATTTTAGCATCTAATTTGTAAACATTTATCTGGCTGTCTTCGGAAAAATAATCTTTTAATGATTCCGCTGGCTTGTTTTCAACTGGCCTGTATACAACAGATCCAAAGATACCATGCATATGACCTTTTTCCTTCATGACATTTGGTTCTTGATAATTTATAGATGAGTTTTCCTGGCCAAATTCTATTGTAGGTTGTTTAGGAGGTGCTTCCTTCTGGCGCTTAATCTCTTGATATGGATTAGGGGTTCTAAATCTAGTTAAATCGCTATTCTTATTGCTGGGATCTTGGACGACAGGTTGTGAGTAAGAATTTCTAATGGGTTTTTTAGCATAATCTATTTTTCCAGCCTTTCTTCTTTCAACATCATCAAGAGAGCTATTTACAAGGTTCATTCTGTCAGATTTATACTCGCCAGCAACATCTTGGTAGCAATATGCTGTAGGTATTAAAAGGAAAGAAGATAGAATTGATAATAGTAATATTCTATTTGGATAATTCAAACTGATATACCTTTAAAGTTTTTATTTTATTAAGCATATTATATGAATGTTAATAAGTGACTGCAATACAAAAACTGTTTATTTTATGTTAAAAATCAAGGAATTTCTTAAAAAGTAAAAGCGGGAATAAAAGTATATTCCCGCTTTATTTTAGTTTATTTTGAAAATAACTATAGATGTTTTCTTATTCTTTCAGCTATTTTAGCCAGTTCTTCATTATCAGTCGGCGTGGCATTTGCAAAATTTAGATCCAGTATCTTAAACATAGGCACTAGATGTATGTGCGTATGGGGCACTTCTAATCCAGCAACCATAATGCCTACTTTTTTGCAGGGCATTTCCTTTTTAATAGCGATCGCTACTTTCTTTGCAAATATCATTAACCCTCCGAGAAGTTTATCCTCAACATCGAAAATATAATCAACTTCTTTTTTTGGAATTACCAATGTGTGCCCCGGATTAATAGGGCGGATATCTAAAAATGCCAAATAATTATCATCTTCAAATATTTTATGACAAGGTATTTTACCTTCGATTATCTTTGTAAATAATGATGCCATTTTAACACTCCTGATTTTCATTAATTTTCAATACTGCGCCTGTATCTGCACTTGTGACCATTGAAGAATATCTTGCAAGCCAGCCGCCTCTCACTTTTGATTTAAAAGGCTTTACGCTTTTTTTTCTTTTTAAAATCTCAGTTTGGGATAATTTTACATTTATACTGTGTTTATGAACATTTATCTCAATAATGTCACCGTTCTTAAGTATACCTATTTCCCCGCCGCTTGCTGCTTCAGGTGCTATGTGGCCTATACATAATCCCCTTGTGCCTCCTGAGAATCTTCCGTCAGTTATCAGCGCAGCTTTTATCCCTGCACCTTTAATTGCAGATGTTGGTGAAAGCATTTCCTGCATGCCCGGCCCGCCTTTTGGCCCTTCATAACGAATGACCACAACGTCGCCATCCTTAACCTTTCCGGCAAGTATTCCTTTTAAGGCATCCTCTTGAGAGTCAAATATCTTCGCTTTTCCAGAAAAAACGAACATATCTTTCTCAACTCCACTTGTTTTTACAACTGCACCTTTTCTAGCTATATTTCCAAAAAGAACAGCCAAGCCACCTTCTTTGTTAAAAGGATCTTTAGTCGTCTTAATTATATTGCCATCCGGCTTTGGAGACTTGTTAATGTATGAGCCTAATGTGCCGTAAACAGTTCTCGCTTTAAGATCAATAGGTGTCTTTCCTCCGTCATAAATTGCTTTAAGAATGGCGCCCATTCCGCCAACTTTGTGAACATCTTCAAGATGGACTTCCATTCTTGAGGGAGATATTTTTGCGACATTTGACGTGATTTTAGAAAGCATATTGATCCTTTTTAGATCATATTTAATTCCTGCTTCATGGGCAAGAGCTAAAACATGTAGAACTGTATTTGTAGACCCGCCCATCGCCATATCGAGGATAAAAGCATTGTCAATTGATTCACGCTTTAAAATATCCAGAGGCCTTATTTTATTTTTTAGCAATTTTAATAAGGTGTTCGCTGCCTGTTTTACCAAAGCGATCCTTTGGGGATTAAGTTCATATTGCTTCTTACCTTTTGTTCTCTTCGTTGCAGTGATCGTTCCGTTTCCTGGCAAGGCAAATCCCAGGATCTCGCCAAGGCAGTTCATTGAATTAGCCGTGAACATTCCAGAACAACTTCCATATCCCGGACATGCGTCACACGTTATTTGATCTAATTTATTTTTCGATATTTTTCCTGCGCTGTATTCTCCTACACCTTCAAAAACAGAAATAAGATCGCTATTATTATTTCCGGACAGCATCGGGCCACCGCTTACATAAATTGATGGTATATTAACCCTTACCATTGCGTTATACATGGCAGGAATTATTTTGTCGCAATTACCGATCCCTATCCAGGCATCGCAAGGATGAGCGCCGATGATAGTCTCTATTTGATCTGCAATAAGCTCTCTTGAGGGTAAAGAGTATTTCATCCCAAAATGTCCCATAGCAATACCGTCGCAAATTGCACCGCCGATATTTGTATACCAGACATTTACTCCCGATCCTTCAAGCTCTTTTTTTACTATCTCTCCAAGAACATTCAGATGAGCATGTCCAGGTATTTGTGTTGTATAAGAATTTATGATAGTGACAAAAGGCTTTTTCAGGTCCTTCACTGACTTTAATACATTTTCCGCAAGCATCAAGGATACGCTAGGCATCATGTGAGCCCCTTCCCTGAAAATCCCGCTTCCTTTTTCTTGTATACTTTTTATTCCTTCATTCACTGGTAGATTTGTCATAATTTACCTCCTGCTTTATTATCTGGAAACCTAATATCCCCATATGTTTTTATATAAATAATATGTTTTTCTTAATCTTCTTTCAAATGGACTGTTTTTACCACTGCCTTGCCCTACAATTCCAAGCCATTCTTCATGACTATAACCATCAGGAAAGCTCATTGGGAACTGTGGATATATTTGATGAACGTCCTCGGGATTTCCGCTAGTGTCCTTCCACCATTCGTCTAAATACTCAAAAATTATACCTCCAATAGCATTTCCCGCAAAGGAACCTCCTGCCTGATTAAAAATAATATCACGGATATTACCTTTGTGGTAAACATATTGGGCCTCCTCATTAACACCAAAATCCTGGTCATATGCATCGCAACCATATTCTATTAAAAGTATCGGCCTGTCATATGTTCTTTTAACAGTATTCCACATATCACCAAAGCCCTCTTTACCCGGATATGAATTGATCCCAAAAATATCAATCGCAGGCGCGTACTCATTATAATATTCCATTAAGCCTGTTCCCATGTTCCCGATAGCAACAGGATGGTTACCATCAATCTCGTGTATCATTTCCGCCACTTCATTGACAAATTTTGCATATTCTATTGGGTAATTAGCCGCATTGGTTCGTGATGCGTTTATCCCATTGTAATCAATTGTTAAATTATTTTCATTTCCTAAAACCCACATAAGAATAAAAGGTTCATCTTTCAGATCAGTAACTTTTTGACGAACAACTTCCTTCATCTTTATTCTTTGTTCTTCGCTTCTATAGTCAGTTCCTGTCGCCCAATCAGCGTTTGATCCTAAAGTGTATGCCCCTAAATAATCAGTCATTACTATTCTTATCCCATAATTATTGTACATATCCCGAAGAAGTTTTTTGTTTATTAAGCTCGGATCATATTTGTTTTGCTGGTCATTTGGGATTACAAATCGTATCGTATTTACACCCATATCTCTTAATAATTGAAAATCACCAATAGCAGGTTCATTTTCGTCCTGCTTGCCATTTTTATTGCTGTCGACCCAAGATTCATATGGAGCATCAACGATACTATTATTATTAACATCGCTGAACATCCAGTTGCTGAAAAATTTAGAGTTATTGTGTGGTCCCAGTCCAATTCTTGTTGGATTGTATGTGACCCCTTGGATAAAATATGGTTTCCCGCCAATTTGTATTTGCCAGTCTCCGTTTGAGAATTTTACTAGCTGGACTTCCCCTGTGCCCCTTGTCTCTTTAATGCTAAGTTCAGAAAGGTTTGCTCTTGGTTTATTTCCATTAAATTCGATCAATCTTCCGGGATTTACTGTAATAATGTCATTTGTAGAGTCTGTATCGTTGCCATTTTTTATATCTATAAATTCGTCTACAAGTTCAATCCCTAGGCTCGGATAATCGCGGCATAATCTTTTAATATTGTCAATTGCCACCGGTGCGATGTACCAAACAAAGTCCAAGTCTCTTCCCCAGCAATATGCTTTTGGAAAGTGGACTAGTGTTGCGTAATAAGCTTTTATAGCATGTTTTATATTTCCTGATTTCTCGAGTACCTGTGCAGTAAAAAAAGATTTAACTCCATTGCTTTCAAGAGACTTTGCCCAAATGTAAAAAGAAGCTTGGGTATCATTAAGCTTTAATGAATCCCAATGCCCAATGTTCAAAAGACCGTTCGATTTTTTTTTATCATATCCGGGCTCTTTTATGACACCCAATTCATAAGGATAGATACCTGCTCCTACTGCTTTTTGGAGGCCTTTGAAATCTTTAATTTTATAAAGGTATTTGTCCGAATTTACATTTTGGAATTCGCCATACTTTGAATAATCAACAATAAGATCTGCCCCAGAATCAATAATTACAAAATCCGGTTTTGGTAAGTTTAAAGGCTCTGTTAAAGGAAAATCCAGGGATTTAGGTCTAATATATTCAACTTCGTTAGGAAATGCATTGCCTGATATTAAAAGTATTATAGAGAAAATAAATATTATAATTGTTTTGCGCCAAAAATTATTCATTTAAATATATTATTAAAATTATGGTTTTTCATTAGGGTAAACAGGAAATTTTCCTTGAAGTGCTTTGTCGGCTAAATCCTTTATTTCTGAAGAAAAATTTGCCGATGATATCCACTCAAGGTAGCCTTTGTCCCTTTTAGCGATCTCTTGGATGGTATACTTTTTTGCGTATTTACCGAACATCATATACAATTTGCCGTTCCACCAACGGAATTTACCTTCTTCATCATAAAACTCAACATTGTTTCTGTAGTTAAACTCCGAAAGGGCATTAATTCCATCTGTTGGGCTACAATATTTTTCTATTTGGGCTTCTAATATTTCTAAAGTCGCAGTTGTATCAGCTAAAGCAGAATGTGCGTTTTCAAGATTTTTTTTGCAATAGAACTCATAAGCTGCAGAAAGGTCTCTTTTTTCGTTAATATGATAAACCTTTTGAGCGTCATAAATGTTTCTATTTTGCCAATCAAATTTAAGACCGGCATCCTCGATCTCTCTTTTTAGTAGTGGAAGATCGAATCTTTCCACATTAAATCCGGCTAAATCTGCATCTCCGATGAACTCCAAAACCTCATTCACTATTTCGCGAAATTTAGGAGAATTTGAAATGTCCTCATTAGAAATACCTGTTAGGTCAGTTACTATTTTAGGTATGTTCATTTCGGGATTAACTCTTTTATCATAGGTAAGTCTTTCCCTGGAGGGCAGGCATTTTATCATAGCTATTTCTATAATTTTATCTTGCTCTATCCAGACCCCTGTTGTTTCCAGATCAATTATTACTAAATTTTTTGTGATTTTAAGCATCTTTAAAGAACCTTATGTTTTTTTGTTTAATATCTGCTTGATTGATAGAGTTTGACATTTATGAATTTTTCCATTGATTCTCAACTCAATATCATACTCTCCGGGGTAATTAAATTTCAGATTTAAGATCTGGCTAGTAATGGGAATATACTTAAGCCTTTGGCTATGTCCTTTAACAGTAACATTCATTTCTGCCCTGAATATTTGGCCTTTTTCTCCAATTATCAAGAATTCTAATCTATTTTGGCCAATATCTTGCTGAGTTACACCTAGTCTGATAAAAATATACATAATTGGATGTACGAACGGTAATTGTTTGGCAGCAATTTCAGTAAAACCGGCACCTACCAAAGTAAACTTACCATTATTATCTACTGAAGCATAATCTGAAAGAAGAAAATCTGTAATTTCCATTTAAAATCCTAACTTATTTATAATTTAATTTTTAATTATACTATAAGAAATTGATTATACTAGTATAAATTAATGGGGAATTTAAAATCGGAATGCTAGAAAATGCAGAAGTTAATAAAAAAAGGCCCGACAAATTAATGTCGGGCCTTAATAATTGTCAACTATATTTTTACTACATTTGCAGCATGTTCACCTTTAGGACCATTTTCAACTTCAAATTCAACTTCTTGTCCTTCCTCTAGAGTTTTGTAACCATCTCCTTGGATTGCAGAATGATGACAGAATATATCTTCGCCATTTTCTGGTGTAATGAAGCCGTAGCCTTTTTGGTTGCTGAACCACTTAACTTTACCTTTTGCCATTACTTACTCCTCCTTCCTTCAAGATTTTTTCAAGTAAATAATGGCCGCCTCTTCATGATAAAGTATCTTTGTATTACTTAGAGACTTATCTACTAAGCATTATTTTTTTTGCTTAGCAGAGCAGAAATTTAATCATGATGCATTTGATGCCTTGCTGTGTTACAAACTTCTACTGCCTTATTTACTACTTACGAATAGTATGTACTTTAAAGATAAATTTGTCAATTGAATAATATTATTCATTATTTAGCAATAAAGACATTTATTCGGTTAATTTACAGACGCGATTTTTGCCTTGTTTTTTTGCTTTATAAAGTGCCTGGTCTGCTCTCATTATAAGATCATGTCGACTAGAAATATTGTCAGAACATTCAGCCACCCCGACGCTTAAAGAAACTTTACTTTTAAATTTTATATCTTTTAATGCTCTTATGATTTTCTCGCCGACAACTTGAGCTTCTTTAGAACTTGTTTCAGGGAGAATCGCAACAAACTCATCACCCGCATAACGGCAAACAATATCAACAGACCGCAATTCTTTTTTAAATATAGAAGCAAATTCTTTAAGTAATCTATCTCCCTCAATATGCCCGAAAGAATCGTTGTATGCTTTAAAATTGTCAATATCAAACATTAATAAGGACAAGGGTCTTTTATACCTATTTAAACGGTGCATTTCATGATCTAGACGCTTGATAAAATATCTGTGATTAAATAGGTCTGTAACTGAATCTGATGTTGACAAAAATTCAAGATGCCTGTAATAATTTGCATTTTCAATTGCTATTGATGCTTGCCTAACTATAGAGCAAAGGATCTTAAGGTCTATTTCATTAAATTGCAGCCTTTTATTACCGATATGTTTTTTATCTGTTACATTAATAACACCGACAAGCTTACCGTGGACTTTTATCGGAGCTATCATAAATGATTTTGTCCTGTATTGAGGATGACTTTTCCTTGCATACTTGGCATCATTTTCGATATTTGTAACAAGTAACGGTGATCCCTCTACAGCAACACGCCCTGAAATACCTTCCCCATATTTAAGCCTTGTTTCTTTTATTATGTTTTCGTCAAGTCCGATAGAGCCCTTAATTAGGAGCTCTTTAGAATCCTCGTCTAATAACATCAAGGAACATTTTTCAGATAGTAGTATTTCCGTACTTTTCTTAATTACAAAATCTACTAAATGATTAAGATCCAGGATCGAGCTCATTTTTTGGTCAATACTTAAAACTTTCTCTATTTTTTGTTTTTCTGCCCGAAGGTTAATTTGTAATGACTTTAGAATGTCTTGAGATTTTTTATGATCAGTTATATCTATAATAGCCCCTTCAATAAAATCTTTTTCAGGCATGATTCTGGCCGATAAGCTCACCCAGAGGGAAGTGCCATCGCATCGAGTTATTTCAGTTTCAAAATTATCAACACTCCCCTTTTTATTCATTTTTTCTAAATATTTCTTTTTTGTGTCATGATCCAAATAATGCTCATCTAAAATATAATTCTTAATGCACTCAGTTCTTGATTTATAACCAAGCATGTTTGCAAGAAGCTTGCTACATTCAATTAATTTACCATCAGAAATACTTGCCCTGAATAAGCCAACTTGTGTATTATTATATAAATACTCATAATATTTTTCACTTTCATAAAGAGCTTTCTCAGTCATGATCTGTTTTAAGGAGCTATCTTTGATATGTAAGTAAGTGAGAATTAAGAGGAGCGATATTGCCAATCTAGTAAAAATGGCGTGCGAAGGGATATTAAAAAGAAATACTTCAACGAAACGCAATCTATAAAACATGAAGTAATCGAGCAACGTTAAGAATATCCACGTAGCGATAAAAATAGTAAATATTATTAAAAAAGTATTTTTCGTAAACAATTTCATTATTAATTACCTGAATTAATACTAGTTTACTAGTTAAGATTTTTAATAACAAGCTACATTCAACAGCTATAAGAAACAGCAGAATTGAAGCAGTTTATAGAATAAAGAACAATATTTGTAATAATTAAAAATATGGTCTATTTTGACAGGCGCATTCCTCGTGTACATATTTCTTTAGCGTAGTCAGTCCACATACCCTCTCCCCAATATCTAAAACAACTGGTTTGAGATATCATTAAATAAAGCAAAGCTTCTTTGTAATCGGCAGTGTTTATATTGTTTTTAGAATCAAATTTCTCGTGGAACATAACACTTAGTTTATTCATAGGATCCAGCACGTTCTTATAGCCACTGATCCAGCTTCTTTCATTTGTCCAAGAGCCTTTGTCTAAATTAAAATTTGAATCTTTCTCATGTATTTTCTTTATAGCATCATCACAAGCAGTTGCTGAAGGTTTCTTAACCTGTTCCCAAATGCGGTGTTGAGAAATCGGCTGTATGGGCATAAGATCTCTAATTTTAACACCTTGATCAAAAAGAAATTCTATGTATTCAGTGCCGCTCATAGCAACTGTACCTTCAGTAGATATTTCATCAAAAGCTTGTCGGAAACATGGTGGATACTCGTTCATCATTACTCCGCCATTCTCTCCATCTCCTATCTGAAGAACAAAAGGCGGAAGGTTCTTTCCAGCATAATCCTGCCTTCCAAGTGATTTGGCTTCGTAATAAGGCTGCATTTGTGCGACCAGCTTAGTATCTGATCCTTGTGTTTTTATAAGTGCAATTATCTCAACTTCTTCTCCCATTGAATTCTTTGCTACTAAACGATGAGGGAAATGAGGGCGCTTGATGCCAGACCCATCCATATTCTCAACAGTATGCTCTTGGACCATTATCCAAAGATATCCGCATTCTTTAAGATCTTTGATGTACTGGTAACAAACATCTGGGTGAATAGGCAAATGCATTTCAGGTGGTGAAAAACCTTTTACACGGGAAAGGGCTTCATTTCCAAAGATCGAACCGAAGTGATGCTGCCATGCCTGAATGTGAAGTTTTAAATCAGGAACAGGTGTTGAGGTAGGAACAGCATGAGACCACATTGTCCCGAGCCACTCTACATTTTGATGATATTTTTTATCACAAGCGATTCTTTTTAGGTTTTCTATAACTCTTCCATCCTGGATCTGCTGCAATCCCCAAAAAAGGTTGCCTGAATAATCCAGCATAACCCGAGGATTTTTGCCTTTTGCAACATACTCCAAGGTTATATCAGCCATTCTTGAGTAGCATTCAATAAAAACAAATGCATTGTGATTGTCTCCGATTTCAGGATGCTCCATCATATACTGGAGATTTGAAATCAGTTCTGCATTTGCAAGATCGTAGCTGCTAGCAGGGATCGTTGGCTGATGCATATGGAGCGCGAACCCGAAACTTGCATTAGCTTTGTTAAAATTATTGCTGGAAATATTCGAGTAAATATTCTTGTGCTTTTTAATAGGCCCAGGCAAAGCGATAGAATTATTTCCACAAATATCCGGTAAATATTTATTTTGATTTGACATTTTTTATATCCTCCTTTTTGGATGATCTTGTCTTTTTACTCTTAATTATTGCTTTATTGCGGATAGGCGGCATCTTCACCGCATTTTCCTTTTCCTCTTTATTTGTTTTTGATAAATAGTAACTCGCACAGTCAATATCGCTAAAAATGTTATCCCGGTACTCGATCTCTTTTAACCAAACCTCATCGATATTATCATTTAATAGATCCTCGTAAATCCTGGAGAATCTTCCAATATGAAGATTGATCCTTTTGTTCGCATATGGAACCATTGTCCCTGTCTTCATTATAAACGGCCAATCGCTAGATTCAACTAAAAGAAGCTCCCTTGCCGCTTGGTTCAAAGCTCGTTTTTGTAAGCCTTTCGTAGATTTTAGTTTTATTCTATCAGAGAACTTTTCGGCGAGCTCAACCATTCTGTTCTGCGCAACTCGTATATGACGATAGATCCAATCATTACCATCATCCAGCCAGAATTCATTATAGCCTTTGTATCCCCAGCTAGAAGGGGCGGGCATCACAACTTGATTTTTAGGATACTTCTTAAGATAATCAGATGGCGTAGCAAGTTTGATTGTTTTTTGATCATAATGAATTTTCCTTATCAAAAAATCCAGCCATTGAGGGCCCTCGAACCACCAGTGCCCGAACAACTCAGCATCATATGGCGCAATAACGATCGGCTTTCTATCCATATGAGCTTCTAAATGCTCAACCTGCTTTTCCCTATTAAACATGAAATTACCAGCATGAGCCGCTGCTTTCTCCCTTGCCCACTCTGGGCGATAACATTCTTTATATTCAGTATTCCCTGTAATCCGCCAGTACTTAATTCCTGTGTTAATTCTTATTCCTTGGGGATGAATGTAAGGCTTAATGTATTCAAAATCAAGTTCATGACCGATATCTCTATAGTATTCTCTGTAATCACAATCTCCAGGATAGCCTTCTTTGGCGCTCCAAACCTGCTTTGACGACTGAGTATCCCTGCTAAATGCAGCAACGCCACTAGGACAATAGATCGGGGCGTAAACACCATACCTTGCTACCGGATCAGAATTTGCTATTCCATGAGAATCTAAAAAGAAGAATTCTATTCCTGCTTCTTTCAGCATTTCATCAATACCATGAGCAAAGCCACACTCTGGTAGCCACATGCCTTTAGGCGGCCGCCCAAAGACTTTTTTATATTGATCTACACCTATCTGTATCTGAGATCTCGCTGCAGTCGGATTTAAACTAACAATCGGCAAGAACCCATGGGTCGCGCAACAGGTTATTATCTCCAACATGCCTGCATCTTGAAAATTTTTAAAAGCAGTTACGATATCCTTTTTATATTTATTGACAAAAACATATTTCGAATCTTTGAATCTTGCATTATACATTTGTGCAAGAGGCTGATAATGCTGTTCGTATTTTGTTCTTATGATCTCTTTTTCAGATAACTCAATCAGCTTGTCAATGTGCCTGATGTATCTGCTTTGAAGTAGCGGGTCTTTTAGCATGGAGATAAGCGGCGGGGTAAGTGACATTGTTACTCGATAAGGTATTTTTTCATCGATCAGCTTATCGAAAATATTAATTAAAGGGATATATGTTTCAGTTATAGCCTCGTAAAGCCAGTTCTCTTCTAAAAAATACTCCTCTTCAGGATGCCTTACAAATGGAAGATGAGCATGCAGCATTAAGCATAAATAACCTTTTTCCATATAAACCTATTATCCTTTTAAAATGAAGTTCCTTTTAATTAGCTACAGAGGGACTAAAATTAAAATTCGCAAAAAAGATTCATGCTAAATTTGAATTAACTCGAAGCAAGTATCAATGCATCACTTCTTAAATCAAGGGCAATACATTGTTTTAGTTCTTTCTACAGAAGTGGAAATATTACGAGATTCTTTTTTATCAGAGGAAGTAGCTATAAAATCAAATGGTATTTTACCATCCGGAAGGGCATATCTTAAAGTAAAAGTCCCATCTTCCCTAAGCTTAATATTTTGGCCTCCGAGTGTAACTTGCGCATCAGGTTCCGTTCTTCCATAAACAATTAATTCTGTACCGATTTCAAAGTAAAATTTCCTTCCTTCTTCAACATAATTGGCTTCACTAGCGCCCAAGAATTCGTTATTATTTTTTACTAATTCATGGCTTCCACCCCGGCTTAACTCAAATTCTCCAGAAGCGCCTAAAGGTATCTTTACAGAATAAAAGTGATCAGGAAGGTCTTTCAATAATGCTTCTTCAATATCAAAAACACCTCTAGCAAGTTTTTCTTTATCCTTTATTTGTAAAAGCGATAGCTTACCTAGAGATGGACTGCCTCCCAATAGACCGAACATGCGTCTTTTTCTATGAAGGCCCCTGACCTTTCCATAAATCGGGAACAACTTTGCATAATAATCTTTTATCTTATCAACAGAAAGTGGAGGCCTTTTTGCTTTCACAGCCTTTTTCTTCTCCGCAGGAAGCGCATCCGGAGCAGTGAGCTTCTGTTTTTTATTGTTTATAATCGCATAAGGCTCTTTAGATTTGCCGTCAACAACCTCCATCCATATCATATCATTCCTGCGGTTTCCTTTTTGGTGAGTTGTAACAAAATTCGATCTTGCTAATGTATGGAATTCACCATCATGATTTATAATCCCGACATCACAACAATAAGTCACGTTACTGTTCGTCAAATTTAAATACCAGCTTCCCTGCTTATTCCCAACGTCAATGTCAAAATGGTGATTTGCATTATACCCATTGAAATCAATAAGAGTAACATCATAAAATCTTAAGATAAATTTATAGTCATGAATATTATTGCCGGATGAACTTATCAAGTGGTTTAAAGAGCTGTCCGAAACCTCCCAATATGCATGAACCCACTCAGGGTCACGCACAATAAGTGTAGCATTCGTAAAATCATAACTTTTAGGAAGATTGTATTCTTCAACAAATGAATTCACAGATGTGTTGCTATTATTTGACAAAAGCTTCTCCTTAAATACAAAAGTATAAAATACTAGCAGTTATAAATTGATACAGCCTCGTCGGCTATTATATCCCATGAAAAAATATTTTCAGCTGTTGTTCGTCCATTACACCCCATCCATTGTGCATGGTCAAAATCACTAAACATTGTTCCAACACCCCAGGAAACTGAATCAGGATTATCATAAACTTTAAGGCCGTTAACATTGTTCCAAACAAACTCAGAGGGCCCACCTTTAACACTGGCAACAACTGGTTTTCCAGCACTCCAGGCTTCTAAAATAACAATACCAAAAGGCTCATTTCTGCTTGGTACGCAAACACAGTCTGTTGCCTTAAAAAGATCGGTTAAATCCTTTCCACTTTTATGACCCAAAAACCTAGTTGCATGAGCGATATTCATATGCCTTGCAGTATCTTCTAAGCCAGCCCTCATATCTCCATCACCAACAAAAACAATTTTTGCATTATTGTAGAACTTAATAATATTTGGTACTGCTTGAAGTAAAATATCGGGGCCTTTTTGATAGGTTATTCTTCCTGCGAATAAGACCATTGGATCCAGGGGGCCAATTCCATACATACTTCTTACAAAAGCAGGATCGACCATGCCATCATAGTTCCAGTAACTAATTCCATTATAAATAACATCAATTTTCCACTCAGGTATGTTATATATCCACATCAGCTCGTTCTTTAATGTCTTTGAAACAGCAACTATATGGTCCGCACTATATGCGCCCTCCCATTCAATATCACTTACTCTCTTAGATGCTCCTCCATAAAAATTATTACCACATCTTCCATACTCAGTTGAATGCATCGTAAGAATTGTTTTTCTGCCCCTGCCTTCTTTGATCAAAACAATAGATTTTGCTGTAAGCCAGTCATGAGCATGAACAATGTCAAAATTGATGCCTAAAAAATCTTCTGTCTCGAAAACAGCTTGAACAAAAGATTTGCACATATTATTTATTTCTTCAATAAAATCAGGATTTGAAGCAAAAGGACATCTATGATAGTGCACCCCATGAATACATTCCTGGTGGTCATGATCATCATTACCCATTCTTGTAAAGACATGTACCTCATGGCCTTTTCTTTCCAAAGCACACGCAAGTTCAGTAACATGATTAGAAACACCACCGACATAAACAGAGTATGAAGTCTCCCATGATAGAAGCGCAATTCTCATATTAAATAACCACCTTTTTTACCGAGTTTATTGTCCCGTTATCCATAATAACGGTATTGGAATTCTCAGGGTCAATTTCCCACTTGTTATCTACAATGAACTTGTATTCATATTGACCACTGCACAACGTTACATGGGTTTTCCAAAAACCATCACGTTCCTTTTTCATAATATGCTGACCCGGCATCCATGAATTAAAACATCCAACAAGTTCTACATTAGATGCCTGCGGGGCATAAATATCAAAACGGACTTTACTAGTTTTACGCCGATACTTCTTGTGCCCTTTTGTTTGTATTTTTTTTATAAGAATATCTAACATATATTTCGACCTAAATATAAGCAGGGCTTAGGTTTATATTAATTTTTTATTAATAAAAACAAATATTATTATAGCTCAATTACTGAATTTACAGCTCCAAAAGAATTAACGGCAGACTTAGTATTGTTTGGATCTGTCCACCATTCATTATCTACAATATATTTATACTCATATCTTCCTGGAGTACAATCAACATTAGCTTTCCACTTTCCGCTCTTATACTTTCTCATTTTAATCCCATTTGCATCCCAGGAGTTAAAATCTCCAGTTAATGCAACTTTTTTAGCATCAGGTGCTAATAATTCAAAAGTAGCTTTAAGTAATTTTTCTCTTGCCATATCCATCTCCTTTTTTATTTTTAAATCTTCTTTTATATAAATAAGCTCATCAATTTGTACACCAAAGATTTTTGCTATCTTCTTTAAAACAGGTGCTTTAAGCTCTCTTTTGTCAGATTCCCACATACAAAGAGCTTGTCTTGATACACCGAGCTTTTCTGCTAGGTTCTTTTGAGTAATATTACGTTTTTGTCTTATTTCTTTAATTTTTGACTTTACCACAGGTGTTCTCCTATAAGTTACTAAATATTGCTGATTAATAGTTTATATAAACAGGCAGAAATTTTTCAAGTTAAGAATGCAACAGTATGTTAACTCAATTTAAATAAAATGAAGTTTGACATGTTTTATTAATTTTGTCAATAATAATTTATTGAGAAAACAACCAGCTAAAACCATATAAGTCATTATACGGTAAGACATAACGATAAAATTAGTAAATTATTCCGATAGAAGAAAGCCTAGTTCAAGCATTTCAAGAGAGTCTGAACTTAAACCTAGAACGGCAGGGAGATTTGGAACAAGAATCATGTTTATAATAACAGGCATAAATCCATCAATGTCAATGCTATATAGAGGTTGTTTAAAAACTGGCAAAGGAACACCAGTCCTATCCCTTTTGATCTGAAGGTTCAACATATCAGGATTAAGATCAATACCACCAACAGGTTCTGTTTTTTCACCAAGGATCGAACTGTCTGGCGGTTTATCCTCTTTTTCTGTAGTTCTGGAACCATAAAACTCAAAATATTTTTCTCTTGCATTATGGATCTTTGCATTAACAATATCCTCATTTAACGAATATCCGTAATAGTTTGCAAAATCTATAAGGTCATGAATAAATTGATCAACAGTAATACCTAAAGCCCTGGATTCTGATTCAAACATAGTATAAATACTAAGGGGTTTTTGCATCCAGTTATCCTGGTCTTCTTCAATAGATAATAATCCTAGTAAAATTATCATTTTTATATGCCTACTATAAATTGCACGATTTTGTATTAATTCTGTCCTTATTCGTTTCAATGCAGTATCTAAAGAAAATGCAACATCATTTTCATCAAAGCTCATACCTTCCTCGCCAAGCTCACTGACAGCCCTGCTATAGTAACTTGTTTTTAACAACATTGAAGATATTTCTATCAACTTTGAACCATCGCTAGCATTTTGATCCAATTCAACTATTTTATTCGCTGTCTCCCAAATGACCTTTGCGATCTGTTTTGTTAATGCTTCTCTCATACCATCAGTTCTTTTAGCGGCTGTATTATCATCAAATGTTTCAAATTCAAAAGCAGGGCTTCCGATGTCTTCTGTTAAAACCTTTTCGATTCTATTGGCATAATCAATCATTTCCCGAGTAATCCCCCTTGAAGTAGAGCTCATTATAAATTTAAGAAGAAAAGCATCTGCTTGACTAGCTATTACCCCATATGGAGGCGCTTCTTTAGATTCAATCAACTTATTCTCGTCTTGCACCTTTTCAAAAAGCCGCTGAATTAACTGCTTAAAAACCTCTATTTCCATTGGACCATCCATATTGTGAATTAGCGTGTATGCTTCATCAGCGCCTTTCTCCTCAATTATCATCTTAACTAAATTATCCAATGTTAACCGCTCATCACCAAGCATTGCCTTGTCATTTTGTATTTTAAAAGTTACACGACGTGCAGGATCTGAAATCTCAATCCCCATTTCAGACAATCTGCTTGATGAAGTATAACTTACATAACTGTCCCTGAATATCGCATTCATTGGTATATGATTGTGATTACCAATTATAGCAACACCATCTTTTGCCATTAATTTATCCCTTACCTTATCAATTATTTTAGTGAAAATATCAATATCCATTTGAATATTGCCTGAGGCATCTTGAACTTGATCTTTAGGTAGCGCGTCAGGAGCATTAAAGACAATAATATCATATGGCTCTATTCCCTCTAGCAAAGAAGAATTAAGTTCTTCGCTTACAGTGAATACCCTCAAAAGATCTTTGTCGCCAAGAGTAAACAACTTAAGCCTTACATCATTTGGCAGTAGGTCATTATTCTCTCCGTTAAAAAGATCAAAATTAAATCTTGTTGACATGATCGCATCTTCATTAACATCGACCGCATCAATTTCTACATCCAATAAACCTTGCTTCCCGGCCTTAAAAATGGTCAGAGCATCTATCCCCGTGCCAGTTCCAATAACAAGCGCTCTCAACTTTTTCTTGTTTTCTCCCTGCTTCTTTGTAACAACAAAGAACGTCTCTCGCTTCACTATTCTGGCAAAGTCAATAGACAGATGGCTGTCCTGCTCTGGCAAGTATACACCTTTGCGATGGGCTATCAATCCAGACCCTGTAAGTTCCTTCAACGCTTTATATGCAATTGGATTCTTATTTCCTCCAAATATTTCAAATCCTTCTTCATCGCCTATTATTTTTTCTACTTTTTCCAGGTCAGCCTTATCTTGTTCAGGGATATTCTCTTCTTCAAATACTTTTTTCGTAAACCTTGAAGCCCTTGAAAACCATCCTAACATTGCCTTGTCTTTAGGATTTTCTAAAAGTTGTGCACTGACTTTAATGTTTTTTGCACCATCTATGCTTGGGTTAATAGCACGGGTCAGCATTGCTTTATCAGCTTTAGTTAAATTCCCGGGTGGGCCTTTAACAACCCTGGTTGTCTCTCGAAGTTTCTCAAAAGCACCTCCGCCGGAAAAATATTTTCTTGGAATAATACTTTGAGAATACGGATCGTAGTCTTCACGTATATAGTCATAAACACCCTTTTCAAACGCTTTTAAATATTGATTGTAGATTTTTTTATTGATTTCCTTATCATCATTATCGATGCCGCTCGTTTTATTTTTATCCACATAAACCTGGCCCAGAAGACTTTCTCGTAAGTTATATTTATACCAGACAGCCAATATCATTGAACTGTAAATTTGACGCAAAACATTGAAGGTTTTTCCATTGTTTACCTCATGCTCTATCTCAGGAATTATTATCTCTCTTATTACTTCAGAAGTAACTTTACTAACACCCTTTAGCTGATCATTCTCTAAGGAAGCCATACCAAATTTATCTTCATTGGTATTATTTTCGAGTGCGATATAGTCTTCTTCAAGCAATATTTTAAGATGGCTGTGTATTACATATGCGCTTCCACTATATTCATAAACAACTGCCTCGTCTGGAACGATCCATACCTTTGTAAAAGTGTTCAAGGGGATATCCTCAATTCCATATTCTACATATGCACGTTCTCTTACATTGTTCCAAAAGTCAGTGCCTAAACTCTCCTCTGGGTACATCATAGTTGCTGACAACTGTTTTAAAAGATAGTCCTGCGCCAACAAATCTCTTCCCATTTCAGTAAGACTGAACCCGTGGGGAATAATCCTATCACTTTCATATGGAGATAAATTTACCCAAAGCTCATTTTCGGGAACTGTCAGTGTTGCAAGGAAATACTTAATAAGCTTTTCTGTCTCAGCTTCGAGAGATTGTCCTGTTAATCCAGACTCACCTGTATCGATAATAAAATCGAGCAAAAGCGGGTCTTCAGGATGGATGGTTACCCCCTTAATAATTACAGGTATATTTTCCTGGCTTGCAGGCAACATATTCCCGGGAACTGGCAAATTAAGGACTGTTGTTGTGTATTCTTGTGAAAAGAGAATATTAGGAGCAGTTATTGAATAAAAAACCAATATTACAATAAATATTAAAATTACTTTGTATTTCTTATCAGTTGTTTTAAAACAATCCATAAATACCAATCCTATTTCTAAAAAGAATATTATAAATATGGATAATATTCCTTATATTTAGAGACTTCACACTACTAAGTATATGATAAATATAGAAAGTATGCCAAAATGCACTAAATTCAATTAACTTTTTAATATATTAGGTTTTAGTGAGATTTTAGAGAGGAAAAATAACAGCAGATCAAACATTCTTCTAGAATATATTAACATTCAATTGTTTGCCTAGACTTTTAAACTGTTCAACCCAGGCAGCAGAAGACTTGTGCCCTTTATCAGCTTTTGCTTTGATTTTAGAGTAAATTCTTTTTCCTAATAAGAAATAAATGTTTTGGCAACGCCAAAGATCCACAGTTAGGCCTAAAGGCTTTAAAATCTTTAACAACATCTCAACAAGCTCAATAATCTTGACTTTCCGTGGTGTTTTAATTAATTTATCCATTAATATATTTATTCTCTTTTTAACTAAATATCCAATTGTTACTGTATCAATTTCCAGAGACCATGTTTCTATTTCTGCCGCTAATATCTTCAACCTGTCAAAATCAATGCTCTCGCTTGATAGAACCTGAAGAAGTTCTGCATTAAGCATAACTATTACAGTGCTTGAAAGCATTTTGGGCAAGGGTATTTTAAGTTGTTTGACAATTTGAATTATTGGATGATGATATTCATTGATCTGCCTTAAGGATGCTTCTATTTCTACAAGCGTTGAATCAAGTATCTGATATAATATTTTTGTCTGCTCATCTTTAAATAAGTGGTAAAGTGAATAATGCCCTGGGGCAAAGTACTTCTCTATAAAACTTATTGTCCGGTTTGAATCTCTCTTGAGAAATATTTCCTTAGTCTCTCTATGCATTTCAGAAAAAGTATTGCTGTCAACAAACTCCCTTGCACCTCCTGTTAATCTATGCTCGCCCAAATGGAGGACCGCATAACTGACCATACTTTCTTCATATGTTATGTTGGATTTTATAAGAACTTTTCCGACTGCTAATTTTTGTTTTCCAATTTCAGAAATATCACACATTTTACTTGTCGCGGTATAGCTGTAGATATCAATATCTGATGAATACTTTTCAAAAAGAGATGATACTGCATAATGTGCGCCAACTCTTACCAGATCGAGGATTTCTGGCTTGATAGTTTTCTCATACATATCACCGCAATCACGATATTCATTCAAGTTACTTTTTGCTTCTCTAAGACGATTAATGAACTGCTCTTCTATATTTGCCTTTTCAAAATCTTTAGCCAATTGAATGGTTCTGGCAGCATATTGAAGGATCTGCTTTGTTTCAATCCTTGAAACTTCATCAAAAAACCATCCGCAGCTAGTAAACATAAGCATAGCATGACGCTGCATCTCAAGCAGTTTTAAAGCAGCTATTCTCTGGTTATCATTGAGAGCTCTTTTAGAATTATTTAAAAAGAACTGTTTGACGGTTGCTTTTGACCTGTTATTTACAACTTCAATATAATTGTTCCTTGCCTGCCAAATATCGTTAAACAGATCTGCTGCATGCATCTCATATATATTACCAATCTCATCCCTTAACCAATTGAACGAATCTCTTAAAGGCTTCCTCCAATTCTGGTTCCAACTTGAATTGCTTCCGATACAACATCCACAATTCGACCTCCAGCGCTCAATCCCATGACAACAACTCCACGAAGTATTTTCATATATATCAACTTCATATTTGCACGGACTCTCAGAGCAATGTTTTCCGTAATTGGTTAACTCTGCAAGATGGTTCTCTTCTATATAATTCAAACAATATGCCAGAGCCATATCGCCCATTTTCTGATGATGCCCATAGGTTTCACCGTCAGTTGCTATATGAACCAACTGATCTTCACCAATATCAGAAAAGCAACTCATAAGCCTATTAACTAAGTTAACCCCACTTTTTAAAAGATGCCCAAAAGCTACATCAGATGAAGTTGGCCCATCATAGAAATATATAACTATTTCTCTGCCGGATGGCAAATTTTGGAGATATGGACGACGCGGGTCAATTCTTGAGCCGGTGACATCGATCCATTCATGAGCTCTAATTGTTGAAGTGCCAAATTGACCTTTATGATTTTTCTTAATATTTATAAAACCTCTGTGATTAGAAACTTCAAACTTCTTGTGCTCTTTAGAGATTGCCCTGATCTTTTTTGCCTGGTGAGGTGCTAAAACCGTATATTTGACACCATATTCAGCAAGCAAATCAAGAGTCTCAAGATCAACAGCAGTTTCTGCCAGCCACATACCTTCAGCTTTTCTATTGTACCTACGTTCAAAATCATACAGCCCCCATATTACCTGTGTCCTTTTATCGTGAGAATTTGCAAGTGGCATTATCATGTGGTTATAACATTGAGCCATTGCTGACCCATGTCCGTTAAACCTTGCCTGACTCGCTTTATCAGCCATTAATATCGCACGATAAGCTTCTTTTTCATTTCTTTCCATCCAGGAAAGTAAAGTCGGTCCGAAATTAAAGCTTATCTTTTCATAGTTATTGACTATATTGACTATATTATTCCTGCTATCAAGTATTCTTGCAGATGCATTTGGAGCATAGCATTCTTGGGTTATTCTTTGATTCCAATCATGGTCGGGAAATGCAGATTCCTGGATCTCGACTTCTTCAAGCCATGGATTTTCTCGTGGTGGTTGATAAAAATGTCCGTGAATACAAATAAATTTTTTCATTCTTAGAAAAGTATTTACCAGCCATTATTCTGGATCATTGATTTGTCATAACGGTATTCGGGCTCAAGAAATTCACTAGGATATCCAATAGGAAATATTGCAAAGGGCTCCAAATTACCAGGAACGCCAAGTATCTTCCTGCAACCTTCTATTCTAGAGGGAATTGAATAAATAGCTATCCATACTGTGCCCAAACCTAAGCCATGTGCTGCCAATTGTAAATTTTGTGCGGCACATGAACAATCTTGCGGCCAGAATCCCTTAAACTTTTCCAAGCTTTCATTTCCACATATCAAGATCGCTGCTTGGGCTTCTTTGAATAGATTGTTGTCTTCATCAATGTCCTTTGCCAATAAGTTAAGTTTTGCTTTATCATCAACAAGGACAAAATGCCAGGGCCTTGCATCAGATGCTGATGGCGCGTTCATGGCTGCTTCCAGCAGCATCTTTAACAGCTTTTTAGCAACTGGCTTGTCACTAAATTTTCTTATGCTACGACGTGTCATAATTGCGTCATAAACTTCCATCCGGGAACTCCTTTTATTTTTCAATTAACCCTTTGATCTTATATAAGACACTCTCAGCTTCTTGTCTCCTGGGAACAAGAAGTTTCCTGGCAGATACAGTTATGGAAGTTTTTTTGTTCTCCATGTTTTCTACAAGTATCTTTATTTTTGTTTTACCGGTTTGAAATTCAATTTGGCCGATATCCTTCTTAACTTCAACCTTAGTACCAATATCATTACTAATAGCTTCAGCGGCTTTTAAAGCATCTTCATAACTAACATTAAAATCAGCCTGCGCACTATCATTGCTGGTCAAAACACCTGCGACTCCAACCGGAAGAAGTCCAACTCCCAGAACGGCTGTTGCTCCATACATTGCAGCTGATTTTATTGCTGTTGATTTTAATGACGCAGCAAATATCAAAGATGCCAGTTCCTGGGCACTGGTAATATTTGTATATTCTTTATCCTTAATTCCGACATCAAATATTTTAATTTCTGGTTCACTCCCCTTCGAATAATCCTTGTAAACAACTTTTCCAATAGTTAAAACCACTTTGTCTAATTTCATGGGCATTTCTTTTGACTTTTCCTTCTTTTCTGTCTCCTGCTCTTCTTTTGGCTGTTCAGCTTGGGCTTTTTGTTGTTTGGCTATCGTTAATTCATCAGTATTCATTAAACCTTCTTTATTTTTAATGACAACGACCTCATTAACATTTAGAACAACTAGTTGACAATGAAGTTTCCCCTGTAATAATCCAAGCAGGTCATATTTAACTGTTGCCTGAGGAAGATCGATTAATATTTTATCATCAAACCCTTTTGGATTTGACAGCTGAAATTCACGTATATCAATTTTCTGATTCAGAATCCCGATCGAAAATTTCTTAATACTGGAATCAACGCCTAATACAGCCTTAGCGCCAACTTGAACTGCAGCTTTAGCCAAAATATTTTTTAATAAGCCAATAGCTATAATTAAAAAAATAACTGTAATTATGGTTTTTATTGGTTTTTTCATGGAATCCCCCCCTTTAAATATTAGAAAATTTTATAAACACAATTATTACTACCAGGCCAATGTTTATTTATTATATCTCTAATTTCGACACAGCGGAATATTTTTCCTGACCTGGTTTTTCTCATTCCTAAGCGAGCATTATATATTTCACAAAAGTGTTTTCCGTTATTTTGTTTTATTAAATGAAGGCATGGATCGCCATCAACAGTACCGCAACAAGCCCCACAACATTTGCAGGCATCTTCCCATTTTTTAAACTTCTCTTCCTGGTATTTATCATAATTTATCATAGCAGTTAATGCTTGTATGGATCGAATTCATCACTTGAAGCCATAGCAACACCTATAGGCGTAAGTGTATGAAGAATTTTAATTGTTTTGTCGTGGCAATCCAAAACTTCAGGAAGTCTTTTATAACAATGAGGAGATTCATCTGTGCCAGCACCCAGCAATGTTACGTTTTTTTCTTTTAGCCATTTATCCATCATCTGCCTGGATATTTGGCCACCAACCCTTTTACGCTTTTGATATCTTCCTGCTGCTTGAGTCCTAGACATAACACGTCCTGCGCCATGTACAGTAGAATAAAGAGATTCCTTGCTTTCAGCGGATTCAACGCCTTCAATTATAACAGAAATATCGCCCATGCTCCCCCCAACAAAACCCTTTTGACCAGGAAAAGCTGGAGTAGCGCCTTTTCTGATAACCCAAAATTTATTGCCTTTATGTTCTTCTTGCCAAGCATAATTGTGATGATTATGCACTTCTTCAAGAATAGAAGACTTCAATAAACGCGCTATACGGTTACATACCCAATCACGCCCTGCATATGCATACCTACCTGCCAATTTCATGCAAGCTATATAATCCTGTCCAATAGTGCTACTAACATCAAGAAGCACTGGGTCAACATTCATTCCATCTTTACCGCCGCCTGCTTTTATAAAATAAGTAGCTATTCTATGGCCCAACCCTCGTGAACCAAAATGTACTCCGACCCAAACCCTATTTCCTTCATCAATAAATACATCCACATAATGATTGCCACTTCCGACTGTGCCTAATTGCTCCTGAGCTAATTTCTTTAGCTTTAATTGCTTTACTGCAGGGACGTTCCAGCCGGGGTCATCATGAAAGACAGCATGATCTATAGTTTCTTTATTCTTCATACCTACCCCAAAGGAAATTGAATCAACAATTTCTTTCATGATTTTTTTAATGTCATTCTTGGCAACTTTAGCCGGTAAATCCAATCTGATCGCTTTGTTTCCACAGGCAATATCATATCCAACCCCAGACGGACTTACTTTGTTACGGTAAGCTATAACACCGCCGATCGGTAAAGCATAACCTGGATGATGGTCAGCCATGAGTGCGCAATATTCCGCATCTTTGGAACAGTTGATCATTTGATTTAAAGCACCCTCTATTGGGTCTCCCCAAACAGGTATATTATTTATTCTTTTTACCATTTTTAATTTAAAACCAAAAGGGGTTGTAAATAATTGAGAAAATATCCCGTAAAGCAAATTGAGATCGCGGTTATTAAAAAAAACATGATTATCAAATGAATTTTCATCGCTCTTCTTAAAATTATAGCTTCAGGAAAGCTCAACGCAGAAGTCGCCATCATGAATGCTAAAGCTGTTCCCAAAGGAACGCCCTTCTTAAACAATACGACAGCGATAGGAACAATTGCCGCACAACTTCCATATATAGGAACACCAATAGCAGTTGCAATCGGCACAGAAAATGGGCCAGTTTTATTTATTACTGATAAGATAGCTTCTTGGGGTATATAGTTATGGATTAAGGCGCCAATCCCTACTCCGACTAATACCCAAAGCCATAATTTTTTTACAATATCAACAGCTTCATTTAAACCAAATTTCATTCTTGAAAATAATCCGTTTATCTTTATTTCATATGCTTCTGCAGTGTCGTTAGGACTTATAATGTCTTTTTCGATATACTTTTCCAAATGCATTTTACCGATAATTATGCCTGAAAAGACACCTATCAATAGACCGCTAAAAACATATGCTAAGGTGATCTTAAATCCAAAAGATCCCAACATTAATATAACTAGATATTCGTTTATAAGTGGCGATGTTATCAAAAAAGAAAATGTAACACCTAAAGGAATATTTGTCCTAACAAAGCTTAAAAATATAGGAATAGATGAACAGGAACAAAATGGGGTAACAGCTCCAAATATTGAAGCTATTATATTTGCGAGATATTTCTTCCCTGACAGCCACTTCTCCGCTTTTTCTAAGGCAATAAATGACCTTAAAAATCCTATAATAGCTATCATTATGAATAGTAGAAACAATATTTTAAGCGAATCATAGATAAAAAAATTAATTGCCACACCTATTCTTGAGCCTGCATCCATCTTAAAAAGGCTAAAGACTATCCAGTCGCATAAAATTTTCAGCATTGCTTCGTATCATCCTCATCATTTTTTGTGTCACACGTTCCGCCACAGCAACATCCCGGTCTGTTTGCTTTCCCTTTCATTTTCTTGTCAAGCGATTCTAAGATCTTGGCAAAAAAGCCCTTTTTTTTGTTTTTTTCTTCAATCATGTTTTCCTCCATGTTTAAGTTTGGAATATATAATAACAAAACATCCCTATTAAAGGAACTATTAATTAAAGGGATGTTTTGTTATACATCTATGAACACTAACTGGCTAAGTTTTTGTGTTTTCAGATATTACTCTTTCAGTGATTTTTGCAGGAGCATTTTCATAATGAGACATTTTCATAGAATAACTCCCTCTTCCCTGGGTCATTGATCTCAGGTCATTTGCATATGAGAACATTTCTCCCAGGGGAATGTGCGCGGTAATTACATCTTTTTTACCTCTAGCTTCAGTTCCCATGATTCTTCCTCGTCTTGCACTGATGTCACCTGATATTTGACCAATAAAATCATCAGTAACAACTATACTAACTTCCATAATAGGCTCTAAGAGAACTGGCCCGGCTGTTTTTATAGCCTCTTTCATGGCGTGCGCGGCTGCTATTTGAAATGCCATATCGGAAGAATCAACATCATGATATGAACCATCAACAACTATAACTCTAACATGATTGATAGGATAACCAGCAAGCACACCTTCATCCAAGGTTTTTCTGGCACCTTTCTCAATGGAAGGAATGAAGTTCTTGGGGATAGCGCCACCAAATATTTTATTTACAAACTCATAATCTTGCCCATCTTTTGGCAATGGCTCAATCTCTAGATCAACATCACCATATTGCCCATGACCTCCTGATTGTTTTTTATATTTGTATCTTGCTTTTCCTTTTTTAGTTATTGTTTCTCTGTATGTAACCTTAGGCGTGCCCAGATCAACTTCAACATTAAAACGGGACTTCATTCTATCAACCATAACTTTAAGATGAAGATCGCCAATTCCAGAAATTAAAAGCTCTTTTGTTTCTTCATTCCTATCAACTCTAAAAGTATGGTCTTCTTCACAAAGACGATGCAAACAATTTGAGATTTTCTCTTCGTCTGCTCTGGTTTTTGGCTTAATTGATGCAGAGATCGATGGAGAGGGAAATTCTAATGGTCGAACGAGCAATTTTTCTTTTGCGTCACAAAGTGTATCGCCAACATGAGTGTTCTTTAATTTAGTTAAAGCAACGATATCGCCACAAGAAGCACTGCTTACTGATGACTGGTCCTTTCCTTGCAAAACAGTTATAACTCCTATATGTTCTTTCGTAGAAGTAGTAGCATTATAAACATCATCATTCGTATTGATCTTACCTCTTAGTATTTTCATAAGAGCTATATTCCCAAGATGTGCATCATACATGGATTTAAAAACCATACCCTCCATTGGGCCATCCTCTGTTGGCTCTATAATCTTTTCTTCATCACTAGATGGTACTTTCATAGTATATGCTTTATGCTCAAGCGGTGATGGACAATAAGAAACAATTGCCTCCAAAAGGGCATTTACTCCTTCATCCTTAACTGCGCTGCCAACAATTACCGGATAAAGCTTGTTTTCCAGAACAGCTTTTTTAAGACCATTTTTAACCTCATCATCTGACAGGGATTCACCATCTAAGTATTTCATAAGTAATTCATCATCTGACTCAGCAACAGCTTCCATTAATTCAGATGAGCCAAAATCAATTATCATAGCTTTTGGAGAAAGCAATTCTCTAATTGAGGCTAATGCATCGTTAACATTAGCGCCTTCTTTTTCAGTTTTGTTAATAAATATGACCTTCGGCATATTAAGCTTTTCCATTCTTTGCCATACATCTTCAGTGCCCACTTCTACGCCATTGACTGCATCAACTACTACTACAGCTGCATCCGCAGCTCTAAGCGCGGAAATGGTCTCACCAATAAAATCTGAATATCCAGGAGTATCTATAATTTGGATCTTATGGTCTTTATATGTGGTATTTAACAGGCTTAAATTAATAGAGATCTGCCTGTTTCTTTCATCTTCGTTAAAATCACTGACTGAATTACCCTGCAAAACATCTCCTTTGCGATTGATAGAACCGCCAGCAAATAATAGACTTTCGGCCAATGTTGTTTTCCCAGTGTGGGCATGGCCGACCAATACAATATCGCGTTTTAATTTTGCATTCATTTTATACCATCCCTTCTAATCTTCATTCAGTTTTCATAGAAATTTACTATGCATAAATCAACCGACCAGTAGAAACATCTAAAGAAACATGCTTATTTCCAATTTCTGTTGTTGTTTGTTGCTTGAATTTTATCCTCTTTCTTTTCAAAAGTTCTATAGCAGAATTAATTCTAGTCTGATAATTTGTATCCCCTTTTTCATGCGGAACGTTCTCACCAGTAACCAAACATACTTCAATATCATCAATTTTTGATCCTAAAAGCTCCATATCCTGTATCATTTCATCTATAGCTTTTCCGGCATCCCTTGTATATGAATGATTAAGTTTTCTACTGTATTCTTCGGAAACAAACATAGCGTGGGCCAATCCTCCAACTTTATGGTTAGCATCATAAGCAGCAATAACTAAACAGGCATTATTTGCGTCAGAATGTAAAATAGTATCTGCTTTTCCTGCCATTACTTCGCACATGTGCACATCAACAAATCTCTTCATTCAGGCCTCCTTTTGTCTTTCAATGTTAGAAATAAAAAAGGGCAACTCTTTTTTAAGAGTTGCCCTTCAAGTTAACCAAAAGTTACAATGAAAACATTCAATTATCATCTCCTTTTTGATTTGTGAATTATTCTACTGCCTATCGTGTTTTTTAGCAAGAAAATTTTTTTGATATCCCCAAAAAACACATAATTCAGCCAAATTCTCACTTATCATTCGAAAAAAGAGAAAATATATAGCTAATTGTAAAAACAGCTGCTAACATCAGCCATCCAAAAGTAAATAAAGCCCACTGGGGATAGCCTTCATATGGGGTTTTAATGTCCCTATAAATACCTGTAACTAGAAGTAAGGAAAGAATCACAGGAATTATAAACTTAATTAATATATTCCACCATTTTCCTATCTTGATATCAGACACTTCGTTAATATACTTTCTTAAATTTTCAGCTTTATAGATCCACCCGACTGCAATAACTTCAAGAAGACCAATTCCGACCAAGCCATAATTTGTAATAAAATGGTCAGTTATATCCAAGTAATACAATCCTGCAAAGGTTGAAAAAATGATTCCCGCTATAAACCCAAACACACAAACATACATTGAAACGTCTTCTCTTCTAATCTCAGGATAATTATCATGAAGAACGGTAGAAACAGCTTCCACTAGAGAAAAAGCACTGTCAATTCCCAATGTTATAAGCATAATAAAAAAGAGCACTGCAAATAAAGGCGCCATAGGAACCAAGGATAGCGCTTTTGGAAACACAATAAAAGCAAGGCTCGGACCTGAAGCTGCAAGTTCAGAAACCGGGACGCCACTTTTTAAAGACATATAGCCTAGAGTTGAAAAAACTGCAAATCCGGCAACTATTGAAATGCTGGAATCTGCCACTGAAGTAATTATTGCACTTTTGGCAATGTCGCTGGATTCATGCTGAAAACTTGCATAAGCGATCATTACCCCAAATGCCAAGGTTAAAGTAAAGAAAATCTGAGACATAGCTGCGCTCCATACTTCAAAATCAAGTAATGCAATAAAGTTAGGTTTTAAATAGAATATTATTCCGTTCATAGCACCAGGCAACGTGATTCCCCGAATCAGCAGAACAATCAAAAGAATAACCGGTAATGGCATTGTAACTATAACAACATTCCCAACACTCTTAACACCCTTCCAAACGGAAAAATAAACCAAAAGCCAAATTATTATCAATGAGAAAATAATCGGGACAGAAATATATCCCATGGTCCCTACGCCATTACTTAAATGGAGAACATCATTAAAAAAGAAAGCCTTTGTGTCCGTACCCCATTTCAGAGTGAATGAATAAACTAAATACATCAAAGACCATGCCATTACAACAGCATAGTAACTCACAACAACAAAACCACATAAAACAGCCCCAAGCCCAATTGAAGCTAATTTTTTCTTTATGTTACCAAATGCGCCAACTGCGCCTAATTGCATTTTTTGGCCTATTGCAAATTCCATAATTAAGAGCGGTATCCCCATAACACCTAACATAATAAGATAAGGGATTAAAAATGCCCCGCCTCCATATTTGCCTGCCAGGTACGGGAATCTCCAAACATTTCCCATCCCCACGGCTGATCCAATTGCTGCAAATAGAAATATTAACTTTGAAGACCACCTACTTCTTTCCATATTATTTCCTTTGCTGTAATACTAATAAGTTAAATAAACATTCCTAACAATCCTGCACTTAAAATGATTAATGCGGGATGCACTTTCGCATATAAAAAAAGAACAAAAGATGCTAAAACTATTACTATGCTTTTAACATTCATCAATTGTTCGATTTTAATTGTCTGAAAAGCGACTGCAATTATCATAGAAAAAACCACTAATTGTATTGTGTTAAAAGAGCTTTCAAGCTGAGGAAGGGATCTATGCTTTATGTAGAATTTTGTTACAAATATAATAATTAATACTGGAGCTAAAAAGTTACCTATGTTTGCTGCAAAAATGCCCCATACTCCCGCCATTTTATAGCCAGTATATGTTGCATACTTTATAGAAATAGCTCCTGGGAAAAACTTAACAATAGCAAGCACTTCTAAAAACTCTTCCTTTGTTAACCAGCTGTATTTACCCACAACTTCTTTTTCTATTAAAGGAAGAAAAGAGTATGCCCCTCCAATTGCAAAAAGCCCTATCTTTAAAAAGGATAAAAATAATTGGAACAATATCATAATAAGATCTGATTTTTAACTAATGCCCACTCCAAGCAATCCTGGATTAACTAAAAGAAGTGTTCCAAGGAGCAACATTATTATGCCCCCTATGAATTTGATGATCTCCATTTGCCTTTGAGTGATTTGCCTTGCCCTAAAGGAAAATATCAAGATAGCGACAATGACCAGAAGAGGCAAAACATAAATTAAATTATAAAAAGCTAAATAGGCATAATAAGAAAATGAGCTTTTAAGACCTTTGCCTGATAAAATTCCGGTATAAATTATTGGAAATCCTGCAGTACAAGGCAATTCAATTAAAGAAGAAAAAACTGCTAAGCCGATTGATGAGGTTATTAAAATTGGCAAAGATCCATTCCTTATAACATCTTTCATCGCTTCGATCCTTTTAAACAGCGGATCTTTTTGTTTATCAGGAATTGTCAAGGATATGCCCATTTTAAAGAATAAAAGCTCTTTGCAGTTTATAAAACCTGCAACTAGCGACAGCACAGCTATTGATATGCGAAGAGGAGTTATAAAAGTCACATATTTAAAAACATTAAGCCATGCAGCCATAAAGATATAATAAAAAATATAAACCATTGATATAAAGCTGCCGGCTACTATATAAAGTCTTTTTCTTGAATCAGAAGTTGCAATTAATAAAGCCATTAGACATGTAAGAACAAACATATTGCATGGATTAAAGCCATCTACAAGAGCGATAAAAAATGTAAATATCGGCAAAGGCAAATCATAACCTATCTTTTCAAGAAAATCCGGAGAAATGTTTTTTGCAGAAGCAAAAAACGCTATTAAAGAAACTAATGAAATAACTGTAATAACAAGGTCTCTTTTCTTTCCACGTATTTCGAACTTAATTGGGGTGCCTTTTTTTGTTTTTTTAATTCGCAAAAATGAGACAGAAACCGCCAATAATATCAACGCTAAGATCATAAGGTGCAGGTATAATTGTGATCCGTCTTTATCAGACTTTACAGCTACTCCCTTGCCATTCCATTGCAGCCGCCAGTTACCTATCATGACTGCATGAACAAACTCTATGCTGCCCATTGATATTTCGACTGGAACTGGCTTAACCTTCTGACATTGAACATCTTTAAGCGCTTCCGACAAATCTTCAGCTATAAGAATTCTCTTTAATTGATTATTTTCGCCGCCGTCACCTTTTATTAATATGCGGTTCTTTGTCCAAATATTCAGCTTTCCGGGAAGTTTTGTTAAATCTAATGAGGTAAAAGGGATCAATTCCCCATCTTGACTTGGAAAACTATTCTGCTTTAGTGTCTGCAGATTGTTTAGCGCATTAACTACCTGAATTCTGCCAACATAATTATTTGATTTGTCTGCTAAAAGAAAAGGAACGCCGACATAATTATTAGCAATATACGAAGCAAAATACTGTTTCTTAACATCCTCATTAATTACTTTTGATTTAAATATTTCATATTCAAAAATAATTAAATTAGGAAATTTCCTGGTTGTCTCTGTGAAAAGAATTGGGTCAACAACAGCACAATTACTGCACCCGATTCCTGTCAAATAAACAACACTTAGTGACGTCTCTCCCTCATTAATGCTTTCAATGGTTTGAGCAAAAGATAGAGATGAAAAAGACACTATCAAAAACAATAAAAATATCGCTTTAAAATAGTTAGCAGCTTTTATCATACTTATTAACCTAAAAAGACAGCCGTGAGGTCTGAGTTGGGCCGTCTGTAAATATAAAATTCAATTATTGCTTTTTAAAATTGGTTTTTAAAATCTTTTTATATTAGAGTTTTACAGTCGATCATGATTTCTTTTTTACATACTCCCTATAGATATAAGCAATAATATCTGTCCTGGAAATAATCCCCATTAGTTTTCCTTCGCTTACGACTGTTACACGTCTAAAAGCCTGATCAAGCAAAAAAGTGCAAACATGTTCTAACGAATCTTCAATATCAAAGCTTTCTACATCACGAGTCATGTAATCCGCTGCTTTCATGTTTTCCAGTTTCTCATGTTTAAATAGCAAGCCCAAGAGGTCTTTCTCAGAAACTATACCAAGAAGAGTGTTATCATCATCTACAACTGGTATGCCAGTTAATTTTCTAACAGTTAAAATCTTAATAATTACTTCAACTGATGTATCAGGTTTTACCGTAATAACATTTCTTGTCATAATTTCTTTAATTTTAACCATTCGCGCCCTCCCTTCAAAAAAATTAAATCGTTCACTAAAAAAATAAGCTGTACCATATTTGAACAAATGGCTTGCTCAAACAAATACAGCTAATAATTCAATAGACAATTCTAAATTAATGTACATTTTAAAGCTTTTTACCATAATATAAGAATCCAAATAAGCAAATTAATGCTTAATAAAAATCATATCATCCCGAAGATGGTTGTCAATTCAAACATCCTGAATGTTTTACTTCTCATCCTTTGAGATATCATCAATTTCGCTTTGAACTTCTTTAGTCGCTTTTTTAAACTCATTAATAGATTTGCCCAATGCCCTAGCGATTTCGGGCAGTTTGGATGCACCAAACAATAAAAGCACTATAATTAGTATTACAATTAATTCGCCCATGCCAAAATTAAACATATTAGCTCCTATTTATATATTTAAAAAAACTACAAAAATCATTGTTAACATTCGCATCCACACTTTTTGTGAGTACATGTGAGCGGAAAAACAATGTCGCTTAAACAACATGGTATCATTACTGCCAATATTGTAAGAATTAAAACGCCTCCCAAAGAATGAACCCATGAGTCTAAACCATAACTTATTAAATAAAGAATTGAAGCTGCACTACTTACAAAAACATGCATTGAGTGAGAATATTCCGTTGGACGCTCAAGAGCATTCCCGATCGTAAAACCTACAATAACTCCTAAAATAGCAAAAGGGACAACCAGTTGATAATGCTCAAAAACGCAAATATGAATATGCATTTGTGCTCCAAGCAGAATTCCCCCCAAAAATGGAAAGATCGTATCACTTAACCCGCATATAAGTATTGAGCCAAGCATCCCTACTATTATTGCTTTTATCCATGAACGTTCATGTTTCCAATACATTGCTGTTGTTGCAACAGCGCTTAACAACACATGAACTGGATGAAAAACATGGAATAATTCTTCTGAAGCATGATTAAGAAGACCCTCTCCTCCTGAAACAATTGCAATAAAGGTAAGCAATCCAACCATAATCATACCTGTTACAACTCCAAAAATAGAAAATGGAAGATGATTAATCAGTTCCAAAAGGATATATTTTGCTTTGCTATTAACTTGTTTCATATCTTAATATTCTATAAGTAAGACTTAAATTTTAGCTTCTGTACTAGCTACGTCACTGGATTTGCCAATATTTATCATGCGAAAAATACTTTTATGTGCTTTTGAGATAATTTCTTCGGACAAAACAACTTCATCTCTCATCTCTTCAAGAGATCTAATAACTTTTTCAAGAGTAATTTTTTTCATATTCGGGCAAATTGCTATATCAGATGCAGGATAGAATTTCTTTCCAGGATTTGCTTTTCTAAGAGAATGCAGCATCCCTACTTCAGTCCCAACAATAAACTCCTTAGCATCAAATCGTTTAACATATTCTAGCATGCCTGAAGTAGAAAGAACAGCATCCGCCATTTGAGTTACTGCGCTTAAACATTCTGGATGTGCCATTACTAAAGCTTTTGGATGCAGTTCTTTTTGTTGATGGATATGTTCAGGCAAAATTTTTAAATGTGATTTGCAATATCCATGCCAAAAGATTACTTTTCTCCCAGTCCTATTAGCAGCATACAAAGCTAAATATTTGTCTGGAACAAAAATAATTTCATCATCATCGCTGAAAGCCTCAGTTAGCATTCTTTCGGCATTTGCTGATGTGCAACAATAATCGCACTCAGCTTTTACTTCTGCTGATGTGTTTACATAACACATGACTTTTGCCTTTGGATGTTTTGCTTTTAATTCCCTGAGCTGCTCCGCTGTTATCATATCTGCCATAGGGCATCCGGAACTTGCATCTGGTATCAAAACAGTTTTATGAGGAGAAAGTATCTTAGCAGTTTCCGCCATAAAATAAACCCCGCAGAAAACAATAACATCAGCAGCTGTCTTCGAAGCTTCTATACTTAACCCGAGAGAGTCCCCAACAAAATCGCCAATATCTTGAACCTCAGGAAGTTGGTAGTTATGCACTAATATAACGGCATTTCTTTTTTTCTTTAATTCTTCAATTCTTTTTTGCAAATCCATCATATACCTTTCTATGAATAAGATTCAATCGTCCCTCCGCCAAGAACAATATTATTTTTATAGAATACCACAGATTGACCCTTTGTTACAGCTTCTTGAGGTAAATCGAAAACGACACTGGCCTTGTTCCCATCGATAAAGTCTAATGAACATGAAGCTTGTTTGTGACCATATCGTATCTGAACAAAAACTGTTTTAGGAAATTCTTCTACGAATCTGTTCACATTACTTGCCATTAACTTCTTGGTTAAAAGATCTTTCTTATCTCCAACAATTATTCTATTATTATCAACATCTATTTCGACAACATACTGTGGCCGTCCTAAAGCAATGCCTAGTCCGCCCCTTTGTCCTCTTGTATACTTAATAATACCTTCATGCTTACCCAAAAGATCACCCGATATGCTTACAATGTCCCCATATTCAATCTTTCCCATTCTCTTGGAAACAAAATTCTTATAATCATTGCCCGGAACAAAACACACGTCTTGGCTTTGGGCCTTTGATGCGACCGTCAAGTCAGCAGCATGCGCGATCTCTCTGATCTCATCTTTAGTAAATTCCGCCAAAGGGAATAAAATCTTTGATAGATCAGCTTTCTTAATTGAATATAAAAAATACGTCTGGTCTTTTTTATTATCTTTTGGCCTACATAAAAAATAATCGCCGTTGATTTCTTTAATTCCCGCATAATGTCCAGTGGCAAGAAAATCAAATCCCATGTTTTTTGCATATTCCAACAGCTTGCCGAATTTTAAATATTCATTGCATCTGACACATGGATTTGGAGTCCTGCCAGAAATATATTCATCAACAAAATTCTTAATGACCATATTTTCCAGGTCGGCTGAAAAATCAAGCACATAATGTGGTATACCTATGCTTTGGCATACCCTTCTAGCGTCGTTAATTGCCTCTGCCCCGCAGCATTTAACTGAAGAATCATTTACAACATCTGCAACACCTAAACACATTGTAATACCAACCACATCGTGGCCATCCTCCTTCAGCAAATATGCAGCTACTGAAGAATCTACTCCGCCGCTCATAGCTACGAGTATTTTGCTCTTTTTGTTAACAATAGACATTATTG
>MHHG01000024.1 GCA_001805965.1 Omnitrophica WOR_2 bacterium RIFOXYA2_FULL_38_17 | reverse complement strand
TTCAACACCTCTATTTGTCGGGCCAGGATGCATGATCAACACTTCCCTTTTGGCCCTTTTTAATCTTTCATTATCAACCCCAAAAGTCTTTGCATATTCCCTAATAGATGGCAAATTTTTATCGTTTTGCCTTTCTTTTTGAATTCTCAGAAGCATCAATACATCGCTTTCAGGGATCACCGCATCAATATCATAACTTACTTTCACTCCAAGCTTCTCAATACCAAACGGAATCATAGTCGACGGCCCACAAACAGTTACATTTGCCCCTAATTTTGTCAGCCCCCAAATATTCGACCTTGCAACACGCGAATTCGATATATCACCGACAATACTTACGTTCAATCCTTTTATCCTGCCTAGCTTTTCATTGATGGTAAACATATCTAACAATGCTTGCGTAGGATGTTCGCGGCATCCGTCTCCGGCATTGATTATCGAAGCGCTCAAATTATCCGCCAGGATCAAAGGGACCCCTGAACATGAATGCCTTACAATGATCGCATCAACATTCATCGCCTCAATATTCTTTGCCATATCAAGGATCGTTTCACCTTTTGAGAGGGCGCTGCTACTAGCTGCAATATTTATGGTATCAGCAGAAAGCCTTTTTGCCGCCAGCTCAAAAGATGTCCTTGTTCTCGTCGAAGGCTCAAAGAAAAGCATTACAACAGTTTTTCCTCGCAGGGCAGGAACTTTTTTAACATCCCGGGCAGAGACTTCCTTAAAAGATTTTGCAGTCTCCAATACCATCTCTATTTCTTCTACGCTTAGACTTTTCAGGTCAAGCAAACTATGTTTTGTCCACTCTGCCATTATTCATCCCTATCTTCGATCTTAACCATATCTGCTTTATTATCGCTTTCCTTCAATATGACTTCCACCACCTGGTTCAAAGATGTAGGTATGTTCTTTCCCACATAATCTGCTCTTATCGGAAGCTCCCTATGACCTCTGTCTATCAAAACTGCTAGCTGAATGCTTGCAGGCCGTCCGAAATCAATTATCGCATCAAGCGCCGCACGAATAGTCCTGCCCGTAAAAAGGACATCATCCACAAGAATTATCTTCTTGTCGGTAATATCAAAACTTATTTTCGTTTCATGAACAACCGGCTGAGTAGCAACAAGCGTAAGGTCATCACGGTATAACGTAATATCCAGGATTCCAGAAGGGATCTCGACACCCTCGATCTGTTTAATGCTTTCCTTGATCCTTTCTGCCAAAACAGCACCCCTCGTTCTTATACCGATCATACAAAGATCTTTAGTCCCTTTGTTTTTTTCTAATATCTCATGGGCGATTCTTGATATAGCCCTTCTGATATTTTCTTTATCCATTACCTTCAGCGGAGATTTGATCATATACCCAATCCTCTACTCTTCCTTAATATCCTTGAGAATATTAGCTGCCTTTTTGGCACAAAAAAAACCCGCCTTTTTACAAAAGCGAGTTTGCATTCCATTTCTTTTTTTCCTGATATAATAATCTGTTGACCATGTATTTCCTTGCAGGTCTCTCAGGACCAGTTTAAAGGTTATTGTCACCAAATATAACACCGACCTTTTGTTTTGTCAAGCAAAATGCCTTTCTTTCTTTTAAAAAAACAATTATTCTACACATTAAACCCCAAAGATAATTACCGTCGATAACTTGCTTGGTTTCAGTTAAAAAGAAAACGCTTTTTTTAATCTGGATTTTTACATTGTGATATAATCACATGTAGGTTAAACTTGTAGTAGAGTAAATATATTATGTAGTCTTAATGGCTACATAAGGATTAAAAAGCATAAGGAGAGAACTCGTGAAAAAAATGTTATTTATTTTAATGATAACCACCGCCATAATTGCTTTTATTCAAGATCCAACTTACGCTCAAACCCAAACTCTTGAATTAACAACCTACTATCCTGCCCCTTTTGGCGCATATGACAGGATCAAGCTTGTACCAAGAGCAGCTGGCTCAGAACTACCCGAGCCCTGCGACAGCGGGACCGTTTATGTATCTGATGATGGAAACCTGAACTATTGTGAACCTTCAGCAGCAGGAAGCCCCACCGGAGCATGGGGCCCCGCAGCCGGGGAATGGGAAAGATCTGCAGACGACAACAACATATATCCGATCAACACTGACACAAATCCGAATATCCGTATAGGCGTTGGCACAAGTACGCCCACACAGCAATTGCATATTGTCTCTGACAATAGCGATGCAGGAATTTTAATTCAGGCAGAGAACAATAACGCCACTATACTAATCCAAGGCCAAACAGGGTCCAGCGGAAGTGAATTTTCTATAACATCTGAGCAAAATGCAACGAACATTGGTACAGTTACGGACACTCCGCTTAATCTTATTACTGGCGACCCGGGAACTGGCGGTGGCCCTCGTCTGACTGTTACAGACCAGGGGCAAGTAGGGATAGGCACAACCAATCCTGCCCGCGACCTAGAAATAGCCGGTGGCTTTCAAGTTTCTAATGCTGCAGGAGCCGCAGATATAGTTTTTGATGGCACCACTGGAGTTGGTGCAAACATACAGTTTAGATCGGGAACAAATTTAGATGGAAATTTTGAAATAGATCTTGTAGGTAATGCCAATGATCCATATTTCGTGGTCACACCAGCTGGCGACGTTGAGATAAACGGAACCTTATCCGTGAAGGACGCGGGGGAACCTGTAGCAGAAGTCCAAGTTGAATATGTTGCTGATGGAACTAATCCCGGCTACTATGCAACTTATGCGCCATAACAAAAATAGATGGCGCAAAATATATATTTGTTTGTTTAAGGAGGCATAAGATAATGAAAAAGAACAATGTCCATAAAATCTCAAAAATAAATATATTACTGTTCGCATTTCTGTTTATTACCGTAATAGCTTTCCTGCATCCGCAAATTGCAGGATCTCTGGAGTGGACTGACCCGGCATTATCGCCTTCAAACACTATACGCGCTATTCACTTTACTGAATTAAGAACTCAGGCAAACAATCAGAGGATGCAATGCGGAGTTGGCGCCTATTTATTTTCAGACACAATTGTCTCAAAAACAACACCTATTAGAAAAGCCCACCTGGAAGAGATCAAAGAAGCTGTTGAACAGATCTCAACAAATGGATCAGTTCCGCGAACACCTCCCACAATGCCTAATATTGGCGTAATAAGTGCAGGATCAACTGCAATAAGCCTAACACATATAACCGATCTAAGAGATGCTCTTGCAAATACTACTTGTTGCGGAGACGGCGTTTGTCAGTCTTCTGTTGAAACGACTGTTAACTGCCCGGGAGATTGCCTATGTACATATACCCCTTCCTCGGGGACAACCTGCGGGGAAATGGGCTGTCCTTCCGGAAGTGTTTTAATTACACAAACTGCCGCTGAAGGCCCAATCCTTTGTCCAAACAAATACAGCTGTGAGAACAAGCCTTCTTTATGCTGCAGTTATTACTTGTCTGCAGCAGGCTGCGGAGACAATATCCATTGCGGAGAAACACAAACCATGACAGAAAAAGTTGGCCAGGGCTGTGTTGTCCCGGATAATGAAAAATACCTTTGCGGCGCTGACGAAAGTTGCTGCACATACAACACGACCGACCTGGGCTGCGGCGCTACTGTTAACAGCACAACTTATCCTTATTACACTCGCGTTTACCAATCAGTTGATCCAGCTCATCCACAATGTACTGATAAGATAGTCACTGTTGATAATGAAGCGGATTGCTGCAGCTATAAATATGCCGAAGGTTGCGGAACAGCTTTGGATGACGGCATTGGCACTATTTACAATTCTTGTGATGGAGTGACTTATGATGGAGGGACCTGGGTAGAATGCACTTGGTCCGACACATTCCCTATAGATTGTGATCCAACGATCGTATCAGAAGAAAACTCAGACAACTGCTGCAATTATGCTGAAACAACAACATGTATAGATAAATTCGACCCGCTTATACCTGCCACATATATAGGAGTAACCAAGCAAACTGTATCAGAAGATGTCGCCAATCCTGATTGTGACATAACTACAACCCTAGAAGATTTCCATAATGATTGCTGTGGGTACAACACAACCAGAGACGAGTGTGAAAGCTCAACTAACTGGGTACAATATACAGATGCGGACAATCCAGACTGCCCATCTAAATCAGTAACAAAAAATACAAGCACAAGCGATGTAAATAATTTATGCTGCAACTACGGAGCGCCAGTGGTTACATGCGGCGGCCAATGTAATGGCAGAGGAATTGTATATCCTCTGGGAACAAAAGTCATATGCACGCCGGCAGGCAATGCAAATTGTACTGATATAGTAACAACAAGCCCTAATGATGATGTCTGTTGCGGGTTTGAAACTAAATCCGGCTGCGGCGGCAAGTTCAATGCCCTGGAAGAAGCTTGCGGCGGAGACGGAACATATAACTATAGCGACCTTGTTACCTGTAAGGTCTCAGCAACTATGAGAGGTGCCGGCTGCGATGACGTTATTGTTAGCCAAGAGGTAAATGCAGCCACATGCTGCCAATATACAACAGGAGGTCTCGGATGTGGCGCAAACTGTAACAGTACGATATATCCTGCTGACACTAAAGTCACTACTTGCCAGATCTCGGCTACAGGATACTGCTCTGAAAATATAATCACTGCTCAAAACCATAATGACTGCTGTCTTTTTGTAACAGATGCAACCTGGCAATGCGGCGGAACTTGCGGTGCCCAGACATTTTTACCAAACCAGGCTTACAAGTGCAAAAGGCCGACAATAAATGTAGCCTTATGCTCTGACGGAATTACAGCTACAGTAGCTAATGCAGCTACAAGCGTAACTGCATGCTGCAACTATACAACTGTCGCTGGCTGCGGGTTGACCTGTAACGGACATGCCCATACACCAATAGAATATGTAACCTGTCGAACCTCTGCGGTTGCCGGTTGCGATCCTATTGAAACAGCAACAAGCACAATGGCATGCTGCACGTATAATGATATTCAAGGCTGCAGCCTTGAATGTAACGATATAAATTATGGCACCAATGAGTGGGTTGACTGTAATGAAGTTACACCTTCCTCCCTAAAAACTTATGGCTGTACAGACCAGCTTGAGGCAGGATCCCCTGTTGTTAATGCGAATGCCTGTTGTAACTATGCTTCAAACACAGGCTGGGGGCTCTCCTGTGCTGGAACAAACTATCCAGCCTATTACAGGGTCACCTGCCAAACATCTGTAGTTGCCGATTGCGATGATATCGTCGATAACGCAGCTGACCAGACAGACCTGTACTGCGGATATGTTTACAGTTCAGGCTATGGACAGACCTGTAATGGAATAACATATGGAGCAGGTGAATACACCGAATGCAAGAAAAAAACAATCACTGCTCCTGGAGCCGCAGACCCTTATTGTGATGATGTCCTGGTAGACGGTCCGACATTTGATGGGGACGGCACCTACTGCCAATATACTGAGGCAGCACCTTATGCCGGCTGCGGGATCGATTGTGCCGGCTCTGACTATCTTGTAAGCGATTATGTCGTTTGCAAGACTTCCCTTACAGGGAATCCGGGATGTGCTGCCCCGACAGTAACACGCCTTGATACGAACGACCCTGCCTGTTGTGCCCCGGCAGAATATACAACAACTCAAGGTTGCGGCATCGACTGCGGGAATGTTACAACATACGCAGATACCGACCTTATTACTTGTGTATCGATCCCGGCAAAGCCAACCTGTCCGGTAACAGCCAGTAAAGACATAGGACATGTGACCTGTTGCCCTGACTACACAACAACCGAAGGCTGTGGCATATCATGCGACGGAGGAACAACTTTTTATGATGCAAATAAATATGTTACTTGTTATACTTCTCCAACTCCTGGTTGTAATAAAACCCCTGTTATAGCATCAAATAGCTCAGACCTTTGCTGTAATTTCCAAACCAACGAATCTTGTGGTCTGTCGTGTGAAAGCACCTCATATCCGGATACAACTCTTGTGAAATGCCGGACTTCAGCTGTTTCAGGATGCACAACATCAACTTTGATATCTTCAACACCATATGCAGAAAGCTGCTGCAACTGGAGCGATTGGCAGAACTATGGAAGCACCACTGGCTGCGGAATGAGCTTAACTCTTGCAGATATTGCCAGGCTTTCGTCAGGTCCAACAAGCTGTAGCGTCATTCAAAGCTTGCAGGCAAAGATCCCGACAAATCCTAACTGTCCAATTTATACGCGCTGTGAAGACAATTGCGGGCAATGTATTTACGTTGCCGGCCCAAGCAATCCATATCAAAGTTGTGATTACAGCCCTAGCTGTTTAGGACGGGGAACTCAGTATTGCGCTGCTACTAATGACTGGGGTCCTTGCAGCCATTCACTTTGCAGCCCATATACCACTCTGTCATGCAGCTATCTTCCTATTCCAGGAGATGGTTCTGATCCTTATATAAAATATGATTATAAGATATGCGATCCATGCGGTGACCAATATGGAGCCTGTTCCTGCGGGCATCATCCTTTCAATACAACCCTGGATTCATTCACATGTAATGATGCTTCTGTTCCATGCCCTACTGACTTTGATCCAAACTACTACTCCTGCGAAGATGGATACCTAAAACGTAACGGGGAATTGAATCCAATAAATAATTGCCCTGGAATTAGATCTTGTGTTAACCATGAATGGTCTCCAACATGCTCCTTCCAAATAACATTTGGAACCCCTCTAAGTTATAGGGGCTCTTGCACCATTCAAGCCCCTGATGGGAATGACTATACAGGTGCTTATAGGCTAAACGAATGTGGTACAGATTACATTAAGTCTGGCGGTGTTCCAGTATGTTTCTGTGTAGCTAATCTTGAAGGTAAATGTAAACCTTTTGGTGATTGTGACAAGCAAGATGGCGTATATAAATGCCAGCCTGACGGGACTTACGGCACATGTGAGACATTAACGGAAGGACAATATAAAAAATGGTCACTTTGGCATCCAAGAGGGGCAGAAGGAACTCCTGGCAACTGTTCTGCCTTTTGGGTCACAAATCCTTGTATTCACGACCATTGCGGAAAACTTATAGGTTGTCAATAAAGATAAAATAATAAAAAAGCCTCTAGCGCTAATGCGTTAGAGGCTTTTTTGTTGTTCAAGATCTACTCCCGTTTCAAATTCAACATTAACACAAACTCGCCCTTTGGATTTGTTCGGGAAAAATGTTCATACAATTCAGCGGCGGTCCCCTTCCTTAGCTCTTCAAATTTCTTTGTCAATTCTCTTGCGCAAGCGACTACAGGATTTCCTAACACCTCTTCAATATCCTTTAAAGCCTTGGTGATCCGATGTGGCGATTCATAAAAAATAATAGTCCGCTTCTCATCTTTCAATGCTTCCAGCTTCTTTCTTCTTGCCGATGATTTGTTCGGCAGAAATCCTTCAAAAACAAAACTATCTGTTGGAAGCCCAGACAAAGACAATCCTGCAACAAGCGCACACGCGCCCGGCACAACAGTAATAGGAATATTATTTTCCTGTGCAAGCTTAATAAGACGATAGCCAGGATCACTTATTCCAGGGGTACCTGCATCAGTTACAAGCGCAACACTTTTACCTTCCTGTAACACCTTAAGCAGGTATTCACTTTTCTTAAATTTATTATGTTCAAAATAACTCGTCAGCGGTGTATCTATATCATAATGTTTAGTTAATATTCTTGTATGGCGGGTATCTTCAGCAGCGATAAGATCGACTTCTTTTAAAACTTCGATCGCCCGAAGAGTAATGTCTTTAAGGTTTCCTATTGGAGTAGACGTGATATAAAGCATAATATTGCTGATAATTATTCAACCGTTACAGATTTAGCTAAGTTTCGTGGCTGATCTACATCGCAGCCTAATCCTACAGAAACATAATATGCGAACAGCTGTAATGGTAAGGCAACTAACAGAGGCGTTAAAAGGTCCAAAGTCCTTGGAACATAAACAACATGATTTGAGTGTTTTTTAATGGTTTGGTCCCCTTGCGTCGCTATTGCAATGATCTTCCCTTTTCTTGCTCGTATTTCCTGGATATTAGATATCATTTTTTCATATGTTGGTGATTGCACCGCGATACAAACAACAGCGCGATATTCATCTATCAAAGCAATGGGACCATGCTTCATTTCTCCTGCAGCATAACCTTCTGCAGGAATGTATGAAATCTCTTTAAGCTTTAAAGCCCCTTCAAGCGCCGAAGGATAATTTATATTTCTTCCAAGAAAAAGGAAACATCCAAAATGAGAGTTCTTCTTTGCGATCTTTGAGATCAAACCTTTTGTCTTTAAGATGTCTTTGTATAAAGAAGGTATCGTTTTCAGTTCTTTTATTATTTCAAGCCTAGCTCTTTCTGATATTTTATCCGTATGGCTGCTTAATTTCAGGGCCAAAAGATACAGCATCGCTATTTGAGCAATATAAGCTTTTGTTGAAGCCACCCCGATCTCAGGGCCTGCATGCGTATACAAAATACCGTCCGAATCCCTTGAAAGCGAGGAGCCGACCACATTGCAGATCGAAATGATCTTTGCCCCTTTTGACCTCGCCTCTCTGACAGCAGCCAAGGTATCTGCCGTTTCACCTGATTGGCTTATGGCAATTATCAAGGTCTTATTATCAATTATTGGGTCCCTATAACGAAATTCGCTAGCAGCATCCACGCTGACCGGTATTGATGCCAGTTTCTCAATCACATATTTCCCGACAAGCCCTGCATGATAAGCCGTCCCACAAGCAACAATATATATGTTCTTAAATGCCTTTAACTGCTTCTCAGTTAATTTGAGCCCATCGAGAGAGATCCTGTTCCCATGAATTCTCTCCTTGATTATTTTAGCTAAGACCTCCGGCTGCTCATGTATCTCTTTAAGCATGAAATGCGCATAGCCCTGTTTCTTAACGGCATCAACATCAAACTTTACAATATTAACCTTCGGCTTTACCTGCTTGCCGGCAAAAGTATGAACCAAGACTTCTTGTCTGGTGATTGTGGCGATCTCTCCATCTTTTAGATAAATGATCTTCTTTGTTTTATCAATAATCGCAGGAACATCCGAAGCAATAAAATTTTCACCATTGCCTATGCCAACAATAAGAGGTGACCCCACACGCGCAGCAACGAGCTTTTCTGGATCATCACTGCAAATAACCCCTAAAGCAAAAGCCCCCCTTAAATGCCTTATGCCTTTTTTAACTGCCTCAAAAATATCTCCATTATAATTCTGTTCTATCAAGTGAGAGATAACTTCAGTGTCTGTTTCAGAAACAAATTTGTGCCCTTTTTGGATAAGAGTTCTCTTTAGGTCTTCATAATTCTCAATAATGCCGTTATGAACTACTAGTATCTTTTTTGAACAATCAAAATGGGGATGGGCATTAACTTTATTTGGGGCGCCATGTGTTGCCCAGCGGGTGTGTGAAATGCCAACGGAGCTTTGTCCGACAGGCTTGTCCTTGATAAGCTTTTCAAGGTTGTGTATCTTTCCATGCATCTTTCTAAGATCTAACTTGTGAGTAGAGGAACAAACTATCCCGACACCGCTGGAATCATACCCTCTATATTCAAGCTTTTTTAAACCATCAAGCAAAACTGGAATTGCTTGTTTCGACCCAATATATCCTATAATTCCGCACATAGTTCAAATCTTTTCTTAAAATCAAATAATGTTTGGATAAAAAGTTTAGCTGAGCCTCATATTTTTTACAGCAATGCAGGAACTCTTTGCTGTTCTAAAATATTGTCCGTAAAATCAAAAACCCCTCAGAGCTGTATTTTTTCTATTAAATAAAAAATTATTTAACATCCTCTGCTGAAGGCTTGATATTTACATAAGTGACTACTTTTCGAGAGGGATTTTTCTTTCTTGTAAAATAAACCTCACCATCACATCCTGCAGTTAAATGCATTTTCTTACCATTAACATTAAGGCCTTGCTGCCATTTATGGCCTTCTCTTGTCAATATAGTCCCAGACAGTACGCTCTGGCCACCTGATGTCTTCAGGCCTTTTGTTTCCTTATAAAACTTAGCTGTTAAACCACCTTTTTTTGTCATCATTACCTCCCAAATAAAAACAGCAATACAATCATCACCGTTTCTTCAATTAAATTTAATTAAACCCAATTTCATGGCCCGATATAGTTTCCTACAAGACAAGAAATATACAATGTTTTAGCAAAATATGCAAACTTTTTATTTTATGCCTATATTATCTATATTTAAGCATAATATTATGCCCATCTATAATCTTTAATATAATAACCCAAAAAAGGCCATGTCCCTTATGAGACATGGCCTTTAAAATAATCTACATAACTAAGAAGCTATTGTCCGCTTAATATTTTATTTATCTCAGCCTCATAACCCGCCAGATCCCTAGCTGGTGTTTTTCTGCCATTAATATAGAAGGTTGGGGTACCTCTTACGCCGACTTTTGCCCCAAGCTCAATATCTTTATTAATATAATCTTCCCATTGAGCATCTTTGTCCTTATAATCCTTTAAGAACTTATCAACATCCAAGCCAAGTTGGGAAGCCAATTCCTTGTATTTTTCTTCTCCTAAGCTATTTCCATTTTCAAGAAGCAGTTCTATCATTTCAGCGTATTTGCCTTGCTCACCAGCAGCAAAAGATGCTTTAACTGCTGTCCTTGCATTTTGGTGGAATCCTAAAGGAAAGTTCTTCAATATATAATTAACTTTTCCTGGATACTTAGCAAGAACTTCATTTATAGGAGTATGAAACCTTGCACAAAAAGGACATTGAAAATCTAAAAATTCTGTGATGGTAATTTTAGCGTTCTTGTCACCAACAACCGTTGAATGTGCAACAGGAATTTCGTAAACAGTTGTATAGTCTTCCGGTGGTGGAGCCTGTCTTTCTTGCGCTTGTGCTCCGGCACCTTTAATAGCTTTTTCTATATCGTTAACTTTGGACTCAAGAAGTGCTATTTTCTGTTGAAGGCTAACTTGTGTTGCGATCAGCCCGGAAATATCAGACATGCCCATACCGCTACTCTTGGACATAGCTCCTCCCATAGCATCCATTTTAGCCTCTATTCTAGTTTGCATCTGAACTATTTTTGATTGTTCATCAAAGATAGCTTTTAGGGCAGTTTTACCTCCGCCATTATTTTTTAAAGCGATAAGCCCGATAAAAACGCAGACCATAATGATTAGAACCAGGGTAGTTATTCTATCTTTCATTCCTATATCCTTTCTTTTTTTGTTTTTTTTACTGATTCAAAGAATACCACAAATGAGTAAAAAATACTATTATAAATTTTCAAAAATATCGATCAATATCCCTACAGCGGTATTTTGCCATATGTTGATACTACATGCTTAATATCTTCCCACCTTTTTGGACATCCAAAAACCCCGATGATCAAATCGCTATCGCCCTTCTTTATAGTTCCTATAAAACATGCTTGAGCGGCTCTTGTATATCCGGTCTTACCATAAATCTTTTTCTTCCAATCTTTAAAAAGTATTTTATTATGGCTCGTCAATAGCACCTGCCTGCCGTCCTTTGATTGGATCGTTTTGTTTTTAAATGTGATTGCTTGCCGGAAAAAACTATGTCTTAACGCCCTTCTGAAGATCATATACATATCATATGCCGTTGAATACTGTTTCGCCCTTGAAGGAAGGCCGTTTGAATTTGCGAATTTCGTATGTTTTGCCCCTAGTTGTTTTGCCCGCTGGTTCATCAATTGGACAAAGTTAGCTTCTGAACCTGAAACAGCCTCTGCCAAGACCACGCTTGCATCATTTGCTGATTTTATAAGTATTGCGTAAAGAAGGTCCTTTACCTTATATCTCTCTCCGGGCTTAAGATTTATCACTGTTGGCTGGACCAATGTTGCGGCTTTGCTAACGGTAACATATTGGCCTAAAGGAAGTTTTTCAATTACAAGAAGGGCGGTCATTACTTTTGCAGTGCTCGCAGGCAAGATGCGGGTATGAACCCCTTTTCCGTATAACCGCTTCATCTTTGTGCTGTCAGAAAAAATAACCGACTTACATGTTACCTGGTGTTTATTTTTTCGCTTGGCAGCATCTACTGATGATGAAAATAAAAAAGTAAAAACGATCAGAAATAAAAAAGCTGTATTGATCGTTCTAGATCTATTCTTTTGTAATGATTTCAATTCTTGATCTTTCTATGTTGAGCTCTTTGCTGCCTGATAAACTAATTCCAATGCCGTTGCTATTCCCTCTGTGGGAAAAATATTCTGGCCCTCTGTTTTGCAAATACGCCAGCCATCATCTCTCTTGATTACAGACACCCAAAAATGCTGCACCATTTCAAGTTCTGAAACAATAAGAGAAATTATACCCTTCTGTTTTTTTTCATCAAAAATAATATCTTTAAACACAACCGAACACTTACCGATTTGATCTTCAAAGTGAAAATTTGCTGGATCAAATTTTTTTACTTTATAGGATCTCAATTTTACATCCTTCCTTACAGGCACATCAACATGCCTGACCTTATGCATATTTATTTCGTAGAATTCTTCTTGTCCAGCTTCCATCCACTTGCGCTCGAACTTAGTATCATACTGAGGCTGAACTGTATTTTCTGTTACCTTAAAACCTGTCTCTTTTGACTGCTCAAGCACCCATTCATAGTATGGATAAAAATCTGTAACGATCTTTAAGTTGCCTTTTGCTTTGAGCCTGCTATTGACCAATTTCAAAAATTCCGTTGAGAACAACCTGTGTTTTATGTGCCCTTTTTTTGGCCAAGGACATGGGAACAAACAGTAAACATTATCTATGCTTCTCTGGCCAAACAATCTTTCAAGCGAAACTCGAACATCCATCCTTAATATGCGGATGTTCTCAAGAAGGCCGGCTTCTCTGCGGATCCTCTTCAGTGTTTTAACAACTCTTTCCCATATCTGTTCAAAGCCAATAATATTCCGCTCGGGAGAATTTTTAGCGCTTCGAACGAGGAATTCCCCCATACCGAATCCTATCTCTACATCAAGAGGAGCCTTGCGGTCAAACTGCATATCCCAATCTGCCGGATGGCCAACATTATGGTAAGCCACTAGTGGTTTGAATAAGTCGTCTATTGATTTCACAACAAATAAGATTCTCTAAAAGTTCAATTCGTTTTTTAACCGGAAAAGAAAATCCCAACTGGTCCCGACCAATCTGCTGTCTTCAAAAACTAAAGGCGTAAGCTCATCCTCGGAAATGATCCCGTCCGCTTTATTGCTCGACGTAAAATAATACTTTATAAAATAAGCTTTTTCTCCTGCCTTTAACGTCTCTGTCTTGTAAACAGTGCCCATATTGATCGTTTCTAAGACCCCGGTCCTGCTGTTCTTTTGATACCCCACAACCATCTCATCGCCCATTATCCTAGACACATCTTTTTCAGACATTCCCAAATACACTTTTTCAATACTTGTTGCTTCATTAATTTCTGGTTCTTGTGGTTTTTGCTCATTCACAACAACCTCTACAACTGTGCCTGTCAGAACTTCATCCTGAGGCTCAACCGCCATTGAAACACATCCGGAAGCTATAATACCTAAAAACAATATCCATATTTTTCTCATAACGATCTCCTGCAATAATTAATAAGTTTTTCTATCAGAGCGGTTAATCCATTCTTTAAACAACTCTAAATTTTCTTTTCTTAAAAAGCCTTCAATAATTGCTACGGGGCTTCCTCCTATGGTTTTCATTCTTCTGTTTGAAATTGTTAATTCATGAAATCCTGCTGATCTCGCGTCTTTTATTTTAGCACCATAAACAATAGTTGCAATGTTCGCCCAGTGAATTGCAGAAAAACACATTGGGCAAGGCTCGCAAGTGGAATAAATAACGCTGCCGCTTAGATCAATGGAGCTTATCTCTTTGCAGGCCTTTCTGATCGCATGAACTTCTGCATGCGAAGTAATATCAGTTGTCTTCCATACAGTATTATGAACACAGCTTAATATTTTATTATCTTTGACTATACATGCGCCAAAAGGGGTTTGCCATTTTTTAACGCCTTCTCTGGCCTTTTCAATTGCCATTTTCATATATTTTTCATTTGGTTTAAAAGCTGGCATAATTTACTAAATTATCCTAAAAGATTATAAATAGCCCTGCAATTAAAATGCGATAAATACCAAAAATTATAAAATTGTGGTTTTTAACAAAATGTAATAAAAACTTGATCGACCCTATTGCAACAAAAAACGATACTGTAAACCCGACAGACAATAGTCCAAATTGTGAGAACGTAAATGAAGACGCGGTCTTAATAAGGTCTAAAGCCGTTGCTGCCGCCATTGTTGGAACCGCGAGTAAAAAGGAGAACTCAACAATAGTTTTTCTCTTTAAGCCTAAAGACAAGCCTCCAATGATCGTAGCTGCTGATCTTGAAACACCCGGCACCATTGCAAAAGATTGAAAAACCCCTATCATAAAGGCCTTTTTATAACTCAGCTGTTTAAGGTCCTCAACATCACTGTCTTTTTCTTTATGAAGCAATTCGAAGACAATAATTATAATGCCTCCTACTAATAGCGACCACAGAACAACATTCTCGCTTCCCAATAGCACCTTTTTTATTATCTTGTAAAAAACTAATCCTAAGACCGCGGTGGGAATAAACGCAACAGCGATCCTTTTGATAATTTCAATATCAAGGATCAGCATTTTCCAATAAAGACACACTACCGCTAAAATGGCCCCCAATTGTATCGCTATCTCAAAGCTCCCAAGAAAATCACCATGAGCCAAGCCCATTAATTTCTCAGATAAGATCAAATGTCCTGTTGAAGATATTGGCAAAAATTCTGTAAGGCCTTCAACAATGCCAAAAACAAAAGCATGCAGTAAGTTCATTGATTACTTCCTATAAATATGGAGATTAATATTCATATAAATATTTGCATTTAGTATCAACTACTTTAAAACAAGATATGGTAAAGTTCAATCTCTTTTCGCTAATTAATTGACAATTGGGTATATTTCAACTATTTTATTGCTATGGAATCCGCCTTAAAAGATCACCCAATATACAAATTACTGCAAAAACGCATACTTGTTCTTGATGGCGCAATGGGCACAATGATACAGCGTTACAATCTTCAGGAAGAGGATTATAGAGGAAGCGTTTTTGCTGATCATGAAAGCAGCCTAAAAGGCAATAATGACCTGCTTTCTATTACGCGCCCTGATATTATTGAAGAAATCCATGAAGCATACTTAGCGGCAAATGCAGATATCATTGAAACTAATACATTTGGATCTAATTCAATCTGCCTGGCAGATTATAAACTTGAGAACAAAGTATACGAGCTAAACCTCGCTTCAGCCAAGATCGCAAAAAGAGCGGCAGATAAATTCTCAAAAAAAACTCCTAATAAACCACGATTTGTAGCAGGGTCTTTAGGCCCTTTGAATAAAACAGCCTCTATTTCCCCTGATGTAAATGATCCAGGGTATAGGGCCGTTAAATTTGATGAACTTGTCGAAGCATACACCGAGCAGTTAAAAGGCCTGATCAATGGCGGCATTGATATTGTCCTGATCGAAACAGTTTTTGATACTCTCAATTGTAAGGCTGCTATCTTTGCCGTTAATTCCTATTTTGAAAAGATCGGCAAAACCCTTCCAATAATGATATCGGGAACAATAACGGATGCCAGCGGAAGAACATTATCAGGACAAACATCCGAAGCTTTTCTGATCTCGGTTGCACATGCAAAACCTCTAAGCATCGGCCTGAACTGTGCCTTGGGAACAGAGGACATGCGACCCTACATTGCCGAGCTATCATCTAAGGCCTCTTGTTTTATCAGCTGCTATCCAAATGCCGGGCTTCCTAATGAACTTGGCCAGTACGATCAAACAGCAAGTGAAATGGCTGATTTATTAGGGGAATTTGCAAGCAACGGCTACCTTAACATTGTGGGAGGCTGCTGCGGCACCACGCCTGAACACATAAAGAAAATTGCTGCTATCGTTAGCAAATATCCTCCAAGAAAACTTGAAAGCAAGCCGCTTCTGTCCTCTTTTAGCGGATTGGAGGCTCTTGTCATCCGCCCGGAGACAAACTTTATCAACGTTGGAGAAAGAACTAATGTTGCAGGCTCAAAGATCTTCGCAAAACTGATCATAAAAGAAGATTACGAAGGTGCTCTTTCTATTGCACGTCAACAAGTCGAGGCCGGAGCACAGATCATTGATATCAATATGGATGAGGCAATGCTTGACTCAAAAGCTGCCATGGTAAAATTCCTGAACTTAATAGCTTCCGAGCCTGACATATGCAGAGTGCCTATAATGATAGATTCTTCAAAATGGGAAGTTATTGTTGAAGGGCTTAAGTGTATCCAGGGTAAATCTATTGTTAACTCTATCAGCCTTAAAGAAGGCGGAACAAAATTTAAAGAACATGCCAAGCAGATAAAGGACCTTGGAGCTGCTGCTGTAGTTATGGCATTTGATGAAAAAGGCCAAGCTGATAGCTATGAGAGAAAAGTTGAGATCTGCACGCGTGCTTATAAAATCTTGACTGAAAAAATTGGATTTCCTCCTCAAGATATTATTTTTGACCCGAATATTTTTGCTGTCGCAACCGGTATTGCAGAACACAATAATTATGCTGCAGATTTCATTAAAGCCACTAAAACAATAAAAGATACCCTGCCCCACTGTTTAATAAGCGGCGGGCTAAGCAATGTATCTTTTTCTTTTAGAGGGAACAATGCTGTCCGCGAAGCAATGCATTCAGTATTTCTGTATCATGCGATAAAGGCCGGAATGGACATGGCTATCGTTAATGCCGGAATGATCTCTGTCTACGATGAGATAGAGCCCGAGCTTCTCAAGGTAGTTGAAGATGTCATATTAAACAGCCATCCTGATGCAACTGAAAAATTAATATCTTTTGCAGAAACCGTGCAGAAGAAAGGGCAAAACCTTCCTTTCGGCAGGCAGGAACAAACTGAAGCTTTAGCCTGGAGAGAAGCTTCTGTTGAAGAAAGGCTTTCTCATTCTCTCGTAAAAGGCATTACTGACTATATTCAAACTGATATTGAAGAAGCACTGAAAAAATATAAAGAACCTGTTGAGATCATAGAAGGCCCTCTAATGGCTGGAATGGGAAAGATCGGGGACCTTTTTTCAGAGGGAAAGATGTTCCTGCCTCAAGTAGTGAAAAGTGCCCGCGTAATGAAGAAAGCTGTTGAGATATTAAACCCCTATATCAGCGCCAGCAGCTCCTCCGTCAAAAAAGCCCCTGGCAAAATTCTGCTTGCAACTGTAAAAGGCGACGTACATGACATCGGCAAGAATATAGTTAGCGTTGTTTTAGCTTGCAATAATTTTGAAATTATCGACCTTGGCGTTATGGTCCCGTGCGAAAAAATATTAAAGACTGCAAAAAAAGAAAAAGTTGATGCGATATGCTTAAGCGGTTTAATCACTCCTTCTCTTGAAGAAATGGAGAATGTTGCAAAGGAAATGGAGCGGCAAGGATTCACTATCCCGTTATTAATCGGGGGCGCAACAACTTCGCCTAAACATACAGCTATCAAGATAGCCCCTCATTACAGCGGCATTACATTATATTCAAAAGATGCCTCTAGCAGCGTCACTACGGTCAGAAGTTTATTCAACGATAACCTTAGGTCAGAACTAATAAAAAAGACAACTATAGAATACGAACACCTGCGTGATCTTCATAACAGGACCAACATTAACAGAGAGCTTGCAAGCTATGAAGAAACGCTGAAAAATAAATATAGGTGCAGCTGGAACAATTCAAAAATAGTAACCCCTTCTTTTATAGGAACAAAAGTATTCCATAGCTACAACCTATCAGAGATAAGAGAATATATTGACTGGACGTTCTTCTTTATTGCCTGGGAAATGAAAAAAAAATATCCTGAGATCCTGTCTGACCCAAAGCTTGGAGACGAGGCTAAAAAATTATTCGCTGAAGCAAAGGTCATTCTAGATAAGATAATAAGCAAGAAGCTCCTTAGAGCTGATGCGGTCATAGGATTCTTCCCCGCCAACAGTAACGAAAATGATATTGAAATATACGAAGATGAAAACAGGGACAAAATTGTGAAATCTTTTAGCATGCTCAGGCAACAGGAGCTACATAAAGACGGGGCTCCATATGTTTGCTTGTCAGATTTTATCGCGCCGAAAGAATCCGGCATTAAAGATTATTTGGGTTTATTTAGCATAACTGCCGGACTTGGTATTGAAGACCTCTCTATTTCCCTGAAAAAAGACAATAATGACTTTGAGGATATTATGATAAAGGCCTTAGCTGATAGATTGGCAGAAGCGTTTACTGAACTAATGCATAAAAAGGTCCGCAAAGCACTATGGGGATACTCTCCAAGTGAATCCTTAGAGAACAAGGATATCTTTTTAACAAAATACCAGGGAATACGGCCGGCCCCAGGATATCTTGCCTGTCCTGATAACAGCCAGATCGCTGATATCTTCGAGGTGTTAAAAGCTGAAGAATCTATCGGTGTTAAATTATCAGAAAACTATATGATGTATCCGACTGCATCAATTGCAGGTTTCTATATGGCAAATCCCGAAGCTGCTTATTTTTCAGTTGGAAAGATTGACAAAGAACAAGTGATCGATTACGCAAAAAGAAAGAACATCCCTGTTCAAGAAGCAGAAAAATGGCTTGACCCGGTCTTGGGGGATAAGAAAGCTATTGAACGTTAACAAATATATAAACTTTATCCATCTAGCATTTTAAAAGATTTTCAAACCAGATATGACGCTTATATCTTTTTCTTATAAAAAATCCGGCTTTAGCCAGCAGGCTAATAGAGCTATCTCTTTCGTCGTCATCATGCCATTCCAAAAAAATATGTTTTATTCTCTTTAAACTCTGGGTCGCGCCACTAAACATGGCCGCTGCGCTACCCTCTATATCAACTTTCATTAGATCGATTTTATTGTTGCTGCAATACTTCCTCAAACATTCATCAAGAGTGGACGAACAGACATTTCTTTCATGTTCTCCAAAGGATTTAACGCTGTTTGCTCCAAACAAAGGTTCATTATATTGAACTTTAAACATTTGATTATTGTCTGCGGCAAGCGCCAAAGTGATCGGGATATAGCTTTTTTTGAATTTTTCAGATAATGATCTCAAGGTAAACTCGTGTGCTTCACGCATCATATCAATACCATAAACAATACTGCTGGGGTTAAGATAAAACCACCAGCGTACCGTTACGCCTATATTGATCCCGCAATCAATTATTATGGGATTCTTTGTTTTCTTGATTATTTTCTCTATTAATTGATCACGAAGTGAACCTTGAAAGATATTGTCACGTATATTGCGGATTTCTTCTTTATTGGTAATAATCCCAAAGATCGGAAGGAACCCGGGCCAGTGACGAACTTCTTGGTTCTTTGTAAAAAGAAAATATAGAAGATTATTGAAGCCAAATTTCTTCCAAAAAGAAAGCATTGTAAAAAATTTATTATAATACACTTTTCATCCTTTTAAACTCCTATAAGCTGACTCTGGTTGCCTGCATATTAGAAATGACGGCCTCGACCCAAAAAGGAGCCCGGCTGAAACAACCCCTTAAAGAGCTTGAAAAATAACATTTAGAACTTATTGCAAACTTTCGAGATATTTCGCTATATCAGCCGCCCTCTTCGTCTCTCCTTGCAACTTTAAAAGCTTGATCGCTTCTCTTGCATGATTTTTTGCCGCCGGAATATTCCCAAAAGAAGGATACAGCTGAATAAGCATAATATGTACGGAAGGGTCATTAGGCTTCTCTTTAAGGCATTTTTGTGCTTCCTCTAAAGCAGATCCATAATCTTTTATTTCATAATAATTACTTGCCAAAAGCAACCTTGCCCCGATAAGACTTGGATCACTCTTTAATGCATTGCTTAAACTTTCAATGCTATTGATATAATCTCTGCTTTCATAATAAAACTGCCCCAGAAGATAATTGGTTTGAGGGTCATTATTATAGGCCTTAAGAGACATCTTAAGATAATTTATAGAATCTGCAATCTTTCCCTCACCAAAACTAATATAAGCCAACAGATGATACCCGTTCCTGTTATGAGGATTTTTTATCCTTGCCAACTTCAAAGAAGGATTATCCGCCTGAAGCGGATAACCCATTCTATTCATTTGCAATAAAAGATTGGAAATAACATTAGCCTGGACTAATGCGCCTTTGCTTAATTGAAAATGTTCATAGAGGTCATTGTGTTTAATGCCTGGCTTCATCTCATAGTATATTTCGCCCTTTTTCTCGTAGACATCTTCAAGAATAAACTTTTTACTGATCCAATGCTCGAGAAAATCAACAAAGACAAAATTCTTGTCGCTTATTTTAACGGCGCATAAAGAATTCTCCACATTTTCCCCAGGTGTCTTTTTACCGCCAAACAGGTCTAAAATAGAGCTCCCTCCACTCTCAGGGTCCCTTGATTCAGGCACCTTTGCCCATGTCGCCACATAATAGACATCAAACCCTCTCGCTTTAAGAAGAACATAATTGATCATCGAAACAAACGAGCTCTTGAACCTTTCATTCATTTCTTTCTTTATTTCTGGAGATTGCTTAGCAAAATTCTTAAAGTACCAAACCAAAAATTCCGGCGTTTCTGAATCTAAAAGAGTGACAAATAGCGGCAAGGTCTTTTTGTTAAAATCTTCCTTGCTTTTAAAGCCAAACACTTCGTTCTTAACCAGATCTAATTGTGCTGCCAATTGATCAATAATGCGATCCTCGTTTGCTGACCTATCTATTTGAAATCTGTCATATAGAACTTTTATGTTCACTGGAGCTTCCGTTAACGCCGATAGCCTTATTTGCATATCATAGAGCGCATTATAGACGGCAATAACTTCTTTATCAGAGAATAATTTCTCGTATGCTCCTATTAACCCTTCTAGCCCTTTTCCAAAATTTGGATCGAACTTTCCAGCTTTCAACATGTATGTTTTCGCCCCGTCAATATCCTTTTTTGAAGCCAGGTATAGACAATAATAAGCATACACTTGAAATAGCCTGCTATAAGCACTATTCTGGACGTCCTCTTGCCCTTCCTCTATTTTATCAATTTTGCCTATAACATTATTAAGGTCGCCAATCGGCTCAATATGATCGAGAAAATCTTTCGCATAGCTATCGATCTTGTCATACAACCCCCCCTCATCAATAAAAGCAAGCGAATGTACTGCTATGGAAAGATATAGATCAAATGTTTCCAGGCATCGGCGTTCTTGAAAATCATCACATTTCTCAAATATAGTTTCAACCAGCTTAAACGCCCTATTAATATTGCCTTTTTCAAATTCATTATTGGCCTGTTCCTGAACGCGTTTAAATTCTATATCTGGGTTTTCCTGTTGGACGGGCGCCGGCTTTTCCTTTATGTCTTCAGGTAATTCTATTTGATCTTCAGGCCTGGCATTAAGCTTTTTTAGCTCTTCTGCCGGGATTTCGGCAACACCTTTGAGCATCTTTTCATCAAACGGTTCACCATCAACACTTTCAATCTCATCAAAATAGAAAGATACTTCCACCCCGAGGCCGGTATCCACTATGACAAAATCTTGAGCACGTCGAACGAACGTGCCTCTCACAGTTAAGCCTGACGTTAGTTGAAGCTTCTCTGCAAAAGATGGGGTAGCCAGAAGAATAAATACAATTATTAAAATTTTCTTCATTGTTTAAAAGACTCCTATATTGCCTGTCTATTTTATTATTATACTTATTATAACTGTACATACAAGCGACAAACATATCATTTTTGTCTCAAAATGTTCCTTGAGCCTGTAGGCAAACCTCTTTTTATGTACAAGGATTTTTGAAAGAATATAACCGCAATATCCTGTTTTTTCTGTGCCCTGATTTAAAAACAAACAGAAAAGGCACCATCTGTCGCATCGCGACGGATAATGCCTTTTTTATGCTTAAATAGCCCCAACGGGATTCGAACCCGTGTTTGAAGACTGAGAATCTCCCGTCCTAACCAGGCTAGACGATGGGGCCAAAAACGCTCTCGATTTGCAAGCCATTCAATAATATCATATTTTTTTGTTCGGTCAACAATATTGTAATGTCAAATTTTTCAACTGATAATTAACTTGTCTATCAAAATAAAAGCCATTATAATAAACACCAAGAAAAAATCCAGGTCAAAATTAACACGCTTACTAAAGAAAAAACATATCATGAGAAATAATCGAGGCTTTACGCTTACTGAGATAATAATAACAACCATAATTATAGGCACTATCGCTGCCTTCTCTGTACCAAACTTCAACAAAATGTATGAAAGAGAGCTTTCCCGCAAAGCCCAGCTAAACATGCAAACGATCCATGCAGCCCTTGACATATATAAGATGAGACATGGAGATTATCCTGATGTAAATGTTGTTGATTGGTCTCTAACAGAAATTAATAGCAATTTGGAAATCAACATTATTGACACTGAATTCACCTACTTATATGGAACTCAAGCAGGTAATGATCTTGAAGCGACCAGACTACTCCCGTTAGCTCAAAGATATGTTCTGACCGACCAAATTATACCCTCCCCTTTTGCTGATGGAATCCATTGTGCACCCGCTAATAATTGTCCTTAAAATATGATTTTTTTCCATTTTTAATATAAACCAGACATTTAAATAAATATCTTAATAGAAATATTAATTACCTGTTGAATTTATTGACACTATCAGTAGCAGAAGCTAAAATGAGCAACAGATTAAAAAAGCTGTTTTTCCAACAGATTCTCGGAGAATTATCAGGTGGCAACATTTATAGGAATTGGTTTCAGCAAAGATTATGACCAGCATAAGGCAGCCAGAGATGCCGCTTTTTATGCAAAAACAAATCTAGCCAAAGACCGAATTGATTTTGCGATAATTTTTTGTACTGTTCATTATGACACAAAGATTATCTTCCCGGTCATAAATCAAGTTCTCGGCAATACAAAAACCGTTGGCTGCTCTACCGCAGGCATAATCCTTTCCGATTCAGTTCAAACACGGGGCATTAGCGTACTGGCATATACCTCTGATGAAGTAAAAAGCGGGACAGGCTTTTTTAAAGATATCACTCCTGAGAACACGCAAGAAGCCGGATTTAATTTTGCTAAAAATACTGTTGCCGATTTTGGAAGACATGCCAGACAGCTTATGTTCTTCATGGTCAACAGCCACCTAAAGAATCCTTTGCTGTTCTTAAAAAGCATGCAAGAAGTACTTGGCAGCGTATTCCCTATCGTAGGTGCCGGAAGCTGCGATGATTTTCAGTTCACAAAATCATACGAAATATATCAAAACCAAGCTATCAAGAACAGCGCTACCGGTTTATTGCTTGGCGGTCATGTTGCTGTTGGGATCGGAGGGCATCATGGCTGGCGCCCTTTAGGCAAGCCTCATATCATCCACAAAACAACCGGAAACATAATCAACACAATTGATGGAAAGAAAGCTGTTAGTTTATACGAGAACTATTTTGAAGAAGAGTCTGCAGAACTGCTGTCAACAAAATTAGGGCAGACTGTGATTTTTTATCCTCTAGGCATTTATTCAGCTGAAAGCAATGAATACCTGCTTAGAAACGCAACACAAATCTTACCTGATGGGAGCATCGTCTGCCAAGGGGCCATACCTCAAGGCGTCAAAGTACATTTAATGATCGGGAATAAGGACTCCTGCAAATATGCGGCAGAAGAAGCCGCCCGTGACGCAAAGAATAACTTGGGCCCCAAAGAAGCTAAGCTTGTTTTAGTAATAAGCTCAATGGCGCGACTCAAACTTCTTGGCAGAAACGCATATCAAGAGATAAAAAGAGTTAGGAATGTTTTTGGAGAACACGTGCCTATTTTTGGAATGTATTCAAACGGTGAAATATGTCCATTTAAGACAAGAACAAGCATCCACAGGCCGCATCTTCAAAATGAAAGCATTGTTGTCGTTGCCCTAAGCTAGAAAATATTTGCTGTATAGTAATTAGCGATTTTTAGCTTTTATTTGTAATGAGATTATTATAAAATCTTATCATTAATTCAATTTTAACAGACCATCAAAAGCGATCCGTATGGAAATCATTACAGCAAATATTTGGTATTTTGTAGGCTCCTTTGTTTTTATTATAATCGGGGTGCTTGTCTTTTTATACATTGGAAAAGATGAACAGGTGAAGGAATTAACCACCCTCGTTGAGAAACTCAAAAAGTCATTTAATGACCTAGATGAACAAGCAAAGCTTATCGTTAAAACCGACCTTGAGCTTAACAAAGCCCAAGAAGAGCTAGATAAGCGTTTAAACGGATTAGACGCCTTACAAAACACCTCTCAGCTTATAAGCACATCCCTTAATGAAAATGAGATCTTTGCAAAACTTGACCAAACCTTTTTGATGGATATTGGTTTTGAAAAAACCCTTATACTTCAATACGACAAGAACAAGGCTCTTTATGACCGCTCAGAGATCGGCTTTACGCCTAAAGAAAAAGCTGCTATTTTAGATCATTTAAGAAACGATTCTGAGCTTATCAAATTGCTTGAGAACGGCAAAACGATATCTTCTGAAAACTCAACAAAACTACAAAAAGACACGATTATTCGAACATTTAATGTTATGCATTATATTTTCAATCCTATCATGACCACTGACGGCATGGTAGGCCTTATCTTTGTAGGTAACTCTGCTGCAACATCCTCGATCACCGAGGGTGACGAAGAGCTGATCTCCATACTAGCAACACAAATTGCCCAAGCTCTTGATAATGCTCGTTTATTTGAGGAAGTATACAGGTCCAGGCAGGCTTTAGAAAGCAAGGTCCAAAGCAGGACTATTGAACTTAAATCCGCCCTGGATGAGGTCAAAAATATCAGCAAAACAAAGTCTGAATTTATTTCAGCAGTTTCACATGAATTACGCACCCCTTTAACATCAATCAAAGGATATGCATCAATTCTCATGGCAGGAAAACTTGGCGAAGTTCCTGAAAATGTTAAATTGCGTTTGGCAAAAATAAACACCCACTCTGATAATCTGGTTAATTTGATCAATGAGCTTCTGGATATCTCGAGGATAGAATCCGGCAGAGTTGAAATGAAGTTTAATCAATGTGATATCTCAAGAATGATAGAGAACGTTCATGACTTATTAACGCCACAATTAAAAGATAAAAAAATAAACTGGGTAACTGACATTGCCCCAGATGTTCCTACACTATTGCTGGATAGCAGTCATTATGAACGAGTTTTTATTAACCTGATAAGCAATGCCATCAAGTTCACCCCTGAAGACGGGACTATTTCTATATCTGCCTCCTTAAAAGATGACATGGTTACTGTATGCGTTTCTGATACCGGAATCGGTATTTCAGAGCAGGATATAAAAAGGCTGTTCGATGAATTTTACCGCGTAGAAAACAAGATAAATCAAAATGTTAAAGGTACTGGCTTAGGCCTCGCCTTGGCAAAAAAGATAGTTGAAGCACATAAAGGAAGGATTTGGATAACCAGTGAAATCGGGAAAGGTACAACTTTCCACTTCACTATTCCTGCATAAGTGCTATATTCCTTCTAGTAAAATGCATCGCACTAATTAAACGTAAAGGGCTCAAAAATGAAAAGAGAGTTAATTGTAACTGTTGATGACGATCCAGATATCCTGGATGTTTTGGATCTTACCTTGTCAGAATATTATGACGTAGTCCAGGGCAATAATGGCGAAGAAGGCTTGCAAATAGTACAACAAAAGATCCCTGACCTTATCATATGCGATTATATGATGCCTATAATGAACGGCCGAGAATTCTGCAAGGCCCTTAAAAAGGATATCCTGCTTAGCCACATCCCTATCATTATGCTAACCGGCAAAGGCGAAGTACACGACCGCATCGGAGGCATTGAAGCTGGCGTTGATGATTATATGGTAAAGCCTTTTGATCCTGACGAGTTATTAGCCAGGATCAAAATGATCCTCAGAAGAACTATCAGAAGCCTTGATGCTAATCCCCTTACTCATCTTCCTGGAAATGCATCGATCATGGATGAATTACAAAAGAATATAAGCGAAAAGAATCCTTTTGCTGTTGGATACGCTGACCTTGATAAATTCAAGGTTTATAATGACAAATACGGCTTTGAAAAAGGTGACGATGTCATTAAGGCTATTGCCAGAATAATCATTAAACATGTCAGGGAAATAGCCGGAGATACTGCCTTCGTAGGACATATTGGAGGAGATGATTTTGTATTCATTTCGCCAGATAACCTGGCTGATCAGATCTGCGAAAAGATCATAGAATCCTTTGACGCACAAGTCCCTTCTTTTTACAATGCAGAAGATAATGCCCGTGGCTATATTGAGGGTAAGGACCGCAAGGATAACGAACAAAGGTTCGGGCTGCTTTCAGTATCAATAGGAATTGTCAGCAGCGTTAATCAAAGTATCACTCACCTTGCACAGATCGGCGAGATAGGAGCAGAACTCAAGACATATGCTAAAAGTTTTGAGGAAAGCAAATACGTTAGAAATCAAAGAAAAGATCTTTAAGCTCTTTTCTTATGCTTTTGCGGCTTTAAGCTTTTCAAGTATTTTACTGCTTGAGAAGGGTCTTGGGCACCAAAAAAGTAACTTGCAGTAGCTAAAACATTGGCCCCTGCATCAATAACACTTTGTGCTGTATCAGCGTTAACCCCGCCATCAACTGCTATATATCCTTTAAAGGTCCTGCTTAACGCCTGGATCTTAGGTAAGGCGACCGGCATAAATTTTTGCTTAGCAAATCCTGGATTAACGGACATAATTAACACACCATCAATCTCGGGCAAAATTTCATCAAAGCATAAAGGCGTCCCTGGATTGACTGTCATAATTATTTCTTTACCGCTATCATGCACTTTTTTAATATCTTTTCTAGCCAGCTCAATATCAATCTTATCAACTTCTTTGGGGTATTCTCCAAAATTCCTGCAGCCTTTTCTTCTCTGTCCGTAACATTCTGCATGTACTGAAATGATATCTGCGCCTGCGTTTAAAAAATCATCAATATGGGCATAAGGATTCTCTATCATAAGATGCGCTTCAATAGGCAGTTTAGTGATAGGCCGGATAGCTTCAACTATCATTTTGCCTACTGTTATCACAGGAACAAAATGCCCGTCCATTACATCCACATGAAGCATGTCGGCCCCGGAATCTTCACACTTTTTTACTTCATCAGCTAAATACTTAAAGTCTGCACATAAAATACTAACGCTTACCTTAATATCTTTACGCATGGTTCACTCCCCGGATAAAATATGTTTCTTATTGCTTTTTTACAAGATATCTTTCTTTGAGCTCTTTATAGAGATGATAATAAAAAACCATCAAAAATATGGAGGCAACAAGCATTAAGGCGCTCTCTATAAGATCAATAACCCTTGCAATCCACACAAGGTCTTTCATGACTGCAGCCTGAATAAAAATATCGAAAGGCACAACAATGGGTGCCAAAATAAAAATAAATATCCCTAAGCAGCTTAAAGAATAATCTAAATACTGAACCCAGCAATTCCTTATAATATCGCTGCTAAATTCTAGCGCCTCGCCTTTACGCTTATCATCAACAACAAAGGCCAAGCTTGCAAACCCATACTGAACCAAAGCAACGATTCCCGGCACAATAAGCATAATGCTCTTTATTAAGACTTTAAAAAAAAGGATACCTTTAACTATAAGGTACCCTGAAAGATCTTTTAAGGACTGAGCATGTAATTCTGATATAGTAATATGTTTTTTATCGTCAACATGCTTTATGGCCTTTAGGATCACGACAACATAATAAAAGAACAGGATCATAAAGACCACAAGGACCAAGACCATCCAAAAAAATGGCAAAGCAAACAATCCATCAGGCGCATCGTCAACGCAAAACATTTTGTTTTTTGCAAAGTAATTATCAAGTATCAGCAAGGGAATAAAAAAACAAATCGATGCCTGGACAAGAAAACCCAAATTACTAACATAGAGATCAAAGCTGTCTTTCAGCAGGCCTACAAAAAACCTCTTTTCTCTTTGCATGGAAGTCCCTCTAAAATTTTATGCGCGAGGTGGGACTTGAACCCACATGCCAAAGGCACACGCCCCTCAAACGTGCGCGTCTACCAATTCCGCCACCCGCGCAATTCTTTTACAACTCAATCACTATCCGCCATATTTAAGCGCTGCTTCAATAAAATGTTTGAACAATGGATGCGCTTGGTCTGGCTTAGATTTGAATTCAGGGTGAAATTGACAACCAACAAACCACGGATGGTTCTTTAGCTCTATGATCTCAACCAGTCCCTGATGAGTGTTTACCCCTGCAATGACCATGCCCTGCTTCTCAAATGACTTTTTATATTTATTGTTAAACTCATATCTATGCCTGTGCCGTTCGGATATAATTTCTTTCTTATATGCCTTATAGCTAAATGAATTTTTTGATACTCTGCAAGGATATGCACCTAAGCGCATAGTTGCCCCTAAATTCTTTATTGCTTTTTGCTCTTCAAGAAGTGAAATGACCGGTTCTTTTACATCCTTAACAAACTCCGTTGAGTTTGCATTTTTCAATTTACATATATTTCTTGCAAATTCGATCGTAGCTATCTGCATTCCCAGACAAATACCAAAATAAGGGATGTTATTCTCTCTTGCATACTGTACTGCCTGAATTTTTCCTTCAATGCCTCTGTCTCCAAAACCACCCGGTATTAAAATACCCTGAGCACCTTCCAGTCTCTTTTCAACCTTTTCTTTTTCTAATTGTTCTGAATCAATTCGAACAATAGTGACCCTGGCGTTGTTGGCAATGCCTCCGTGAACCAATGCTTCATAAATCGATTTATAGGCATCTTGCAGGGCCACATACTTGCCGACAACATAAATCTTTACTTCCTTTTCCGGGTTCTTTAAGCGTCCCACAACTTCATTTTTCCAGGCCGCAAGATCATTATCATCACGAACTATATTCAGCTTTTTCAAAATGAGGGTATCTAACCCTTCTTTCTTAAAAGACAACGGCACTTCATAGATCTGTTTTACATCAATAGCCTCAATAACAGCTTCCTTATCAACATTACAGAACAAAGCAATTTTATCTTTTTGATCCTTTGTAATATGTTTTTCCGTTCTACACAAAAGAATATCCGGCGCAATACCAATGGCCCTTAATTTGCCAACACTGTGCTGGGTCGGCTTTGTCTTTTGTTCTCCTGCAGACTTGATATAAGGCAATAAAGTCACGTGCACATTCAGGGCATAAAATTCTCCTAGCTCCCATCTCAGTTGACGAATAGCCTCTAAGAACGGCAAGCTCTCTATATCTCCGATAGTTCCGCCGATCTCAACAATAGTCACATCCACATCCCGCGCTTTGGAAACCTTTATTATGCTTTTCTTTATCTCGTCAGTAATATGCGGGATGATCTGAACTGTTTTTCCCAGATAATCCCCTTTGCGTTCTTTTGTGATAACTGAATAATATATCTTTCCCGTCGTAATATTATTATCTTTGCTCAACACCGCATTTGTAAACCTTTCATAATGGCCCAGGTCCAAATCGGTTTCAGCGCCATCATCTGTCACATAAACCTCTCCATGTTGAAAAGGGCTCATTGTTCCCGGATCAACGTTCAAGTAAGGATCACATTTAATAAGAGTAACATTTAATCCTCGTGTCTCCAAAAGCTTCCCTATAGAAGCCGAAGCAATGCCCTTACCTAAACTTGAAACAACGCCTCCTGTAACAAAGATAAATTTTGACATGATTATGTATCCTCTTGGTTGAAGCCTTTATTGATTACTAAAAATTTATAATTCTATCATTCCAAAAGATATTTGCTTTTGTTTGTTGGAATGGCTACCGGATAATTTCCGGTAAAGCACGCATCACAGAAATTCCCTGATTCGTTCATAACTGATAACATCCCCTCTAAGCTTAAATATTCCAATGAATCAACTTTAATAAAATCCGCGATCTCTTTTACTTTTTTGTTTGAGGCGATCAATTCATTTTTGCTTGGAAAATCAATACCATAAAAACACGGCCATTTAATAGGCGGACAGCTGATCCTCATGTGTATCTCTTTTGCTCCTGCTCTTCGTAATGCTTCAATACGGCTTCTTGATGTTGTTCCTCTGACAATCGAGTCTTCAACAACAATGATCTTTTTGTCTTTAAGCACGCTTCTGATCGGATTAAGCTTAACACGTACTCTAAAATCCCTCATTAGCTGCGTTGGCTGAATAAATGTTCTTCCAACATAGTGATTACGGATTATCCCAACTTCAAAAGGCATTTTCATCTCATTGGCATAACCTAAAGCCGCATAGTTGCCTGAATCGGGTATTGCCATGACAAAATCAGCATCTGCAGGATGTTCTTTTGCCAGTTGAGCACCCAGCCTCTTTCTTACCTGATAAACATTATCGTGAAAAATATCGCTGTCAGGACGCGCAAAATAAATATTTTCAAATATACAGTAAGATCTTTTTGCCTCTTTTGTGCCAGGCATAAAGACTGATTCAAGCTTATCCCCCTTAACTATCACGATCTCTCCAGGCTCAACTTCACGAACAAATTCTGCCTGCAAAAGATCAAGAGCGCAACTTTCGCTCGCCAAAATATACTTTCCATCAAGCTTGCCGATCGATAATGGCCTAAAACCATTTCTATCACGTGCTCCGACTATCGTATCTTCGATCAAAAATATCAAAGAAAAAGCACCTTGCAGCTGGCTTAACACATTTGAGAACCATTGCTTGAGGTCCCCGTTCTTTGTTTTAACTAAAAGGTGCACGATGATCTCTGAATCCATGGTTGTCTGAAAAATAGAACCTTCTTCTTCTAGTTTCTTATAAAGCTCTTCAGTGTTAGTTAAGTTCCCGTTATGAGCCACTGCAATGCGTTTCTTTTTATGCGTAACCAAGAACGGCTGGATATTCTTATAATTGCTGGACCCGGTTGTAGAATAACGGCAATGGCCTACAGCAGTTGAGCCTTTTAGCTCTGCTACTTGAATAGCGCTAATAGCATCATCAACCAGCCCGGTATTTTTTATTATATGGACATTTTGCCCGTCATAAGAAGCTATTCCGGCAGCTTCTTCTCCTCTATGCTGCAACGCATGCAGGCCCAGCATAGCAACCCTGGATGCATTCTCAATATTAGAAACTCCGATAATACCACACATATATAATTCCTTTCAACGCTCTAAATACTGAAGAAACAAAACATTAAACCTAATTATTTATTTCAACCAATATAATACTGCTGCAAAGACTGAACTGAGAATTTTTTTATCTTGCGAGACTCTATCCCGTTTATAGCGGCCCATGCTCCCTGCAAAGTTGTAATGCACGGAACATTGTGAAGATTTGCCGCAGCCCGGATTGACCTCATATCAGACTGGCTTCTTTGGCCTGATGGCGTATTAATGATCAGCTTGATCTCGTTATTTTCCAACAACCTCATTGTATTCAAAGAATTCTTTGCTCCCTGATCGTAACGGGCAACTTCTTCGGTCTCTACACCATTTGAGCGCAAAACCTTTGCTGTTCCCCGAGTAGAAACAATAGAAAATCCCAAATCAGCAAGTCTTTTTGCCATAAAGACGATCGCTCTTTTATCCTCGTCATTGACACTTATAAAAATCTTTCCTTTCTGAGGCAGCTCTTGATAAGCACTAGTTTGGGATTTTGCATACGCTTCACCAAAAGTAGCTGCAATACCCATAACCTCACCTGTAGATTTCATTTCAGGGCCCAACACAATATCTACACCCGAGAACTTAGAGAAAGGCAGCACCGACTCTTTTACAGAAAAATGTTTCATGTTATCAAGTTTATCGTACGACAAATTAAATTTACTTAATGGCTCTCCCACCATTATTTGAGCAGCCATCTTCGCTAACTGCATTCCTGTAGCCTTGCTTACAAAGGGCACTGTTCTAGATGCTCTGGGATTAACCTCAAGAACATAGAGCCTTCGTCCTTTTATGGCGAACTGAATATTCAAAAGTCCGATGACATTTAAAGCCTTTGCGATCCTTCTTGTTTCTTCTCTGATCTGCTGGACCATTATCTCACTGATCGTGGCCGGAGGAAGAACACACGCAGAATCACCGGAATGTATACCTGCGTTCTCTATATGCTCCATAATGCCTGCCACAAACGTATCATTACCATCAGACATCGCATCAACATCCACTTCCACAGCATCTTCAATAAATTTATCAATAAGTATTGGATGCCCTTGCGAGACCTCTTTGGCCTCTTCGACAAAAGACAGTAAGCCCTCTTTAGAATAAACTATTTTCATTGCCCTACCACCCAGAACATATGATGGCCTGGCTAAAACCGGATATCCGATTTTTTTTGCGACCTCAACAGCCTCTTCAGCAGAATTAGCAAAACCATTTTCCGGCTGTATCAAACCAAGCTCTTTGATCAGCTTGGAAAATTTTTCCCTATCTTCAGCGAGATCAATAGACTCAACACTTGTTCCGATAATAGGAACGCCTGCGTCGCTCAATCTCTTGGCTAAATTCAGCGGGGTTTGCCCCCCGAACTGAACAATGACACCGTCGGGATTCTCAACATCAACTATATTCATCACATCTTCAAATGTAAGAGGCTCAAAATAAAGCCTGTCTGAAATATCATAGTCAGTAGAAACAGTCTCCGGATTAGAGTTCACCATAATAGTGTCATAACCCATTTCCCCGAGAGCAAAAGATGCGTGACAGCAACAATAGTCAAATTCAATGCCTTGCCCTATCCTGTTCGGCCCTCCGCCAAGGATCATTATTCTTTTCCTTTTCCCCACACTGGCTCCCGGCAGGCAGGCTTTTTCCTTGTCAAATTTTGCAATCTGTAAACAAGCTTCATCTTCGGTCTCATAAGTCGAGTAAAAATAAGGAGTATATGCTTCAAACTCGGCAGCGCAAGTATCAACTAATTTGAAAGTTGCAATAATGCCTTTTTCTTTTCTTTTCGCTCTAAATTCAACCTCTGTGATCCCTAGCATTTTTGACAGCTGTGCATCACTAAATCCGTATTCCTTTGCTTTGCGAAGAAGGTCGTCCGGAACATCCTTTTCTTTCTCGATCGTTGTAACTATTTCTTTTTCAAGATTAAAGATCTGCTCCATATGCGCAAGGAACCAGCAGTCTATCTTGCTTAGATCAAAGATCCTCTCGATACTCCAGCCTTTTTGAAGGGCATACTTAATATAAAATATCCTTGAAGCATTAGGTTCTTTTAAACGTGTTTCAATTTTTTCGTCAGGAATATCATTAAAATCTAATTTGTTATCAAATCCTATATGGCCTATCTCAAGCCCTCTTAAGCTCTTCTGTAGCGCTTCTTTGAAAGTCCTTCCAATGGCCATTGTTTCGCCAACAGACTTCATCTGTACGCCTAAAATGTCTTTCGCCTCGGGGAATTTCTCAAATGTAAAGCGCGGCGCTTTTACAACGCAGTAATCGATCGTTGGCTCAAATGATGCCGGTGTCTCCCTTGTAATGTCGTTTTGGATTTCATCCAATGAGTAGCCTACAGCAAGCTTTGCAGCAAACTTCGCGATAGGAAAGCCTGTCGCCTTACTTGCCAGGGCTGAACTTCTCGATACTCTTGGGTTCATTTCAATAACGATCATCCTGCCGTTAGTAGGATCGATAGCAAACTGAATATTGGACCCTCCAGTCTCAACGCCTATCTCTCGAATGATCGCTAATGATGCATTTCTCATGATTTGATATTCTTTATCTGTCAATGTCTGGGCCGGAGCAACTGTAATACTATCGCCAGTATGGACCCCCATAGGGTCTAGATTCTCAATTGAGCAGACAATAACAACATTATCTTTATTGTCTCTCATGACCTCAAGCTCATACTCTTTCCATCCGACAATAGATTCCTCAATAATGATCTCGCTGTTCATGCTGCTCTCCAGACCCAAAGAAGCAATTTTCTCAAATTCCTTATCATTGTGAGCAAACCCGCCACCTGTTCCACCTAAAGTATAGCTGGGACGTATGATCACAGGATATCCTATTTTCTTTACTGCAACTCTTGCTTCTTCCATAGAATAAGCAAATTCACTCTCAGGTACCTCTAGCCCGATCTTTAAAATCGCTTCTTTAAAACACTGCCTGTCCTCAGCCTTTTTGATAACATCATAATCAGCTCCAAGCATTTTCACATTATACTTTTCCAGGACCTTGTTTTCATAAAGCTTCATTGCAATATTTAAAGCAGTCTGCCCTCCAAGCGTAGGCAAGATAGCACATGGGCGCTCTTTCTCAATAACATATTCGACAAACTCTGGCGTCAGGGGCTCAATATATGTCTGATCAGCGATCTCGGGATCAGTCATGATAGTCGCAGGGTTTGAATTAACAAGAACTATTTCAAAGCCCTCTTCCTTCAATACACGACAAGCTTGGGTTCCTGAATAGTCAAATTCACAGGCCTGGCCGATCACAATAGGGCCGGAGCCAATAATCAATATTTTTTTAATATCTGTTCTTTTAGGCATGCTTGCCTGCTTTTTTGCTTTCTTCGATCATTTCAATAAAATACTTAAAGAGATATTGTACGTCGTGCGGCCCAGGAGCTGCCTCCGGATGGTGCTGAAAGGATATTATAGGATATTTCTTGTGCCTCAAACCTTCAGCTGTATTGTCATTTAGATTGATATCAACGATCTCAATATCTCCCTCTTTAATACTATCTATATCAACACAGAACCCGTGATTCTGCGAGGTTATTCCAATTCTCCCATCCATTAAATGCTTAACAGGATGATTAGCTCCGTGATGGCCAAATTTGAGCTTAAACGTCTTTCCCCCTAAAGCCAGCCCTAACATCTGATGTCCTAAACAAATACCAAAGATAGGAATCTTGCCGAATAATTGTTTCAAAGTTTCAATAACATATGTAACTGCGGCAGGGTCTCCAGGACCGTTAGATACAAAAAGCCCATCTGGCTTAATAGCCAGCAATTCCTTTGCGGATGTTTTGGCAGGAAAAACATGCACTTCACAGCCTAATCGTGAAAGAATGCGCAATATATTGAATTTGATACCGCAATCTATTGCTGCGACCTTGTATTTAATTTCAGTTCTTTCCTCGCCCTTCCAAACATATTTCTCTTGAACTGATACTTTTTCAACCCAATCACTGCCTTCCATTGACGGGGCTTTATTTACCTTTCCCTGAAGGCTCTTCAAGTCAAGATCTTCCGTTGAGATCAATGCTTTCATTGCGCCTTTTTCACGGATATGGCGAGTTAAAGCCCGCGTATCTATACCTTCTATAGCAATGATCTTGTTTTCATCAAGATAATCAATGAGGCTTTTTGTGGCTCTAAAATTTGAATGGCGTCGGCAAAACTCCTTAACAACAAATCCTTTTAAATGTATCTTATTTGACTCAACATCCTCTTCATTAACTCCATAGTTCCCTATCAGAGGATATGTCATCGCCACGATCTGACCGGCATATGAAGGATCAGTCAAGATCTCCTGATATCCTGTCATTGAAGTATTGAACACTACTTCACCAGATGTGTCACCTGTAGCTGACAAAGCCTGGCCATAAAAATATCTTCCATCTTCTAAAAATAGTATTGCTTTTTTCATTTAATGTTTGCTATGTGGGGCTTGGAATGAAAACTTAAAGTCTATTTATTTTATCTGTACTACAACTCAACAGAATATTTAATTAACCTCTTTCACGGGCAGAATAATACATTTTTTACCATGATTTGTCAAGAGATAATGCCTGCTCGCTATTACTATAATCATAATAATAATCTTATTATAATGCAAGAAAATACCGATATTGATTACGTAAAAGGCACAAATAAGCCTTTTTTTTGCAAATATCTTATATGTCGTGTGATTTTTAAAACAAAAAGAAAAGAAATGCTTGTGATCGCACTAATATTCAAGATGAGCGGGTTTACTCATGAATCCAATATTTATGCATGCTATCAATGAAAGTTAGTGCTGAGAATCTGCCAATATAGTCTGTTCCGCCTGCATCCATACAAGCATTTTTTGAATCTTTTAGTTGTTCAACCGCTTCAACATTGAACATTTTCTCTGGAGAAAGAAAAGTATACACAAGAATTTTCATATCCTGCAGTTTAATAAAGCTTCTTAACGCTTTGATAACTTCTTTTGCGGAAACATCTGTCAACATAACATCGATCAAAACAATATGGGGAACAACTCTTAGCACCTTAGCAATTGAATCAACACCATTGCTAGAAAGAACCACAGAGCAACCATTTTTCTCAAGCAACCGCCTCATTTCCAAAACACCATCATTAGTACCAGCACCAATAATTACAACTTTTCCATGCCTGTGGGGGCCTAATTCCAATTTCTTGATCCTTTGGATTCTCTCGATCAGTACGCTTCCATCAAAAGGCTTGGCTAAAAAATCATTAACACCAAGGGCACGGAAGGATTCCTGAATGACCATGCTATCAGTAATAACTATGACAGGAATATGCATTGTGCTCGGGTCACTCTTCAGGGCATTAAAGAAATCTACACCATCCATAACAGGCATCACAACATCAGTAATGACAAGATCAATTTTTTTACTCCTGACTATTTTAAGGCCTTCTTTGCCATTGCCTGCGACATAAACAACATAGCCTTCTTTTTCTGCCTGCTGTTTAGCCATTGTCAGAGTAACTGGTGCATCATCAACTATTAAGATCCTTTTTATCATTTGCTATCCAATCTTATCAGATTTATTCTTAATTCATTCTTACTCAATACCCAGTCTAATCCTATTATCTTCGTATAATTTTTGGCCCAAAGCCTGCAAGGCCAATTTATCTCTGTCCTGCCCATTATCAAAATCATATTCCATAATAGCTATAAATCTTAAAACTTCCCGAAATGGACTTTTTAAAAGGTCCGGACTTTCCTTAGCCATGGAATCTATTAACTTTACATAATGACTAGAAGATTTTCTAATATATATGCCGCCTTCTGCATACAATCTGATATACCTGGAAACCGTAACTTCTTTGGGAGCATAATCCATTATCAATGCCCAGACCTCAGTTGAGCGTTCCATCTGCTCCCAAACCTCATAAATATCAACTATCTCATGCGCCTTTAAATCATCAACTTCTCTTCTTAGTGTTCTAGACTTTTGCGCTCTGCTTTTATATTGCGGCTCCTGAATTGCTGGCACTTGTCCTTGAGCTTGTTGCTGAGCAATCTCCTGTGCAGCTTGCTGAGCCAAGATTTGCTGGGCTGCCTGCTGCTGAGCTGCCTGTTGCGCTTGCTTTCCTTGAGATATAGCGCCGCTTGCCATAGATTCTTGAGTAAAAACACTCGTTTCAAAAAGCATTAACAAAGATAACAAAACAGCTTTTTCAAGCATTGCTTTGATACTGTAAAATCTTATATTATCTCTTACTTGGAACATGAAGATAGAAAACCAAACTTATTGAACTTGCGAAAAACTCTGGACTAAAGCAATCGCCTTCTGTAATCTCTCTTTATCATTATTTCTCAAAAATATTTCTGCGCTCATTTTTGCATCTTCAATAGCTTGTTCTTTATCCCCTGGATTCTGCCTCATCATTCTGCTCGTCGCTAAAAAATAATACGCCTCTCCGCTGTTCGGCGCGACCTTTGTTGCTGCAGACAACGTATCAATAGCGGACTGATAATTCTTAAGCCTAAGATAAACTTGCCCTAAAACAATATAGTTCTCAGGATTTCTTGGGTCTACTTTTATGGCTGTGTCAAAATTCTTAATAGCATTAACGACATCTCCCTGCTTAAGATAGTTCATTCCTGCATCAATATATTCTTTACTGTTTGTTTTTTTTACAGCTTGCTCGGGCTTTGGCCCACAACCAATTAAAAACACGACTGCGGCAACTACGAGCATAAATCTTTTCATATAAACTCCTCTTAAATATTATTAATATTATGAAACTATTATACAATAGCTTATCGGTTTCTCAAGGATTATTGCCTTTACTTTTTAAAAATAGTTTATCCTGGAAAATAAAGGCTCAAATCCTGACCTAAAGCTCTATTTGCTCAGCCATTTATGCACTGACAAAGCTGCATTGCGCCCTTCATCAATAGCCCTTACAACCAATGATTGCCCTGTTCTCATATCCCCTGCAGAAAACACACCTTCAATACTTGACATATAAGTAATATCCGTCTTAATATTACCCCTTGCATCAAGCGCGACCCCAAGCTCTTTGATCATCCCCTCTTTGCATGGTCCCAAAAATCCCATGGCCAAAAAAACATAATCACAATCAATTTCAAACTCAGATCCTTCAACTTCCTTCATCGGACTTCTGCCCGTTTCTGGATCTTTTGCCCCAAACGCCACTCTAACCGCCTTTAATTTCTTAAGCTTTCCACCCTCTCCAATGAAGTTTTTTGTCATGACACAATAATGAACATCACAGCCTTCTTCCTGAGAGGTAGAAACCCTTTTTATTGCAGCCCACTGGGGCCAGGGATTATCAGCATCTCTTTCTTTGGGCGGCTCTGGAAGAAGTTCAAACTGCGTTACTGATGCTGCTCCTTGTCTATTAGCTGTCCCAATACAATCAGAACCCGTATCTCCTCCACCAAGAATAACAACCTTTTTACCCTTTACATCTATTCTGTTCTCTTTGTCTATTTTAAAACCTAAGTTCACCCTTGTCTGCTGTGTTAAAAAATCCATTGCAAAATAAATACCTTGTAGATCTCTTCCATCTACCTGCAAATCCCGTGGTTGCTCTGCCCCTCCACAAAGAACAACCGCATCAAATTTCTTTTTCAATTCATCAGCAGATACATTCACACCTATATTTACTTTTGTCTTGAATTTAATACCTTCTTTTTCAAGTATAGCCAATCTTCTTTCAACAACTGTTTTTTCAAGCTTATATGTTGGTATGCCCAAGGTCATCAACCCGCCAAGAACCTCATTTTTTTCATATACGGTCACTTGATGTCCGCTTCCGTTCAAGAGGTCCGCACATGCCAAGCCTGCTGGTCCAGAGCCAATAATTGCAACTGTTTTGCCTGTCCGCTTCTTAGGGGGCCTTGGTTTTATCCATCCCTCTTGAAAGCCTTTTTCAGCAATAGCGGCCTCAATATTCTTGATGGTAACAGCTGGGTCATTGATAGCAAGAACACAGGAGTTTTCACATGGGGCAGGGCAGACCCGTCCTGTAACTTCAGGAAAATTATTTGTTGAGCTTAAGACGTCAAGGGCTTCTTTCCATCTTCCTTGGTAGACAAGATCATTCCAATCCGGAATAATATTCGAAACAGGGCATCCCCAATGGCAAAAAGGCACCCCGCAATCCATACACCGCGCGCCTTGATTCTTAAGATCTTGCTCTGCCAAAGATTCCGTGAATTCGTTCCAATTCTTCAATCGCTCTTCGACAAGTTTCTTCTTCAGATCCTTTCTGCCATATTTTAAAAATCCTTTTACTTCACCCATTTATTATTCCTCAAAACACCCTTCATTTTCTACTCCAACTTCCTGGCTCTTTAATAATGCTTCCATTCTCGCCTGTTCTTCTTCTAAAACCCTTCTATAGTCAACAGGAAAAACCTTGATGAACTGAGGCAGTGCTGCATTCCAGTTATCTAGAATACCCTTTGCAACGATACTACCAGTATATTTATAATGATTCTCGATCAATCCCTTTAATTCATTAATATCTTTTTCTTTTACGACAGAGAAAAGCTCGACCATTTCCATATTACACTTACCACTAAAATCTCCATCAAGATCCCAGACATAAGCCACGCCACCGCTCATTCCTGCAGCAAAATTCCTTCCTGTCTTTCCTAAAACAACTGTGCGCCCTCCGGTCATATATTCACAGCCATGATCTCCCACTCCCTCAACAACGGTTTTAGCTCCGCTGTTTCTGACACAAAAACGTTCTCCTGCAATTCCTCTAAAATAAGCCTCACCCATTATAGCTCCATAAAGAACAACATTTCCGATCAAGATATTGTCTTGTGAGATAAAAGTTGCTTTCTTTGAAGGGTAGACAATAATTTTCCCTCCGGAAAGACCTTTGCCCACATAATCATTAGAATCTCCTTCGAGCTCGAAAGTGATCCCTTTAGCAAGAAATGCTCCAAAGCTTTGTCCTGCAGAGCCTGTAAATTTAACCTTTATAGTATCTTCAGAAAGACCTTCCAACCCGTAGCGGGAGGCAATTTGATGGCTCAGCATTGTTCCTACAGTACGATTCGTATTTTTAATAAACATCTCTAAAGAGACAGCTTTCTTATCTTCTATAGCAGCCTTACTTTGCTTAATCAATTGATGATCAAGGGCTTTCTCTAAGCCATGGTCTTGTTTACCGACGTTCCTTTTTGCAACATAGTCAGGTACATCCGGCTGATGCAAAACATCTGTAAGATCAATTCCTTTTGCCTTCCAGTGATCTAGAATTTCTCGCGTTTCAAGATAGTCAACCCTGCCAATAAGGTCTTCAAATTTCCTTATACCCAGTTCCGCCATTATTTCTCTTACTTCCTGCGCAACAAAAGTAAAATAATTAACAACATGCTCTGCTTTTCCTTTAAAATTCCTTCTAAGCTCAGGGTCCTGAGTTGCAATACCGACGGAACATGCATTCAAATGGCATTTCCTCAACATCACGCATCCCATAGAAACTAAAGCTATCGTCGCAAAACCAAATTCATCAGCCCCGAACATACCGGCAATGACAACATCTCTTCCTGTCCTTAGCTGTCCATCCGTCTGAACCTTTATTCGTCCTCTTAGATCGTTCATGACCAGCACTTGTTGTGTCTCAGCTATACCTAATTCCATAGGAAGGCCAGCATGCTTTATCGATGTTTGAGGGGACGCTCCTGTTCCTCCTTCATAACCACTTATTAGAACATGATCTGCCTTGCCTTTTGAAACTCCCGCCGCAACGGTACCTACTCCCATTTCAGCAACCAGCTTAACACTAATATCTGCTTGCGGATTTGCATTCTTCAAATCATGTATCAGCTGAGAAAGATCTTCAATTGAATAAATATCATGATGAGGCGGCGGCGATATCAAGCCGACCCCAGGAGTAGTATGACGAGTGTCAGCTATCTCTTGACTTACTTTGTGCCCCGGAAGATGTCCTCCCTCTCCGGGCTTTGCCCCTTGGGCCATTTTTATCTGCAGCTGATCCGCATTGGTCAAATATTCAATAGTAACACCGAACCGACCCTGGGCAACCTGCTTTACCTTGCTTCTTCTCTGGTCCTTAAATCTTTCAGTCTTTTCCCCTCCCTCGCCAGTGTTAGAAAATCCCCCCAACTGATTCATGGCAATAGCCAATGTTTCATGGGCTTCCCTTGAGATCGACCCAAAACTCATTGCCCCGGTAGCAAACCTTTTTACGATCTCTGATACAGGTTCAACTTCTTCAATAGGAACAGATCTTCTTTTCTTAAACTGAACCAATCCTCTTATGGCAGATAAATTCGTTTCTTTATCATTGCACAATCTTGCAAACTTCTTATATAGTTCATAATTGCCAGTCCTTACAGCATGCTGTAACGTTGATATTGTTTCAGGATTTAGCTGATGATGTTCCCCCTGTTTCCTCCAGCGATAATATCCTCCGACATCGAGCTGATCACTTAAACTGTTCTCTTGAGGATAGCCATCCATGTGCCGCATAATTGTCTCTTTGGTTAACTCCTTGACACCAATACCACCGATCCTTGAAGGTGTTGCTGTAAAATATTTGCCAATAATATCTCTATTCAATCCAACAGCTTCAAAGATCTGGGCACCACAATAAGATTGTATTGTTGATATACCCATCTTGGAAATTATTTTAAGCAAACCTTGTCTTGTAGACTTTAAGTAATTCTCAATAACCTTGCCATAGACCAAATTGTCAGGCAAAATGCCTTGGTTAATCTGGCTCTTGACAGTTTCATATACTAGATACGGATTAATTGCATTTGCGCCATAACCTATCAACAATGCATAGTGATGCATAGAGCGGGCTTCTCCCGTCTCAATAACAATACTTACATTTGTCCTTAATCCTGCCCGAATAAGATGATGGTGCAGACCTGCACAAGCAAGCAATGACGGGATAGCTAAATTATCTTTATCAATTCCTCTGTCAGTCAGGACAAGAATAGTGCAACCTTCTACAATAGCAGCATCTGCTTTCTTAAAGACCTCTTCCATAGCTATTTCAATGCCATCTGAAGAATCTGAAAGTTTAAAGATTGCATCAATAGTTACAGATTTTAATCCTTCCTGATTAAGATTGCATATCTTTAGAAGTTCGCTATTAGTAATAATCGGACGTTTTAATCTTAATCTTCGGCATTGTTGAGGCGTTTCATCAAGCAGGTTGCCTTCAGCTCCAAGCATCACATCTTCAGCCATAATAACTTCTTCGCGAATAGGATCTACCGGTGGATTCGTGACCTGGGCAAACAACTGTTTGAAATAATTGTACAGCAACTGCGGTTTGTCTGATAGCACTGCCAGAGGAGTATCACAACCCATTGACCCAATAGCTTCTTTCCCCTCAACAACCATTGGCGTGAACAGCATTTTTAAGAATTCTGTCGTATATCCAAATGCCTTTTGTTTCACAAACAATTCTTTATCATCCATGCTAGCTTTTTTTTCCGGTTGTGGCAGGTCATCTAAATTAACAACATTTTCTTTTAACCACTTGGCATACGGTTTTTTTGATATATATTCATTTTTAAGCTCTGTATCATCAATAATACGGCCGGCCTCTGTATCAACCAAAAAAACCTTGCCTGGCTGCAATCGTCCTTTTAATATCACATTTTCAGGAGCAATGTCTAAAACACCTGTCTCGGATGCCATAACCACATAATCATCCTTAGTAACAAGATACCTTGATGGCCTTAAACCATTTCTATCCAAAACAGCCCCGATACTTTTTCCGTCAGTAAAAGCTATTGAAGCCGGACCATCCCACGGCTCCATTAAACAAGAATTATATTCATAAAAAGCTTTCTTTTGTTCTGGCATACTCTCATGCCCACTCCAGGCTTCAGGGATCATCATCATAATAACATGGGGCATTGGCCTGCCCGCCAAGACCATCAATTCAAAGGTGTTGTCAAAAACCGCAGAATCACTTGCGCCTTCTTCAGAAATAGGGAATATTTTTTTGATATCTTCCCCGAAAACATTTGAAATCAATTTATGCTCACGCGCTCTCATCCAATTAAAATTGCTTCTTAATGTATTGATTTCCCCATTATGACATATCATCCTAAAGGGTTGTGCAAGCGCCCAAGAGGGAAAAGTATTTGTACTATAACGGGAGTGTACCATTGCAAGCGCTGACACCATCTCCGTGTCGGCCAAATCCTTGTAATAAAGCGCAACTTGTTCCGACATTAGCTGGCCTTTATAAAGAAGGGTTTTGCTGGAAAGGCTGCAACAATAGCAATAGCTTCTTTGAGACAAGCTGGACCCCCAAACCTTGTTATGCAATATCTTGCGAATGACATAAAGCTTCCTGTCAAAAGCTTCGCGGGAAGTACCCTTTCCCCTTCCAATTATTACTTGTCTTATCGTAGGCTCAGCGGAAGCGGCAACACGTCCTATCTGCTTGTTATCACAAGGAACATCTCTCCACCCTAAGAACTCCTGGCCTTCTTCCTTGACAACCTGGGAAAACCATTTTTTTACTGTATTTCTAGGGAACAAAATGTGCGGAAGAAAAACATTTCCTATGGCATAATCACCTTCCGGAGGTAAATTAATATTGATCTTTGTGCATTCTTTGCGTAAAAAAGCATCCGGCATTTGAATCAAGATACCTGCACCATCACCAGTTAAAGGGTCGCTACCCGTAGCCCCTCGGTGAGTCAAATTCTCCAAGATCTGAATGCCATCACAAATGATTTTATGGGATTTTTTCCCTTTTAAGTGGGCAACAAAACCAACGCCACAGCTATCATGCTCAAAGGCAGGATCATAAAGGCCTTGTTTTTTTGGATAAAAATGATTTTCCATATTCTTATGTTATTCTAATGGTAAACTAAATATATAAAACAATATATAATAGTATTATGATTCAAAATAATATATTTCCCTTTTGAAGGCTCTTATTTTACTCATTTATTGTAAAAAAGCAAATAAAAAACAAATATGTGTCAAAAATCGTTGCTATTGGTCAATCCACATAAGCAGAACAATCCATCTTCAGCTAAAATTCTTTCCTCTAGCGCAAAATCAATAACATAGATAACCAGACATTCATGATTATTCTTATTGATCATTGCAGCAAGATATGCCAAGGCTATTGGAGGAGTAGCAAATAATGCCCTTTCATCTTTCTTATTAAATACGGGCAGCCTGATAAATGTGATTTTGCTCATACATATTTTATTTTGTTTCTATATTACTGAACAACTTTTAATAACATTATATTTAACAACACAAAACCATATTGATCCAAAAAAAGTTTTTAATAAAAAAATAGCCCCGCTTGTAAAAACGGGGCTATTTTTTAACAATGCTTAAAAAGATTATATTCTTAAGCTTTGATTATTTGTTTTGCGATATCATCTCCAACATCTGTCATAAAAGGTATTCCTGTTTCTTTTTCGGTCTCTCTGTTCCCAGAAAAGATCTCTTTTCTTGAAATACCCACAGGTGAGAATTTTCTAGTACCTGCCATTAATTGCTGTAATCCAGCTCCCAATTTATCACCGAGAGTATATACAGCAACCGCGCCAAGAGGGATGTCCTTCATTTCTTTCTTGCCCACCTTCTTCTCAACTGCACTATAGCAAGCAAAGATCTCCTCAGGCGTACTGCCTATATCAGTTACGGTCTTTGGCAATTTATCCCAATTACCGTTGATCTCTTTTCTCTTCTTAGGGTCCAAAGCACCTTCAATATTGGCACCAAGATATCCAGGGATCATTAGCGGCCTTCCCATACAAACAAGTTTTGTATAAGGAGCGCCTAAAGCAAGAGCTTTAAATATCTGGTCTTCTTTTGCCAAGCCGCCAGCAAAAGACATATCAACCACTTTCTTGCCTTGGTCTGCAAGAAGTTTTGCATACTCATAGGCCTTTGCATGAAGATGAATAGAAGGAACTCCCCAGCTTTCCATCATTCCCCAAGGGCTCATACCTGTTCCACCACCAGAACCGTCAATAGTAAGAAGGTCCAGTTTGGCTTCACTTGCATATTTGATCGACATAGCAAGAGCTTCCATGCCATAAGAACCGGTCTTTAACGATATTCTCTTGTATCCTAAACTGCGAAGATACACAACAGCACCCATAAAATCTTTCTTGACTTCATCTATGGAATTCCTGTTTGTATATCCTAACCTGCTATGACGGGCTATTGAAGTGATAGAACCTGCTTTAAAAGCAGCAGCAACTTCAGGTAATGTCGGATCAGGATCAACTACATATCCTCTGTCTTTCAAAAATTTGGCATACTCAAGCGAGTCAACCTGTATCTCTCCACCGATAACTTTAGCACCTTGACCCCATTTAAGCTCAAGAATAACTTTGTCGCCATATTTTTCAATAATATATTCAGCAACCCCATTACGTGTATCTTCAACGTTCATCTGAACAATGATCGCGCCATAACCATCATAATAACGTAAAAAGGTGTCAACTCTTCTGTCTAATTCAGGAGCTTTTTTAATTCTTCCGTTCTCAATGACAGCTTTTTTATCAACTCCAACAACATTTTCCCCAACAACAATAGGAAAACCGCTCAAAGCAGCTCCTATCGAGAAAGAATCCCAATATCGTGCAGCAATAAAAGTAGAGCCTAAAGCACCCGTCATTATAGGCAATCTGCATTTAGTTTTGATTTTGCCACCGAATTCTGTTTCAGTAGAAACATTTGGAAAAACACAATCATCCGCGCTGTTAGTGATTCCATTTGGAAGGTTGTTTGCTCCGAAGACATATCCTTGGACACGTAAATTATTGTAGGAAACTCCAATGTGCTCCGTATTTGCGCTGCCTGCTGTTACCCATCCGAAATCCCTTGGATAAAGCATCTTTCTGCCCTTCATGCTGGACAGCCATGTTTCGCATTTTCCTTGACAATCTGCACGACAAAGCGTACACAATCCGGATTCACAAGGATTGCCACGATTGACTGTACCAAGTGCATCATTTGTTTTTTGCCATTGACTCATTGCCCTTCTCCTTTTCTATTGTTAGGTTACTTATCCAAAATATAAAAACCCAATCAAACCAGAGTTATTATCGCCATTGATAATTCGGTGCAATAAAAAACAACAAAAAAAATATCCCCAAAAAACCTCCTGGTTCTTTGAGGACAGACTTCCCTGCAAGAATCTCTACAACGAGATCTACCCAAGACGCCATTGCCTAGAGTAAAGTTAATATACTCTTAGGGACTTTTATTGTCAAATATTATTTATTGTGAATTAACGCAGAATCAAAACTCCTTGTACTTATTGGTGATAGGGAGCCTCCAGTCTTTTCCGAAAGCCCTTGCAGTGATCTTTATGCCTGGTGGCGCCTGCCTGCGCTTATACTCGCTATGGTCAACGAGGTCAATTATCTTCTCAACGAGTTCCTTTTTGTTTTTCTTTGACATTGTTTCTACTGAATCGTGCTTCTCGACATACTGCTCAAGGATAGGATCAAGAACATTGTACGGCGGCAAAGAATCCTGGTCTTTTTGATTTGACCTTAGCTCTGCAGAAGGTGCTCTTCTTATAATGGTTTTTGGAATCACTTGATCACATGTATTATTAATATATGCTGATAATTCATAAACCATTGTTTTCGGGACATCTTTAATAACAGCAAAGCCTCCTGACATATCTCCATAGAGGGTACAATAACCAACAGCCACTTCACTTTTGTTTCCTGTCGTCAAAACAAGCCATCCAAACTTATTGGAGAGAGCCATCAAAAGGTTCCCTCTTATCCTGGCTTGAATATTTTCTTCAGCAACATTGACTTGTGTCCCCTTAAATTCTCCGGACAGCGTTTTTATATATGAAGCAAAAATATCTTCTATTGGAATTGTAATAAGGCTAACTTTCAGGTTGTTTGCCAGTCTTTCTGCATCAGCCCTGGTGCCTTTTGATGTATATCTCGATGGCATAGTAACACATGTTACATTGTCATTACCGACTGCTTTAACAGCGATCGCCGCCACAAGCGCAGAATCTATTCCTCCGCTCAATCCTATAACAACTTTCTTAAAACCGTTTTTCCTTATATAATCTTGTGTGCCAAGAACAAGCGCTTTATAAACCCTCTCAATTTTCGTGGTTTTCTTTGGCAATACATTTTTTATCTGGACTTTTTTATAATCTTTAGCCGTTCTCTCTCCCAAGGGTAAATCACAAAAAACGAGGTCATCTTCAAAATGTTTTCCTTTTGCCACTATCACACCTTTAGGGTCAACTATCATGCTTCTTCCATCAAAAACCAGTTCATCCTGCCCGCCAACAACATTCACATAACAAACATACGCATTAGTCTGCTTGGCTCTTTCTTTAAGCATTGCTTCTCTTATTTTCACCTTTCCCATGTCGTATGGAGAACTTGAGATATTTATTAACAATTTTGCTCCAGCTTTTGCTTGCTGTATACAGACGCTATCTTCGATCCAGATATCTTCACAAATACTAAGGCCGGCAGAAACCCCTTTTATTTTAAGCATTCCACAAAGCTTACCCTTAAGCCAAGACGATTTAAAATATCTTTTCTCATCGAAAACCCCGTAATTTGGAAGCTTCTGCTTATGATAAACGCTCTTGACCTTCCCCTCGCTAATAAAAGCGGCCGCATTATGCAGAACACCGCTCTCTATGCAATCAACAAATCCGATGACCGCAGAAATACCTTTAACATTAGAGGCAATTTTTTTAAGCGATTTAATATTATCTTGAATAAAATGATTTTTATACAGAAGGTCTTCCGGAGGGTACCCGCAAATCGCTAGTTCGGGAAAAACAACCAGGTCAGCATTTTTTTCTTTTGCCCTAATAATGTAATCCAAGATCAGCAGCTGGTTACCTCTCAGGTCGCCAACCGTAGGATTAATTTGTGCTATAGCGATTCTTAACATATGTTTTCCAGTTCACAACTAACTTCTTTTAAAGGATTATAAAGGTAAAAGCTATTCGGAGCAAGAACATAATTATTTTGAATAAACAATTTCCTAACTTATTCCAATTTTTTTTGATATGTCTGTCAATTTATCCATTGAAAGAATTTCTTTGGCAAACGCTTCTGCATCTTTTATTTGAACATTCATGATAGCTCTTTGTATTTTCGGTATATAGGAAGGGCTCAAGCTAAATCTTCTGACTCCAATACCCAGTAAATATCTTATATATTTTTCTTCATGTGCCATCTCACCACAAACAGAGACCTCTTTACCATACTTAGCAGACACATCCACTACTTTTTTAATTGCACGCAAAATGGATGGGTGGTGCGATAAATACATATCTGCAACCCTTTCATTTGTCCTGTCTACTGCAAGCATATATTGAACAAAATCATTTGTACCTATGCTGAAAAAATCAGAATAATTTGCCAGTTCTTCTAAAATTTCCATTACTGAAGGCATTTCTATCATCATGCCTATCGTTGGATTTACCTGAAATTCTGCACCAGAACTTCTAAGCTCACTAACACAATTCAACACCAATTGCTTTGCCTCTACAAACTCATCTACAGAAGATATCATAGGGAACATTATTTTAACATCAGCACCTACGCTTGCTCTCAAGATAGCCCTTATTTGTTGAGCAAAAATATCTTTATGCCTTAAAGAGAACCTTACTGACCTCATGCCCATAAATGGATTTTTCTCGCGTGAATGTTCTTGAAAATATGATAAGACCTTGTCTCCTCCTATATCAAGAGTGCGTATCGTCATCTCCTTGCCAGGCATACCTTCGAATAATTTCTTATAGACAACTAACTGCTCTTCCTCCGAAGGAAAATCTTTTCTAACTATAAACGGAAACTCTGTCCTGTAGAGCCCGACACCTTCCGCTTTATAGTGTTTTGCTATTTTCAGGTCTCCTAATAAATTAATGTTTGCCAACAAATGGACTTGGGAGCCATCTGCGGTAAAAGTCTTTTCTTTTAATTCGCTACTAATTTCAGCGCTTGTTTTCAATAGCTTCTGCTTTTCTCTAAACGATTCAATAATATCATCTGTCGGATTGATATATAAATTCCCAATTTCAGCATCCATCAAAACTCTAGTATTGTTCCTTATAGACATCAGTCGGGGCTCATCAGCTATTATAACCGGCAACTGCAACGAACTTGCAAGAATGCAAACATGCGAAGTGACCCCTCCGCTTAAAAGGATTATGCCCTTTACTTTCTCTGAAGAATATTTTAAAACATCGCCCGCAGAGAGTTCCTTAGCAATTAAAATACGGCCTTCACAATTTGTGGCATTAACATCAAACCCGATAAGATTACTTAAAATCCTTCTACATATATCTTTAACATCCTGGCTTCTGTCTTTCAGATATTCATCTGCAATATTGTCAAATTTCTTCAAATAATTACCAGCAACCTCGATTATTGCAGCATGAGGTTTTATGCCTTTTTTAATTTTATCAACCATAGCGTTAACAAATATAGAATCTTTCAGCATCAATATTTGAGCGTTAAATATGAACGAAGCAATATCAGCTAATGTTTCTTCTATCTGCGTCTGCATATCTTCCAGCTGATGTTCCGAATCTTTTAATGCCTTATAGAAATCATCTACGGTGTGCTCTTGAACTACTGCTTGATTGAGCCATAAAGAATTACTCTCTAAAAGAACAACTGCTTCAGCAAAAACAAAGCCCGGCGAGCCAACTCTTCCCTTAACAAATTTCAGGTCACCTTCCTCTTTAATTACTTTCTTTTGCTGTCTATCTTCATCAAGAGACAGTAAAAACCTTGCCATCTCTATTGTATTTGCAAGCTGAGAAGTAATTGCTTGTAAAACAGTTACATCTCCTTCTTTAAAATAATTCTTTTCAGAGTTTTGAATTACCATAACTCCTACTTTATTTGTTCCCCGCAATATAGGCACAGCAAGAAAAGACTCATAGATTTCTTCACCTAGATCAGGAAAATATTTAAAATTAGGGTTCCTGCTCGCATTTCTCTCACAAATCGGCCGAAGCTCTTTTAGAGCTAATCCAGTTAAGCCTTCATCAACATTCATCTTAACATTCCCGATAAGACCTTGATTTAATCCCATTGTCGCTTTTAAAATCAACTCCTGCGTCCCATCGGAGTAAAGGTAGATCGAGCAAACATCCGCTTTCATATGGCTGGCAACCATCTCAACAGTTTTAGATAAAAAATTCTCTAAACTGTTGGAATCTGTGAAAAGATTGCTAAGCTCACTGATATCGCATATCAGCTTTATATTATCTTTATCTGAATTTTGCATAACTATAATATACTTAAATTATTATTTGATGTCTGCACTTTTATTGCATATAAAAGGGGCAGCTTGCGATTGATCCGCATGCTGCCCCCAACCCCTCTATTTTATCCTATAGCTTCATTGCCTTCCTCTCCTGTCCTGATTCGAATACAGCGATCCAGATCTGTGACAAATATCTTCCCGTCACCAATATTTCCTGTCTTGGCGCCTTTGATAATTGCTTTTATTGTCCTATCGACAAAATTTTCATTTACCGCTATTTCTATCCTAACCTTTTTCAAGAGATTTACTTCATGAACCACACCTCTATATGTCTCACTATAACCTCTTTGCTGCCCGCAACCTAACACATTTGTCACGGTCATTTTATGAACATCTGCATCAAAGAGCTCTTTCTTAACATCCGGCAATTTGTGCGGCTGTATCATTACAGTAATAATTTTCATGATTTGATACCTCCTTTAAACTTTTTTATGAATTACTAAAGATTTGGAATCCATCATATGCTTCCATTCCATGTTCCATAATATCCAAACCTCTTAATTCTTCTTCTGGAGAAACACGAATGCCCATTGTAACCTTAATTACGTTAAATAAAATTAACCCTATAGAGAAAGCCCAAATAAAAGCAGCTCCAACCCCTATTAACTGTGTTATTAATTGATTCATCCCTCCCCCATAGAGCAAACCACCGCTTACTTCGCCTGTTCCTAATACCTTCTCGGCATTAAATAGGCCACAAGCAAGCGTACCCCAAGCACCACAAACTCCATGGACAGAAACAGCTCCTACAGGATCATCAACCTTTAGCACCTGATCAATAAAAATGACACTAAAAACAACTAAGATTCCTCCTATAGCACCTATCCAGATGGAACCCATAGGCGTAACAGTATAACAACCTGCTGTTATCGCAACTAATCCAGCTAGCGCACCATTTAGAGTCATTGAAGCATCAGGTTTTTTAAATAATATCCATGCAATTATCATAGCGCTGACCGCACCAGCTGCCGCTGCCAGATTTGTGGTTACAGCAACCCGCCCGATCTCTCCATTGCCTACAGTTGTTGAACCAGGATTAAAACCAAACCATCCAAACCACAATATAAAAACACCTAATGCAGCTAAAGTTATATTGTGTCCAGGAATTGCCTTTGATTTTCCATCCGGAGAATATTTACCCAATCTAGGGCCTAAAACAATGGCTCCAGCTAATGCTAACCAGCCACCAATAGAGTGAACAACGGTTGACCCAGCAAAATCAACAAAAGGGGTTTTTAAATTCTCTAACCAGCCACCACCATCAAGAAGTCCTCCCCACGCCCATGAGCCAAATATCGGATAGATAAAAGCACAAATAAAGACACTGTAACATAAATATGCCTTAAATTTAGTCCTTTCTGCCATTGCTCCCGACACTATAGTTGCTGAAGTTCCAGCAAAAACCGTCTGAAATATAAGGAAAGCCCAATTCCAATGTTCAGCCGAACCAAGAACATCACCGCCTAACATGAAATTTGTAGTTCCAAATATACCGTTTGATTTTCCAAACATAAGTCCGAAACCAATGAAGAAAAATACAAGGGTCCCAACTGCAAAATCCATTAAATTCTTCATTATAATATTCACTGCATTTTTTGCTCTTGTAAAACCTACTTCTACCATCGCAAAACCGGCTTGCATAAAAAAAACCAAAAATGCAGCCACTGAAGTCCAAACAATATTCAAATTAGTAGTTAATGCTTCAATTGCCTTTGCATTTGTTTCTGTCTCTTCTGCAAATGCCGGCATAACCGAAAACATTATAATCAGCCCTATTAAGGGCAATGATCGAACAATATTTTTCATTATTTTATTTAACATTTTATATCCTTCCTTTTTGCTTAAAAATTAAACGCAAGTGAAACACCCCCATAAAACTGTTCTTTTTGGTCATTTCCCCCGCCATTTGCTAGATCGCCAAATGGAACACTGTAAGCAATAACAGGGCTCATAGAGATTTTTTCAGTTAGCGGAATAGTAACGCCTACTTTAGACAAAGCATAATGACCTTTTCCATCAATAAAAGCGTTATCGTTAAATCCATATTCCAACCCTAAATCAAGGGTAACGCCATACTCTTCACTAATATTAAAACTATGGCCGATCCCTGCCATAAAATAGTTGCCATCAGCACCACCTTGCTCCTCATCTTCATAATCCTTATACCATGTAAAATATGGAGACAAGAACGTGTCTACTGCAAATCCTAAATAAAATTCTTTAGAATAAAGGTCAGCTTCAGGAAATCCATACCATGTATGACCTAAGGACACTGTGATTTTCTCAAGTGCATCATTTAAAAAACCAAGACCAAAACCATAACCAATGAATCCATCTACTTCATCAGAGGCTAATCCATCTTCAGACTGAAGGTCCCAGCTTCCCCAGAAGCCTCCCTCAAAACCTTTTGAAGAAAGCGTAACTCCTGATTGCATAACATTATCGCCATCCAGGAGAAATCCTCTCCAGACATATTTATCGTAATAATCAATGTTAGCAGAAACTGCTATTTCCACATCTTTACTTGCCAAGTAATCCCCTAATACTGTTGAAGATTCGGCATTCGTTTGAAACATCGGTGTAACTAAAACTGTCAAAAGAACCAACAAGCTTTTAATTAAATTCTTATTCATTTCGTTTCCTTTCATATTATGTCTTATATTTGATTTTACTGACAACATAGTCTATTAAGAACAATCTGCGCTCTGTTAAAATAAAAAAGTCCGCTTTCGAACATCCATGTTCTAAGGCGGACCGCTATGTCCAGCTTTTAAATCTGCAACGAGATAAAAGCTTTGTATTAATTAATGATAGCTTTCTACTTATGCTACTGCAAATTTACCCCTTCACTCTTAAATTCACTCATTAATAAAATTGATTCTGACACTTCTTTCATAGATTTTCTAGAATCCATGCTCTTCTTCAATATCATTTTATAAGCATCATCTTCATTAAGAGATCTAATTTGCATCAAAAGGCCCTTTGCTTTTTCTATTATTTTTCTTGTTTCTAATGCTTCTTTTGCCTTTATAGATTCTTCTACTAACTTTGTATTCTCAACAACAACTGCCGCCTGATTAGCCACCATCTGCAAAACATCAATCTCTTCTTTTGTAAATTCGTGTTTCTTCTCCGTATATACATTTATCAAACCAATTGCCTGCTCTTTCACAACCATTGGAACACATAACATTGATGTTAATTTTTCTTTTATTGCCAGACCCCTAAATGAATATCTTTTTTCTTCCCGAACATCAAAGATCGCAATTGGTTTTTTTGATCTTATAACATCTCCGCTGATACATGAACCTATCTTTAAATTAGGTTTTGTCCTGTAATGTTCACTAAGGCTTTGCGTAGCCTTTATTTCTAGCTCTTTACCCGTTTTATCTACAAGCATAATTGAACATATCTTTGAGCTAAGAATCTCTGCCGTAACAACCACAATAAGACTTAAGATCTCCTCAAGATAATTCTTTGACGTTATTGAATTACTGACCTTCATCAAGTTATCAAATTGTACTGCTTTCTTCTTTGCTTCTTCATATAGTCGAGCATTTTCTAAAACACCCTCAATTTGCTTTACGATCAAAGAAATAAGATCTATCGTCTTTTCACTATAGTCATGTTTTCTTTTGTTCTGGATATTCACGACGCCTACAGCTTTACCTTTATTGATAATTGGCACAGATAACAGGGCTTCATATTTATCTTCTGGCAAAACATCAAAACTTTTAAAACGTTCATCTTTATAAGCATTTTCTGCGATCGCCACCAGGGAAGAGTTGCTAAAGACCCATCCTGCAATGCCTTCACCTGCTTTTAAATTAAGCTGTCCTATCTCTTTTTGATGAGGAGTCTTCGAGGCCATCAAGGATAACTGTTTTTTTGTATTATCAAGTAAATAGATAAACACGGAGTCTGCCTTTGTAACCTCTGTGATAATATTAACTGTTTCTTTCAGAACTTTTTCTAGGCCCAGTTCAGAATTGGTTATTTCAACGATCTTACGCAAGAGTTTATTCTCCATCACTTGACTAATATGCAACTTTCTGATCTTTTTTTCGGCCATCATATTTTCCTTTGCAATAAAAAAGCCCCACCCAATTATATCTTCATTGAATGAGGACATCTTTGCCCAAAATAAATATCTTACACAAAAAAAACCCGGACCCACATTACTATGAGTTCCGGACAACTTTGCCAGGACATATAAACATCATCGTTCTTTACATCTACTACTATGTTTGGAGTATATAACAATTTCTATTATTTGTCAATGCAGAGATTAGTATAAAACAAATCTTTTGTACTTCAAAAGAAAGTATCGGGGAATACTTTTTTCGTCGAGGATAACATATGCCCCGATACTTTCAATGATTTTTTATTACATAATTCTAGTCTTTAAAGCATAAACAACATTTCTGCATAAGAAGGCAGTGGCCAAACATCTTCAGCAACTAATCCTTCTAGAGAGTCAATTGAAGACCTAAGATCCAACATCGCAACCTTAGTTTTTAAGGCATTGCCTCTTTTAATTGCAGCAGCAAGCGTATCAATCTTAACTAGCGCCCCTTCAAGCTCGTCAGTTATCTCTTTCAATATCTTTCTTGACCCCGTTGATTTTGTCTTATTGATGCCCTCGACTGATCTAATGCTGTCTGCAAGCTCTTCTTGGTAGCTAAAAACAGCCGGCACTATCATGGTCTTTGCCATATCAAGAGACAGCTTTGCTTCATAGTCTATAACAGACTCATACATTTCCTTATAAACTTCATACCTGGAAGCTAGCTCTGTTTTGGATAACACTCCATGCTTTCCAAAAACTTTCTCATTAGCCGGGCTCCTTAAAGCCTCTAAAGCTTCCGGAGTATTCTTAAGATTTGGCAAGCCTCTTTTCTTTGCCTCTCTTAACCATTCTTCTGTATAATTATCACCATTAAAAAGAATCCTTTTGTGCTTCTTGACAATATCCTGCAATAATTTTTGTATTGTAGCATTTAGGTCCTTTTTACTAACACCTTCTAATATTGTACAAATTTCGTCTAAGGCTTCCGCGACAATAGTATTAAGCACAATATTTGGCCCTGCTAAATTAGCATTTGAGCCAACTGCCCTAAATTCAAATTTCGCTCCAGTAAACGCAAAAGGAGACGTTCTGTTCCTATCAGTCGCATCTCGAGGCAGATCAGGCAATGAATCAACACCTATCTCAAGAACGCCACCCTTCTTAGAAGACTTTGCTCCGCCCTTTTCAATTTGCTCAATAATATCTGTAAGCTGATCTCCTAAGAAAATTGAAATAACAGCCGGAGGGGCTTCATGTGAACCAAGCCTATGATCATTGCCGGCTGACGCAATTGAAGCTCTCAATAGATCAGCATATGTATCAACTGCCTTAATGATAGCACAAAGAACCACTAAAAACTTAGCATTATCGTGCGGGTTATCTCCTGGAGAAAGCCAATTCTTCTCGTCAGGGCCAACTATTGACCAGTTATTATGCTTCCCGGATCCATTAACACCAGAAAATGGTTTTTCGTGAAGAAGGCATGCCAGGTCATGTTTTTCAGCGACCTTTTGCATAACCTCCATTAACAACATATTATGGTCAATGGCTAAATTTAACTGTTCGAAAACAGGGGCGATCTCAAATTGTGCAGGAGAAACTTCATTGTGCCTTGTTTTAACAGGAGCACCTAATCTCCACATCTCTCTATCAAGGTCTTCCATAAAGCCCATAACACGGCTCTTTATAGCACCAAAATAGTGATCTGCCATTTGCTGATGCTTTGCAGGTTCTTTTCCGAATAAGGTCCTGCCGGTTTGCATAAGATCAATTCTTGAATAATAGAACTCTCTATCGATCAAAAAATATTCTTGCTCACCACCCAAAGTTGCATATGCGGTTTTACCTTTTGATTTAATGCCAAATATCTCCGCCAAGCGACAAACTTGTTTTGAAAGAGCTTTCATTGAACGCAAAAGAGGTGTTTTCTTATCTAAGGCTTCTCCTTTCCAGCCAATAAAATATGTTGGGATACAAAGAGTAGCTGCTTCAGGCCCTTCTTTAATAAAAGCTGGGGATGTTGGGTCCCATCCTGTATATCCACGAGCTTCAAAAGTAGTCCTTAATCCTCCTGAAGGAAAGCTTGAAGCATCCGGCTCACCCTGAATAAGTTCTTTACCGGAGAATTTGATAATAACGCCTCCTTCATTATCAGGGTCGATAAAAGCATCATGCTTTTCAGCGGTTGAACCTGTCAAAGGCTGAAACCAATGAGTATAATGAGTCGCACCCTTTGAAAGTGCCCATGTTTTCATTGCATCTGCAACTTCATCTGCAATCTTTGGGTCCAAAGTGCCACTAGTCTTAATAGTAGCGCTCAAAGATTTATATGCCTCCTCTGAGAGATAGTTGCGCATAGTCTTGAGATTAAAAACATTTTCGCCATAATAATCCGCTATTGAAGTAAATTCTTCCATTTTGTTTGCCTCCCTTTTTTAATTTCTTACTTAGAGTTATATCACAATTCTTGAGTTTTATTAAATATAATAATTCTGTTACTAGATTGCCTTACCCCCTCTCTCATCAGTCCGAATACGTATACACTCTTCCAAAGAAGTAATAAATATCTTACCATCACCAATTGCACCATCTCCATGCTTTGCTGCCTTCAATATCGTATCAACTGTAATATCAACAAAAGCCTCATTAACAGCAATATCAAGCCTTACTTTTGATATTAGCTCCGGGACTATTTCCTGGCCACGGTATATATCAATTTCCTCAGCTTGTCCTCTTCCGGAACAACGACTCACAGTAATTCTTGTAATTTCAGCTTTTATCAATGCCTCACGGACCTCATCTAATTTATCTGGTTGAATAATAGCAGTAATTAATTTCATGTTTTTCCCTTCCATAGATAAAATACATTTAGTTTACATTCAACATCCCATATCCATGCTCACCATGCAAAGAATGATCCATCCCTGCCATTTCTTTTGCTTTTCCTAATCTAAAACCTATTGTGTTTTCTACAACAAAACTAATTATCAAAGTACCCAAAGCCGCTAATACAATTGTTGCACTTAATCCTTTTAGCTGAATAAAAAATTGATCAACGTTCGTCCATCTTGTACCGATAGCCGCTGAAGCCTCTGCCATCCAACTTCCCCTTATAAAAAAAGACAGCATTAGCACTCCCAATCCACTTCCAACTCCATGGATACCAAAACAATCAAGACTATCATCATAACCAAATTTTGCTTTCATTTTTAGTGCAAAATAACAAGCGATTGATGATAACATTCCCAAGATAAGAGCCCCCGACGGAAGCACAACTCCTGCCGCAGGCGTTATTACCACCAAACCTGCTAAAATTCCTGACACAAAGCCCAGAGAAGTTGCCTTCTTAAAAATAATGGCTTCTAGAACAAGCCAAGTAACAGCACCACTTGATGCCGAAATCTGAGTCATTGTAAGCGCCCGGGCAGTATCTAACCCGCTATGCACTGTTGAGCCTGCATTAAAACCAAACCAGCCTACCCATAGTAATCCTGCTCCGATCATTGTCATAACCAGATTATTTGGCATTACTACTGTTTCAGGATAACCTTTTCTTTTTCCAAGAAACAAGGAAACGACCAATGCACTTACTCCGGCTGAAACATGAATTACCGTTCCTCCAGCCAGATCGATCACACCTCTAGCGCCAGCATTAAAGAGCCACCCATCAGAAGCCCAGACCCAGTGAGCTAAAGGACAATAAACAAATAGGAACCAAAGAGCTATAAAAAGACAATACCCTCTAAAATAAACCCTCTCAGCAAGTGCACCTGCTATTAATGCAGGAGTTATGATCGCAAATTTACCTTGAAACATAGCTAATACATATTCAGGAACCCCATTAACAATACTTTCATCAATACCTTTTAAGAAGAAATAATCAGGATTCCAACCAAGAAAACCGCCCAAAATACTATGTCCAAAAGATAACGAATACCCAAATATTGTCCACAACACACCAATAATCGCTATAGAAACAAAACTGTGCATCATTGTGCCAAGAACATTCTTTGTTCTAACCAATCCACCATAGAACATAGCCAGCCCAGGGACCATTAAAAGCACCAAAGCCGTTGATGTCAACATCCATGCAGTAGCTCCAGAATCAATAACTCCATTTTCCCCTGCAAAACAAGATACAGCATAAAACAAAGATACAGCAGCTGCAGTGATCAAAGAACCTAACATGCGGAATAACTTCATTGTTAATTTCCTTTCTGTGTTTTGTTAAAAAAAAGACCTCTGGCTAAAGAACAAAACTTCATTCTTCTGCGAGAGGACTTCTTTGTCCTTGTTTTCTGATCTAATCAGAAAATCTTGAAAACATCTTTGTTTTCCGCAATAAAAAAGTCCCCCACAAAAACATCACTGCTGTTTCTATGGAGGACTTCATTGCCCTTAAATTTGAAATAAATATAGCATTAATCTCAAATTTGTCAATCTTAAAATTCTACCCTATCGCATCGTGCCCTTCATCTTCAGTCCTTATCCTTATGCATCGCTGAAGATCCATGACGAAGATCTTGCCATCTCCGATATTGCCTGTCTTGGCACCTTTAATAATTGCCTTTATTGTGTCGTCGACAAAGTCCTCATTTACAGCAATTTCTAGACGCACTTTTTTTAAAAGATTAACTTCATGTACTACGCCTCTATAAGTCTCACTGAACCCCCTTTGCTGACCGCAGCCAAGAACATTAGTCACAGTCATTTTATGTATCTCTGCCTCAAACAGAGCTTTTTTTACATCTGGCAACTTATGAGGCTGTATCATTGCTATGATCAATTTCATTTTTTTATTCCTCCATATCTAATATTGTTAAGATTATTGATTAGTAAAAACCTGAAACCCTCCATATGATTCCATACCATGCTCACAAATGTCAAGCCCTCTGTTTTCTTGTTCTTCTGTAACTCTAATGCCCATAGTTATTTTTATTATTGAAAATATCAAAAAGGCCGCAGGAAAACAAATTGCAGCATATGCCATTACCCCTATCAGCTGAGTTATAAAGGAGTGCTCTGGATTTATGCTAAAGATGCCTACAGCCAAAGTCCCCCAAACCCCGCAAACCAAATGAACTGACAATGCCCCGACAGGATCATCCAGTTTTAATTTTGAGTCAAAGATAATTACAGCAACAACTACCAAGAACCCTGCGATCCCTCCTATAATAATTGCACTGAGAACAGACACGGTATCAGCGCCTGCTGTAATGCCTACAAGACCTGCCAAAGCCCCATTTAACACCATAGAAAGGTCAGGTTTTTTCTGAATTATTTCAGAAGTAACCATTGATGTAATGATCCCTGCCGCTGCTGCCAAAGAAGTTGTTACAAATACAAGAGAAACAGCTCCTGGATCAGCAGAAAGAACTGAACCTCCGTTAAAACCAAACCAGCCAAACCATAATAAGAATACACCGATAGCAGCTAACGGCAAACTATGGCCAGGAATAGCCTTTACTGCACCATTTGTATATTTGCCGATTCTTGGGCCTAAAACAATAACACCTGCCAACGCCCCCCATCCTCCTACAGAATGAACCAAAGTAGACCCGGCAAAATCATAAAAATTCATTGCATCTAACCAGCCCCCGCCCCATTTCCAGCTTCCAACAAAGGGATAAACTATCCCCACAAAGATAACTGAAAACAGTAAAAAGCTGTGCAGTTTTATTCTTTCAGCGACCGCACCTGAGACAATTGTAGCTGCCGTAGCGGCGAACATTGCCTGAAAAATAAAATCAGTCCAATAAGTATAAGCGCCATTTGCATAATCTATTAACCCCGCAGCACCTTCCGGTGAGGATATACCAAAACCCCCAAAGCCAAAGAACTTCCCCAATATCCAGGCATCACCCGGATACATTAAATTGAATCCGGCTATAGCATATGTTAAAAGCCCTATAGCTACGATCAAAACATTCTTAAAAATAATATTTACCGTGTTCTTTGATCTTGTCAAGCCTGATTCCAGAGTGGCAAAACCAAGATGCATAATAAAGACCAGTATCGTTGCCACAAGCATCCAGGTATTGTTTACTGTGAACATAGCTTCATCCGCAGTTGCGGCACTTGCTGTAGAAGACAAGCTCATTGCCATTGCCACAGCAAGCAGCAGGACAATAAAGCTTGATGCATATTTTGTTAATAATTTCCCGAACATATTCCCTCCTCTTATATTTATTGATTTGCAATTAACCTTCCATCTATAAAAAAGTCCTCTTCAAAACCGTTGTTTGACAACTGTTCTAAAGAGGACAACCTTGTCCATAAAAAAATCCCCTTTCAAGCAACTATGCCCGAAAGAGGACATCTGCGTCCGCTATTTTACCTGTCTTAAATAAACCTTAAATTAAGATCATTTCTACAATAAAAAATCCCCCTGAATCTCCGTCGATTCAAGAGAACCACTGTGCCCTTTAACTAGACAAACTATACAACAGATAAAACATTTTGTCAATAGGGCAAAAAAAATAATTTACATATGAAAGCTTAACACGTCAAACAATTGTATTCTTGTAGTACACGCTATCATTTTCGCCCTGTTCTCTTCTTTCGATAAAAACCTGCTGATCTCCGACATGGACTGTAAATATGCATGAGGGTGTTCTTTCGAGGCCAAAGTTAAAACAAAGATCTTAGATGGTATTTTGTCCAGAGATGCAAAATCCACTCCCTCTTTGCTTATGCCTACTGCAGCAACAACATGGTCCACAGCTATTGTTTTAGCATGAGGCAGCGCAATGCCATTTTGCATTCCAGTCGACATCATTAACTCTCTTTTAAGAAGATCTTTAACTACTTCTTCTTTTTGTGATGCGTCTAATTGCTTTGACTCTATTAACAGCTCAACAAGTTCAGCAAGAATCTCTTCTTTTGACCTGCCCTGTAAATCAACATTAAGGGCCTTGGAAGAAATGATCTGAAATTTCTTTTTTCTGTCACTATTGATATTTGCAATTATTTTTTGTGTATCAAATATCTTTTTACCAATAGAACTTTTGTCTGTTAACGTCTGCAATGTCTGCATAGCATGCTCCAGTTCCGCAATAACTTCATAGAACAAGGTGTGAATAAATGGCGCATCCATCTCGCTGCAATCAAATTCCATTCTTTGTGTAGTGTATCGCATGACAATAAAGACGCTTTCTTTTCTGATCTTAAACAGCCTTTCTTCACGACCCATTCTGTGAACAAAAAACCCCTCATTTTCAAATGCAGTGACAACTTTAGCAAGAAGCAGTTCTGCCGTTTCCACGCTTGGCATTTCATATTTTATCGTCTTTTGTTCATCCTTGATCTCCTGCTCTTTCCTTAGAACAGGCTTTTTTGAATCGAGCATCTTGTCGAGGACCAAAGGAGTGATCAATGTTGTAACAAATGTCATTATCATGACAATGCTAAAAACTTTATCATCAATGATCCCTGAAGAAAGCCCAATACCTGCAATGATCAAAGCTACTTCACCTCTCGGGACCATTCCAACACCAATACGCAAAGCTCCCCTTAAATTAAAATTCAGGAATAATGCCGGAATGCTGCACCCTATGATCTTGCCAAGAGTTGCCATAACAACATAAAGCATTCCAAAACTAATGATCTGCAATGACGCCATTTCTTTTAAATTAACCAGCATGCCCATTACACAAAAAAAGATTGGCACTAAAAATTTCTGCAACATTTCCAGCTTCTCTTGGACAATAAAGGCAAGGTCTGTCTTAGATAACGATAGCCCCATAACATAAGCGCCTATGATCATCGCTAAACCAAAATGCTCAAATATGCCCGCCAATAACAAGGCAAGGCCAAGGCTTAATATAGCAATCGTGTTTTGGTCTTTGATTTTGTTAAGAACAGCAGATAACTTTAAAGAATATTTCAGTCCCACCAAGGTAAATCCCAGCCAGATACCAAAAGCTTTAAGGGAGATAAGGGAAACTTCCTTCCATCCTATGTGGCCACTTTTTACCATACCAAGGATTATTGCGAGGATAATAATGCCCAACACATCATCAATAACTGCTGCGGCTAGAATAGTGACCCCTTCGGGAGAATTCATTTTTCTTTTTTCTGAGAGAATACGGGCAGTAATGCCAACTGAAGTAGCTGTGGATAAAACACCCAGATAAAGACAGAACGGGTGAGTAAAACTGTAATTTTGCCCCATCAGGTTTTGGGCTAACATGACACCTAAAATATCGCCTGCTATAAAACTAAAAATAACACCAAAAACACCAACTATGGAGCCAGCAAAAGAAAATCTTAAAAAGGTCTGTATATCCGTCTCAAGTCCGACAAAGAACAATAAGATTATCGATGCTATTGTTGCAAGGCTATACAATTCTATTGAAACTGGAAAATCACCTGATGGCGGGAAAAGACCATGTTCAAAACCGGGAAAACCAAAAGACCCTAAAAAGTACGGGCCAATAACAACTCCGGCAACGATCTCTCCGAGCACTGCAGGCAGCTTCATCCTCGCGAACGCAAGATTGCCAACCCAAGCAGCAAATAATATTACACTTAACTGGATCACGAGCAAGCTGGTTATTGCGACTATTCCGCCTTCTGCTTGCCCGGACGAAGCAAAGGCATGCGCTGACAACAAAAGAAAAAATACAGCACCAAGAACTATATTTAAAAGCTTTCTAAATCTATTCATTTAAAGACCTGTTCCTGTTAAAAGGATTCATCCGATTGTTCAATTATACAATTAAACCAGCAAAAATAGCATTTTACAACTGATATTTAAATAATACCTTTCTGACTCTCGAGCAATCATTTCTTTTTTTTTAATTGATAGATAGGTAAATTGTAAAGCTGCTGCCTAATAGGCCCTCTGTGCCAATCCTCATATGGCATAATCCCGATTTCTTCAACTTTAAAATATTTATTCATTAAATACTCCAGCACTTGTGGATGCCCAGATGCAAACATCCCGGGCCAAGTTAAATAAACAGAGTTTCCCTGCTCCAATACTTCACTGATCTCATCTTTAAATTTCATCATAGCTTCCCTGCTAAAAAGATCCTTCTCGGAAGGTCGCGAAATTGTCTTGCGCTTTGCATAATATTGTATAAACAAGGCTTCGTCGTGACATATGATCACATCGTTTGGCTTGGAAATCTCGCCGATCTTCCTTGCATAATCAGGCAAAAGAGCGGCATTATGCCTATGTAATAAAATTGGGTATATTGCTAAATAGTTCGAGAACATAATCCCGATAAATATCACAAAAGCAGCTAAGCGCATTAATTTGTTCTTTTGAAAAAGTATAAAAATAACATAACCCAGCCCTATATAAAAAGCTGGAACAGTCAAAACAAGCAGCCTTGGCCCCGTAATCCTAAAACAAGTCAAAAGGAATAAAGGGGCCATTATCCAGGCTAAGCATAGGGACAAGGCTTTTCTATGTGAAAAAAGCATTAATGCTAAACCAACAACTGAAAGCAAAAGCCCAGTTGAAGAAAAAGACATTTTGATAAACTCTACATTTCTGACCAGCGATCCTATAAAGAAAGGAATAAAACCTCTCCTTGGAACATTGTCAGCCAAGACCTCCAGAAGAAAAGGGGTTTCAGGGGACTTGATATATCTTAAAAGCGCCGGAAAATAAAAAAGCGCTCCTACTGCAAAAGCAAGAAAAAGATATGGTACAAAACCATTCAGGCTCCCCCCCGGAATGGTTTGTTCGGAGCCATCTTCGCTGATTTTTTTAAAAGGTGGAAAAACAAAAAAACAAAAAACAGCAGGTAACAAAAAGAACATTTCCTGTAGCCTTGCTGCAGCCATCAGCCCTAAACTAAAAGAGCTGATGAAATAATATTTGTTGTCTTGCAGCGAAAAATATTGGCTCATGCTCACAAAGCACAAAAAAAGAAAGAACAAGCTTAAGATATTGCTTGTTCCATAAACAGATAAACCTAAATAGATCGGACATAAGGAAAACAAAATAGCCGTAAAAAAAGCCGCAGGTTTATTTAGGATAGGCTTGATCAAAACATAAAACAACACAACGCTTATTGAGCTGAACACAACGCTTATAAGGTTATATAAAAATACCGGGTCATCAACTGCAAACAATCTAAAAAAGTTTATAAATCCTACAAGAAAAATAACAGCTAAAGGATATTGAAACTCGTGGAAATATTGAATCTGGTGGGTTTTGATTGTTTGAAGTGCTGCATTTACTACAGCTAAAGAATCGAGGCTATACGGCCCTTTGCTGATCAAGCTCATTCTTATTAAAAAGCTGAAAACTAAAAGCGCAGCCGGCACAACATACTTATTATCTTTGTGTGCTAAGAGAAATGATTTCATTGTCGCTGCAACTCTTCCATCAAGATAATAGATTCAGCAATTTCCTTCATTTGCTTACATGAATCCATGCTCTTCTTATGTATTAGCTTATATGCCTCCTGCTCATTTAAGCTACCCATTTTCATTAATATGCCTTTAGCTCTCTCAATTACCTTCCTTGTTTCAAGCGCTTCTTTTGCTTTAACAGCGTCCTCAACCAGCTTAGTATTTTCAATAGCTATTGCAGCCTGATTAGCTACCAGCTGCAGCACATCGATCTCTTCCTGGGAGAAGGAATGAGGCGTTTTTGTATAGATATTGATAATACCTATTGCATTATTTTTCACGATCATCGGAACAGCCAGCATTGATGTCAGCTTTTCCTTTATTGCAATATCCCTAAAGGCATATTTCTTTTCATTACGAACATCATAGATAGCTATTGGTTTCTTGCTTTTGACAACATCGCCACTGATACTTGCATTGACTTTTATGTTCGGTTTTTTCTTATATTCTTCACTCAGGCTTTGCGTCGCCTTAATGATCAGCTCTTTGGCTTTTTTATCTAACAGCATGATCGAGCATATTTTTGAATTAAGCATCTCTGCCGTCACAACAACTATAAGACTTAAAATCTCATCTAAATAATCCTGGGATGTGATCGACTTGCTTACTTTGACCAGGCTATCAAACTGCAAAGCCTTGGTCTTTTTCTCCTCATAAAGCCTGGCATTTTCAATGACCCCGCCTATTTGTTTTGCTATCACAGATATCAACTCGGTTGTGTTCTGAGCATAATCATGAGGCTTTTTATGCTGGACATTGACTACACCTATTGCTTTGTTTTTATAAACTATCGGTACCGACAGAAATGCCTCGTATTTATCTTCAGGCAAAACATCAAAGCTTTTGAATCTTGGGTCTGCAAAAGCCATTTCCTTTATAACAACAGGTTTATTTTGTTTGGCAACCCAACCTGTGATCCCTTCGCCTGTTTTTAAATTAACCTCACCTAATTCTTTTGCATGAGGCGTTTTTGATGCCATAAGTACAAAGCTTCTTTTAACATCGTCAAAAAGATAAACAAAAACGGAGTCTGCCTTAGTCATTTCAGAAACGACTTTTACGGTTTCATTTAATATTTTTTTAAGGTCTAATTCTGTATTTGTCAGCTCTACTATTTTCCTAAGGATAGTGAGCTCTTGCTTTTGCCCTATAGCCAATGTTGTACTGGTCTTTTTATTGTCCGCCATTAACTTTCCACCCTTTCAAGATTTATTTTGATAATTCCAATATCTGGTCTATATCAACATATTTTTTTACAAGCCGTCCTATTTCCGCGATCTTGTCTTTATCTGTCTTTTCTATTTTACATATTAAATTTTCAAGTTTTGCAGCAACAGAATACGTGTCTTCTTTGTCTATCAAAACAGGTATTTTACTTTTGCTGAGAAGATCAACGATCTTTTCATTGGGCATCAGCCCTCCCGTCAAAATAATACCTGCGATCTGAAAATCCTTTTGACTGCCTACAAGGTGCGAACTTACTGCTAGTAATATATTATCAATTCGGTCCCCGGAAACAAGGACCAAAGTGCCGTCTTCAAGATGATGAACCATGTTGTGTGGCTCCATGGCCGCGACAATAACATGCTTTACACGTCTTGAGACTTCAGTTTCTCCGCACAATAATTCAAATTTATATTTATCCTTGATCTGCATGATCGTAGGCGAACTTAATAAAGGCCTATCAGGAATTACCCCGAGCAAATTCAGGCCTTTGTTCTTCAATCCTCTTTCCAGGGCTCTTTTGACCTTTTCATATTTTTCGGATAAAACCTTATTGATGATCACTCCCATAACTTCAACTCCGTTAAGATCAAACAATCCCTTGTTCAGCATAATCTCATCAATACTTTTTCCTATTCCGCCTTCACTGATTATTATGACCTTAGAATGAAGTAATTTTGCAACATCAGCATTTGAAAAATCAATTACAGAGCCAACCCCACAGTGCCCGGTCCCTTCAACAATAATTGCATCTTTTGCTTTGATCAAAGCATTAAATGCTTTTTCAATATTATTTTTGAGCATATTTTTTTGTGGATGAAAAATATATTTTTCTGTAAAACCTCTCCCTACCGTTACCGGGCTCATTTCTTTGAAATTCTTAGCACAATGAAAAACTTCCCCGATCAAGTACGAATCTTTATCAATATTAGAATTACCAACATTGACAACCTGCTGTCCAACGGGCTTAATGAACGCTGTTCTTATCTTTCTTTCATTAAATGCTTGATAAAGCCCTAAAGCAATCGTGGTTTTTCCGACATTTTGAGATATTGACGAAAGAAAAACATTATGCAAGATCTTTTTTTTCATAAAATTCCTTTTATAAATCTTTTCATTGTTATGTTGAGGACTTTTGTTAATAATAAAATTAATGGGACACAAGGGTTCAGATATTTATTTACAGATTGTGTCCCCTCTTCCTTGCAATGATTGCAAAGAAAGACCCTTTATAAAGCAACCGTATGCGCTTTTCCAGGCACAAGCTTATGCCTTGCCTTGTTTATCTCAACCAATATCTCACTTGTTGTTTGCATAGAAGATGTTCTTATGAGCTGCGCCATCACGGTAATATGCTTATGAGTTAAAGAGACTGTAAACCATATATTCTTATACCTACTGCTGAATTTTATGAATCTCCATTCTTTAGGCATTTTTGGATTCAAGCAGATCGTCTCTTCTGAGATTTCCAAGCCAGCAAAAGTCCTCAAGAACAAATCCAATGTGCCTCCCATAACGCCTGAATGTATTCCCTCTTGGGTAGTTCCTCCCTGCGTATCAAAAATATCACTTTCTAAAGCAGCGACTAAATAATCCTTAGCTTTATCATTGTAACCAAGAAGATCTGCGACATAAGCATGCACAACCATGCTTAACGTTGAGCCATGAGATGTCCTGCAATAATAATATTCAAAATTTTTCTTCATTATTGCCTTACTGAACGGATAACCGAGACGTTTAAATATCGCAGACAATTCTTTATAGTTCAAAACATAGAACAACATTAACACGTCAGCCTGTTTTGAAACTTTATAATGGTCAGGAGTATCTCCTTCAGCCTTAAGAATTCTATCCATTCTGCTAATGTTTTCATATTTCTTTCTATACTCACCCCAGTCAAGCTCTTTAAGGTCCATGTAGCCCTCAAACTGGTGAATAATGTCATTTTCATCCATAATGACCGTCATTTTTGTAATTATGTCTCGCCAGAGAGACAGATCGCCTTCTCTGATCCCTGTCTTTAAAAGAAGGGCGTTTCTATCTTCTTCTATCATTAAGTGCTCTACAATGAACAATGTTTTCTCAAGAACCCAGCAAACCATAACGTTTGTATATGCATTGTTAGTGAGGCCTCCCTCTGTATTTCCTGGAGTGTATTCATGATATTCATCAGGCCCCATAACTTTTGCAATATCATATCTGCCAGTCTTGTTATTCAATTTTGCTGCGCTTGACCAGAACTGCGAAATCTCAAGCATCATTTCTGCACCATATCTATCAAGAAAACCACGATCGTTTGATGTGTAATAATAAGTCCAGACATTATATGCTATTGCAATTGAAACATGTCTCTGCAGACAGCTATAATCTTCTCCCCATTTGCCAGACATAGGATTTAAATGGATTATCTGCGTTGTTTCACTTCCGGTTGAAGCGCTTTGCCATGGGTACATAGCACCACAATACCCGTTTTGCTGCGCATATTCTTTTGCCGCCCCCAATCGCCTGTAGCGATACATTAGAAGCGCCCTTGTAATCTCGGGAGCATGAAGATTAAAGAAAGGAAAGACATATAATTCATCCCAAAAAATATGCCCCCTGTAAGCCTCTCCATGCAGGCCTCTTGCAGGCATGCCAGCATCTATGTCTTCATTGTAAGTTGACGCTGTTTGTAGAAGATGAAAAGCATGCAAACGTAAAACTTTCTGCACAAAATCATCCCCTTTTAATTCGATATCAAATCTTTTCCATAAAGCTTTCCATTTTGCCTGGTGAGGTTGA